>JBGCGG010000167.1:0-15205 GCA_045110585.1 Phormidesmis sp. | reverse complement strand
GCGTTCTTCACTGGTGAGGGAACGAAGGGGATCTTTTTGCCGACGAGTCATGACACTTGTCCTGCTTTTCAGGAACCGTGAACAACCACTCTAATTTTCGCCTATCCTTATGGTCATGACCATAGCAAATGACCCACTAGTACCCGTAACTCCAACGCGCATAATAGCCTCGTGCATCGATGTGAGTAAAAATAGACGAGCTTGCGAGGCCACCCTGAGCGCCCCACCAGGGGTTTAAGGCATCAAATACGCTGTAGGCGTGCAGACCAATGACAACAAAATCGATGGCATCACCTGAAAGGTGACGAGAGTAAATTGCCCCGCCAACTGCGGCATTGCTTGCCGGATCGCGATACCAAGAATTGACGCGAATGGGGCGATCGCCTAGTCGGGAGCGAACTTCTTCCATTACTCGCGCAATTCGAATAATGCCGTAGGCTACGTTGCGGCTGACGGGAATACGAGTGCCGTTTTTAGTGGCTTCAGCCCATGTGAAATTGCCGTTTGGAATGATCGGTTCTGACAGGTAAAACGTGCTGCGGAATCCAGGCAAACGAAAGGGGCCGGTGGGCTGTTGTTGAGAAGGGGGTGTGGGTGTCGGTGGTTTGGGGACAGGCGGAGAGGGTGGGGTCGGGTCGGACTTGTCGTCTGGCGGAACGGGCTGTGGTTTGTCGTCCGGGTTGGGTTGGGGATTATTGTTTGCAGGATTGCCTTTGATGACGATATCAGGTGCGTAGGCAAACCAATTTTTGAGATTGCGATCGCCTAACCCTGTGTTAGCTAGCGAAATCCGTACGTGGTTGCCGGTGGCTTTTTCATTGTCTACTAGCTCAAATTCGGTGCCGTTCTTGACAAATATTTTTTCATCTGCTGAGAGCTGAGAGGAGAAGACAGGTTTGAGCTTAAACAGCGTATCGCTGACAACGCTTAGCTGAACGGTAGAGCCACTGACGCGGACATCAGGCTGATAGGCATACCAAGTGTTGCGATTAGAGGGGCCAAGAAACTTATTGGCTAAAGATACTTTGAGGTGATTGCCTGCGGCAGGGAGATAAGACTGCAAGTCGAACTGACTGCCATTTTTGACAAATACCTTCTCGTTGGATGAAAGTTGCGAAGACAGTATGGGGCGCTGCTTAAATAGAGTGTCGCTGATGACAACGAGCTTCACGGGAGAGGCTTGAATCTCAATGTCAGGATTGTAGGCGTACCAGGTTCGCTGATTATTGCCGAGGGTTTTATTGGCCAGTACCAGTCGCGTGTGGTTGCCTTCGGCTTCTGTGTAAGAAATTAATTCAAATTCTGTGCGGTTTTTTACGAAGACTTTCTCAGAATTTGATAGCTGACTAGACAGTTTGGGGCTGAGTTTGAACAGCGTATCGCTGATAACTTTCACTTTCACGGCAAACTTAGCTCCCTAGAACGTAGATACTGAATTCAATCTATAAGGTGTCATCGCAGCGTTGAATGCGCTGGGCAATGACGGGTTTTAGTACAGACCCTAATCTAAACCGTTAAACCCTAGATAAACTAACAAAACTTGCTTTTTTTAGAAACTTTCCCAGATTTGACCGCTGGTACTGGCATGACATCTATCTGGCATGACATTTATAAAGAGGATACGTGTGTGATGCTGAATAACTGGCTCATGAGAGCAGCCAGCGATGACGTTTACATCGCCTTGATTGGGGATGATGCCTTGGCTGGTGGGTGAGGTGGTCGGCTGAGTGAAGGTTTGGTGCCAGCCTGGTCAGGTCTGATAGCAGAGACTGATAACAGAAGCGCTATCAGTCTCAATCTAAATCGTTTAACTCTCGAAAAAATAAAATAAATTGTTTTATTTATCAACGTTGCCCTCTTGCTTGCCGCGTTCACGTTGGATTTACGGCTGCAATGCTTGCTGCTTGAGAGATTAAGGGCGATCGCTATGAGATGTCCGGATGGGTTCCTTCGGTGAGTGCTGCAAAAGGCGATCGCATCAGCACTGTCATCAGAGCCGTGACCTGTGGAGGCGGCCATCCCCCTTCTCCCCTACGGCCTGTGCGCAAAATAAAGCGTAGGCTATGCGATTGGGGAAAGCCTTCCGCTTCCATCCAGATCTGTTCGGTTTCTTGCTCACAGGTCAGTCGTTCTTCATCCATGAGATGTTGAGACATGTCACGCATGGTTTTATTGAGCTGACGGGCAACTCGGCAAAAATCTGAAAATTCATCAGCGGTGAGTTCTATCGACCAGCGATCGCCTGCCACCAATCCACAAAACTTCTCAGCGGCTGGATTCCACCCCACCCGCCAACCGTCTCCTTCCTCTAGGTGTCGAATCATGGCTGCTCGTTTTGAAATGAATAGCAACAGGTAAAGATCAGCACAAAAAAGGAGCGGTGCCGATATGCGACATCACTCCTTTTCCTTTTTTGATTGCTAAATGGCTAACTCAACATGGCTAACTTAACTCGGTCAATGAGCTAGCCTATTCGCCAATAATTTCAGGCTGCGTTAGCTCATCAGACATTTCAACAATGGCGCGGAGCACAGGCTTCATCTTGGATTCGTCTAGGCTATCAAACTCCTCAAAGCGGCGGCGTTGAGCGCGGTTGGCTACTTGAACCGTGATGCGGTAACGGTTAGAAGCTGCAGTGATGAGGTCTTCAGTGCGACGCATGACTTGTTGAGAGTCGAATGGAAGGCGCTTCATAGAGTTTTAGATGAATATCAGTTTAATAGCTTACCAAATCGAATCGCGTATGTACTCTGAGGAAGTGACTATTAACTAAAAAAAGTCAATGTATTATTCAGATGTGCTGGTATTTCGATTGCTATTTATCAGCGCTTGGAGACCAGCGCTTGAAAGCTAGGGCTTGCAAGCCAAAGTTTAATGCCAGAGTTTGGAGTCTTGCTGATTAAACTTCTAGCTCAGGAATTTCATAGACAACAACGCCAGAGGTGATGTCGTTGGTTACAACCGCGTAGCCAGATTTCACGAGTTCTTTGAGCTGATGTTCAACTTCTGCAAAAGTAGCTTGTGTTTCTAATACGCAATCGGTTACGGTCAGGCGGCCTTTGTTGCGCTTGGCCAGCTGAAGGAGCTGAATGGTGAGCGGTGGCTTTTGCGACTGAGTTTCTTTGACAAGTCCTGGCTGATCGTACTCGGCAATTTGATATTTCCGGGCGCGGAGCTGACGCGATCGCCGCGCGGCCATTTCAGGCATGTTGGCCAAATCCACAAGCTGCCCAATGCCAAATAGCCCAAAGGTAAATAGCCAAAGGAAGCCGCTGCCAACTTTACCGTTATAAAACCGATGCAGACCAAAAAAACCGGATAGGCACGCTAGCCAAAACAAGTAGCTAATCACCGTACGCCCTGCATTCCCTGGACTGGTATCCGATAGACCAGCAGATGGAACCGCCGTACGGTAGTCACTAGAGTTTTGCATGGTGCACTTACAACCCGTGAAAGATTTTACTTACCTATACTAACAATCCAATTTGAGTATGGTCAGGCGGGTTTGTACCACTTTCTGTTCAGTATTTGGGACGGATTTCTGGGCCTGAAAATGTCCGGAAAAGAGGGCCTAGAAAGGGTATCTCAACGATTGGTTCTTGATGTGTGAACTGTTGTCGTGGTACAGCACCTTAGAGCAGTTGCCGTGAGTAATGGGCCTCAGTTATGGGCCTCAGTTATGGGCCTCACTGATGCGCAGAGGTTACTCAGTATCTGTCTCAATCCGACCAAGGGCCGTGCCGGGATAGTAATGCGCCAAAATTTCGACATAGCTATAGCCCTGGCTCGCTAAGTCTTTTGCGCCCAGTTGGCTCATGCCACTGCCTTTATGCGCGTCATCTACAATCGCTTGAGAGGCGGCGTACAGAGATTCCACAATGCCGCCATCGTGACTGATGAATTCACCAGATGTTGCTTGCACTGACGCTTGAGTGGTGTTGGCTTCGTGAGAGATGCCTTTGTATGCCTGAAAGCGCTGTGTATTGTCTAGGTCAAAATAAGCTTCACTGGCGGGTGAAATGTTGTGTGTAAGGGCATAAGAGCGAGCGGCAACGGCCTGTGCTTTCATCGATTCGATGGGCCAATTGGGCGAAACTTCAGTGCCTACAACGCTATAGAGATAGTCGCCTAAGAGAACGTAGTTCACAGCAATGAGACCGCGTTCGCGCAGTGCAACTAGCGCCCGACCGCGATACCAACTGCTGCCCACCGCAACGTAGCCGCCGTCTTCTGGATAGACCCAAAATGCATTAGGCATAGGTTGTCCATCGACGGTCATGCCACCGTTGATGTTGGCTGTGACGGCGCTTTCTGGAGACAGCTTTTTAAGGGGGGTGCCGTTTAAGTCTGTAATGGTGCCGTTGCCGGAGGTGGCAAGTGAAATGGCGCTGACATCTTTGGCGACGGCGACGCGCATTTCCAGCACATTGTCGATGGTGACGCCTTCAAACGGAACGGCAGCTGCTTTGGGGGCAGGCGGTGCGGTGGCAACGACACGTTCTGCTTGTGCAGGCTGCGATGGCGCTGAAGCAGACTCTTTTTTAGTGGTTTTTTTGGGCGATGGTGGGTTGTTGGCTGTTGCCTGATTGCTCGTCGCTGGCTGGCTATTAGCTGGTGTGGTTTTAGGGGGGGCGGCTGCTGGGGTGGTAGGTTGCTGATTGCGAGGAACTTGCGCGATCGCCTCGATTTTGCGATAAAAAATTTCGTTAGTAAGAAATAGGCCTCGATTCCCTTTGGCCATGGGTTCAAGGGGCGGATCACCAGCTTGCCTGAGAGGGACAGCGGTGTTTCTGGTGGGTAAAGCATTTTTCAAAGCGGTGGGTTTCACTTGTGTGAAAGCCAGCCCACTACCAGCACCTACTAAGGCAAGTGCAAAGGTTACTTTGCGCTTGGATAGTAGGCGTTTGGATAATGGGTTCTTAGCGGTCTGGGAAGATTTTGAAGATAAGCTTTGAGCGCTTTCTTCTGTTGATTGGTTTGTAGAGCCTGGCTTGTTTGCGGAGTCTGGCTTGTTTGCGGAGTCTGGTGTGTTTGTAGAGCCGACTGCGATCGCTGTTGAGGCGACTAAAGTTGCGTCGCTGTCTTGTGCAGAGTCTTGTGCTGACACTCCAGTTAGCTCGCTATTGAAAGGATTTAAGAGTGCTTTTTTTAGAAAAGACTGCTTGAGCATAGTTTCAATACTGAGCAAGTGAGCAGGATGACAAACTGAAAATGTGATTGAACCCGAGAACGATATCGGAAGCTGTATGCAACGTGCGCAGTGTGAGGGTGCACACAAACAGAGCCAAGTCTATCAATTTCATTCCTATATGAGGGCAGTAAACCCTGCAGGTTGAGAGAAGGGTTACGTTAATTTCATCAACTGAAAATGATTAAGCTTGTCTTTGTGATTCTTTAGGGATCTTAATCTGTGAGACGCGAGATGAACAGGGTTGGTGCCAGTAGACTATCTGTTCTGATGGGTAAAGTCCGTGCAAAATATGGAAAAAGCGCCTTGGAAAGGCTGATAATGGCCCTGCCGCGCTATGCCTTAGGCAAGCTGTTTCAAAGAAATGGATTAGGAAGATTGCTATGACGACTGAGCAGGCTGCATCCGCAACGGTAGATTCTGCCGCTAATGATGAATCGTTGGTGTTGGTGGCAGGGGCCACGGGCGGTGTGGGGCAGCTGGTGGTTGCTAACCTGCTGAGTCAGGGCTACCGGGTGCGGGTGCTGACGCGGAGTGCTGAAAAGGCAAAGACGATGTTTGCTGGTAAGACAGAGATTGCGGTAGGGAATATCTGTGCGCCCGAGACGCTGCCTGAGGCAACAGCAGGCATTACTCACCTCATTTGTGCAACAGGAACAACGGCTTTGCCCTCGAACCGCTGGGACTTTCAAGCGGATTTTGGCAGCAATCCTTTTGAGCAAGCTGTGACTTGGGCCAAAATTTATTTGGATGCAGACTTTCGGCAGGCGAATGCTCGCAATACACCCGAAGCGGTAGATGCCTTAGGTATTCACAATTTAGTGGAGGCAACTTCTAAAGATCTCCAGCGTTTTGTGTTTGTGTCGTCTTGTGGGGTGAGCCGCCAGGATCAGTTTCCTTATTCGCTACTCAATGCCTTTGGGGTGCTGGATGCCAAACGTAAAGGGGAAAATTCTATTTTGCGCTCAGGCTTGCCTTACACCATTATTCGACCGGGGCAGCTAACGGATGGGCCGTACACGTCTTATGACTTTAACTCGCTGGTGAAAGCGAGTACTGCTGGAAAGCTGGGTGTGGTTATTGAAACGGGCGATACGTTGAATGGTCAGACTAGCCGGATTGATGTGGCGGCGGCTTGTGTGGCTTGTTTGTCTGTTGAGGCAGCGAAGAATAAGGCGTTTGAAATTATGAGTAAGGGCGATCGCCCTGCCGTGATGCCCTGGAAGACGTTGTTTGAGCGTGCCTCTTGATCTCGTGCAGCTGGAGCGTGCAGGTTGAAACAAAAGTCCTCCTGTCTTGAACCCAAAATCCAACCCAGAAGAAGAACCGGGCACAACGCGTTGTGCCCGGTTCATGGTGCTTGCCGCGTAGGTGATGGACTACACCAAAAAGTTCACCGCTAACCAAAGCGTGAGCAATGAGCCAAATACACCAATCCAAAGTTTAAGCCGAATATCCATTGAAGCGTTTGCACAATAAGGGAGTACGCAACTAATAGTAGCTAGAAACTGAAAGTTTTAGGGTATTGGGCACAACTAAATCATACGTAAGATAGAAAATGATTTAAGCCGTTGTGTAGCTCTCCGCCTGTAAGCGGAACATTTCCTCGTAGCGTCCTCTGGTCGCGATTAATTCGTCGTGAGTCCCGGCTTCTATGATTTTGCCGTCTTCTAGCACGATGATGCGGTCAGCCATGCGCACAGTGGAAAAGCGGTGGCTAACGAGAAAGGTCATTTTGCCTTGGGTGAGCTGACGGAAGCGTTCGAATAAATCGTGCTCTGCGATCGCATCGACAGCTGCTGTGGGCTCATCCAATATCAGTACCTGTGCCTGAGACATAAACGCTCTTGCTAGCCCAATTTTTTGCCACTGACCGCCGGATAAATCTACGCCACCATCAAACATTTTGCCAAGCACTGTATCGTAGCCACTGTCTAGCCCGTCGATGACTGCCGTTGCCCCTGCATCTGTAGCCGCTTGAAACACTTGCTCGTCGTCTTTGCGTTCTGGCAAGTTGCCAAATCCGATGTTGTCTTTTGCGGTGAGCGCGTAGCGGGCAAAGTCTTGGAACAAGACGCCAATATTACGCCGTAAATCTCTGAGGTGGAAGGCACTGAGTGGAATATCGTCGATGGCGATGAGGCCGCGGTCGATGTCGTACAGGCGAGTGAGGAGTTTGAGCAGTGTGGTTTTGCCTGAGCCATTTAGCCCTACGAGGGCAATGCACTCTTGCGCGCCAACGGTGAGGTTAATGTTTTTTAGGGTGGGGGTGTCGCTGCCGGGATAGGTAAAGTAAACGTCTTTGAGAATGAGCCCTTCTTTAATGGGTTGAGGGAAGGGTTTGGCTTGGGGCGGGCTGACAACCTGTGGCGTTAAATCAATAAATTCAAAATATTGGGAGACGTAGAGATTGAACTCGTAGAGCGTTGCAACTGTGAGTAGGATGCCTGCGGTGGCGGACTGGGCCTGCTGAAAAGTGCCTGCATACAGTGTGAGATCGCCAATGGTGACCAGGCCGCGAATGGTTTCCCACAGCACTAGGGCATATGCGCCATAGAATCCAATGGCTGAAATAATTTCTAGCGTGACCTGGGCGATCGCCTGACGGCGTGCCAACCGCTGTGATTCTTGGTTAAATTCTTCGCGAATGGTTTGGTATTGGCTGGCCATGTAGCCGCCCAGATTAAACAGGCGAACTTCTTTGACAAACTTAGGTTCGGTGAGGATTTTTCCAAAGTAGTCCGCTAGGCGGCGGCTGGGCGTTTGACGGCGGGTCATGAAGAAACGCCGCTCAGAGAAGCGAACGCTCACCCAAAAGGTGGGTAAGGCGCTGAGCAGCAGCAAAACAAAGACGAGCGAATTGAAGCGTAGCAGCAAAGCCAGCAGGCCAAACAGACGGGTGACTTGCCCCAGCAGCCGCACAGATAGTCGCATCACCCGCATGGGATAGTTGCTGCCGCTTTGTTGGGCGCGCTCTAAAATGTCGTGAAATTCTGATGATTCGTAGTGGGCGAGATCGAGGCGGGTCGCCTGCTGTAAAAGCTGGGTGTTGGCATATAAGAGAAAGCGATCGCTCATGACTTGTGTGGTGTAGCCATCCAGCTGGGTGAGGACAGCTTGCAGCAGCAAAAAGCCGAAGCCAGCCGCCACTAGCGGCATCAGGGATTGGCTAATGACCGCGATCGCGGCACCTGCCCCCACTAGATCCACCACGCGATCCACAATCAGCTTACTGATGTAAATCTGGGTGGCAGGAATTAGCGCACTCACTAGCGTGAGCGCCAAGCTAATGACTAATGCGCCCGGTGCTGCCAACCATACGAGGCGAAACAGCCGAGGCATATTTTTGAAGATGGCCAGTGAGCTACTGACTTTTTGTTGCATAACCTTGAGCATTTCACTAGCGTAGCGCTTTCACCTGTCAATGTTGTCTAGCTACAGGTTGCCTGGCTGAAGGTTACTTGGATGAAGGTTATTTGGCTGAAGGTTATTTGTCTAAAAGATTGTCTGATTTAGAACGGGCGAAGCTAGAGCGGCAGTGCAGGGAAATAGGTACAGAGACATGATTGCTGGGAATGGTTAATGCCTGACAGTTGCTCTAGCTACTGCTCTAGCTACTGTGCCTGAAGTTCTTGTCTACATTTTGTATCTACATATGTTGGCTTAATCAGTGCCTCCCCAAGCCCAGCGAGGATTGCCATCGCGCATCGTCTGATCCAGCAGGGTGGCGGTAAAGCTATTGGTATCCGGCATACCCGTCATATCTAAAACAACTGTGGCTTGTCCGCTCTCTTTGGTCGTCTTCCTTGGTCGCGATCGCTTTTGGCCCGCTAAGGTTTTAGGGTAGAACTGTGACTGGCGTATCTAAGCCTACTTGTTCATACAGTGCCAGAACGTCTTCGTTTCTCATGCGCACGCAGCCATGGGAAACCGCGCTGCCAATTACCGACTCGTCGGGAGTGCCATGAAAGCCAATTGAATTAACGCCATCTGACCAGAAGCCAATCCATCTAGCTCCGAGCGGATTATCTGGCCCCGGCGGAACGACAGCGCCTGTAAAAGGATGCTCCCAAGCTGGATCTTCTTGCTTTTGAAAAACGCTAAACTCTCCGGTGGGCGTATTCCAACCTTCTCGTCCGACGGCGACCTCGTAGCTGGCCACCAGCATTTCACCACGATAGACATTGACTCTGCGTTCGGAGAGGCTCAGGACTAAGTTAAGTGAAAAGCTTTGCGTTTCGTTTGCTTTGGTTCCGTTTGCTTTGGTTCCGTTGGCTGGGGGTGTTGCAGCTAGATTTGCTTGAGGTGGTGGAGCGATTTCGGTCGCGTTTGCTCTGGGGGCGATCGCCCAGCCCATACATACGCAAGTCAGTGTAGCGATCGCAACTCGATTCCAGCCTTTGCTTCCACGCTTCATTCTGACAACCTCACGCATCCTATCTAATCTACTTATCCCAAACCTTTTTATCCTCAACCTTGGTCTGACAATACCTACTGAATAATCATAGGCGTACCCACGCTGACCTGAGAAAATAGCGCCACTACATCTTCATTGCGCATACGCACGCAGCCATTAGAAGCAGCATGACCGATTGAGTCGATGGTGGGGGTGCCATGAAACCCAAATGCACCGGCTTCGCTGGTGGTAAATTCTAGCCACCGTAAGCCCAAGGCGCTATTGGGCCCAGGCGGTGTAATTTCTCCGGTCCAAGGGCTTTGCCACACCGGATCTACCACCATTTTGGAAATGGTAAATTCTCCTCTAGGTGTCGGTGTGGCTGCTGTGCCGACGGCGACCGGATAGCTACTGACTAGCATTGCACCCCGGTAAAGATACACGCGGCGTTCACTTAAGTTCAAGACGATGCGGCTACCGGCTTGTGTATGGGTTTGTGTGCCTAAAGTGTATGCGGTTTGAGTCGCTGCTTTAGATGCTTCAGCAGGTTGCACCCCAGTAGATTGCGTGTCGGCAGGTGTGGTGATGGGGGGTGATTGTGCCAAGCCAGGCCGAGCATTGAACAGTGTAAAGATGAGCGCCAAGGCAGAGCCTGCAAGCACCGCTGAGGATAAGGACTGTAGATGTAGAGTAGCCTGCGGCTTCCCGAAAGTTTGAAAGGCTCTCCGAGGAGTCAATATTGTGTGAGTCAACATTGTGTGAGTCAGCATTGTGTGAGTCAGCATTGTGTGAGTCAGCATTGTGAAAATGCTTGCATGCTTGGCGGACGGTTTGATATGAAGTGTTGGTTAGCGATGAATCTCGCAGTCAAATATCAGCTTTAAGTCAAGGTATCTGACTGCAAGAAGGCTATATGCACCGAGGGGCCACTAACTGAGGTGAACTACTACCAGAGACCTCGGACAGGCTCTTGTGCCGCAGCGGGGGCCGGTTGTGGGGCAACTGGCTCGGCAGCCGCGGGGGCAACTGACTCAGCTACTGGCGCTGTGGGAGCCACAGCGCGATCAATCGCTGTTTCTTGTAACGTGGTTGTCCGAGTCGTGGTGGTGCCGGATGAGCTGCTTGCCGTAGAGGTGCTGTCTACTGTTCGCGCTGCTAATTGCTCCGTGAAACCTACAGGAAGCAGGACTTGGTCAACAGCGTGGATAACGCCATTTGTAGCTGTAACATCTGCCTGGACGACGTTAGCGCCGCCAACCGTGACGCCGTTGGGTGCAACGTTGACAGCCACTGTGCCATCAAAGGTTTCAAAGCTGCCAGTGTTGAGATCGCTAGAGCCAAAATCGCCGTAGCCTACGTGGTTGTAGAGTAGTTTGACTAAGAGGTCTCTATTGGCAGGCAGTAGCAGTGTGTCGAGGGTGCCTGCGGGTAACGCTTCAAACGCGGTATTGGTCGGTGCAAAAACTGTGAAAGGTCCTTCTCCAGACAAAATGCTGCCTAAGTTGCCTGCCTGTAGCGCAGCAGAGAGCGTGCTGAAATCATCTGTGCTGGTTGCAATTGCAACGATGTCATCACTGTTTTCGGCGATCGCTGCTGGCTCACTTTGACCGTTGCGCATAACGCGAGGCTCTACCAATACAGAGGCGCGAGCAGGGTTAAGCGTTAGCAAGCAAGTGCCAATAAAAGTAGCAGCGATCGTTGGTTTGAGCAAGGCTGCAGAAAAACTAGACACGGGGGTAAATGCCATCGGACTTCTCTTAAATTAAGTGTGATGTGAACTAAAATCTAAAAATTTTCTGGACACAAATAAAAGTGTACAGCACATCGATTTGTATAAAAAAGTTCCGATGGTTGACTGGTTTCTCTGTGCTAATGCTGTGAAGTGAAGGGGTAAAGTGCTGCGAGATGAAGGGGTGTGGGCTGCTCTGTGCGATCTCAACTGTCTGTTGCATCAGTGCTGAATGTGCTTGTTGATGCTTGCTCTACCGGTCATTAGACTTGGGGATAACGAATGGTTCAAGTCTCCTTTTAAGACATATCCTTAACGCTAATGGCTGTCTGCTACTGACTGTCTGCTACTGACTGTCTGCTACTGGTAGAGCCGCTTTAAGATTCGGAGCAATGGTAAGCGCCCTTTGCTTTCTCAACGCAGACTTGTTGAAGTAGGTAACTTAAAGCAGATGTTGAAACCGCTCTTCTTGGCCCAATGCCTTAACGGCTTTTTTAATTTCTTGTGTGCGTTCCTTTTTGACAATGAGAGTTGCATTGCCGTCGCGTACTACCACCACATCTTCTAAGCCAATCGTGACAATCAGTTCATTAGGATCGCCGCTGTACAGGACGCTGCCTTGAGTGTCTAATCCTACGTGCTCGCACATGGCGACATTATCGGAGTCACCGTTTAATGACTTTTGTAAGCGCTCAATGGCATTCCAGTCGCCCAAGTCGTCCCAGCCAAAGTCTGCGGGCATTACGTAGGCTCTGTCTGTTTTTTCCATGACCGCATAGTCAATGCTGAGCTTTTCTAGATCGGCATAAGCATCTGCGCCCTTTTCTATGAGTGCATTCGTCATGTTAGGGGCATGGGCGGTTAATTCTTCAATCATCACGGCAGCAGGAAAGATAAACATGCCGCTGTTCCAGCTGTAGCGTCCGCTGTCTAAGAAGGTTTGCGCGGTGTCGCGGTCGGGCTTTTCTGTAAAGCGGCTGACTTTGTAGGCGGGTAAGTCCGTTACGCTACCTGCGGTAAAGCTGCCTGCTGAGGTGCTTTGTTCAATGTAACCATAGCCAGTTGAGGGGAAGTTGGGGGTGATGCCAAGCGTGGCGATCGCTTGCTTGGTTACGGCTAAGTCTGTGGCTGCTCGCAGTGTGTCGAGATAGCGAGTTGTGTCTGTGATGTAGTGATCCGCTGGAAAAAAGCCACACACTGCGTCGTCACCAAAGCGTTTAGCAACTTCGAGTGTGGCCCACGCGACAGCGGGTGCCGTATCGCGTCCTTGCGGTTCTACCAATATATTTTCGGTGGGAATATCAGGAAGTTGTTCGCGGACACCCTCCGCTAAATGTGATGCAGTGATGACAAATAAAGAAGTCCAATCAGCGATGGGGAGCAGACGATCCGCTGTGGATTGGAGCAGAGATCTATCGCTGCCATCGAGGCACAAGAACTGTTTGGGGCGTTTAAGTCGACTTACCGGCCAAAAGCGCTCGCCTTTACCGCCTGCCAAAATAATTGGAATGAAACGCGTCATAACTAAAAATACTGTGCCATCTAAGATTCCGGTCTATCCTACCCTTGGAGGCATTGCCGCAAGCTATAATCCTCTTAACAATTGATTAACAAATATAGTTATGACTTAGTTGATTGATTCTTCCGGATGCGTTATTGATCGCTTTGCTGTGAGTAGTAGATTTACGCACATCTCAATTCCGGGGTTCTGGTACTTTTTGAATGTGTCTCTGCTTTGAATGTGTTTCACAGCTTACTGGTCACCGGTTCAGTATCTGCTAAAGTCCTGCCTAGATATTTGCACAGACTTTCAAAGCCAACCTGATTGCTCATAGCGCTTTTCTTTCGCTTCAGCGGCTAGCTCATATTTTTTGAATCTTTGCTCATTTTTATTTTTGCCTGCGCCTAGCAATGATCTATCAGCCCAACGATCAAGAATCATCGCCTTCTGAAACCAGCCCAGATCACAACGAAGAAGGCAAAAACCAGCGCAAAGCTCAGGCGATGACCTACATCCCGCCTTTGGCATCAGGCTCAGAAAACGTGACGTCTACATCGAGGCGGCCAGCGAAGTCCGCTGAACGGGGGAAGGTTCGTGCGGGGCTTCGTAAGGTGTTTAAGCGTATTGCATGGGCTGCTATTTTTGGCTCTACTGCGATCGCAACTGCCGGGCTGGGCACGCTTGCGGTTCTTACTTTTCCGCTTCCCCGTCAGGTGAGTGGCGAAACCGTGGCACCGCCTTTGGCTGATCTGTGGCGTTCAGGATTTCGCTATCAGGTCTCGCGCCCAGTCAATATCTTAGTGATGGGCTTAGATGAAGCGCGGGATGTAGAAGGTGCAGAGCCGGGTGATTTGGTGGGTCGTACGGATACGATTTTGCTGACCCGCGTGGACCCCGAAAGTAAAGCGGTCAATGTGATGTCTATTCCCCGTGATACGCGGGTTGAGATTCCAGGCTACGGCATTGAAAAGATTAATCAGGCCAACTTTGAAGGGGGCGCTGAGCTGGCCGCAGAGACCGTGATGCACAATTTTGATAATGTGCAGATTGATCGCTATGTGCGCGTGAGTACCGAAGCCTTTACAGAGATTGTGGATTTGGTGGGTGGCATTGAGGTGCTCGTGCCTAAAGCCATGAAATACGAAGATAAAACCCAGGGGTTGGTGATTGACCTAGAGCCGGGTTTGCAAATGTTGAATGGCGATGAGGCGGAACAATTTGCTCGCTTTCGCCAAGATTCGTACGGTGATATTGGTCGGGTGCAGCGTCAGCAGATTTTGCTGAAGGCGTTGCGCAAGCGTATGACTAATCCAGCCGTGTTGCCTAAGTTGCCTCAGATTGTGAGAGTGCTACAAACGTATATTGATACGAACCTGACGTTGGAAGAGCTGCTGGCATTGGCAGGCTTTGGCTTAGATTTAGATAGCCAAGACTTGAATATGGTGCTTTTGCCAGGGCGATTTAGCGATCCAGAAGAATATAGCGCGAGCTATTGGATATCGGACAAGTCAGCAAGTAGTGACTTAATGCGTACGTATTTTGATGCGCAGCCTGCTGAGCTAGTGGCGAGCCGAGGCATTAACTATTACGAACCCCCTTCAGCGCGAGCGGTGAGCGCACTGAATATTGCGGTGCAAAACGCTACTGACGATCAGTACGCTAGCTATTCAATGGCAGAGTACTTACGGGACTTGGGTTTCTACAATGTGTACGTGATGCGCGACTGGTCGGATGTGAATCGTAAGACTTCTGTGGTCGCTCAGCGAGGTGATTTAGGCAGTGCTCGCTCGGTGCAAGAGGCAATTGATATTGGTCAGGTCGTGTCAGATTCGACGGGGGATATCGATTCTGATTTGACCATTCGGGTGGGCGAAGACTGGCTAATGCAGGTGGATCCTGATTGGCAGCGGCTCCCTTACGATGGGCCAAGATAGGCTTGGAACACATCGGATACAAGTACTGAATAGATCAGTGTTGGATAGAATAAGTGCTGAATAGACAAGCACTGGATAATCGCTAGCAGGGAGCGCAGACGATGAGTTTAGTGTCTATTGGCTTAGCGTTAGGGCTAGCTTGCTGTTGGGTTTTGCTACTGGCGACCCCAGTCAACCTAAATTGAATGAATGGGACGACATTGACCTGCCTTCAAGGCTATTCGGTTGGTGTGTCTGGTACGACCACCAACGAATTCATGCGTTGGTGGCTACGTGTATTGCGGGAGATGTGTCCATGACACGTCATGCCCGTTGCTATAGCGGTTCTCAGTTTAGTGAGGTACATAGCAGCGATATGTAAACCAATGCCGAATATCTTCAAGCGAAACAGCTTCAAAAGCTTCTGTAATGGCTTTGTCAAGCGCTTCAGCCGTCCGTGCTGCAACTGAACGAATAT
>JBGCGG010000166.1:0-35732 GCA_045110585.1 Phormidesmis sp. | reverse complement strand
CACCTTTGATACAGAAATTCTAACGGGCTACATTGTTACGTTGCTGTATTTGCGGGCGGTGTTATTTTCCATCGTGACAGCCATACCAGCCTTATCGAGGGCAAACATCGCTTTTGAGAAGATTGAGGCACTGGGCTTCCGGCTAACACCGGAAACAGGGGCATTGACTCCATCGA
Organism: Phormidesmis sp.; assembly: GCA_045110585.1. GTDB lineage: Bacteria > Cyanobacteriota > Cyanobacteriia > Phormidesmidales > Phormidesmidaceae > Phormidesmis. Next base: position 35,556 of record JBGCGG010000166.1, on the reverse strand, counting down.
TGAAAGAACGACAGCTCACAGAAATACAATCGTGGGAAACGCTGGAATTAAGAAATGCTAGTCACACCTATTATCGGGAAAAAGAGGACGACACCTTTACACTTGGCCCGATTAACCTCAAGTTTACTGCGGGGGAGCTTGTTTTTTTAGTGGGGGGTAACGGCAGCGGTAAAACGACCTTGGCAAAACTCATTACAGGGCTGTACACCCCTGAATCAGGAGAGCTGTATTTTGATGAGGAATTAGTCAATGACACCAATCAAGAGCGCTACCGACAACTATTTTCAGTGGTCTTTGCTGATTTTCAGCTATTTGAGAATTTGCTGGGATTAGAGAGTTCTGAATTAGATAATCTGGCTCAAGCGTATTTAACAAAGCTGCAGCTAAACCACAAAGTCAGCATTCAAGACGGCAAGCTCTCCACGACAGCATTATCTCGCGGTCAGCGGCAACGCTTAGCGCTCTTAACGGCCTATTTAGAAGACCGGCCATTTTATATTTTTGATGAGTGGGCTTCTAACCAGGATCCTATGTTTACTGAGATTTTCTACACTCAGTTTTTGCCTGAGCTTAAAGCTCGGGGTAAAACAATCTTAGTCATTACCCATGACGACAAGTATTTTGATTTGTGCGATCGCATTATAAAACTTGAGCAAGGCCAAATTATCCCAGACAGTCCCAAAATAGCTGTTCCAGATATCAATATTTCAGATATCAATATTCCAGATAAAGCATATAAGCTTCACTTAAACGGGGGACTCCATCAGTCCCAGGGATGGTAACCGCAGCACCCACACAAAAGGCAGCGCAGGCTATCTACAACTGCTACAGCTTTCCCTTCGCTTTAACCTGCGCGTATAGCGCTTCCATCACCGCCAGAAAGGAATTATCTCGGTTCCAGAAAGCGGGCAAGTCACCTTGTTTTTTCACCGGAATACCTGAAACAGGCGTTTGAGGCAGTACTTCTAGGGTCTGAGGAAGCCGCTTCTCACCTTGCCAAAACGATTTCAAATCTTTCTCCGCATCTTTGCCAGTCTCTGCAGAGGTTGTTTTAAGCGGCACATAATAAGACTCGACCTGACGCGGAGGCTGTTTCTCAAGCTGAAGCTCTGCGGATAGTGCCTGCCCTAGCGGAGACTTGGCCAGCTCTTTCAACAGATTTTCACGGGATAGCCCCCTCAGCTCAAAAAGCAGAAATGGGTCTTGGTCTAACTCAGCGGCTACCAAATAGTAGACCCCAGCAATGTGTTTACACGGGTTACTCCAGTCAGGGCAAGAACAAACCGTCTCAAAATCTTGGTCGCTCCCTGGCAGTAGGGTTAAGTTAAGCTGCTTAAACGTATCTTCAATGTTGTCTGGAATTTCGTTTAAAAGCAGTCTGGAAATCAGGCTTGCCTTTGAGGCAATGAGTGCGATCGCGGCTGCCCACTTAGCTTTGCTAATCGGCTGAAACTCAATCGTCGTGACATATAGCGGTTCTGTATGAACGCCAAAATATGGATTCACAGAGCCTCGAACATGGGCAGTCACAATGCCATCTTCAATCTCAAAGTGTGTGACCTTCTTTCCTCTGGCATAAGAGCGGCCCCGGCTCAAACGGCCAGAATCGGTCAGCGACTCTATCGCCTTAATAAACCGTTGCCCCCACCAAGTACGGCTAAATTCACGCATAGCAGCTCCTTCTACCTTCTCTGTAATGCTTTATCGTTGCATCAGTCTGTAATTCCATCAGTCTGTAATTCCATTAGTCTGCCATTACAGCTTTCCAGCTCTAATTACTCCAAAATCGCCTGCTTATTCAGTGCAATCAGTTTCTTAAACGCATCATTATCTAAAGACGTTAACCAAGACTCATCTGCCCCCACAATCGAGCCAGCCAGTTTCTTTTTATCTTCAATCATCTCGTCAATGCGCTCTTCTAACGTGCCAAGTGCCACAAACTTATGCACAAACACGTTCTTCTTTTGGCCGATACGAAAAGCGCGATCGGTCGCTTGATCTTCAACAGATGGATTCCACCAGCGGTCAAAGTGGAAAACATGATTCGCTTTAGTAAGCGTAATCCCCACGCCCCCTGCCTTTAAAGACAACACAAACACCGACGGCGGCGTGTCAGGTTCTTGAAATTCACCAATCATCGCCTCGCGTTTTTTCCGTGATGTGCCGCCGTGCAAATAGTACGTATTACAGTTACACGTCTGGCGCAAATACCGCTCCAAGGCCGCACCTAGTTCCGTGAACTGCGTAAAGACCAAAAGACTATCGCCTTCTGCCGTCGCTTCTTCGACCATTTCTGTCAACCGAGAGAGCTTATGCGATCGCGCCGGGGTAAAGTCACTATTATCTTGCAGAAACTGCCTGGGATGATTGCACACCTGCTTGAGCTTGGTGAGGGTCGCAAGTATCAGTCCCTTACGCTGAATCCCTTCTGCCTCCTGAAGTTGCTGTTCCACCTCTTTTACCACCGCTTCGTAAAGCGAAGCCTGTTCTTTAGTCAGATTACAAAACAGCTTTTGCTCTACCTTGTCCGGCAAATCTTTAAGGATGGATCGATCTGTTTTGACTCTGCGCAAAATAAATGGCTCTACCAGCCGCTTTAAAGTGGCAGACTGGCGGGGGTTGTTATGCTTCTGAATCGGCAGCTCAAAGCTTTTACGAAACTGGGCCTGTGTCCCTAAATATCCAGGATTCAAAAAATTAAAAATTGACCATAAATCCAACAGTCTATTTTCGATGGGGGTGCCTGTGAGCGCCAAGCGATGGGGCGCAGAAAACTTAAAGATAGCCTTGGTTAAAGCCGCTTTTGGGTTCTTAATATTTTGCGCTTCATCTAAAACAATGCGGTGCCACTGAACAGCGTTAATCAGCTTGGCATCTTTGCGGGCAAGGGCAAAGGAGGTAATTAAAACGTCGGTTTCTTGGCAAAGCTGCTTAAACGCTTTCACGTCTTTCGTGCGGGTACTGCCATGATGAACCTCACTTCGAATATGATCTGCAAACTTGCGGATCTCGTGCGCCCAATTGCCCACCACAGAAGTCGGCGCAATCAATAGCGTTGGCGGCAGTGCTGGCGGCAGTGCTGGCGAAGTCTGGGGCTGTTTTTTCTTTCCTTTTTTCGCCCCCTTTTTCGGTTCTTGCGGCTGCAAGCCTTCACGCTCTTGCACCAACCGTGCAATCACCTGCACCGTTTTACCCAAACCCATATCATCCGCTAAACAGCCATTGAGACCTAACTGCTCCAAATACTGCAGCCAGGAAACCCCGCGCTTTTGGTATCCTCGCAGCTGACCTTGAAATTGATTAGGATTCTCTACCGGCTCTAGCTGGCCTTTATCCGCTAGCTTAGCCAGCATGTCAGCAAGGCTGCCATTGCGATCGCACTCCACCTCCAGTGCATCTTCACTTTCATTCGCCGTTAGCTTCATAAACTCTAACAACGACAATTCAGGATTCTCTTGTTGCTGCGTCTGCCAAAACGTCAGCATCTGTTGCATCTGCGCCTGGTCTAGCTCCATCCACTGCCCGCGAAACTGAACCAACGGGGTTTTGGCCTCCACCAGCTGCATCCACTCTTTCTCAGTGACAGGCTCCCCGCCAATGGCCAGCTCATACTGATATTCAACCAAACGCTCCAAAGAGAAATAGGTTTTCGCTTTGTCCTTCCCCCCCGACAGCGACTTTCCCTTGGCTTTTAGCCGCACCTTTGCGCGCGATCGCCCTTGAGGAGTCCACCAAGCTGGCACAATCACCTTATAGCCTGCATTTTCTAACACCCAGGCCGATTCCTTCAGGAAATTAAAGGCCGCCTCCAACGTAAGAAAAATGCCGCTGGGCTGATCAGTCTCTAACCCTCGCCAAAGATCATCATAAATGCGAGCCGCATAGCCCAAATTCAACAACAGATTCTGTTCGAAATCTTCGCCTAGCTGTGCTTTTACTTGTTTCTGTTGTTTAGGTCGCATTCGCCAGTAGTCATCTAAAGGCACCTTCAGAGAAGGGTCAGCTTTAGGTGCAGCCTGAAATTCTAGTCGCCAAGCCTCTTCCGGCTTAGGCGGATCTTGCAGATGAAAATACAGATAAAAGGGCTGATCCTGCTGGGTCCGAACAATGCGATCGCGCCATGCCTGCCACTGCTGATATCGCTCTAACCCCACATTTTTAGACCAAGGGATCAGATTTAAGCAGCCTTCCAGCACAGAACCCACAATGGTTTTATCAAAGGTTTGCGTACGGCGAAGATGGGTCATAAGATCGGTGAGCAAACACTCCGAAAAATGCTGGAGTAACGTACGGCGATCATAGAACTGGGGAGTATCAGGCGGTTGAGAAAATCCAGCCACACACATCAGCGGCATGTAGGCCACGTATTGCGCTAACAGGGTTTCATAGTCTTCACCAATAAATTCCCAGCCAGGATGAATTTCAAAATCCTCTTGAACAGCGATCGCTTTGGCTTTAGCAGTCGTTTTCTTCGCTGTTGCTTTCTTCGCTGTTGTTTTACGCTTCGTCGTACGTTTAGCGCTACGTTTAGGCGCTTTTTCAGTCGTGAGCGTTCGGTATTTCAGTGCAGGAATGTACTGGTCTTTGAAAATAATTTGCTTGAGCGCTTGGGTAAAGTGAAACCAAAAGAGTAAATCGGCCCCTAGCTGCACCTCACTCAAATTATGCAACGTTAAAAAATGCAGATCATTGAGCAGCGGTACCACTGCATTCACCAGCGCAGTGCCATGATTCCCCGACTTCACAGAATCCAGCGTGGTATAACAGTCTATTTGCCAATACTGCAGTTCATACGTCTCAGGCGGGTCATTTTCTAAATAGCGAAACATTTCCAAAGACGGCAGTGGCTGGCCTGCTACCGTTGGCAACAAGAAATGCTGAGTGCTCATTAAGTCTTCTATCTGTCGATAGGCTGGTGGCTTCAGCTTAAATTCGTTCGTTAACAGATCAGCTAATGCCGCCGCCTTAAGGTGGCGCGGATGCCGCTGGGCTGATGTGCGCGATCGCTGCTTGTCGGCAGTTTCAACCCACAGGTAAAAAGCGCCCGATTGCATAAAATCTGCTTTAGCTTCTGGAATCCAAGTGCCATGAAGAATTTGCATACGTCAGACCGAATTAAGCAGACCAGTTAAGCGAACTCAAAATATTGCCTTGCCCATAGCAAATCCCATAGCTTTAGGGTAACCAAAACGCTGTATGGGCCAGCCTACGCAGTCCAATGAAACTATCACGCAGAGGCATCAGAAAGCTCAACCAAGGCTATATTACGCTTATTCCGCAGCGCTACCGTAATTTATAAAAAAAGCTTAAAACCCAGCTTTTTACCACGCCAATTAGCCAAAATCCAGAATCTTCTCTATAACCTGATGAGTCCGTTCTCATCAGGTTATAGAACGCAATTCAAGGGCATCTATCCACGCCCTTCTTTCCGCCTCCGATAGATCCAACAAAAGGGCCTTCCCAAAACGCTCTTCAAGCTGGAAATGCAGTTCCCAAGGCGACAGCCGTACTCTAACAAGGTGGATAGAGATCACCCTCAAATCTCTCAACAACGCCTGCTCATCCTGCGTCCCCTGTCCGACTAGCTCATCGTGTACCGTCAGCGGTTGCTTAGTCAGCCACTGTCCCACCTCAGCCAAGAGAATCGGCTCCCCTGACAGCAGAAACTCTCTCATGCGCTGCACCGCCCGCAAGTGAATAGCCCTAGCCATCCCATCAAGCACAGGCTGAACAACATCTTCATTAGCCTTTTCCCGAGCCGCCTGCGCGTCTGCCAGCTGTTTCCTAATCCGATCCCGTATTACTTGAGGGGACTCCGAAGAATTATTACCCTCTGGCTCAGAAACTTCATCCCTTAAATCGCCCAAGTCCTTGTTTTCCAACTCATTACTATCAACTGCAGGTAATAAGCTTGCAGGATTTGTGGGGACGTTTGCGCCTCTAGCGCTGGCGTCCCCACAGACTGAATTGAGAAGTCCGGATTCCTCCTCAATATTTTTAAAATCAATAGGATGCCATAGTTCCCTGTAACGATATAGAGACGCACCCCCAATGTTGTACTCTAACAGGGCCTTAAATCGAGCCGTTGCTTTCTCTGGAAGCTTTTTAGTTTCTTCTAAGTCTTTGACCGCAGCGATAATTTTGGCTTGTGTTTCTTTAGCCTTGAGCTGATTCCAGTCTGGCAATTTGACTTCACTAGTTGAGTTTAGTTTCTTGTACATTCCCTGAGCCGTGCCATAAGGAAAATAGCGACTGTTCTCAATGCACCTAGTCCACTCAGCAGCTCTATCTTCTATTTCATGAGTGTGTTGACACCAATCTTTGTAGCCCGGTAGTGCTTTTGCCACGTCAACAATTCTATTGATTAGCATTTGTCCATAAAGTGGCTCTCCGCCTTCCGTAATGTGATTAAAGATAAAAGAGCGCATGGTAATTCGCCCAAGCAACCGATTCGTTTGCCCGTGGTCTGTCCAGCCTTCTTCAATTTCAGTATTGAGGTCGCTAAGAAATTTGGCCGCCTTATTAGAAAGTTTATAGCTGAGCTGCTGTGACTGTTTTATGAGCGCTGTAATACGCCGCTTAGAAAGTGAGTTTCGGCGCTGGCATAATTTCCACATGCGTACGAAGTGCTGCTGGGAACTACTGATAGGCAAAAAGTCTTGATTGAGAATATACGAACCTATCTGCAATGGCAGCCGATGAGCATTAAATAGACTGGGTTTTTCATTAGCCTGATATGCACGAGGATTAGGAAAAAGCTCAAGCTGACCGAGCTTTAGTTTGAACCCTGCTTGCTCAAGAGCAATCGAAATGGCCTTAGCCAACTTCCAAGAATTGAAGGCTTTTGAAATTGGTAAATAGATATGTAGCCCTTGGCTATCACTAGATGTACAGAGAATATGGTCAGCGATGCCAAGTGGTTCTAGAGTTTCGAGCAGGCGTTCAATGGCTAAGGGTGCTTGCTTCGGATGATAAGGACTATGGTTGTCAATATCGAGTAAGCAATACTGAGTCTCTTTTTCAAAACGAACGCCGTAGAGATAGTCGCCTTTAAGAAGCTGGCGGTCAGAGAGAGGGTATCTACTTTCTGATTGCCAGTCAGGTTTCTGTTTCGGGTCTGGATGGGGAGCATAAATAAAATCGTAGCGATGCGGAAATAGCGCGAGGAATGCATCGCTGTTTTCTTGAATATACTGAAATGTAGTGGTTTCAGTGCTTGCCACGCTGGCTTAAATAAAGGAAAAGGGCCAAATACCCCAGCTTTTAGTTCTCCGGCACTAAGCGCTGGGGTGCCTACATCTATATCAAGCCATTTGATTACAAATACCTAAGTGATTACGGTGATAACATCAATCGTTGTAATCACTTTGCTCGTGTGGTGATGGCATGGTTGTTGAAGAGGAGTTGTTTTTCTGTTTCAAACTCTCTTTTTCCGGGTCTAGGGTTTAGATTATTTTGGGGTGGGACACTAGATTCTTTTGGTCTAGGCTCTAGTCTTTTTTGTAATTATTCCTGGGAAGGCATTTGGGGCAAAGCGCTAGACGTTATTTGTAATCAAGGCTTTAGGATGGATACTTATTTTGTAATCAAATGGGTCTAGGCACTAGAAAGATTTTGTAATCAGACCTAACTTTTAGTCCTATTAAAGATTCATTGATGACGTTCGTTGTTTTTGATCGGTAGTCTTTTACGCTCCATATAGCGTAAAAGACTATTTTGACAGTAAAAAATACGCTATTTATAGATTGGGTCTAGGCACTAGAAAGATTTTGTAATCAAGGCCTTTGAATACTTATTTTGTAATCAAATGGGTCTAGGCACTAGAAAGATTTTGTAATCGGGCCTAACCTCTAGTCCTTTTTATAATCATATTCATTCTCTTTGGGGCTAGGCACTAGACATTATTTGTAATCAAGGCTTTAGGATGAATACCTATTTTGTAATCGGGCTTAACCTCTAGTCTTTTTTGTAATCATATTCATTCCCTTTGGGGCTGACCTCTATGAAATCTATGTAATCAAGGTCTTTGAATACTTATTTTTGTAATCAAATAGGTCTAGGTACTAGAAAGATTTTGTAATCAGGTCTAACTTTTAGTCCTCTTTGTAATCACACTCGTTCCCTTTAGGGCTGACCTCTATGAAATCTATGTAATCAAGAAAAGCTATGTAATCAGGGGGTTTAGACTATTCTTTTTATCGTCAAATGATTATCTATGTCGGGTATGGGTACTAGAAAAAAGTGTAATCAGGCCCAGACTCTAGTCTTTTTTGTAATCACTGCCGTAGGCTGATGATGAATCGCTGTGAGGCTCTCCGCTAAAAGGATTCAGTCTAATACTGTGATTAACTGCGATAGTGCTTATAAAGTGATGTCATGAGCGAAATGAGCAATAAATCGGTAGCAAGCCTCTGCCTTTGAGGGCAGGGTTTATAATTTCAGGCGTTAACTTGTTCCAACCCTCAAATTTAACTGAAGTTGGTAAGACCGATGGCCTCTAAAAGTCGTGCGAAAATTGGTGCCCCAGATGTCACCCAAAGCGGTAGCCAGGGCTCTGCTGTGATGCCAGCGGGAAAGACACTCAATAATGCTGATCGCCCCCAAACCAGTCCAGAGCTATTTGAAAATGGTGGGCTAACGAAAGTTTCTCCTTCTTTGCCAATTTGGGAAGCAAGTAATATTCTCACCCAGCGGAAACAGCTGCCTTGGACGACAGACCCAGACGGTAAACTGATTTACCAACGAGGTGTGAATGATGGTCAAGGCGCGATTTGTTTTTGGGTGACTGATAATACAGAGGAAGAGCATCCTTCGGCTTTAGCTGGCGCAGCAGCACTGGCTGTTATCGATACCTTTGATATTCGTGCTGCTTGTATGCATTTAATTTTTGCTGCCTATGCCTCTCAAATGGAGCGGCCTTGGGAGGAAGAATTAGTTATCGATGATAGGCAGATAGAGGCTTACCTTGGGTTGCAACGGCGAACGGATAAAAACCGACAGGAAAAGCTAGCTCTGATAGAAGAGATTGTTAAACAACCCTGCAAGATTACAACGTTTATTTCGTGGCCAGGGCACGGTAAGCGCAAGAAATTTACCGTTGAAGAAGGCCGTTTGTGGCACTTGTTGGGCACACGCTATCACTACCAACAAAACTTGTTCGGGGAAAAACAAGTAACAGGGATGTCATTTGTAGTTAAAGCTGGACTTTGGGCAAAGTATTTCTTAAATGAGGAAGCAGCGCACGGCCAAAATGCACCTAGCACTGAAGGTGTGCTCTCTAAGTCTCTGTTAGAAAGTGTGATGAGCCTGTGGCAGCACCGGGCAGGGGCTGCTAGGTTAATGGTATGGCTCTTGTTTAAGGCTCAGCTTAGCCGACCTGTACCCCTGCCAGTACGCACGCTGATGGAGGTGGCTTATGGGCCTGAGAAAGTCCTCAATGCTGAAGCGGACAATCAGTTAAGGAAAAAGCTAACCAACACTTGGGATGAGGATTTGTTGGCACTGCATGATCGAGGGTGGCAAATCCGATTTGATGCGGAAACTTACCCCGAAGATATTCAGCCATCTGGGTTTGGGCGAGAAAGTCGTCGTCGTCCCCGAGGCTTTTTTGAGCGGCTGCTAGGGGCACATATGGAAATTCAGCCGCCTCAGAGCTGGGATCTTGCTCAACTGGAGACAGCTGAGGCGGAAATGGGTAACGCCTCAGAAGGGCAGCTAACTATTCTGGGTTTGACCGGTGCCGATATTAAAGAAATGAGAAAAAACAAAGGCTGGAGTCAGCGGAAACTGGCGAAGCTGACGGGCATCAGTCAGGGACTTATTTCGATGATGGAGAATGGAACAAGGTCTGTGTCTGAGGCGAATGAGTCTATTTTGTGCCAGACACTTGAATATATGTAAGAAAAAACTGTCAGGACTGAGTAGCATGGACTGCTTTAATAGCGTTTTAGCCCGCGCTATTAAATAAGAAAACATAGATTCCCTCTCTGGAGTACCTCAGCGGTGAGCATGATGGCCCCGATGGAGCATTGTTTTCTCAATGTTAAGAAACTTTACAGGAAAAGTGTAATACAGTCAGACACAATTGCTGATGATTTTGGCTGGAAAGTAGTCGGCACGGTAAAAGTTATGCCTCAACGTAACTTCCTAAAGTCAATGACTCACCGTCCAAGCAAGTCAACTTGACAATGCTGCTTGAAGAGGCGGCCCTCAGCAATTCATCAAGCAGTTTCCGAGGTGTTTAGATTTCTGTTCACGATTTATAAGTACTGGTCTTTTCTGTTAGGGAAATCTAGGGATAACATTGTTTTTCTCCGTAGAATCATCCATGGCATCGCTACCCAGTGCTTCGTCTCAGGTTTTTCCGCGCATCTCAGGTTACACGCTTACTGAAAAACTCTACTCAGGCTCTCGAACATCGGTGTATCGTGCCGTATCTGTGACGCAGCAACCCGTAGTGATTAAAGTGATGGGGCAATCACACCCAAGTTTTAATGAGCTGGTACATTTTCGGAATCAGTATGCAATTACCAGCAACTTGGCTATTCCTAGCATTGTTCACCCGCTTAGCTTAGAGCCTTGGGAAAATGGTTATGCTCTCATTATGGAAGATTTTGGAGGTATATCGCTTCAGAAATATGTACAAGAGAATGTACTGACGCTAATAGAGATTTTGGCGATCGCAGTACAGCTGGCCGATGTCCTTCATGACCTGTGCCAACACCGAGTGGTGCATAAAGATATCAAACCCGCTAATATCCTGATTCATCCGAGCTCGAAACAGATAAAACTGACCGATTTTAGCATTGCGTCTTTGTTACCGAAGGAAATTAAAGAGAGTCAAAACCCCATTACCTTAGAAGGAACCCTCGCTTATTTAGCTCCCGAGCAAACAGGACGGATGAATCGAGGGATTGATTACCGCACAGACTTTTATGGATTGGGGGTAACGTTATACAAACTGTTGACAGGAAAATTACCATTCTCCACAACAGACCCTTTAGAACTTGTACACTGTCATATTGCAAAGACTCCAGTCCCTCCGCATGAGCTGACGACTGACATTCCACTAGTGGTTTCTCGCATTGTTCTTAAGTTGATGGCCAAAAATGCGGAAGATCGCTATCAAAGTGCATTGGGCCTAAAATACGATTTAGAACAGTGCTTGCACCAGTATAAAGAAACAAGGGAGAGTCCTGATTTTGAGCTAGGACAACAGGATATTAGCGATCGCTTTCTTATCCCCGAAAAGCTATATGGTCGACAAACAGAAGTTAAACAATTGCTAGAAGCTTTTGACAGGGTCAGTCAAGGCAGCGCCGAAATGATGCTTGTTGCAGGGTTCTCTGGCATTGGTAAAACGGCTGTCGTAAACGAAGTCCATAAGCCTATCACCCGCCAGCATGGCTATTTTATCAAGGGAAAATTCGACCAATTTAATCGGAATATTCCTTTCTCGGCCTTTGTACAGGCATTTCGTCGCTTGATGGGGCAACTGCTGAGCGAATCTGACACTTGCTTAGACCGTTGGAAAACTAAAATTTTAGAGGCCCTTGGAGAAGACGGACAAGTTATCACAACGGTGTTACCAGAGCTAGAAAATATTATTGGCAAACAGCCTCCAGCTCCAGAGCTATCCGGCAGCGCTGCTCAAAATCGCTTTAACCTACGCTTTCAAAAATTTGTTCAAGTTTTCACTACGCCAGAACACCCGCTCACGCTCTTTTTAGATGATTTACAATGGGCCGATTCAGCCTCATTGAATTTGTTATCGTTGTTGTTAGAGGCTGCCGAAACAGGCTATTTGCTCATTTTAGGTGCCTATCGGGATAATGAGGTCTCACCTGAACACCCCTTAATGCAGACATTAAGAGAGATTAAAAAACAAGGTGTAACCCTCAATACCCTGACATTATTGCCTCTGAGCGAATCTGAGATTACGACCTTAACAGCAGATTCACTGCTATGTTCAGCAGATGTTGCGAAGCCTCTAGCGCAGCTGGTTTACCAAAAGACACAGGGAAATCCATTCTTTACGACACAGTTTTTACAAGGACTACACGAGGAAGGGTGTATTGAGTTTGAGCTTAATACAGGGTACTGGCAGTGTGACTTGACGAAAATAAAACAGTTAGGTTTGACAAACGATGTCGTCGAATTCATGGTAAGTCGTTTGGAAAAGCTGTCAGAAGAAACTCAGACGGCTCTAAAATTAGCAGCTTGTCTGGGTAATCGTTTTGATCTAAAAACACTCGTTGTGGCTTGTCAACAAACACAGCCTGTCGTTGCTCAGCACTTATGGCAAGCACTACAGGAGGGGTTAATTATTCCTGAAAACCAGACCTATAAGTTCTTTCAAGGTAATGCTCCGCAGGATAGCCTCTCCGGTGATATTAAAATTTGCTATCGTTTCTTACACGATCGAGTGCAACAGGCTGCCTATGCCTTAATTCCAGAAGAACAAAAATCAATGACTCACTATCGGATGGGTCAGCATTTGATCGCGGAGATGTCTGAGTCAGAACAACAAGACTATCTCTTTGAATTAATTAACCATTTGAACCTGGGACAGCATTTCATCGTTGATGATGATGAGCGAGAACGTTTAGCACAGCTCAATCTACAAGCCGGTGAGAAAGCACTTGCCTCAGTTGCCTATGTAGCAGCGATAGACTATTTAGAGACAGGAATTAAATTACTCACGACATATTCTTGGGAAACCCATTATTTACTGACGTTTTCTTTATATCGAAACCTCTGTACGGCATATTTAAGCAACGCTGAATATCAAAAGTTAGATAAGACGGTTGCAATTGCACTACAGAACATAAAGTCTCCGACCGAGCGCACCGATTTTTATGTTATCGACATTACCAAATTTTCAGTGCAGGGTAACTACGAAAAAGCTATTGAAGTCGGCGTGTGCAGCCTTTGTGAGCTAGGAATGGAACTCGATGTGACTAACTTGTCGGAACAAGTAAGTGCCGAGTTCGCTAGGGTTGAAACGCAGATGGAGACCCGTTCCATTCGCTCCCTGCTAGACTTGCCCACGGCGGTAGAGGCGACCGTACAGGCCAAGATAAAGCTGCTAATTACTCTAGATCCGCCAACATATATAGTCGGCAACCTTGATCTTTATAGTTTTCTTTGTTTGAAGGCTACAGCACTTTCAATAGAACATGGCAACATTGCTGAATCTGTTAAAGCTTATGCTAATTATGGACTACTTCTAAATTTAATAAAAGAACAATATAAACAGGGTTACGAATTTGCCAAGCTCGCTTTAGACCTTAGCTATAAGCTAAATAGCAAAGCCCAGCAATGCAAGGCAGGCCTTCTTGTAGGCGCTTGGCTACAAGTGTGGGCACAGCCGATGGATGGTGCGGCTCAAATAAATTACGACAGTTTTATTGCTGGGCTTGAAGCCGGTGAGACACAGTTCAGCCACTACAACTTATATGGCAATATATTTAATCGACTATTTCAAGGAGATTGTCTGAGTAACCTTGCAGAAGACCTTGATAGATATGGGTTAGTGGCCCAGAAAAATAAAGATGCACTGGTGATGTCTGCATTGGCAGGGGCAGAAATTTTTGTTAAGCATCTGTGTTTGATTCAACCCGAACAAGATGCTGCGCTAGCAGAGGCTGAACGCACTATTGCAGAGAGTGAAGCCATACCTATCAGCATGGGTATTTGTCTCTATTATATTCTCAGAATTCATTCCTGCTACTTACTAGCATCATTTGAAGAAAGCTTCGATTTTTTTCAAATGGCCGGTAAGACTCTTAATGCTGTTGCAGGCTTTACCACTTCTAGTAGCTACTACTACTATGGTGCTTTAATTGTTCTTCGCCAATACCCAACGCTATCGCCTGAGGCACAGCGGGAGGCTTGGGAGAAAATTGACGCACATCAGAAAAAGCTCAATAGCTGGGCACAGAGTTGCCCAGAGAATTTTCATCATAAGGCACTGCTGGTGGATGCTGAAAAGCATCGGGTCCTTAATCAAAAAGGGACAGCTATTGAGCTTTACGATCAGGCGATTGCGAGTGCACGCGTCAATGCATATGTTCAAGAAGAAGCGCTAGCTAACGAGCTGGCAGCTCAGTTTTATTTGGCATGGGATAAAGAGGAGATAGCGGCTAGCTATTTGCAAAAAGCTTACTTCGGCTATGCTCGCTGGGGCGCACAGGCGAAAACTGAACAGTTAGAAAAAGACTATGCTCACTTGCTACGACCCATTTTAGAGAAACCGGCCCAAGCGTTGAATCCATTTGATACTCAAGGGACAATTCTAGCTCCTTTATGCTCGATGCAGCTCTCGACTCAGACTAGTCATTCTAACACCAGCACCAATGCCATTCTTGACTTTACCTCAATTCTGAGAGCCTCCCAGGCCATTTCCGGCAGTATTGAGCTTAACGAACTGCTCCAGCAGCTGACGACCTTGATATTGCAGAATTCAGGAGGCGATCGCTGTGCTTTGCTTTTACCGAATGCTTCAGGAGTATGGGAAGTGAAGGCCATTGCTACTATAGAGACAACAGATCTTTGCACAGAACTGCTAGAAGGCAATCCTAATTTGCCTGTCAAGCTTATTCAGTACGTTAAGAACAAAAAGGATACCGTCATTATTGATAAGCTGCATACTGACTTACCTATTATTGACACCTACCTGAGTACACAGCAACCCAAAAGTGTCCTCTGTTTGCCCTTGATTAATCAGAGAAAGGTGATTGGCATCTTGTACATAAGGAATCAATATACTAGCGGTGTCTTTTCTGAACATCGGTTGGCCACGCTTAATTTTCTTTGTAGTCAAGCCGCTATTTCTCTGGAAAACTCTCGACTCTATCAACAAGCCCAAGCCTATGCCCAGCAACTAGAAGCCTCCCAGTTGAGAACAGTTCAGAGTGAAAAAATGGCCTCACTAGGAAATCTCGTCGCCGGGGTTGCTCACGAAATAAACAACCCTATTGGCTTCCTCAATGGCAGCATTAAAAATGCCCATGACTATGTGGAAGACCTCCAGAGTCAGCTAGAGGTCTATCAGCAGTACTATCCTAATCCTGTCGAGCCTGTGCAAGAAAATGCAGAAGATATCAACCTTGAGTTTGTCTGTGATGATTTCCCGAAGCTTCTATCCTCTATGCAAAGGGCTACCAATCGCATTAAGTCTATCAGTACAAGCTTGCGCACTTTCTCTCGTGCAGATACTGAACATAAAGTTAGTGCCAATCTGCATGAAGGGATCGATAGTACATTGCTAATTCTAAAGTATCGACTTAAAGGGAATGAGAATCGACCCGCTATTAACATTATCAAAGACTACGGAGACATACCTATTATCGATTGTTTTCCTGGGAGACTCAATCAGGTCTTTATGAATCTACTGGCCAATGCTATTGATATGTTTGACGAAGTGGCGCAACGATCGACTTTTGAGAAACTTACCGATAAACCCCAGAACATTACGATAAAAACGGCTGTAATTCAGGACAACAAGGCGATTGAAATTCGGATTGGAGACAATGGTAAAGGGATGTCAAAAGCGGTCAAAGAGCGAATTTTTGATCATTTATTTACTACTAAAGGGGTGGGTAAAGGCACCGGTTTAGGGTTGGCGATCGCACGGCAGATCATTGCTGAAGCTCATGGTGGCAAACTAGAGGTACAGTCCGTGCTCGGACAAGGGACTGAGTTCTGTATTCGACTACCTGTTTAAAGGAACCCATCAGGACTGAGTAGCCCAAGTTTGGTTCAGCTATCGATTGGTAGGATAAGGTCTTGCCCAGAAGCACGACTCTGCTTATTTCCTATGGAGCTCCTTCACGGCCAGCCCCGTGTTTATTTCATAACAAGGCTAGCCTAGGAAAGGCTGGGCTAGGATTTGACTTCTCGAGCCAGATCTTAATATCGAGGACGTCGCTCAAGTCGCTCAATGTCTGAATTAAGGTAACCCCATCCATCTTCATCATGTCTGGCAGGATCGTAATTAAAAGTAACGACTTGAATAATACATCCGCCAAATTCTTCACAGGTGTTCATTTTCACCCAAATATGAAATGTTTGGGTGAAATTGTTGATCGAAAACTGTAAGCCATCCGTTCCATCTTCATCGATGTTTCGAGAGTCTAGCAGGTGTTTCCCGTCAGTACTGTAGAGAGAAAAAGACGGATCACCTTGTCCATCTGCATACAGTATGTATTGGCCCGGTGACAATGTCACCTCAAAAACTTCTATCCCGCCTTCTCTAGCATTTCCGTAAGCAGCCTGTGCTGCACGGGGAAATAAAGCCGTAGGGGCAATGGAAAACAGTAGAAGTGTGATGAACCAAGCAATTTTTTTCATAAGTGAGAATCTCTTTCAAGGAGATGGGCTTGTTAGGTAAACGAGTTAATTCCAGTTACAAGTGTCTAGCGTACCTCTGTAGTAAGTGTAATCTGCCTTGTAGTAGCTGTATGCTGAGTCATTCATGTCTTCTGAAATATACTCATCAGCATGCTCCATAAGAAATTCTTTAATATGATCAGCTGTGTAAGCTTGTGCACCATACTCAATAGCAGCAGGTACTTTTGAAAGCCCTCTAAAGAAATTAGAAATGGTGTCTCCGTCGCTAGTATCCATTACTCTAACAACCATTTTATCTGCTAGCGGCTGTAGCAAAAAGAGTTCGTTAAAAAAGCTATTCGCGTAATTGTCCTCATAGAAAAAATTTCCAGTTTCTAATGACAATACATATAGTCCTGCTTGATTAGGAATAGCTGAAACATATGCGCGAATCTTTTTGACTTCAGAAGCATTAGGACTATTACAAACATAAAGATAAGTTTCGCGGCCCTCTGTCCGTAGCTGAAAGGCTTTCTTTATAGGGGTTTGATCAGCATCGGCGAGAATGCTGCCAAGCCCCGTTACGGTTGCTGGAGAAACCTGATAGCCACTGAAAACAACAGGTTCACTACTTTTTAAGCAAGATGTTAGGAACGTAGATAGCAAAGCACTGATTAAGACAGAAATTGATTTTTTCATTTAATGTTTTGATTCCTTACCAAGAAAGTTGTAGATTCTTTGACTGTAGATGTTCCTGCACTTCTGACATGCGGCCAGTTGATATGATTTCTGATGGGGCTATATGGGTGGGTTGTTGAGTCAGCCAAGCGGCAATTGCACCGGCTGCAGACCCAATATCCCATTCACTGTAGTGAATACGAGTCGCTGCATTGACAATATGAGTGACCGCGATCGCCTTCCCACCCATCAAGACGTTATCAACCCCCTGAGGAATTAAGCTCTCTAACGGGATTTGAATAGGTAAAACGTGAGATTCAGTTATTGATGCACTCGAAGCTTCCCCAGATGGCTCCCAATTTCGATAGCGGCAGCCGTGGATATCGAGGCTGTAGTGCGTCATGGCAACCACGCTAGAAGAAAAATCTGATCTAATATCCGTTTCACGCAGCTTACTCTCTACCTTCCCTGGACTTTAGAGGATACCAAACTCACAGCCCCAAAATTCGTCTTTGGGAAAATGTAGTTTCTTGCGTCTTATCTTTAGAACAATAATGTCGATCTTCGTAGCTTCTTTCTGTAATGCTTTATAAAAAGAAGCTACGTCAAGACACAATATGAGGTGTGATACTAAGTTTGATTTGTTTAGAATATAGCTCCATATCATGTCACCATTTTTGACCTAACATGATAGACCTGGCACGATAGGTCAAAACTACTCCAAACTAGCTACAAACCTCGTAAACGTTACCGTAGTCTCCTTCGTAAAGCCGGCAATCAGGTGTCATCATATCTTCAAGTAACGCAGAGCCTAGTCCTAACATAAATAAGTTAGCAGCCTCATCTTGTCGAGCTTGGGCTTGTCGCTGCTCTTCCATGTAGCCATGTCGCTGTTGTGGCGTCATACTTTCCCAAAGTGCTTGACGACGAGTAGCTTCTTGACGCGTCGCTTCAGCAGCGGCTGCCTGCGCTTCCTCATAAGCTTTTAGTCGACGCTCTTGCTCTTCCATTTGGGCTTCGTGGATCTCCTGCTCACGGGTATTTTCTTGGTGCTCTTCATAAATATCTTGGCCTTGACGGATCACATTTATAAAATCACCAAACCCAGCAATTTCTACATTAGACTGTGTTCTCTCTAGGGAGGGCATCATTGCAATAGCTGGGCTTACAGATGAAAGAGAACATAGAAACACACCGGATGTGCATAGCAATGGGAGAAATCTTTTTTGTGTTTTCATGACAACTGTCAGTTCATAATAGAAAGCAAAAGGTAGAAGTGCTTGATGCTGCCAATCATAACAACTGTGACGAAAAGACTGTGCTTTTCGCTTTAGCACTTTGATGACAACAAGGTTGCGGCTTCATGCTTTTGTATTTTTCTAAGAGTCAAGTACTTATACAGATGCCAGCACACAAAATACGATTTCTTGAGAAATAATGGCTGGATTAGCGCATATGGAGAGTCAGTCGTTAGGTTCCTAACGACTGACTCTCCTAGCAGGGATGAGCTTACGGGTAGGATTACAGGCCGTTTCCAATAAGAATGAACGGTGCCCAATAGTATGGATGCGCACTATCTCCTTTGAGTTCACCCGAACGTTGGGCATTACTGCCAGAAATATCAATGCCTGCTCTTGTTGTACCAGTGCTGCCAACAAACGCCAGATCATCATTGATTAAGGCTTGCTGGGCGCGTTGTAAAGCCTCGGCTTTGGAAAACCCATTTTCTAGGGCCAGATAAAAGGCATTCATGAGTACCTGGGTGCCGCCATCATCAACCTGCCACAAAGAGGCGATCGCTGCGCGCGCACCCGTCTGCTGCATTTGGTATCCGAAGCCCAAAATTTCATCACCACTGCCAAAGTCTTCACTCACCGCTGTTTGGCAAGCACTGAGCACAATCAAATCCACATTGGGCAAATCCCAGTCGGCAATGTCGCGCAGACTCACACGATCACCGTTGCCAAACAAAATAAACGAATTGTTAGGAGAGCCGGGCAAAAAGGCTGCGTGGGTGGCAAAATGCACCACACCGTAGCTGCCCATCTTTGGCAAAATAGTGTTGGGATTAAACTGCTGATTGAAGTAAGTTTCGGAATTGTCCACCTCTCGCTTAATTTCTTCTACTTCTTTTCCCGCGAAAGGCAACCCGGCAAAGCTAAAACGTGAGCTGCCGATGTCAAAGCTATATTCGCCTTCAGAAAATGCGCCTGCTAGCACCGATAGCTGATTAGAATCGGGCGCTGAAAAATCGGTGAGGGAAGCGGCTGTAATTTGATTGACGCTGTATTGCTGTGCAAGCCATTTTTCGCCCGTATGCAGCGCGGAGAGAGGTACGTAACGGAGCTGACTATCGGCGGCGTAGAGCAAGGTGGTAATGCCTTCCTCTGCAAGTTCAGCTTCTATCGGCTCAATGAGGCGGCGATAGAGCTGGTTGCCGCTGAGCTGAGGATTGCTGGAGACATTGAGCAAATCGCGGCGAAACTGAGAAATTTCTTGATTGAGGGCCTGTGCGCTCACGGCGACCGTTTTTCGCACCAGCTCATCGGGTGTCACAAGGATAATTTCTAGCCGATCTTCAAGCACAAGCGGATAGAGCAGCGCGGCTTGATCGAGCGCAGCGAGATTATCTCTGAGCCGCTCTAAGCTGTTGGGGTTGAGCACCTGCGTGCTGGCGGCGCGCTGGAGAGTTTGCACCTCTGATTGGACAGCGCCTTGCGCAGCAAAGGCACTCAGCGGGGTAGTGGGCGGCTGGCTGACGCGCTCAGCATAGCGACTGAGCATGTTTTTTTCAGCATCCCAGTAGTTCAAAATGCCGTTGACTGGATTGTCGGCGCGCACGGTGCGTAAGTAATCGTCCAGTTCTTGCACTCTGAGCAAATCGAGCACTTCTTGAGCTTCAAAGACTCTGTCTTGCTGCAAGAGCAGGCCAGCTAAGGCCCGGTAGTCGTCGGAGATGGTTTCGACAAACGAGAGTCTCAGTTCGGGCGAGAGTTCAGCGTTGCTGGCGCGAATGCCCTCTCGGGTGTTGACCGATTTTTTGTAGAAGGCGATCGCCAGTTCAGGCTGACCTTGAGCGCTCAAAATCTCAGCTAAACGGCTGTAGGCATACGCTTGTGACCACAAATCGCCTGTGCGCCCAGCTTGAATCAGCAGTTGTTCGTAGGTTTCAGTGGCCTTGGGAAAATTATTGGTTGCATAGTAGCTTTTGCCAAGGACAATGAGGCCGTTTGGCCCACCGACAGAATCGAGCGATGTGTTGCCTAAATCAATGACCTGCTGCGCGAGGGCGATCGCTTCACTGTGTCGGCCTACTTCGCTGAGCACAAACGCGCGAACTATCTGATTTGAACTACCGCCGCCGGCCTGCTGCGCGAAAGCTGCTGTTGCATAGGGGATGGAAGCATCAAATTCTTGCGCTTGTAGCTCAAGTATCTGATCGGCCTCTTGTTGCAGCGCCTCTGTAATGGCCAGCGCTGCTTCGTAATCCCCCATTTCATAATAGTTGAAAGCCACCATCGGCAGACTTCGGCTGGCCGCATAGGGGGCTTTTGCACTCTTGAGGAAAAACTGGAGATCGTCGGCGTTTGAATTAGCGAGCGTAGCAAATTCGGCCTGCCGTGTCTTAATCGAAGCCCCGAAAGGACTCTCATACGGTTCATAGGGTAAGTTGCTCTCTACCGGCGCGTCTGCGATCTGATCGCTGGCTTGCTGGGCGCGCGAGGCTAGGCTTTCTCGATAAACTTCGTTGGATTTCTCATAGTCACCTAGCAGGCTATAGGTCCACGCCGTCTGAAACAAAACGTCTTCTAAATAGGCATCGCTCTGCTCAGGCGATCGCGCCAACTGCTCCGTCTGAAAAGTCTGCAAACTCTCTAGCGCCTGCTGATACTGACCGCTGCCAATATATCCATTAAAGAGCCTAAAGACTTGAGCATATTCTGGGTTGCCTGTCCCCGCTGCGCCGAGCAACGCCAATTTCTCTTCTTCGGCTGTGGCCAAATCAGTGTAGTCAAAATCAGACGGTTCAAACCCTTCAGCGAGTGTTACATCTGTTGGATCTCCAGAAATAAGCGCCCCTATGTAGCGATACTGGTCTTGTAAAAACGTATCGTCGCCTGTTGATGCCGTCGCATATTGTGGATAGCTCAGGAGAATAAACTGCTGCCCAGCAGTATCATTTGTCGCAGAAAATATCTGAAAAGCTTGCGACACCAAAGCGCCAAACTGTTCTTGCGCCGCTGGATCAAAATCACCGATTTGGCCGTTGGCGATATCTGTCAGCCCGAAAGCTTGCGCAGAAATGGTTTCAGCTTCCTCTAGCAAAATGTAGCCGTCTATGTTCTCACGCACCGAGAGCTGATAGGGCAGCGTCGATATTTGACTATAAGAAAAAGAATCCGCATTGGTTTGCACCCTGATGCGATAGGAACCACTTTTAGGCAGTGTAAAGCGCCCGCCTGACAAAACAGGACTATCGTATAAACTGCCAGTCATGTCGTCACGTTGGCCGCAGGCAACACTCACAAAGCATGACGCATTCACAGACGTTAGCCGGTTGCCGTCAGGATCAAACAAAATAGATTCTATGTATGACGTACCTTCTAGCTCTTCTCTGGTGGCGGTGATTACAATCTCTTGTCCAGCTCGGCCTTGAAACGTAAACTCATCGTAAATTTCACCATTTTCAGCCGCGCCCAGCTCCAAGGCATCTGTCGTTTCTAAGAGCGTGCCAGGTGTTTGAGCGAGTAGCGTTTGCTGAGCTTGAAGATCTAAGGAGACAGAATTTGCGATCGCTTCTTCTTGAAAAACACCTACTGCCACTGCCATCAATCCCAACGCGAGCAGCTTACGCAACATATAAAAAGAGAAATTACCCGTTAGACAATAGGTTGAATTACGAATCATAATAATTAAGCCTCTAAGGTGAGGAACTTTCGGAGTAAACAATCTTTCAATTCATCAGTCAAACAACAAAAAAGAAAACACCCCGACTACTCAACGACTTCAAAAATGGCTGAGATGGCCGCTAACTTGGTCGTATCTACCCCTCGTTGTGTTCCTTGATAAGAAGAAGTCTCAATTCCAGCGCGCGAGCTGCGATCAAAATCGCCTAACAGCGCCCCGATAACATTCACAGCCTCATCTCCTTCTAGGGCATAGGGGCTATTGCCGCCGCCACCACGAGTATTGGCGACTTGCTCAAGTGCTTTCAACGCATCTCTCAGCGGTTCTGTACTAGCGATCGCAAGCAGCTCAAAAAAGCCCGCTGGCCCTCGAACCGTAAAGCGAAAATCATCTGGGGCCGGATTTGGGTTCGGCGGTGGAACGATCAGGGTTTCCCCACTGGGAACAAGCGCATCAGCCTCAGCGGCATCACCTGTCAGCGGATGCAAAATGACTAAATTCCCTTCACTATCAACTACCAGCACCGCTACGTAGAGGGCGCGGGCTTCATTATTCTTGAGCAACAGCTGAATCTCAGTGCCTGCATTGAGCTGTTGAGCATTCACCGATAGTGTCTGTGTTGCGAGCCCTGCCTCCGCACCTCCACGGCTACCAAACTGCCCGCGTCCTCCCCGACCACTAATAGTTTCCACCTTGGCTTCTAACTTAATATCAGAGGTATCTGTATTCAGGACGTACTTCAAAATGCGCCCAGCTAACAGCATTTTAAATCGAGAACTGAGTCGATTGATGGCCGCCTCTACCGTTTCATCTGTCGTTGCATTAGATGACTCACTTTGCCAAGAATTAGGAATGGGAATTAAGCTGCTTGAAAACAAACACAAACGCCCCTGTGGCGGCAGCAGTGAGATAGATGCCGCATCTGCTTGAATCTGCGCATCCTGATTCATTCGGCCAAAGAAGTAATCCACCTCACGGTTTTGGCCTTCTTGTACTACCTCAATGCGACTGATCTTGGCTAAAGCCGCTTGAGCCGCACTGCGATCTGCATTCGACAATGAGCGATGTAACCCTACTCTGAGTTTAGGATTGGCAGGCACCCCTCTAATCCGCTCTCGTAGAAATAAACCGGGTGCCACAGGCGCTTGAGCATTGCCCACTAATCGCCCCGTGCCTATTAATCCTCGGCGCCCAGTTTGTTCTATTTCTCCAATGGTCTGCCCTGTAGCATTCACTAAATTAAATACCGTACCAGGCGTAAATGCATCCAAACTACGGGACGAAATGCCCCCTAACCAAAACTGAATTTCACTGCCTACTTGGGTCACAACAGCTTCTGCAGACGGTGTGGATGGCGTGAGAAAGTAGGCCGGTTGTTGCTGGCAAACTGCGCAGTCATCTGCCACGTTATAAATCGGTTCTTGTATAAGGCGAGATTCGTTGGCAACATCGTGGGTGCTACGGGCGAGCTTCACAAACACACTTTTGAGCGGTTGGCTCACCGACTGTTGCCACAGATAACGTGTCAAGGTGTAGGTAAAAGCGCCTGCCTTAAACTGATTGGAGCCACTGCCAAAAGTGGCATCTGCCGCTAACTGGTTAGCTTGAGCAGAGCCTAATGCAATGCCCTTAGCAATACTCGCCGTTCGTAATGCGAGCAAATCCGCTTCTGAAAGGCCTGCTTTATCCATTAATTTGCGCTGGTAGGCTTGCTCGGTTTCACTGGGCAGAGCCTCTATTGAACCGGCGCGCGCATTTACTGAGCGATACACCAGATCACCCCGTGTACCACCGCCTGAGTAGCAAGCATCCAGGATTGTTGTTACCCGGTCTGTTTTGAGTAAGTGGGTGAGCAAAAATAGCGTTTTGCCCATAATGTCATCGACGGTCGCATTCTCCGCTGATCTTCCTTGGCTTTCGCTCAGGCGAGCATTGGCGGGCATAAGTGTGCCATTGTAAGGCGCAAACTGAGGGATAGGATTGGGATCGATGACCTGTGACCCATGACCTGAGTAATGAAAGACAACAACATCATCTTCCTTTGCCTGCGCAATTAGGTGTTGTTCAAATGCTTCTAAGATATTGGCTCTTGTCGGCAGGGAAATAGTTCGGTTTCCAGGTAGATAGTTAGGTTCGTCGCTCAAGATAACAATATCTGCTGGATTGAAGCCAAACCGATGCACTAACAGCTCATATTGCATCCGAACATCGGTCACACAGCCCCCTAAAGATTTTATCCCGGCTGGATACTGATTAATGCCAACGAGCAGTGCCAGCTTACGCGGGGTATTTTGTGCGATCGCGTTACCGTAGCGATTGATTTGTGCGCTTAGATTTGATGGATTAGTGAATGGATTAAATCCATTACTTAGCCCCACAGTAGCAAGTACAGAAGAACCGGCAGCCTGCAAAAAATGACGACGTCTCATGTAAAAATACGAGGGAACTGAGTTTAGATATAGGAGTTACTTTACCTTGTAGGTTTGTATTTCTACGCAAAATTAACTTATTCACCCAAATTTCGTCTAAGTTTCATCTAAAGCGTATAAACCGAAATCATTAAGCAGAATTTCTCGAAATACTGTCACAGGCACCGCACGATAAGATGCCGCATGCCCCATCGTCCCCTATAGCCGTCCACAGCAGCTTCAACAGCCGCCAACAGATTTAGGCGCTGGCGTAAGCTGCTAAAATCGCTATGCTTTATGGTTTTTATCAGCTTTATCTCAGTGCATTTTTGCCTTCACATAGTTTTAATGTAAAAGCGTATGAGTCAGTCGCTGAATAAGTTTCAATCACCGAGAAATAGACTGTGCTAGCCGTTTCTATCCCTTTTCCCCATATCTTTGCAAAAAGATAAAAAACTACTATGACAGAAGTCTATCGGCTCAAAGTAACTCAAGTAGAACAGGTCTGTCTGTTTGAGTTGAACTGGGGCCAAGGGCTTCATTTGCGAGCGAAACTACCCTACCCAACTCAAGTCGAAGCGCTGTATCAAAAATGGCAGCGGATCTATCTGCGCTACTACCAGGCTCTGGGTGATGAACCCTCACTCAGAGGCCGTAAAGTCACGTCTGGTCAAATGGCTGCAACAACAGACTGGCATAGTCAGCTCGTGCAATCAGAAACGAACTTACTCATGGAGTTTCGACAGTGGCTAAACGATGCCAAGCTCATTGAAATTCGTAGAACTTTGAGCTACCCGGCTCACAACACTGTGCATCAGCCCAACGCGGGCCAGCCGAAACGCCAGCCGAAACCTAACGCAGAACCGCCAGTGGCTCATGAAATTGACTTGCTGCTAACCTGTGACCCCATTGGATTAGAGCGCCTACCTTGGGAAACGTGGGAGTTAGGCTCTGAATTTAGTACTCGCCATTCGGTCAGAATTTCTCGATTACCGATCCATGTTCGAACGGCAGCTGTCCAGCCTGTAATCCAAAAGAAAGCCAGAGTTCTCGTGATTCTAGGGGACGACACTGGACTAAATTTTGATAAAGAGCGTGAGGCACTTTCAGCGCTAAGCCACTTAATTTCTGTTGAGTTTGTTGGCTGGCGTGCAAATGTAAATGCCACCAACATTAAGCAAGATATTGTCGAGATAATTCAATCTCCTCTCGGCTGGGACATGCTTCTCTTTTTTGGTCACAGTAATGAAGCTAGCTTAGTAGGCGGCCAAATCGCTGTTGCACCCAACACAACCCTCTCTATCAAGGAGTTAGAGCCTTGCCTCCGCCAGGCTAAGGCTAATGGCCTAAAGTTTGCACTATTTAACTCTTGTAAGGGGATTGATATTGCTAGCGCACTCATTGATATGGGACTTAACCAAGTTGCGGTAATGCGCGAGCCCATTCATAACCGAGTAGCCCAGATATTTCTCGTTCAGTTTCTACAACATCTTTCACAATTTGAGGATGTTCATACAGCGTTACGCAAAGCAAGCCAGGCACTGTACGCAAAAAATCTCACTTATCCGTCGGCGTATTTAGTACCGTCTTTATTTCGACATAGCAATGCGTCACTCTTTCGTTTACAGCCTTCGGGCAGGCAGGCTTGGTTCCGTGCGCTGCTCCCTCAATCAAAGTCACAACTCGTTGGATTCGTTTTTCTCTCCTTACTCAGTCTCACAGCGCCAGTCACCCAGGTTTTACTAAACTACCGTCTATGGACTCAAGCGTTATATCGACAAGCAATACATCACCCTATAAAAGAGCAAACGCCGCCCGTCTTACTGGTTCAAATTGATCGAGAGTCAATTCGCCGAGGGATTGCGGATGGTGTGGCGATGCCGATGAACCGCGCTTACCTTGCAGATATCTTGGATAGGCTCTCTGAGCTACGGGCAGAAGTGATTGGTGTCGATTACTTACTGGATGGGGCGCAGGTTGAAAATGATGCACAATTCGCACAGTCCAGTAGGCAAGCTGTTTCCCAAGGATCTTGGCTGGTTTTCTCGTCTATTTTAGAAGGTGCTGGCCAAGAGGTTGGGGTGAGAGAGGAGCTAGCGAGCTTAAATTGGGCAATGCAGGGGCATGTTCACACGCCTAAGTGGTATTTACGAGCATTGGCCTATGACGGCAACTGTGAAAAGAAATGCCCATATTCATATTTGTTGGCGATGACTCAGCTAGTCCAAAAAGATCCCTCTATTGCGAACATTCAACCGTCTTTACAAAATGAGCAAGATCTTCGGCAACAGCTGTTAAAGGTTTTAGAAGATCTTCAGCAAAACAAAGCTACCAAAAATAAAAAACTGCGATCGCTCTATGAATTCAGACTCTCTTTGTGGACTGCAATATCAAGATTATGGAATCAACGCTGGTTACACCCTGTCCTAGACTTTTCAATCCCACCTGAGCAAATCTTTACACGCTTAAGCGCCTATGAACTGCTAGAAGCCTCCGACCGTGAGTTGCTGACCCCTTTTGACCAAACAAAACAGATCGTGATTATTGCCTCTGGAGGATATGGAGAAGCAGGCACCGACTATGCCAAAGACTACTCTCCTCTCCCACCTGCGATCGCCTACTGGCACCGTCGGAGAAACGACTCTCCCCGCTACTTCACCGGCGGTGAAGCCAACGCTTACGCAGTACATCACTTTTTAAAGGAGCACTACGTAACCCCCATCCCTGATTTGTGGCTAACCCTCATAGGTGCATTAGCAGGTGCCAATTTAGTGCTTCTATTCGTTCGTTGGCAACTTTCTTCCCAAAAACGCCTGTTGTTCCTATGCATCACCAGCTTTTTCTACGGGTGGATTAGCTTACAACTTTACGTGGGATTAGCTATCATCCTACCGTACGTACTTCCTGTCTCTGTCGTTTGGCTTTATTGTATTCCCAGCCTGAAAAATCCACAGCTCAAATCAACTCAATAACACTTGTTTCGTCACGCTTCTATTGGCTGTAGTCCTTATGCTTCTGTCTAAGTCCGCGAGTCTTGTCGCTATCCTACTCTCTATAAATATTGGTTTGCCCAGTGCCGTAGCCCAAACCTTACCTGACGACACGGCATTGACCTCACTTGGCCGTTCCCTAAGGCGAATACTCAGAGACGATGAACAGCGAGATCCGCCCACGACCTCCAGAGACGATATTTGTTTGATTACACCTGTTAATCTGGCTGAGAGAGAAACCATTTGGCACCATCAGCCGGTCTTTGCTTGGCAAGGGACTGTCGGTAAAATAGAAGTAATTGAGATAGATACAAACGCTTCTTTATGGCAGCATATCCCTGAAAATGAGGAAACGACCATCGCGTATAGTGGAGAGCCTCTACAAAGTGGAAAGCGCTATCAGTGGCAGGTATACGGCGTTGCAGATTTAGAATCTCCTCTACTATTTCAGCCTTTTTCACTCGTATCACGCCCTACTCAATGGCTGATAGCGAATGGATTAGCCGTAGCAGCTAGTCAAACAGATGGTTCAGCTCAAAATATTGCAGTTGCACATGTTAATTACTTCACCAATCGAGCACTTTATGCAGATGCTATTCAAGTACTATTCTCTGCCGATCCAGATGCACCTGAAATTTTAGCGGGTCAAACAGAGATAATTAAAAGCTTGTGTCAGCAATAATACAGCTAACTGTTGTCGGTATTGTATCTATGGTGCGATCGCTGCGTCATCAGCGGTTGTCAATCAGCGGTTGCCATCAGTCGATGAAACAGAGAAATTTGCGGTACAGCTACCGGACGCGCTTCTGCATGAGGCCATATAGATACTTACGGTATACATCCCCGGCGCCAAATCCCCGCTCAAGCTGTCATTTCCAATCTGATTCCCAACCCCAATTTGTTCTCCATTAGGGCGATACACATATATATCAGCATCTCCTGCATTAGTACTGACACTCAGTGTATATCCCCCTCTTTGCGTTAAGGAGAGAGGAACGCGAATAACCTCACCAGTTGCTAGAGGGTATCTTTCAAGGCTATAGGGGAGTGCGAAGCAGGTGTCTCCATATACAACGGCTATGGCAGACAAAATGACAGGTATCAGACGGTTTTTCATAATGACTCACCCAAAATTTGGCAGAAAATTAATAGCACGTCCCTTCAGCCGATTGATGTAACGCATTTAGGTGAAGCTGAACGCTGGCAGAACATAGTCTTGGCCTGTTGGTAAAAGAATGCGTACAGTAAACGTCTCCTGCTGAGTTCCCTGAGCTTGAACATAAAGATAAGCTTCGTCCGAGGCTTCTGCTAAGCGTTCTGTCGCTAATAGGCTATTTTGGTCACTCACCTGAAGCTGTATTCCCGTGGGTAATTGATCGCTCAACTCGGGTGCTAATAAAACAAACAGACTCCATTCTGACTGGCCAAAGCTCTCAACTGGCCACACCCATGTATACAACTGGCACACCACCTGGCCAACCGTGACTGACCCACTGGCTCCCCTTGACTCTGGCGGAAAGTACACGCCTTTGCTTGACAGCAACTCCATGACGTCTTCTATTCTGGTTCTAATCGGACGCATGCCGTTGGCTGGAATCAACGGCGGCAGCAAGGCCCAACTTAAGTCTGAAGCAACTTGATCTAGCTGTTCTTCTAGCCACAACTTAGCATTGATAACACGGGTAGAAACCTGATTGAATAAAGTGCTGGATTTATTGGCTTGAACAGCCGCTGCATCCAAACAGCTCAAGTGTAAAAGGACTTGTTCTGGAATAATTTCAAATGCAGATATTGGAATCTGATAGCGATCTGCTCTATTTTCAGTTGAATTCTCTAATGTAAAGTCACTTATCTTTGCTGTAAGCCAATTTATCAGCTGGTCTTGCCGCAATCCAGCTAATATAACAACTTGGTTTGCTTCTTCGCGAACTTCTGCTAAAAGATACATATGTGCCATCTGCTCTAAAGCTTTACAGGCAGGAATTTCTACTTGTGTATCTGTTATGCTCCCGAGGGTAATGATTCCTATTTTATATTTGCCTACAGTGAGGCGAGTATCTCTATTCGGTGGGTGCTGCCGGTCGTAATTCGGTTCCAAGGAGAGCGCACTTTGATGCAACCACTCATCAATCCCTGCAATGGCAAGAGCATCCAAAAAAGATTTCCACTGTTCTTGTTTATTCTCAACTGCCTGGCAAATTTGCGCGGCCCACTGTGTCATCTCTACAGATAGGTCAATCGTATGTGTATTTAGCGTGCAAAAGTCATCGAAAAAAATGTTGTTAACGGTTGTGTTAGCCATGATAAGTAAAATAAACGGTGAGGTTGGTATTGAGACGATAAAGACACTAAATGCAGATTATGTTAGGTACGCATTAGGAAGGTGTAGAACCAGATAATTCCTGGCATAAATGGCGCGAGAAGGTGCTGTTGCAGGTTCGGTTCTTAGGCATTTGAGCTTCAGCCGCCGCTTCAGCCATCACAGCTTCAGTTTCTTCCGCTAAAATCGCATCTACTTGTTGAGAAATCTGGCTTAATCGCTCAGATGTCATGGTTTGTAGTATCTCAAGTCTGACGTTCTCTTGTAGATGATTGAGCCAGTAAGCACAAATTTCTGCACGGAACTGTTTGAGTCCTATGAGACGACTGATTGCGGTCTGTGAGGGAAGATCGAGCACTTTAGCAATCACTGTCATCGATAGACCTTCGCAATGAAACAAGCGCAATGCAGTTACAAACAGATGCGCTTTTGACGGATTTCGCTTCTGGTAGTTCTCACATTTTTTGAATGTGATAGCTTTAATCGCATCATTTAGCCCCTCTAAAAATGAAGTTCGATAACGTTGAAGAAATTCATTCTCAGAGTCACTGTCATCGGGTTGAGGCAAATCGTATCCGGTTTCCTCAAGTGCTTGCAAAGACTGCGTAACAGGCGTTTTTCGGCGCGCTGCAATTCGATGGCGACGCAGTTCTGTTGCCAGATCACACAGTTGACTCAATATGCGGTTAAGGTCACTGCCTGGGCTAGACTTGGTCTCGATGAGATGTGCTATTTGGCTAAGCTGTTGAGGAGTGGGTTCAAGACAACGGCTAGCAGAGCCAGTTTGGAGTCTTGCTTGCATGCGATCGCGCCGATACACCTGATGAAAGGCTTGTAATAAAGTCACCTTTTCCTGTAGCGTTTGACCATCGACACCAACAAAGATTCGCTGTAACCGATCAGGGGGAGTATCATTCAAAATCGCCCAGTCACTAATACGGTAAAGGCCCTTATCGAGAAGGAATAGATTAATGTCTCGATGCCCTTCTGTCTTGCGATAGCTCCATGTGCTTAAAGATGACTTACTCTCATCATATTGGGACAAAATCTCTAACGAAAAAGGAGAAAAAGAAGGCTCTAACGTACCGTCATCATCCAGTACAAAAGGTAAAAGATCGATAGTGGTAAATCCATATTTTTGACCAAATTTGGAGCTGAGCTTTGCACAGGCACCTGCGATTTGGTGTGAAATCCAGCAGCGTAAGCAGAGTCTTGCATGCAGTGCGTGCTCAGAGTCAGATTGAATGATATTCCAAAGGTATCTGCGAATAGCGGGTTCATCTAATGAAGACTGAGGCAATAACGTTGTCAACTCAGTTAAAAGAAAATCGTGACACCAAGATTGAGCAGTCTCAATGTTTCGTTCATGGCGTTTACCCCCACTGGTTAACGTCACGATCTTCCAATATTGAGCGCTTAAAACCATATCCATGAGGTACTTCACGACGATTGCGATTATGTCACATAGTGCACTGAATTAATTGCCTGCATATAGAAGTTGAGTGAGCATGAAGTGCTAAGAATGACGCGATTTATCTGGCTAGAATGACTCGTTACCATCAAAATAAGCATGATTCATCTCAAACTCTATAGCTGGAAGGCAACTCACACTATTTGCGGTTGAGATGAGCACGGCCAAGCATTTTATTTATCATAGTGTTTCTTCATACTCTTCAAAAGGAGTCGCTGCGTAGAGAATATAACGGCTTAGCGGAAAAATGCCGCGTTCACCATTGCTATTTATCTAGGGGTACTGTACTTATACATTGGCGCTACTTGTATGGTGAAAACATGTGAGATCGCAGTGCCTAGTAATCCTATCTGCATGGAACTTGCTCAATGTTGATTTAATTGTGTTGAGTGCTTGCCAAACAGCTGTGAGTGAAGACTTTGGCAGTGGTAACGAGATTTTAGGCTTTGGATATAGGCTTTAGATATCAGATGCGGCAGACCGGAGTTAGAGTTGCGATCGCTTCTCTATGGAAAGTCGGTGATGGCGGCACTCAGGTACTGATGAATGCCGTTTACCGTGCGCTATAAAATGGTTTTTCTAAAACCGAGGCTTTGCAGCGCGCGCTGCAAGCTCTTATCTAGGACGATTTAACCTTTGTTGGCAGTAGCGGCACAGCGAGAGCAGCTGTAGAGGCTTCGGGTGGCTCTCTTCAGCATTTCGATATATTGAGCGGCAGTAGCGATCACCCGTATTACGGGACACCGTTTATGCTGATTGGAAATGGTTTGTAAGCCCACGCAATATAGCGTTTATTTCATTTCTATTTATCCAGCACATTTTAAAATGTGCTGGATAAATAGAAATTTTGCCCAAGTTAGAGCTGTTTTCGTAAGTGTCTTCTGTATAAGTACCTGAAGCCAAGAAAGATAGGTAGGTAAGAAGACATAGGGCTAATAAAATCTGCTGGCATTAATCATGTCAGCGTTGCTTCTATTCTTCTCTGACAACTAAACTTTATCGTGGTTATGAAAGCTAAGACTCAGTTTCTCTCTTTTTTCTGCGCCTCTAGTTTAGCAATTGGCTTGCTAGGCAATATAAATGTACGCAGCGCCAGTGCTCAGCAAAGTAGCCTCTGCACGCAGCTCGGCCAAAGCATTGGTAGACTCGCCTACAACGCAGCTTTTCCGCTTGCTACTTATGAAGGTACAACTTGCCAAAGCGTCAACTCGCTGAACTCTGGCACAGATTATAGATTCCGGGTCACCGGTAGAGGCATTTGGCAAAATGCGCCCCTATGGACAGACGTTATTTTCACAACAGATTCTGCGGGTCGATTTCAAAATATTCGCTGGGGCAATCACAACTCACCTTTCTGGCCACCAGGAACAAGCTACATCGCTACAGCCGAAGCAATTGGAGAGTTCAATCGTGCGCTGCAAAGTCCTTCCTCTTCAGCTGGCTCAGCGGGTGCCATTTGCCTCCAAAACCCAACTTCTTACAAGCTCTACTATAAGTATCGCTGGGGCAGCGGGCAGTGGGAATCTGACTCACTTGATGCAGGCAGTTCTTCTCGATACTGGTGGAACTACAGCGCTGGGAGTCAAACCTCTCCTACGTTCCAAATAGAGTTTGACAACAGCATGTCGAAAGGATATACCCCTAGTAGCTATAACTTATCCAGAAATATTGTGTCGCAGCGGTTTAGCTGTAGCGATGCCAAACGATACGCTTTTTCTGTTCAAAGCGGTCGAGTCGATATGCGTGCCTTGCCTTAACGGTCAATATTTGAGTATGTGACATCTTTCGGAAATTAACAGAAAGCTATACAGCACGGACTTTATCCGTGACTCTAAGCTAATGTCTGGACATTGCCTGAGATGAGTTTATACATTGCCTGACATCCCACAACCGTGTTTCAATTTTTCATCCGCCGCGGGCATCTCCCGCAGGAGGACAACATGCAAAGTACAGACTGTTTTCACAGCAAGGTAACGGAGGACTTACGGCATCAACCTATGGGTCGGTCAACTCTTCTGGCAGCACAATCGCTCTTTCTGAATGATGCCGCAGTTGGGCGGATTAGGGCCGCTACCATACGGCATCGCCGCCCCTGTGGGTTTCCCGACGTTTACCTGTCAGAGCAGAGCACGAAGCTTCCCGCTGCTTAGCAAAATCGGGTTGGGGGGAGAGTTGCCTTGAGAGCGATGTCCCCCATTTTGTGACCTGGTTCCAAAAAATTATTGCAGGTAGCACCAGGACGGCATGCTGCAAGTGTTGCCTTAAATCGGCTTTTTGGGGAACTAGGTTAAGAGTCGCTAATTAGCTAGCCTGCTTCATTGAGTAAGAACTACGAGCACCCCGATACCAGTCACCAGCGCGCACGCCACCTGACAGAACATTAGATACACGGTTACGCGCTTTTAGATACTGAGTTTTGGGCATGTCCTCATTGAACAGTGCCTCCATGACTTCAACAATCTTGAATTCTTTTTCTGGTTGCGTCGTGAGAATGAGTTTGACTGCATCAGGAATGGACTGGTTCTTAACGCCTGGTCGCGTATATTTTTGCCATGTTGCGGCCCGGCCATCTGTCTTCTTTTTCGCAGCAGTCGTTTTACGTTCAGCTTTAGCCTTCGGCTTAGCTGTATCAGCAGCTTTAGCTTTTGTGGTCTTAGCTTTGGTGGCTTTAACTTTTGTGGTCTTAGCTTTGGTGGCTTTAGCTTTTGTAGTCTTAGCTTTTGTAGTCTTAGCTTTTGTAGTCTTAGCTTTTGTAGTCTTAGCTTTTGTGGTCTTAGCCTTGGCTGTAGGTGCAACGGTTGGTGTTTCAGTCACACTGTCGTCACTGAACATAGCAATAACCGAGGTCAGACCATCCCGTTTTTGCTTTAGCTCTTCTAATTGGGCATTCAAGCTCTCTTCCTGTGTAGCAAGATCTGCTTCAATGCTTCTCAACTGTTCTATGGTATTTGACATAAGTTTGGTGAAAGTTCTTTTTTTCGCTAATGGTAACAGTGCGACTGCTGCTCAATAATAACAACTTTGAGAGATTTCTACGAAAATTTTTTTCTTTTTCCGCTTTATCTGATACCTCAAAGCATCATTAGATTTCCCAGAAACCAAAGAGCTTAACTGTTAAGCGGCGATATCTGTTGAGCGTTGGCTAAAATATATTTGTGCTTCGTCGGTGTGTAGGCAAACTCAAAGCGTGGGCCTACACACCGACGAATTAGCTTTTTAGAAGCTACGAAGAAACCGCTTGTTCCGGCTGAAACCCCCCATAGTCAGAGCGTTAGTTAGATTGTTGCGCTACCTCTGGGCTCGAAACTCGCCTTCGCTCAGAGAGCCTATTTGAGAAGAAAACGATACCCATAGAGTCAACGCGTTGGTTAGATTGTTGCGCTACCTCTGGGCGCGGAATCGCTTTTTCGTCAGAGAGCTTATCTTTGGGAGAATCGCTTTCGCTTTTTTCTATTACCAGCGCTATCGTCAATTGGCTTCGCATTTGTTTCCATTCCACTATGCGCTTTGCCGAATACTCTCCGGGGAATTTTCCTCCAAATTCCAGATGGGCCTGCTTGAAAAATTTATTGTGAAAACGAGTGTTCACCGATGTATAAACCTTGTGATCGCAGGCACTACAAGTTAAATCGCCACACATTTTCCATATGCTTGTATAAGTCCACAACCTCCAGAGAAATAGCAATAGTGAAAGCAAAATTCTCTTGGAGAAAACCAAAATGGACATGCATGAAGTACAAAGACAGCTAGGCAGAGTGAGCGACCAGTTCCATGCTCATGGTGGTGAAGAATACGTCAAGAAGGTCACACAAGCAGGGGATTGGCATATTGATGCATTGTGTATTCGCGTAGGATTTACCCACGACGAAGCCAACATCATCAAAAGTCAATATGACTGCGTACTACAAGAGTTCTTTGGGGGCAATACAGCGGAAAACACGCCTCAGCAATATAAGTTGGAGCGCAAATCTACACGTAATGGAGACCCCACTGGTCTAATCGGCTCTGTATTTAGCCTTAGCCGGAAGATCTATTTTGCACTTGAAAATGTACCTGTCGTCAATAATTTGCGCTTGTGGGCTGCAATTGATCGTTTGATCCTTGGTCGCAGTAATCACCCTGTTGTTCAGAACTATCTAGCAGCGATCGCACAAGGATTCACTCCACGTACTGCTCACTAGTTCCGTAAAAGCTCACAATATCATTCTCATATATGGGTAGAGTTTCAGCCGAAGCTCTACCCATTATTTTTTAAGGCACAGTTTATTTTTGGAGAGTGGCGTTAAGAATATAGTGGACCCCAAAAACTAGACAGGTGCTTAAGCTCTGAATCACTCAAAAAATGATAGGAGTAATTCATGAGTAAAAAACGCCGCCAGTACAGCCCAGAATTTAAGTCCAAAATAGCGATAGCCGCTGTGCGAGGTGATAAGACGACGTCTGAAATCG
>JBGCGG010000165.1:0-30533 GCA_045110585.1 Phormidesmis sp. | reverse complement strand
GCCTCTTTCCTTCAATCCCTTGTTATACTTTGGCCAGTTACGGCGACGGCGTTGACTCATCGGTTTTGCTTTTTGTGTGGTTACTTAAAACTTACCGTGTCACGCCGCTCCCGTAACCTCATATTGGTGCAACAACGCCCTTAGGATTTGTTATTTTTCTGGCCGTCAGCAAGTTCGGAAAAATCCGCTTAGGCGGGCAAGACGCACGGCCAGAATTCTCCACGTTTGCGTGGATTGCCATGCTCATCAGCGCAGGCATGGGCATTGGCCTAATGTTTTGGAGCGTGGCCGAACCCACTTATCACTTTCAAGCCCCGCCGTCAGTCATTGGTAGCATTGAGCCGCTTTCTCGAGATGCCGCTCAGCAGGCATTAGGTATCACCTTTTTTCACTGGGGGTTTCATGCCTGGGGCATTTACGCCCTAGTCGGCTTAGCGCTTGGATTCTTTGCTTACAACAAAGGATTGCCCCTCACCATTCGCTCCGTGTTTTATCCCATCTTGGGCGATCGCATCTACGGCTGGATGGGCAACACTATCGACATTCTCGCTGTTGCGTCCACCCTATTTGGTCTTGCCACCTCTCTCGGGTTTGGAGTACAACAAGTCAATGCTGGATTTAACTTTTTAACCGGCCTGCCCATTAGCACACCCATTCAGGTCGGCCTAATTGCGATTATTACCGGGTTAGCAACCGCTTCTGTGGTCTCAGGCTTAGATGCAGGCGTTCGCAGACTCAGCGAACTCAACATGATTTTGGCCGCCATTTTCATGACGTTTGTTCTATTGGTGGGGCCTACGCTGTTTATTTTAGGCTCCTTCGTTCAGGTCACAGGCTACTACCTGGCTTCTCTGCCCACCTTGAGTTTTTGGACTGAAACCTTCAGTGCTAGCTCCTGGCAAAATAGCTGGACAGTCTTTTATTGGGGCTGGTGGATTTCTTGGTCTCCTTTTGTCGGCATTTTTATTGCCCGCGTCTCTAAAGGCCGTACCGTCCGAGAATTTATTTTAGGCGTTTTGCTACTGCCTTCTCTGCTCACCTTTGTGTGGATGTCTGTATTTGGTGGCACGGCTATGTCCATGCAGCTAGATCAAACCTCCAGCATCATTGGCGACGCCGTTTCTGAGAATGTTGCAACAGCACTTTTTGTCATGCTACAGCAGCTTCCGCTAACGCGGTCTCACCTCATTTGTGGGCATTGTTCTAGTCGTGGTTTTCTTTGTCACATCATCGGATTCAGGCTCTTTAGTGGTTGATAATCTGACATCTGGCGGCAAATTAAACTCACCCGTTCCACAGCGTGTTTTCTGGGCCATTATAGAAGGGGTAGTTGCCGCAGCATTACTGTTGGGCGGTGGCTTACAAGCACTTCAAACCGCTTCAATTGCCACAGGGTTACCTTTTGCCATGGTGCTTTTAGTCATGTGTTACAGCCTTTATCAAGGTCTTCAACAAGAATCAGCCATGCTTGAAGGAAAAACACTCCAAAAGACTGAAATCATGCCCCAAACTGAAGTCACATCTCAAAAAGTTGTTTCGAGATAAGCTATGATGCTTCGTAGTTCTTCTTTATCGTTGCGGCATTAAACAAAAGGAGCCCGGTGAGAAAATATCTCACCGGGCTCCTTTTTGAGTATTTAATCAAGCGGATTAACTCAACTACTCAACTCAATCACTCATCTAAACCACTTATCGAAGGGAACAGCGGGGAATTAATGTCCTGAGGGCATACACATCGAAACCCTTCCCTGGCGGTTCCCATTGGGAACCAAGTCCCATAGGTTAAGCTCATAGGCATTTTCACACAGGCATTTTTCACACAGGCATTTTGTCATCGCAGTGCATCATCAACCTTAATGGCTGGCTAGTTCTTGAAAGCGCAGCATCATCAGATGGAGTTCGTTATTATCTGTTTCTTCTTTAGTCACCTCTTGCTGAATCTGTCGTGACATCAAACGAAGCTCTAAATGATTGACCACCTGATGAGATAACAACGTCAGGGTGCTAATTTGAGCTGAGGTTAACTGCTTAGGTTTAGAATCAATTACACAGACAGACCCCATCGCAAAGCCTTCAGCAGTGATTAATGGCGCACCGGCATAAAATCGAATATGGGGATTAGCTATCATCAAAGGGTCAGTGGTAAAGCGCTCATCGGCCCAGGTATCTGGAACGATCAAAACCTCAGATTGCAAAATAGTGTGCGAACAAAACGCATGATCGCGTGGTGTTTCCGAAATTTCTATGCCAACTTTAGATTTAAACCACTGCCTGCCAATGTCAACGAAGCTAATGAGGGCGCTCTCCGTGTCACAAATTTTGGCCGCACGCGCTGTGATAGCGTCATAAACGATTTCAGGCTCCGTATCTAAAATTTGATAGCGTAAAAGCTTTTGTATCCGCTCTGCTTCGCGGCTAGGCAACGCCGCTGCAACAGCTTCTGTATCCTGAATAACAGGCTCAGCAGTTCCAGAAAATTCAAACCCCGTCCTTTGAGTTTGCAAAGAGGAACCGGTTAGCGCGTTGTGTAGCGTATTCTCTCGTGAAGGCATCTGAGAAAATGAAGTATGGTCTGCCCCCAGTTGTTGAAGGGCATTATGCCGCTGAGAAAGTGTCATAGGATTATTTCTGAATGAAAGGGTAGATGCGGAGAAGGTGAAGCAAAGAAGAGAGTTAATATATCAGCGAAGATATCGGCCTGTAATGAAAGGTTATCTCCAATGTTTCTCACAAGAAAAAGTAAAATATTGTTCCAAATCTCTCTTACTAATCCAAATCTCTCTTACTAAAATGCCCAGCTCTAACAAACTCTATGCTATTTTCCCTAGCCCCTATGCAATCTCTCCTATAAAACATATTTTCATCTCTCTTAAGAGTCAACATTAAGGAGAGCGGTTTAATTATCTATAAAACGCTAAGAAATAAAAAAGCCATCCGTCTTACCCAGACTCCCTACACGACGAAAACGCTTCGCGTCAGGGTTGTCCAGCCTAATAAATTTAAACAACTCCGCTCAGCCAGCAACAGTTTTCTGCAACTGTCGCTAGCTGAGCGGAGCCGAAGCCACAGCCTAAGCAAGCTATGGCAGTCAATCGTTTTATTAGGCTGACGGCCTTAAATCAAAAGTGTTTAAGTTTAAAATATGAAACAGTGCCAAGTGTTAAACAGATTTATTCATAATTAACTTAAGCTCACTCAAGCCTCGGGTTAACCGTCGAGTAACGGTTTCAGTTGTAATGCCTAACCGCTTAGCAGTTTCTTTTTTAGTCAGATCACGCAAAAATATTAGCTCGATAACCTCTTGCGTCCGCTGATTGAGCTGAGACAATGCCTGCTGAAGATGAATCTTGTCTTCTTGAGCTAACTGAAAGCTGCGATATTGTCCATCTGTCAGGGAGTCTCCCAAAGAGAACGTATCGCCCTCACTCGCAGAGATCGGCGCATCTAAGCTCAACATATTGCGGTTGCCACGGGCAACCTTAGCCGCCTGCCACTCTTCTACAGAAATTCCTAGCGTATCTGCTATTTCTTGCTCATTGGGCTGACGGTTTAAAGTCTCTTGTAGCTGGCGAATGGGCTTTTCCGCACGGTTGAGCAGCTCTTGCCAGCGCCGAGGGATGCGCACTGAATTGCTTTTATCTCTTAGATAATGCCGAATCTCACCTCGAATATGCGGAATTGCAAAAGTACTGAAGGCAAACCCCTTTTTCGGGTCAAACCGCTCTACAGATTTTATCAATCCCAGGCTACCGACCTGCATCAAGTCGTCAAAGCTTTCATCCGAGATCGCCATAAAACGATAAGCTTCACGACGGACTAAGCCAATATTTAACTGAACTAAGCGGTTGCGTATATGTAGAGAAGGGGTTTGCTGATAGCTTGCAAGAATTTCGAGTGACTCGTGCTTCGTCAGCGTATTGGAGGCAGAGGGCATATTGGTGCAGTGCGAAGACTTCAGGAAATAGGCTTAAGTCTTTCAGTAAAGGGCATTGCCTGAGGCATAACTATTTTGATAACTACGCGGCAACAACAACGGCCTGCTTCGTAGAAAAGTGCAAATGTTAGCCTGATCGCCTATTCAAACTAATCCAATAATTCGCTGTCCCCCATCGAGTTATTGCGGAGATAGGGAAGCCAGAGAACAGACTTTTTCAGTACTGTTAACGGTAAAAAAAGGATCGCCTCAATATATGCACCTAAATCGAACATATATTATACAAAATAAAGATCTCAGACATTTATCTGTAACATTCCTCTAAATACGCCGCCATGAAAGGGATTGAGACACTTTTATGGCATTGCTTAAATCTCGCCACAACAGAGAAAAAGAAGGTTCTGTTCTTTTTAAAAGAAAAACTTATTTCTTTGGACCGAGAGACTTATGTCTTTAGGTAGAAATGTTTTTCACTCTAATTTTAGTAGCCACAATCAAAGCATGAGTGCGATATATCACGCCCTACTATCCAGCAGCACCTTCTCGTCATTACCTTCTCGTCATTAGATAGCAAGGGGCACTGGCTACAATCCATCCCAGCGGCTCACCTTGCGAAAGCGTTTCATTTGTCCATGCGCATCCGAAAGCGGATAGCCTGTTTCAGCTCAAAATAATTAATACAGAACAATACGTAAGTCCACGGCACACGCAGCCCATCCGCTTTCGGAGTATCAGGTGAGTCCCTGTGACAAAAAGCGATCGCTATTCGGTATCCCTACGCGATTAAACCCTTGTATTCAAAGGGAATTCTGGAAATGCCTTTCTGCTGTCTACCGCTATGCATTTTCTGAATTGCATTGTCTAAATTATGGCCCGTGCCAATGAAAAATCGGCGTTTACAAGTGGTCAAGGAATGCTGGTGGTCATTGATCCAGCCGTAGAAGATTACGATTTCTTGAAGACGGGTGTACGACCCGGCGCACAGGTCATTGTCCTGAATAAGGAACAAGAGGCGATCGCACAAATCACCGCCCAACTCAAAGAAACGCCTCATCCTCGGCAGACCTGTCCCTTCAACAGTGTGCATCTGGTTGCGCCCAGCTCTCCAGGGATTTTGCACTTTTCTAGCGGCGACTTCAGCTTACAAACATTAGATCCCTATGTAGAGCAGCTCCAAACTTGGTTCACAGGAGATGGCTCGGCGGCATCGCCAGCAGCCGTTGAGCCACAACTATTGCTGTATGGGCGTCGGGTTGGGGCAGGGCAAAGCGGCACAGAATTTATGGATACGCTGAGCTGGCTCACGGGTGCCAAGGTCATTGCGGCTAAAAATGGCGATCGCTGGCCCAAACTAGAAGGCGAACAGGGCGAACAGATTGCACTTGCCTTTCCCTCATCAATTCGGCAAAGCTACCAGGGGACGTTTTCTGTCTAACCCCATATTTTTAACAGCCATTAGAAAAATAGCCTGATTTTAGCCTGACTGATTTGCAGGCGATCGCCATCGTTTGATAGCGTTCTGTAGCAGCGTCTATACAGGCAAGTCATCGTGCGCCTATTCAAAGTTTGGTTGAGTCGCGTCCTTTCCTTTTGCCTGGTGTTAGGGCTGTGGGTAGGCACAATGCTATGGGCAACCATGCCCGCCTCTGCCCAAACAATACTCGCCCAAACCTCGCCACAACAGGTATCTGCGCAGCCAGTCCAGACCCAACCCCCTCAAAACGACATTCCTCAGCCCGTTCCCCCCACAGAAGTCCTCTCCCGTTTATTCACCGAGCCAGAACTCCAACGGGTTTGGTTTGCTGACTCCTTTCTGGCCCAAATTTCCCTCGCCGAAATCTCTCAAATTATTCAGGGCATAGAAGGCAGCGTGGGTCAGTATCAGAGCGTGGAAGATGTGGACAATGGCTTTGTGCTGACCTTTGAGCGGGGCATGGTGCCTGCCCATTTGGCTGCAAATACGCAAGGGCAAATTACGGGCCTCCTATTTGAAACACCGCAGTTGAGGGCAGTGACGTTAGATGAGGAGATCGCAACCTTCAAAGCCCTACCTGGCAGCGTTCATCTACTCGCCACCAAAAACGGTGAAAGTATTGCCGAGATTAACGCAGACCAGCCTTTAGCGGTTGGCTCCACCTTCAAGCTATGGGTTCTCAAAGCCTTGCAACAACAAATCGCAGCGGGCCAACATCAGTGGGATGACGTAGTCACCATCCACGAAGCATGGAAAAGCCTACCCAGCGGCTTCTTACAAACTTGGCCAGAAGGCTCGCAGCTCACCCTAGAGAGTCTAGCGACCCTGATGATTTCACAAAGCGACAACACTGCCACCGACCATGTGCTGAATATAGTGGGGCGAGAGGCCATAGAAGCCTTACTGCCAGATGACCAAAATACGCGAAACAAGCCCTTTCTCACCACGAGAGAATTCTTTGTGCTCAAAGATCCTGCCAACATCAGAGTTTTGCAGCGCTGGAGACGGAGCAAAGAAAGACGCACGTTACTGTCGCCTCTAGCATCCCTGCCCCTACCCTCCGTAAGCATCTTCAACAATGGCCCCGTGGCCACAGATGTAGAGTGGTTCTTCACGGCTCGTGAGCTGTGCGATGCCATGGCAGCCGTAGCTGAACTACCGCTAATGAGCATTAACCCTGGCCTCATCGATCCGGCAGAATGGGAAAAAGTCTCTTTTAAGGGTGGATCTGAACCCGGCGTCGAAAATTTCACCACTTACTTGGTAGATGCGCAGGGGCAAACAATCTGCATTACAGCCACTTGGAACAACGATGCTGGCATTGACGAGCTACAATTTTCCACGCTGTACCGGAGCCTCATCGAAAGCATTGCAAACCCAGCAACATCGGTCTTACCATCCTGATACCATCATTCTGAGCACACTCTGATAACGGCCCCTAATCGTCTTATCTCAACGCAAATCTCGATGCCGATAGCCTAATCCAACGATTGTCACTCAAGTCCAATAGTCACTCAAGTCAATCAGTATCCATTCCATCAGTCGTCAACCCACCCATCTCATGGCCATTCCCATTCCCACAAGACCCAGCGGTTACGCCATCGGCGCAGCAGATGCCCCCATTACGGTAGAAGTGTTTTTCGACCTAGAATGTCCCTTCTCTAAGCGTGGCTGGAACCATGTGATGCAGGTCATGAAGGTCTATAAACCTGAGCAGGTACGCTGGATTTTTCAACCTATGACCTTAGGTAATCATCGGCAAAGTTGGGATGCCACAAAAGCTGCGATCGCCCTTGCCCAAGGAAACCCTCAAACCTTTGTGAAATTTGTCTCCTACATCTTTAGCCGTCAAGCAGAATTCGCCAACGAAGCCTGGAAAGATAAAACCCAAACAGAGTTTCACCATCTGCTAGCTACCTACGCAACCAACGCGATCGAAGGCACAGACAAAGCGCATTTCCTAACTCAGCTCAATAGCAAAGAGGTATACGCCGAAGCCCGCATCCCTGCACGCTTTGCCACCATGCGCAGCGTATGGTCTACGCCCACTTTCTTTATCAATGGCGCAGAAGCCACCGCACTCTCCTCAGGCTCTAGCCTCAGCGAGTGGCAAACCGTTATAGAATCGCTGTTATAGATCCGCCATAACAATTCAACGGTTACAGCGCACGGTTATAGATCCGCTGCTGTTTTCATAAAACA
The DNA here is from genome assembly GCA_045110585.1 of Phormidesmis sp. Classification (GTDB taxonomy): domain Bacteria; phylum Cyanobacteriota; class Cyanobacteriia; order Phormidesmidales; family Phormidesmidaceae; genus Phormidesmis. The sequence goes on along the minus strand of JBGCGG010000165.1, from coordinate 22,923 downwards.
ACACAACAGACACGACAGGAGAACTTACGCACTGACTTCGGGATGAAACACAACATAAACTCATCCCGCATCAGGCCGTCTAGCCACCACCCGAAGCCGCCGATAATCTGCCGTCCAGCCGTCGCCTTGCCGAAGCTCGCTAGCCACCGCTTCCACCTCTTTCACCATATCGGCCCATTCCTGTACCGACAAATCAGCAAAGAACTGCTGACTAAACATCTGCAACCACCCAGATAAACCAGCATCACCCAGCGGCGTTGGCCGATTAAACAAATGTGCAAAGCTCACTTCTAGCCCAACAGCTTCTAGCACAGCCGCGTAGTCAGCCACACTAGGAAAGTACCAAGGGTTCAAATTATCTCGGCCGCTCACCGTCTCCAAAGCAGCAATAATCGTTCGCACATTTCCCTTCCCGCCCAGCTCTGCCACAAACCGGCCTCCCGGCTTAAGCGCACCCGCAATGCAGCGCGCCGCCGCATCCACATCCGTCACCCAATGCAGCGCAGCATTAGAAAACACCGCATCTACAGGCGTTGGCAATTGAAAGTTCGCCGCATCTGCAACGTCAAACGTGACGTTCGGTGTGACGTTCGGCGCAACATTCAGATAGTTAGCCCGCGCTTGCTCGATCATCGCAGCATCGTAGTCTAGGCCAATCACGCTAGCCTCACTCATCGCAATCTGCGCAGTCAGCTGCCCGGTTCCACAACCCAAATCTAAAATTCGCTCATGCGGCTGCGGATTGAGCATAGCCAACAAGCTCTCTCCCCCTTGCCATACATAGCTAAAGTTCTCTTGATAGTTCGCGGCATTCCAAGTCATCGTGGCCTCTGCGCTAAACGATGCTACAACTCTAATCAGGCACTTTATTAATGTCCAATATATCTATCTGCCTATATTGATACGCTAAAAGTATTAATATCCAGCGATCCACCAAATTGTCTACAAACATCGTCTAAAGCAATGAACCTCAGACAGCTACGTTACTTCCTCGCCGTAGCGAGTGAGCTGCATTTTGGCCGCGCGGCCAGCAAGCTGCACATGGCTCAGCCGCCCCTCAGCACCCAAATCAAACAGCTAGAGGCAGATTTGGGGGTTGTTTTATTTCATCGAACAAAGCGACGCGTAGCGCTAACAACAGCAGGTAAAACGCTGCAATTAGAAGCGCAACAGATTTTAGATCAGTTAACTTTAGCCAAGCATAAAACCCAACAGGCGAGCAGAGGAGAAATTGGCCAAATCACCATCGCGTTTGTAAGTTCAGCGATGTACAGCATTTTACCCACCTGGCTACTTAAGTTTCGGCAACAATACCCTGCGGTAAACCTGATTCTCAAAGAAGCAACAGGATTAGAACAGATTGAAGGGTTACTTTCTCATCGGATAGATGTGGGCTTCATGCATCCGCCGGTTCCGGATGAAAAGGTCGTGAGCCAGCGGGTATGGCAGGAGCCGTGGCTATTGGCCCTACCGAAAAACCACAAGCTGAGTAAACACAGCCAAATCTCTATTGCTGATTTAAATAAAGAAGACTTTATATTAGTTGAGCGCGCACTCGCCACTGAAATGCATGACAAATTCATTAGCTTTTGTGCGCAAGCTGGCTTTAGCCCAAACGTTGTTCAAACCGCAGAGCAGCTTCAGACTATTTTGGGGCTAGTGGCGGCCCAAATGGGCATTTCAATACTCCCTTCAGCCACCCAAAAGCTACAGAGAGAAGGGGTCTGCTATCGCCCTTTTATGGAAACAACGCCCACCTCCGAATTAATCATGATTCGGCGCAATGAAGCCTCTTTCGCTGCCTTAAATAACTTTGTGAAAATGTGCCCGGAGGTTTTACACGCGCTATAGCCATTTGGAAAGGCTCATCTACCCATTTGTAGAAGCTAGTCTACACAAGAAATATGCGCTTTTAACGTTGTATCAAAAACCATCTCAAACCATTCTTTTTTATACTCAATATTCCAAATCTCCAATTCACATTGGTTCTCCGATTGAATAGGCAGGAGACCCATCGTTAAGATATTTTCGTCCGCATCGTAATCGACCTTTATCTCCGAAATAGTCTCACTTCGGCCCCGATCTAACGCTACCGCCACCCGCAAAATCGAACCTAACTGATCAACCAGATGGCGATCATGCTTGGTTGGCAAGCTGTGGTAGGCTTCATGTCGTTTCTTCGGTAAGCTCTTGCGATGGTAGCGGGCAATGTTCGCAATCACCTCTATTTCAGTTTCGGTAAAGCCTAGCAGCCCGCCATTACGGATTAGATAGTAAGAGTGTTTGTGGTGACTAGAGTGGCTAATGTAGTGGCCGCTGTTGTGAAGCATGGCCGCCGCCCAAAGATATTCTCTCGCAAGGGGGCCAAGCTTGTGTAGGGTGCCCTGGGTTTGGTCAAACAAGGAAACAGCGAATTTGGCAATGCGATCGCCATCGGCCCGATACTTTCGCGCTAATTTTTTAATCGCTCGGTTGCGCACATTTTCCTGAAATGCCATCCGATCTTCAATGAGATTGTGGCTCAGCATCCAATCAACAACAACCCCTTCGCGCAAGGCTCGCTCACAAATTTCAAGCGCATTCACCTGCAACAGCTCCATCGCCGTCTGCAAAATTAGCGCCCCTGGCACAATAATCTCAGCTCGCCGTTCATTCATACCAGGCAAAGCAAGCCGCTCAGCGTAGGTCATCTTCCGCAGGCGATGCACCCACTTTTTCAGCTCATCAAAACGCAAACGAAACCCATTTAAAGGAGCTGGCTCCACCCCCGTTTTATCTAAGGCAGACAGCACCGCCAAACACTCAATCGTACCGGAGGTACCAATCATCTGGAGCGCATCGTCTGAAAGTTTCCCCCCTTTGCGGCGCTTATCTAGCTTCCGCTTAAGCTGATCCACCGTCGGCTCCAACACACCTCGAATGTAGGCGTGCAGATAGTCATACTCTTTTTTACTAATCGGATCGGTAGAGACAAACTTAGCCATGAGGCGTACGGCCCCAACCTTACTACTGCTTAAAAAGTCAGGAGGCCCACCGCTACCCAAAATAATTTCTGTGGAGCCACCGCCAATATCAATGACAACATGGGGCTTGCCTCGCAGCGCCATGCCAGAAATAACCCCAAGATAAATGCGACGGGCCTCTTCTTTCCCCGAAATAAGATTGATGTTTAGCCCAACCTCATCCTTTACGCGGTCAATAAAAAGCTGACCGTTGCGCGCTTCTCTGGAGGCACTCGTTGCAACAGCAACAACATCATCCACATTAAATCTATCCGCCACTTTCATGCAGCGCTTCAGCGAAGCAATGCAGCGATCCATCGCATCTTCGGCCAGATCACCAGTCCCCTCACTAAATTCGCCCAGGCGAACCGTGTCTTTCTCTTTTCCAATAATATTAAATGACGGCAGGCTAGGGTCAATCGCAACAATCACCATGTGCACAGAGTTTGTGCCGATATCGATCGCGGCCAGTACAAACTCTCTATCAGGAGGCGATATGGGCGAGACGCCTTTCACATCGGTAGACCGACGACGGTAAAGGGTCTCCGGAGGCGCCGATGAAAGCGCAGAGGTGGCAGGTAAAGACGCGGCAGGTGCAGACGCGGAACCCTCCCCCGCCATTGCCATCGAGGCATCTGGTGAAACGGCTGCAATAATATCGTTCATCGAAGACTGAAATTTATTTTGCACAGGAATTAGCACTCGCAAAGGCTCAAACAAAAAGGCGCGAACCCCATACGGATAGGCAGCTTCCACAAAATCTCGCCGCCCGCATGTTCCCTTATCCTACAGCGGTAATGGATACAGCTGTAGGTAGATTTGTAACCTAGTTGACAAAGCTTAGGTAAATTTGCGGGCGGCTTATGCTATGCGCTCAGCCTAGTTTCAGCCTGTCATCGTTTCAACCTGTCACCGTTTCAGCCTGTCGCCATTAGCCTGCGGTGACTAACCCGCCGCAAACTTAGCGCGAATCTCTTCTGTGCGCTTACGATTCACACCCAAATCAGATTTACCCAGGCGAGCTGCCGTCCGGGTATGAATAACAGACTCTCCTGGCGGCGCATAAAATTCCACATCGTCTACAAAGCCCATGAGCTTGCTCGAAAACTCTGCATAGAGATAATCGTCGGTGACCTGATTAATTGTGGAGCGCTCCATACCTTCGATGATTTGCTTCAGGCGCTCGATCGCATCCTTAGCAGATCCTGTGTAAGAAAATGGCATGATCGCGTGTTCCTTATCATCGCTAGGTGCTTGAGAACTCACGCAGTTCGGCGTGTTTGGACAGCGCTTTAGCTGACCATCGGTCACACCCAAATCAGTTGGTGGCGTACCCGAGAAAGAAAACAAAGCCATAAGTTTAGATGCTCCAAATCGTTAAAGAGAGAGTATTAAAAAAACGAGCAACACCGGGATTGATACATCGACACTACCCGCGGCTGTGGGCAGAGGGCAGCTTGTACCACGGCAAATGGGGATACTGATGATGCTCCCAGTGATAATCGAAATGGTAGCAGCTTAAGAACGACAGCAACGTCGAAGCACTAGAGCTAACCGCTCGATGCACATTGGTATGGCCCCCAACAGGCTTTTTGTGTGGGCGATACGTACCAAAATAAAACAGCTGCAGTGAGCTAAGTCCTTGCGGCAATAGCCAAAATAGAACTGCATTCAGTAAAGGCACATGAAAAATAAATAACAGCGGATAGAAAAATAAGGACATTCCCCAAAAGATCACAGCGCCCTGACGATCACGAATGTAAGCCCGCATAAAGTGGAAATACCAAGGCGCAAAGCTCCCCGGATAAAAGTCTGGATCGCTAACCTGGGCTGGGGTGCGATGGTGTTGGTTATGGCAGGTTCTCATCTGCCGAAAAGAGAGAAAACTGTAAATACCTAAAATAATTCGCCCCGCCCAGTCATTCACGTTCGGATAAGCGGGCATCAGGGTGCCATGCATGGCATCGTGAGCCAAAATAAATAATCCTGTGTGCAAAAAAGCGCGTACGGCAACCACCATAACAATCGCAACCACGGTCATAGACCTAGCATTAGGCAGCACAAACATGCTGCCATAGGCAGTTAAAAACCAAAACAGAACAATCAGAGTCGCAATAGAAATAGAAAGATACGATTCTCTAAGAAGGGACGCAGACGGAGAACGAGCAACCATGAGTGAGAGAGAACCTAAGTGAGCGCTAGCAATACAGCCAATGTATAGAAATATTAAGACATTCTATGTACACAGTATCAAGGTTGTGAGCGGCTTTCGACAACCTACAGGCTGAACTTATGCTGTTTGCAGCTCAACCTAACTGCGTATAGTGGCGGTATCATCCTGGCTTGTTCTCCGCCTACCCGTCTTACCCTATTCGTCTTACCTCTATTCGTCTTACCCCTGTCCGTCCCACCCTTCACCGCGACCCATGGCCAATCTTTCTCCCGAAAAGCTCTCACAGCTCTACGAAGCGTTTACGGAGCCATTCAGAAGCGTCATTTTAGGCACCGCCAGCACGGATGGCGTGCCCCAGGCTAGCTATGCACCTTGCGTCCTTGATCAAAATCGAAATATCTACATTTTTGTGAGCGGTCTTTCGGCCCATACTCAAAACCTAACCACAACCGGGCAGGTGAGTGCGCTGTTTGTTAAAGATGAAGCCGATACACCGCAGATGTTTGCACGACAGCGGTTGAGCTATGCCTGCACGGTAAAGTTATTAGAGAGAGAAGGCGATGAATGGACAGAAATCGCCCAACAGTTTCTAGCCCGATTTGGAAACATTGTAGAAGTCATGATGGGACTTCCCGACTTTCGCATTTTTCAACTAACCCCTCAGTCAGGTCGCTTCGTCATAGGCTTCGGCGCTGCCTACGACGTTGATCCCAATGATCTTAGCCGTTTAATTCACCGTGGCCCCACTTCATAGAAGTTCTAGTAGCAACCGCAACAAAATAACAGTGATTAGAGAGTATTCAGAACAAATCGAAATATACAGCAATCAACGTAGGCTCTGTCGGCTTGCAGCATGTTCATCCGTTGATTGCGAGTCGAGCTAGCTACTGTGGCTAAAGGAGGCCAGCGTTGGATCTCCGGGAAGAATCATTAGAAAAAGAAACAACAAAATCTCTTGGGAGCCATCACGCTTCCAAGAGATTTTTCTAGTTAGCGCACGTCTAGTTAGCACACTTTTAATTAGCGCACTTCTAGCGCACTTTTTCTTGCAACTAAAATATTGCAATTAGAGCCGAACAGAGACGTGCAGCCCCTTACCCTATAGCTAAAGAAACTACTTTCTCTTAGGTTACAGAGTCTGAAGACACAAGTTTCTCCCTAGCCCACGTGGTTCGCAGCGGTCAAGCCGCCCCAAACCACGTATGGGGCAGGAAGCATACAGCCGAGCAATTGCAGCCAAGCCAGATCTAGTTGAATAAGCAGGCGCGAAACTAAGGTTAGGCCGTCGCTTCTTCTTCTTCTTCCCAGCATTCTACAGCCAGCAAGTCGCTGATACGATCTTGCATGGTGAAGTCAAAAGATTCGAGTTCTGACTTCCAGTGAGGCCATTTATCACCAAAGATAAAGGCAATTTTCCATAGGCTATCTGTGGGAGAAATCGCCTTGGTTTCTACTAGCGATCGCACTTTTCTCTGGAACTTGTCCATTGGATGGTCAGCCACCGTGGGGGGCACGGGCGTTGCCACTGCAGTGTTCAGTGACTTAGCTGTCATTACTTTCGTCATAGATGAGTTGTAAGAGTACTGTTTTGAGAATGGTTGCCTTCTTTTGTTATTTGAAATGTTTCTGGAAAAGCTTTATAACTCAAGCCTTTATTCCATCCACATCAGAAGCATTCTCTGAGCTTGTTGAACTTAACGACTTTCTTAGACTATTTTTAGCCTTTGAAACTTTCAGCAAATGAACCCATTAGCGCCCAGTCTTTCAACTGGAAGGCTTTTCAACCTATTAAAGCTAGGGGCTGAAGCTTTCGCCATCAATTTATAGCGAATAAGCGTGCCAAGACTCTCAGCCTTTAATCTTTCGTAAGAATAACGCGGTTCCTCCGTGAATAGACTCCACCCGAGGAAAGAGAACCTTGCCCACAGCTTCTTAAGCTTATACGTCCTAACTAAATGCATCCCAACCAAAAGGGTTACGCCCAAACTGCTTGCTTGCATCAACGCACTTGCATCATCACACTTGCCCTGGTGCAGCCGTTCGCGTAATTTATTGGCGGGTTCATATCGTAGCAGATAACCTCTGGATCTATGTACTTCGCGCTACACTAATTAGCGCCTGTATTCTGTCCAAAACACGTCTGAAAGAACCGCTTTCTTCTTAATATTTTCTTTATGGTTGACTCCAAAGGTTCTGCATCAAGTACGCTTCAGTCCAATGGCTCCGCTGGTCAGGGTTCTGACCAGCCAGCCGCTGAAACGCCGCCCATGAAGCTACTTCGCACCCACGAATCGAAAAAGCTAGAACGCATTCGCCACACGTTTTCTCACGTGATGGCAATGGCCGTGCAGCGCCTTTTCCCAAAAGCACAAGTCACCATTGGGCCGTCCATCGACTATGGCTTTTATTACGATTTTGATGCGCCAGAGCCTTTCACCGATAAAGACCTGAAAAAAATTAGAAAGGAGATGATTAAGATCATCAACAAGGGTCTACCGGTCATTCGTGAAGAGGTAAGCCGTGAAGAAGCCAAAAAACGCATCGAAGAGCTAGGCGAACCGTACAAGCTAGAAATTTTAGAGGGACTGCAAGAGCCTATTACGCTCTATCACCTGGGCGATCAGTGGTGGGACCTTTGCGCAGGGCCACACATTGAAAGCACCAAAGACCTCAACCCCAAGGCGTTTTCTTTAGATAGCGTGGCGGGTGCGTACTGGCGCGGCGATGAAACCAAAGCGCAGCTACAGCGCATCTATGGCACCGCCTGGGAAACCCCCGAAGAGCTGGCAGAATACAAGCGGCGCTTAGAAGAAGCCAAGCGCAGAGACCATCGCAAAATTGGTAAAGAGCTGGGGCTGTTTGTCTTTTCAGAAGATGTGGGGCCAGGATTACCGCTCTGGACACCCAAAGGAACGATCTTGCGCTCTACGCTAGAAGACTTTTTAAAGAATGAACAGGTAGCCCGAGGCTATCAGCCCGTGGTCACGCCGCACGTCGGCAAAGTGGACTTGTTCAAAACGTCTGGACACTGGCAAAAGTACAGTGAAGATTTGTTCCCCATGATGGGGGAAAGCGAAGATGATGGCTTTGTACTCAAGGCCATGAACTGCCCCTTCCACGTCCAGATTTATAAGAGTCAACTGCGCTCTTATAAAGAGCTACCCATTCGCCTTGCCGAATTTGGCACCGTATATAGGTACGAACAATCTGGTGAGCTAGGGGGCCTCACTCGCGTTCGCGGCTTTACGCAAGATGACGCCCATCTATTTGTCACACCCGATCAGCTCAACGATGAGTTTTTGAAGGTGGTGGACTTAATCCAAACCACGCTGGTTGCCCTACAGCTTGATAAGTCGTTTAGAGCCAGACTGAGCTTCAGAGATCCAGAAAACAAGAGCAAATACATCGGTTCGGATGAGGCTTGGGAAAAGGCACAGAGCGCGATTCGGCAAGCGGTAGAATCGCGTGGGATGGAGCACTTTGAAGGCATTGGTGAAGCCGCTTTTTATGGGCCAAAACTGGACTTTATTGTGCGTGATGCCTTGGATAGGGAATGGCAGCTCGGCACCGTGCAGGTAGATTACAACCTGCCAGAGCGCTTTGACTTGGAGTATGTGGCTGAAGATGGCTCTCGTCAGCGGCCTGTGATGATTCACCGTGCGCCGTTTGGATCTCTGGAGCGACTGATTGGCATTTTGATTGAGCAGTATGCGGGAGATTTCCCAGTGTGGCTCGCACCAGAACAGGTTCGGCTACTCCCTGTAACCGCAGGCCATTGGGAATATGCCGATAGTGCGGCAGTCCAAATGCGACAGCTAGGGGTACGTGTAGAGGTGGATAAAAGCGGTGAGCGCTTAGGCAAAATGATCCGCAACTCTGAGAAAGCAAAGATTCCGGTGATGTCTGTAATTGGAGATAAGGAAGTAGAGGGGAACACTTTGAGCGTTCGAACGCGAAAGGATGGTGATTTGGGTGCGATCGCGCTACCTGAAGTCCTCAGCCGCCTGGAAACAGCGCTCACTGAGCGCACAGATTTCTAGTTGCCAGATTTCTAGCTGCCAGATTTCTAGCTGCCAGATTTCTAGCGACCAGATTTCTAGCTGCCAGATTTCTAGCGGCATAATCCAATCGCGGGCGAGTGTTTTATCTAACGACTACACCCTATGGATCTATTCCGCCCTATAAATTTTCTGTTGCAATCTGCTCATCGCGATCGCGCATCTCGCCGCACACCCCCAACAAAACGCCTCCTCACCGCAGCAATTACGCTGCTCGCCGCATCGTGCTCTAGTGCGGCGAGTTCGGTGCAGGGCACCGCGCAACCAGGCACAACCAAAGCAACAGCCCAACCGCTTGCCAGTAGCGATGTAGCGTTAGGGGCTGCGAATAGTGCATCCAAACCACAAACACTGAGTAGCGATCGCGACGTCAAAGCCAACGCTGAAGACAAAGTTGAAGCCAACGCTGAAGCCAACACTGAAGCCAACGCCACTTACGAAAACCAAGCCTTCAGCGAAGCACTCTACGCTGACATTCAAGCCAAAGATAGGGTGTGCCTAGCCACTGGAGAGTGTGGTGCGATGCGCTATCTGTTTCAAGATGCGCTGATGGTCGCGACGATCGGTGAATTTGGTTCAACTGAAGTGACCCTCATTCCTCATCAAACAATTTCTAAACCAGCCGCACTCACCTACGCTCACATCCTAGATACCAACAACGTCATTAACTTTAACGACAGCGTCATAGCAGACGACAACGAAACAGCAGACAGCAACGAAGCAGAACGCAACGAAGCGACCACCATCACCGAAACCTTCTTTGAAGCGAACTTACCCGCAGGTGGCGCAGCCTACGAATTGGGTTCGTCTAGCCTAGTTCAGCTTCAATCAGGCCCTGATGGCGGAATCTATAAGGTCGTATTCAGCGTCACAGTATTTTAGAGGGTCATCGAAAGGGCCTTCTAAAGACCATCTAAAAATCATCTACAGAAGGCTTTTGAGCCAGTTTCCACCTCGGGAATACTGTGGTCTCTGTCGTCGAGCATCTACTATGATCCCGCACTACCCAGGCAAATTGAAAGCCTTCCGTTCACGCTATCTCGGTTTGGTTGCGGTCAGTGCTATGGCTATCGGCTCAGTGCTCACTAGCTGCGTCGACACAAGCACCGCGCCCACAAAACAAAGTCGGCCCGAGACTACACCAACGTCCGGCACGGAGCTAGTGGCATTCCCGAATCAGACAGATACGGCGCAACAGAGTGATCAAAGCAAAAATCAGGAAAGCGTCAATCCGCAAAACATTAATCCGCAAAACATTAATCCGCAGAACATTAATCCGCAAAACATTAATCCGCAGAACGCTAATAGACCGGCCACGCTCAGTGCAAGACCCACGCGCCTGAGCATGGCTCGCCTCGATCTGATTGCGTCAGAATTAGGCAGCTCAGAATCACTCCTTCGCGAACAGAGCTTTGCGGTCAACTTACCGAGCTTAGGCGTTATTGATTTTGTCCCGTCTCAATTCACAGCAGACAATGGTCGGCGCAAACTGGCCCTGCGTTGGCGAGATATCAATGGCAATTACATTCCGCTCTTTCTGTCGGAACAGTGGGATTTTAATCAGCTCAGTACAGTTGCCTTCGAAGATATTGATGGCGATCGCTTAGGGCCAGATGTAGTTGCGATCGCGCAATATACCTCGGGCATCGGCCCAGAAGGTGCCAAACCTTTTTCCCGTGCAATCGTTCTCTTCAATGACGGCAACAATCAATTTGGCATTGACGCCGCCACCGAAAACTGGCTAAAAAACACCGAAGTAGCCACCCTCGAAGCCCTTCGGACAAGCCTTACAGCCACCTTTCAAAGCGAGGCGAACGGGGCTGGCCAATATGGCACCAACCAGAACACCGCCAACCAAAACCCTGCCAACCAGAACACCGCCAACCAAAACGCTACGAACCAGAACACCGCTACTGAACGTACTGCCGCCGCCCTCTCATTACAAGATCTCACCGCAGGCAGCTACGCGCGCATCAAAGCCAACGGACAATTCTGCGCAGGCTTTGTCTGCACGCCCGCACAGCGACGCTACCCCCTAGCAGATGCGCTGCTGTCATCGCGTAGCAATGGCGAACGCATTGAAATCGCCCTAAAACCCAATACCCCCGTTTCGGAAGCAGATGCGATCGCCTACGGCAAAATCCTCTCCGAAAAAGCAAACGTCCTATTTGAAAATCCCATTACCGAAAAGCAGGGAACAACGACACTCGGCAAAACCTACCTGCCACCTAGACCACCCGCAGGCAGCATCCCTCACACGGGCTACACCGTTAGATTCGAGATGGCCCATAACGGCAGCGTCGCCGAAATTACCGTCTCCATCGTCACGCTGTAAGAAAATCATCCGGTAAAAAAATTACGCCATAAAAGCAGCCTTCAAGTGAAAGAATATGACTCTCAAAAAGATGAGCAGGAGAGTCCTATACAATGGCGAGAATTGTTTAAAGCCTAATCATATTTAGGACGACTACTCTCGTGCCCTCTTCCGTCACCGTTACCGTTCCGGCCACCACTGCGAACATCGGCCCCGGCTTCGACTGCCTCGGCGCTGCGTTTAACCTATACAATCGCTTTCACTTCACCCCGTTTATCCCCCTTTCAGACAGCGAACCGTTTCAAATCACGATTGAAGGCACTGAGGCAACGCGCGTTAATACAGGCTCCTCTAACTTGGTGTACAAGTCATACCTGAAGTGCTACGAGCGGATGAGGCAGCCCGCTCCCCCTATTCACATCCGGATTGTATTAGGAGTGCCCCTTTCACGGGGCTTAGGCAGCTCATCCACAGCAATAGTCGGCGGCATCGTGGGCGCAAATGCACTAGCCGGTTCCCCCCTCAATGATGACGAGCTAGCAGCCTTAGCCAACGAGCTAGAAGGTCACCCAGACAACGTGGTGCCAGCGCTGCGGGGCGGCATGCAAATCGCAGCCATGGCCAGTGGACGACTGCAAATATGCCCGCTACCTTGGCATGAGTCCGTAGTACCCGTGGTCATTATTCCTGAATTTGAAGTCTCTACGGCCGATGCGCGGCGAGTGCTACCCGGCCAGTACAGCCGCACAGATGCGGTATTTAATACGGCCCACATTGCGCTACTGCTGCAAGGCATTGCCACCGGGAATGGAGATTGGATTAGTGGGGGAATGGGCGATCGCATTCATCAGCCCTACCGCAAAAAGCTGATTCCTGGCTATGAAGACGTACACCGCGCGGCCCTGCGAGCGGGCGCATGGGGGCTGGTCATCAGCGGCGCTGGGCCAACCTTACTAGCGCTGTGCCCAACAGATGCCGCTGACACTGTGCGCGAGGCCATGGAAAAAGCTTGGAAGCCCCAAAAATTTACAGCACATGCCCATTGCCTACAGATAGATACACATGGCGCAGCAATCATTTAAGCTATGGGCTACTTGGCCACCGGAAAGCTATAGATTTCTCACAAAATAAATACATCAACATTGATTGTTTACGCCTTAGGGCATACTTCTATTAACAAAGGTTGGTTAAGTTTTGTATACTGTCCTTTGGGCGCATTCAAATAAGCATTATTACTTATCGATTGCTTATGCCTGTCCGTTAGTTTCGCCTAGTTCAAGCGCCATTGGAAAAAAGATGTAAGGCTTACGCTGAGTATCTTTAACCGCCCTTTGCCCCAAAGCTAGACCCTTCTGATTCGGAATGACTGCGCCTTTGTCGCTAACGAAATTGCGTGAATTGTAATGATCGGTGAACAATTTCCGTGGCTGACGTTTCTAGTCATCTTTCCTCTTTTGGCCGCAATGCCCATTCCGTTGCTGCCAGATCAGGACGGTAAAACCATCCGATGGTATGCACTAGGGGCTAGCCTCGTAGAATTCGGCCTTATTATCTATGTATTTGCTACCCAATATGAAATGGGTACGTCTGGGCTACAGCTAGTTGAGGAATTCGCCTGGATTCCTCAGTTTGGTCTGAGCTGGTCGCTCGGTGTAGACGGGCTATCGTTTCCTTTGGTGGTGCTCAGCGGACTGGTAACCACGCTTGCCATTGTGGCCTCATGGAATATCAAGCTCAAACCGCGCCTGTATTACTCCATGATGCTGCTGATGTTCAGTGCGCAGCTCGGTGTCTTTTTGGCACAAGACATGATGCTGTTTTTCATCATGTGGGAGCTGGAGCTGGTACCTGTCTATTTGCTGATCTCCATCTGGGGAGGGCAACGCAGGCTATACGCAGCAACCAAGTTTATTATTTACACCGCAACTTGCTCCGTCTTTATTCTGGTGGTGGCGCTCGCACTCGCCTTTAGTGGCGGTGCATTCAGCTTCAACATGACCGAGCTTGGCGCTAAAACCTACTCGCTGCCGTTCCAGCTGCTTTGCTATTTAGGTCTGCTGATCGCCTTCGGCGCAAAGCTGCCTATCTTCCCGCTGCACACCTGGCTACCAGATGCGCACAGTGAAGCACCTGCCCCTGTTTCGATGATTTTGGCAGGCGTGCTGCTGAAAATGGCAGGCTACGGCATGATTCGCATGAACATTGAGATCTTGCCGGATGCGCACCTTTACTTTGCGCCTGTGCTCGCCTTCCTGGGCGTGATTAACATTGTGTACGCATCGCTAACGGCATTTGCCCAAGACAACTTGAAAAGGCGAATGGCGTATTCATCTGTTGCGCACATGGGCTTTGTGCTGGTCGGCTTAGCTGCCTTTAACTCTTTGGGAATGAGCGGCGCGATGCTGCAAATGATTTCCCACGGATTAGTCGCTGCGGTGCTGTTTTTCCTCTCTGGGGTGGCTTACGAGCGCACGCACACGCTTAGCATGAGCAAAATGGGCGGCCTAGCACAGGCGATGCCAATTACGTTTGCCCTCTTCACGGCGGGGGCAATGGCTTCATTGGCACTGCCGGGCATGAGCGGATTCGTAGCTGAGATTACGGTCTTTTTAGGAATTGCAACCAGCGACGCGTACAACGTCTTCTTTAAAGCTGCCATTGTGCTGTTAGCAGCCGTGGGTGTGGTGCTCTCGCCTATTTACTTACTCTCTATGCTGCGCTCCATTTTCTATGGGGACGTACGAGAGGTCAAAATTCCGGCTGACAAGTCTTGGGCTATTTTGCCTCGTGAAGCGTTAGTGGCTATGTGCCTGCTGGTGCCGATTATTGGCATTGGCTTGTATCCCAAAGTGGCGATTCAGACCTACAGCGCCAAGACCATTGAGGTTGCCTCTCAAATTGAGACGACGCTGCCGGATGTACCCGATGCTGCGCCGCTCTCTAAGGTGATGACGATGCCAGGCGCGGAGCAGCTCATTGCACCCTCGCTGTAATCCCCTCGCTGCAAACATCGTACGGTAAGCACTTAGCGACAGCTTACGCTAACGATTCGTTTGGCATAGCTGACAAATCCCGCTCAGACATTGAGCGGGATTTGTTGTTTTTAGGTGAGGTTTTGGGTCATCGCCATCGCTATTGTGATGACCCAAAACCTCACCCAAAACAAATTTCTTATGTAATTTTAAGTATGGCGCATCACATTTTCTGTTTAGATTGATTCAGGTTTTTCTTTCTCTGAAAACAAATTAATCTATGACGCTTTCGACCGCGCTGGTTTGGCTTTTGTTGGCCGCTTATGGCTTTTTCATTTACCGCTTGGTGAAAAAAACGACGCCTGATCGGGTGTCGGCCACCGCTTTCTTTGAAGGGCAGTCTCAACGAGGGCAAGCACCAGGACTATGGCTGCTGGTATCGAGTGCGGCCATTTCTTGGATTTTTGCCAAAAGTATTGATAATGCAGCCACCCTCGGGAATGCATTTGGCATTGCGGGTGGCGTTGGCTACGCCATGTACTATCTCAGTTTTTTAACGGCGGCGATCGCCCTTTACTATCTGCGGACCCGAGGCGGCTACCGCTCTATTCCAGAGTTTTTAGTCAGTAAGTATGGCAAGGTCTGTGCGCGGCTGTTTTTGCTTGCGATCGCCATTCGCCTCCTCAACGAAGTTTGGTCAAATACCAAAGTCTTTTCCCTATATTTTGGTGCAGAAGGCAGCACTGGCTACTGGATTGCCGCTGCCCTAGTTACGGCCTTCACGGTGTATTACTCTCTGCTGGGGGGCTTGCGCTCTAGCTTACTCACCGATAGCGCTCAGATGATTTTGGCTGCGGTGCTGTTAGTGGTCATTCTCGCTACGCTTGGCCCAGGGTTTGCCAACCAAGGTCTGCCCGCCGTCGATTCAGAAACATCTTTAGCAGGTATTACCTTTTGCGGCCTAGCACTGGTGCAGGTGCTGAGCTATCCCTTCCATGATCCGGTGATGACTGATCGCGCCTTTATCACATCCCCCAAAGTCATGGTCAAAGGCTTTGTCATCGCCGGACTGATTAGCGGCGGCTTCATTTTCCTCTTCAGCTTTGTGGGCCTGTACGCAAGGGCTAACGGCATAGATGGTCAGCCCACACTAGCCGTACCGGCCTTGCTGGGGCTGCCTATGCTGCTCGTGTTCAATGCGATTATGCTCACCAGCGCTGGCTCTACGCTAGATTCCACCTTTTCGAGTGTGGCTAAGCTCGGCGCACGGGACTGGAGCAACCGCAAAGGAGAACCCACCGAGCAGCAGGCACGGCTAGGCCGCTGGTGGATTGTGGCGATCGCCCTACTCGGCAACCTTCCCCTTTTCAGCATCTACATGGGAGATAAAGTTGGCCCGGCCATCATCTCAGCCACCACTATCAGCGGCACCATGGTGATGGGACTAGCGCCTATTTTCTTACTTGCGTTCATCCGCAAAGCAGGTGCTTTAAGCTTTCACCTCGCCTTTTGGCCAGGACTTACCTTTGGGGTTATGCGGGTCTTAGAAAGTGCATTGGGCGTCACCTTTTTCCCGGCTTGGCTCAGCATCGGCAGTGGCAAGTACGCGCTGGACTTAGGCGTAAATGTGTACGGACTCATGATTTGTGTGGCTGGTTATCTGCTCGGCGCAGCCCTTAGTCGGAAGACCTCGGAACCTGAGCTAGCAACGACGCGACCAAAAGTTATTGCCCGTTAGGCCCATGAAAATCACCTCCCTTCAACAGCTGCCCATAGAGTCGGTTTCGCATAATGCAGCCATCAAAAAGCAGGTCATGCTGCGCATGGGCGATTTGCCGCATTTGACGAATTTTTCACAGGCGCGCTTTCAGCCCGGACAGGTGGCTAAGGCCCATGCCCATACAGACATGCATGAAGTATTTTTTGTCGAGTCTGGCGCGGGACAAATTGTGGTGGAAGGTGAAGCGATCGCATTAACGCCTGGGGTTTGCATTGCGATCGCCCCTGGCGAATCTCATGAGGTCAGTAATCCTGGGCAAGCGGAGCTAGTGCTGACTTACTTTGGGCTGCGCATTTAACCTCAGCGCATTTAACCACTTAAGCCAAACGCCCAGCAGCCCCGACGCCCCGTCATCATCCGATTAAATTTAGTCTGATAGCCGTTCTCTGATCTGGTCGCGTTTCTGCATTTGAATAAGCCGAATCCAGCCACCGGCCATAATTCCGGTGACGCCTACGGCTAAGTTTAATAGCGATAGTGGCAAGGGCTCTTTAGGGTCACCGGTAAAGGTATAAAATCCCCAAATAATAGCGAGCATCAGAGAAAAGGCCATGGCATGTGTGATGGGGGCGCGCTGAGCCACAAGCGCGGCTAACCAACCACTCAGGGCGGCAAAGCCCAGGCTGCAAACAGAAGCAAACGCAATAAATTCGGGTGTGATGGTGTTACCGGCCCCACTTAGCCAAGTCGCGTACAGCAGCGCGGTACTCACGCTAAGCGTAAGGTAACCAATTACCAGGGAAAGAATGGTTAAAACCATGACGAAAAGCCCATCACCAAAATTATGAAAACGTACTGAAAGTATATCGTTGCATCATTGTGAACGGGGCTGATGCCTAAGGCAGCGATTGGATTGGGCTTTTGAGGGAAAATGACTGAGCAAATACATGGCTACTAGGCGGCCATCTCCATAGATAACGTATGGGGTAGCGCAGACTTCAACAAGAATGTTCGCATCTCTCCTCTCCCTTTTATGGTGAGGTATCCACGATCTTCAAATAGGTAGCTTTCTTTAAGCTGCAAGTAAGTCTCTTCGCTGACCTGAATGCGATTGACCAAGCCGTGCGATTCCATCCGGCTGGCAATGTTTACAGCATCTCCCCACAAATCGTAAGAGAACTTTTGGGTGCCAATGACGCCTGCCACCACGGGGCCAGAGTTAATGCCAATCCGCAGGCAGAGCTGATGCGGGTTTCCATCTTGGTCTGAGACGGTGTAGCCCTGGGCAAATTCCATCATCTCGATGGCCATAGCCATCACAGAGTGGGCGTGGTCTTCACTGGGGCTAGGCACGCCGCCTACCACCATGTAGGCATCCCCTATCGTTTTAATTTTTTCCAGGCGATGGCGTTGGGCAATAGCATCAAATGCTGAAAAAATATCGTTGAGCTGACAGACCAGGGCAGTTGGCCCCGTATTGGCAGCAATGTTCGTAAAGTTGACGATATCGGCAAAGAGGATAGTCGCCGTATCGAATCGGTTAGCGATCGCACCTTGGTTATCTTCATTTTCTTTTAACCGGGCGGCAATTTGAGCAGGCAAAATATTCAGCAGCAAACGATCCGCTTTTTGTTGTTCCTTGCGCAGACAGGTTTCAACTTGGCGGCGATCGCTAATTTCTTTTTGAATCCGCTCAAACATGCCTTGAAACGCAGTGGAAACCTCCCCTAGTTCATTGTTGCTAATGCGCTCTAGGCTAGCAAAGTTGGGCGTTTGGCTTTGCGCGATCGCTTCTCCCACCACAGCCAAATCATCCCGTAGCAGCAGCAAGGGCCGAATCACAATCCGCTGAATAACGGCCAGCGTTACCAGGGTCACAAACGCTGAAATAATGATGACTAAAATCGTCACCCCGAACACATAGCGGCCCATAGTCTGTTGCACAGCTGTGGCATCGTGGCGAATCGCCAAAATATAGCCCGAATTTCCGCTAGGCCATGCCACATCGTAACGGGTGTTATTATCTGCCAGTTTCCGAATGGCAAGCATGCTGGTTGGCCCATTGGCCATGCGCCAAAGACCGTAGCCGGATGGCTGCGTCAATATCTCTTCATCAAAGGTAGGCATCTCACCCAAACTATCTACTCGCTGCCCCTCAGCATTGTGCAAAGAAATCCCCTTAATCACAGAGTCTTCTCGCAGAAAAACGTTATTTAACAGCGATCGCTCCGGGGTATCGCTCATCATGCTCAGCTTTACTGTACTCAGCACTTCTTGAGACACCGATTCCAGCTTGCGCAGCTCTTCGTCTTGCCGTCGCCAGTAAGACGGCACAAACACAATGCCTTCAATCGTGACGATGCCCAAAAACACCCAAGCCGCAATTTGCTTAGCGAGGCGAGAGCGAAAGAAGCCCGTAGTCATTTGACCCGTGGTAATTTTTGGGGACGCAGCATAAGTATTTTCCATATCTCCAGAGTGCCCATGAGATATGGCCTGTCAGCAATCATTAAACTTAGAAATTACTGAGGAATCAGAAAGCAGCAGGACACCATAAACAAAGCTGACTGACGCTACACATTGCCAGAGAAACTGCGCATCATCAGCCAGTCCATCCGCGCCGCTTTACTCATCCCGTCTCCGCTTTACTCATCCCGTCTCCGATTTACTCATCCCGTAGGTACTTTGGTTTCCAGCCAGGAATTGTCTTTTGTTGGCTGCGGCTCAAGGCTAAGCAATCGGATTCAACGTCTTTAGTGAGGGTAGAGCCTGCGGCGATGGTGACATCATCACCAACGGTGATGGGCGCAACGAGGGTAGTATTTGCGCCCGTTTTAGTGCGATCGCCCAGTACCGTCTTATGCTTGTTCTTCCCGTCATAGTTGGCGGTGATGGTGCCCGCCCCTACATTCACCTGCTCGCCCAGTTCAGCATCGCCCAGGTAAGATAAGTGCGCCATATTCGACTGCGCCCCAATAGTCGATTTCTTAATTTCAACGAAGTTCCCAATCCGGCAGTTCTCTCCTACCACCGCTTTACCGCGCAGGTGCGCAAAGGGGCCAATCCGCCCATTCGCGGCAACGTCACTATCGGTAACAACAGAATGAACCAGCGTAGTATTTTCACCAATCGTGCTGTTTTCGACCAGTGAACCAGGGCCAATCCGACAGCCTGCTTTAATCACCGAATGGCCGCGCAAATTAGTTTGCGCCTCCAAAATCACATCTGGCTCTACCGTCACCGTTGAATCAATCGTAATGCTGGCCGCATTGATTAGCGTGACACCTGAGAGCAAAAGCTCATCTTTAATGCGCTTTTGCATTACAGCTTCAGCTTCAGAAAGCTGCTTGCGATTGTTAATGCCTGCAACTTCTGAAGGATCAACGTCCATCGCCATAACCGGCGAAAGATCTTTAATGACATCGGTGAGGTAGTACTCGTTTTGGTCATTGTCTGATTTGAGATGGGGCAAAATCTTCATCAGTTCAGACCATTTGAAGCAGTAGATACCGGCATTAGTGCGCGTGTTTGCTCGCTGCGCGTCTGTGCAATCGCGGTGCTCGATAATCTCTTCTACGATCAAATTATCGTCACAGAAAACGCGACCATAGCCAGTTGGATCGGCCATTTGGGCGGTGAGAATGGTGGCTGCGTTACCGTTGTCGCGGTGAGTTTTCATCATTTGCTCTACGGTTTCGGCCTTGAGTAAGGGCACATCTCCGTTGAGCACTAAAAGATCGCCTTCAAACCCTTCCAAGGCTGGAATGACTTGCTGTACGGCATGGCCCGTACCGAGCTGTTGCGTTTGTTCTACAAACTCTAAATCAGCAACCGGCGAGAGGGTGGCTTTGACTTGCTCTGCCGCATAGCCAATGATGGCAATTTTGCGGGTGGGGTTCACCAATTGGGTGCTGGCCAACACATTTTCTACGAGGGTGAGACCGCAGAGAGGATGGAGGACTTTGGGGAGTGAAGATCTCATGCGGGTGCCTTTGCCCGCTGCTAGGATTGCGATCGCCAAAGAATCTGCCATGTTTTCCCCTTAAAAAGTTTGTTGTTCTACGCATTAAATTGGGATTGGATTAAAGGCACAACCCCCACCCGCCCCGTCCCTAATCGGGCACCATCGCAATACATTCAATTTCTACCAGCACATCTTTGGGTAACCGCGCCACTTCCACACAAGCGCGAGCGGGCGCAGCTTCATCGCCAAAGTGCTTGGCATACACCTCATTCATGGCGGCAAAGTCATTCATATCCTTCAAGAACACAGACGTTTTGACGACTTGAGAAAGATCAGAGCCAGCCGCCGCAATCACAGCCTTCAGGTTTTGCAGCGACTTTTCAGTCTGTTCGCCCACCGTTTCACCCACTAGCTCGCCCGTTGCCGCATCCAGCGGAATTTGCCCTGCGACAAACAGCATGGCACCGGAGGCCACGATGCCCTGATTGTAAGGACCTACAGGGGCCGGAGCCTGGTCGGTTTTAATGATTTTACGCACGGTGTTAGAAGCGCTTTTGCACAAAAGATAAGTCGAGGCTTATTTTACGGGTTGGAGTCAGCCGTCGCAATGGCCGGTAAATACAAGGTCTTAAAGTACAAGCATGAATACAGCGCTTAAAATACAGAACCTTAAAGGCAACCGCTATAACCTGGGTTCGATGAGTCTGGGCCGGTGCCCGTAGTGACGGTAGCGCCAATAGTCACGCAAAATTTTGTCGTGGTCAAAACACAGCGGGCTGGGCATTTCCCACGGGTTCACAATCACGAGGCTTTTGGCATCATCTTGGGCAGTGGCGGTGCCAGTGGCAGTGGCAATAAAAACCACGCTCAGGGTGTGCTTACGCGGATCGCGAGCAGGATCTGAATAGACGTGAAACTGCTCCACCAGCGTGACGGCCAAGTTGGTTTCTTCTTGGGCCTCGCGTACGGCAGCCGTTTCTACCGATTCGCCATAATCGACAAAGCCGCCGGGTAAGGCCCAACCGTAGGGTTCATTAAGCCGCTCAATGAGCACAATCGGACGGTGGGGTTGATCAATCATTTCAATAATAAGATCGACCGTGGGGGCTGGGTTCCTATACATTTTGTTACCGGATCTGTGGTCTACACGCTGATCGCTACTGAAAGCAGCGATCGCTTGGGTCACTTTGCTGACGGCAGCGAAGACACTGGCTGAAACCGCTGCCAATCAACGGCCAACCAACGGCCAATCAACGGCCAAAGTGACGCGCAAACGGCGAATACAATCCACCATTTACGATGCCCGGAACCATAATTGCATCGTATTGTTGAAGTTTTGACATTCTCTTACTCTTCTTTCTAAAAGAAGACATCTGCATTCTTAGGCCCGTGATAGAGTGCTGAGCGACGTGACTGTACTGCACATGGCTTTTCCCAGATCTAGCGGCGTTTTACTTCATCCCACTTCTTTACCGGGTCGCTTTGGCATCGGCGATTTGGGCGCTCCTGCATACCGATTTGTAGATTTTTTGGAAGAAAGCCAGCAGACGCTTTGGCAAATTTTGCCGCTTGGCCCTACGGGGCATGGAAATTCGCCGTACATGGCCTATTCTGCGATGGCGGGCAATCCGCTGTTGATTAATTTAGAAACGTTACAGGCAGAAGGGTTGCTGAGCGAGGCAGACCTTTCGCTGACGCTCTCGTTTAATGAGAGCACTGTGGACTATGAGGCAGTGACGGCATTTAAAATGCCGCTTTTGCGCTCAGCAGCCAAAAATTTTAAGCACGTTGCAGATACAGAGACAAAAGCAACGTTTAAAACCTTTTGTCAAAAAAATGACGATTGGCTTGAAGACTACAGCCTGTTTATGGCGCTGAAAGAAGCGAACGGGGGAGCGTCTTGGACACAGTGGGAAACGGAGATTGCCCATCGAAACCCGGCGGCGTTAGGACACGCTAGGGTCGAGCTAGCGGAAGAGGTTCACTTTCAAACGTTTATGCAATTTGCATTTTACCGGCAGTGGCTGGCGCTAAAAACCTACGCAAATGATCGCGGCATTCAGATTGTGGGCGATATGCCGATTTATGTGGCCCATGACAGTGCGGATGTGTGGGCGCGGCCTGAGAACTTTATGCTGGATGAGCAAACCTTAGAACCGTCTCAAATGGCTGGGGTTCCGCCGGATTATTTTAGTGAGACGGGTCAGCTTTGGGGCAATCCAATTTATAACTGGGAAACGCTTGAAGAGAATGGGTTTGCCTGGTGGATTCAGCGCATTCAGTGTTTGCTGAACCAGGTAGATATTATTCGAATTGATCATTTTCGGGCGTTTGCGGCGTACTGGTCGGTGCCTGCCGGACAAGACACAGCTATTAATGGTGAGTGGGTAGAGGCTCCGGGGCAGGCATTTTTTGAAACGGTGGGCCGAAAGCTGGGACAGCTGCCATTTTTGGCGGAAGATTTGGGCCTGATTGATGCGCCAGTTGAGGAATTGCGCGATCGCTTTGAATTCCCTGGGATGAAAATCCTCCAGTTTGCCTTTGGCGGCGATCAAACCAATCCTTATTTGCCGTTCAATGTTTCACCTAACTTTGTGATCTATACCGGCACTCACGACAACGACACTACACTGGGCTGGTTTAGCCAAGCCTCTGAGTACGAAAAGCAACGGCTAACGGACTATGTGGGAGCGCTCAACCCCACGAATGTGAACTGGGCA
>JBGCGG010000164.1:0-37717 GCA_045110585.1 Phormidesmis sp. | reverse complement strand
AAGGTGCAGTGTCTTGTGCTAAATCGCATGATTCAGGTCGCTAAGCCGGATAGCTATGTCGGTTAAACCAAGGTATAGCCCTCAACTGGAGGCAAGGCAGGAATCATACTGTCCCTTTAATATTGTTGCAACAACGCCAATCCTAAGTAAAAGCTGACGGATAGAATAAAGAACCAGCCCATGCCTTCGGCAATGCCTGATTGCACAGCCCCGAAAGCACTTTCGGCAGGTTCTCGGAAAATAAGCGTGATGGTGACAAACAGAAAAATTAATACAGCGGAAGCAATAAAGACTTCTGGGTGGAAGTCAAATCCAAATCCAACAATATTACGATTGCCAGGTTTGCGTTGCCTGTTAGCTGCCCTAGCGGAATCAGTCTGCTTATTCGTGTTGGGATTTTGATGAGTCATTCATGAGTTTATTCTACGGTTACGAAATTAAACTACCACTCTCAGCCTGACTGATAGAGATACGATTAGTTACGGAATATGACACTAAAGGGTTTTCCGTCTTGAGAGATTTTTCTGTTGCGCTAAGGCGCCAATGCTCGGTAAGAAGCTAGACATACATTCTCCATCGCTGCCATCAACCGGCGGGTTGCCTTCGCTCAGCGACTTTACGAAGATTTTGATGAGAGCGACCTGACGAATAATCGTGAACGGCTCAGGTAATTCTCAAAGCATCGAATTATGATTGCCCTGATGACTACTAACTTAGGGCGACTGCTGTAGGCTCTGCGGCAGAACTTTCGCGATCGCTATGGAATTTTCGCTGCTGACGTTTCAAACCACGATTTTAGGGCTGTTGTTGGTGGCCTGTTTGAGTGCAATCGCACTTCGCCGTCTTCACTTTCCCTATACGGTTGGGTTGGTTATTGTCGGGCTTTCTCTCGGTTTTTTGGGAGAACGCATTCCTGGCATCGAAGCGCTTACTAGTCTGAATCTGTCCCATGAGGCGATTCTTTTTATCTTTTTACCACCGCTGATTTTTGAATCGGCGTTGAATCTTAATGTGCGGCTGCTGCTGCGCAACATTACACCTGTGCTGGTGCTGGCAACGGTGGGGCTGCTGCTGGCAACGGGCATGGTCGCTACGCTGATGGTGTGGCTAACGCCGCTGGGCTGGCAGGAGGCGCTGCTATTTGGGGCATTGATTTCGGCCACAGATCCGGTTGCTGTGATTGCGCTATTTAAAGAGTTGGGCGTGCCAAAACAGCTGGTGGTGCTGGTGGAAGGAGAGAGTTTGTTCAATGATGCAACGGCCATCGTCACGTTTAATTTGATTTTGGCGGCAGCTGCGATGACCACTGACAATTTGGTGTTGGAGGGGCTGGGGTTGTTCTTGCGCTCTTTTGTGGGTGGTCTGATGGTGGGCGCACTGCTGGCAGGGGTGATGAGCTATTTTTTGATTGCTGCCCGTCGAAATCCTTTTATTCAAGGCACGTTGTCTGGCATTTTGGCCTTTGGGACATTTCTGGTCGCTGAGCACTTTTTGCATATTTCAGGTGTCATTGCGGTGCTTAGTGCGGGCATGGTGAGCAGTTGGATGATATCTGCGCGGCTAAAGCCTGAGTCTCGGCAGTTTTTAAATGAGTTGTGGGAATATCTCTCTTTTCTCACGAACAGTTTGATCTTTTTGTTGGTGGGGTTGGCAAGCGCTCAGATACTGGCTGAAGTCGGTGCGATGGTGCCGTTATTTTCTGCGTTGGCAGTGGCGATCGCGGCTGTTTTGCTCTCTCGGGCGGTGGTCATTTTTACCCTAATTCCGCTTATTAATCGCATTCATACTGCGCCTGCGGTTTCTGTTGCTGAACAAACCGTGCTGACTTGGGGCGGCTTGCGGGGCGCGGTGGGGCTAGCCTTGGCGCTGAGCATAGAAAATGACATGGTAGATGGCCGCTTTTTGGTGGCGCTGACGCTGGGGGTGGCGTTGTTTACGCTGTTGATTCCAGGCACTACGATGGGTGCATTGCTGAGTCGCCTGAATTTGAACAAGTCTTCGGTGACAGATAAGTTGGAGACGGCTGAAGCCATTATTACGGCGGATAAAAAGGCGCTGCAGGCGCTGCGAAACCTGCGGCTGGAAGGTGAACAATATCAGGCAGAAATTGAGGAGGTGAGCCACCAAATCAATCAGTCTTTGGCCGATGCAGAGGCTCAGCTCGCCACCGTTTGGGATGATATGAAAACAGATGCAGGCCAGCGGCAGCGAGCTATTTGGTTACAGGCACTGACGATAGAACAGCAGGGGTATCATCATTTGCACGACCATGGCATTTTGTCGGCGGCGGCATTCACGCGAGCGAATTTGGGCATCAGCGCCCGGAAAAGTGAGCTTGTGGCGAATCAGTTGCCGCCCTCACCGCTGACAGCGCGCCTGTTGATGACGCGGATTGAGGTGCGCGGGGCACGGTTGTTGAAATGGGTGTTACCTGGAAAGTGGCGCGATCGCGCTAATTTGCAGCAGTTTTCAGTGCTGTATCAGTGTGATTTAGCGATCGCTCAGGTCACCCATCAAGTCATTAATCGGCTGCTGAGCCTACCGAGACAATGTCAAAAAGAAGACACTTTTGACGAGTGCCTCGCCTACTACCGTGAAGGACACGCTAGGGCGCAGCGCAGAATTGTTCAGAGCGCCCAAAGGTACCCTGCCGCTGCCCATAAGTTTGAGCGTCGGATTGCGCTGCAGGTGGCCGCGATCGAACGGGAAGATGCGATAGACATGCTGGTTAGCGATGGGATTATCTCGTCGTCTACGGCTAATGCGGTTGGTCAATATTTTAGCGCTGTGGGTAAAGGCCACTAGACGTTAGCGCATCCCTTTCTATCGAAAGGGATGCGCTAAGGGCATGAGGAAGAGGGCCGACGTGTATTCGCATTAAGGCTAATGAATATAGCCGAGCACTTATACTCATTGCCTTTTTTATAAATAAGAATTATTCTTACTTAAGAGCTATTGTTAATTGTGAGGTTTGCCCTCACTGCTTGGTCAACTTCATGCGGGTACCCAATGGGCGTTGATATCAAAGTGGCATCGATATCGGAGTGGCATCGATATCGGAGTGGCGTTATGTATTCAGTCGTTCAAGAGCTAGGTGAAAGATCATTATGAAAGACAAAAATGATAGTTTGAGTTCGGAAGATAGGGCTGAGTTGGGTCAGGCAGAAAGTAGTGGTGCCCCTTTTTATATTCGTGCAGATTTGGGGCAAGAGTTGCGTGCCATTATGCTCAATAAAAGGTTGAAACAAAGAGAGCTGGCAGTGCTCCTAAATGTTCAGCAGCCTGAAGTTTCTCATTTGTTTAATCGTCATTTCAATCGATTTACAATAGATAAATTAGTTCAATTTCTTGATCGATTAGGGTGGGTCGTTAAGTTCACTATTCATCAACGCGACAACAGCTCTATTAATCCTGAATAAAGGCGATTAGCAGACCTGGCATGCAGGCTGTTTTATCGATGAAAACATCGCCTATATGGCTAACTTAGAAAGCCTGCATGCCTAAGCATGCAGGCTTTTTAACGTCTTTGTGTCTGGATTGGTTTAATCGTCAGTTGCTGAGGTTGGTTCAATGGCTTCGTTTGTTGAAGCTGTTTGTTTCTCTGCCTTTTATTTTTTGTTGCCATGTAAATGACAAGACGAATTATCACAGTGATAGTGATGCAATTGTTCGAAATCTTAATGTTAGGACTAGCTATGTATGTGGCTATGATTTATGCGCCTTGCTTGAGGGGCATAAATCATAGAATGCGGCGCTGTTTATGAGAGTCTCTATAGAATATCTGTTGGTGTTGCTGATGATAGGAAACGGCTATGAATTTTGATGGATTTTGATAGATAAATACCTATATAAATTTAAAACTTTTGGAAGCTTTCCGGCCCCGTGAAGTCCAGGGCTACTATCATTTTGAAATCGTTCTGCGAATCTGTCGTTAAGTTTTTATGGCTGTGACGATAGGCTTTGTTGACTTTAAAGGATGTTCTCTTTGATTTAAGGCCGTTTTCTGGATTAAGCGGCTCATCCTCTAGCCATGTCACAACGTTCGCACCTCATTTCTGACAGGAGATTTTATGACTAGCCCCGATATCAGCGCTCAGGCTCATGATTCAAAAGCGATCGCTGACAAAACAGTTGCTTCAGAAAAAACACTTGCTTCTAACGGTGGGTGTCCATTCTCTGGCGGGACGCCCAAGTTCACCGCAGGCACCGGCAGATCGAACCAAGACTGGTGGCCTGAGCAGCTAAATCTAAAAATTCTCCATCAGCATTCGCCGCAAACCAACCCAATGGGAGAGACGTTTGACTATGCTGAGGCATTCAAAAGTCTCGATTTGAGCGCGGTTAAGCAAGACATTTTTGCGCTGATGCAGTCTTCTCAAGACTGGTGGCCTGCGGACTATGGTCATTACGGCCCGCTGTTTATTCGGATGGCTTGGCACAGTGCGGGCACCTATCGCATCGGTGACGGGCGCGGCGGCGCAGCCACGGGTAACCAGCGCTTTGCACCACTCAATAGCTGGCCTGATAATGGCAACCTCGACAAGGCTCGCCGGTTGCTATGGCCTATTAAACAAAAGTATGGCCGCAAGCTCTCCTGGGCTGATTTGATGATTTTGGCGGGTAACTGCGCCCTAGAATCGATGGGCCTAAAGACATTTGGCTTTGCCGGTGGCCGCGAAGATATTTGGGAGCCAGAAGAAGACATCTATTGGGGCAATGAGGACGAATGGCTAACCAATGAGAAGCGCTACACCGGCGATCGCGATCTGGAAAATCCGCTCGGTGCGGTGAAGATGGGCCTAATCTATGTAGATCCAGAAGGGCCGAACGGTCAGCCTGACCCGGTAGGTTCGGGCCGAGACATTCGTGAAACGTTTGGTCGTATGGCCATGAATGATGAAGAGACGGTGGCGCTGGTCGCAGGCGGACACACCTTTGGTAAGTGCCACGGTGCGGGGGATGTCGCCTTAGTGGGCCGTGAACCTGAGGGCGCGAGCATGGAAGAGCAGGGCCTGGGCTGGAAGAATGCCTTTGGCTCTGGCGTGGGCGTGCATGCCATTACCAGCGGCATTGAAGGCGCATGGACTAACAACCCTGTGAAGTGGGACAACAACTATTTCGAGAATTTGTTTGGCTATGAGTGGGAGCTGACTAAGAGTCCGGCGGGGGCGCACCAGTGGGTGCCTGCGGGCGGGCAAGCTGCTGACGCGGTGACCGATGCGCACGATCCCAATCAGCGACATGCGCCTATTATGACCACGGCGGATATGGCGATGAAAATGGATCCGATTTACGAACCCATTTCACGCCGATTCTATGAGCATCCAGAACAGTTTGCCGATGCTTTTGCGCGGGCATGGTTTAAGCTAACGCACCGCGATATGGGGCCTCGGGTTCGGTATCTAGGCGCTGAAGTGCCCGCCGAGGAGCTGATTTGGCAAGATCCGATTCCGGCGGTGACCCATGAGTTAATTAATGATCAGGATGCTGAAGCGCTGAAGCAACAGATTTTGACGGCGGGCCTTTCGGTTTCTCAGCTGGTGTCAGCGGCGTGGGCGTCAGCTTCTACGTTTCGTAATTCTGATAAGCGCGGCGGAGCCAATGGTGCGCGGGTGCGGCTGGCACCGCAAAAGGACTGGGCGGTGAATAAGCCCGAGCAGTTAGCAACGGTGTTGCAAGCGCTGGAGACGGTGCAAACCAACTTCAACAATGGCCAGTCTGGCAATAAGCGTGTTTCTCTGGCCGATGTCATTGTGTTGGGGGGCTGTGCAGGGATTGAACAAGCCGCCAAGAATGCGGGTGTGAGCAATCTTAAAGTGCCGTTCACACCGGGACGCGCAGATGCTTCTCAGGAACAAACCGATGTGGTTTCTTTTGCACCGCTGGAGCCGATTGCGGATGGATTCCGTAATTATCTTGATGGGAAACCCAAAGTACCTGCTGAGAATATGCTGGTGGATCAGGCTCAGCTACTGACATTGAGTGCGCCTGAGATGACAGTGCTGGTGGGTGGTATGCGAGTGTTGAATACCAATGCTGGCGGCGATCAACATGGTGTGCTTACGCAGCAGCCGGAGGCCTTGACCAATGATTTCTTTGTGAACTTGTTGGATGTGGGTACGGTGTGGAAGTCGGTGTCTGATGCGGAAGATGTGTTTGAGGGGCGCGATCGCGCTACAGGCGCAGTGAAGTGGACAGGCACTCGGTTTGATTTGGTGTTTGGCTCTAGTTCTCAATTGAGGGCGATCGCTGAAGTTTACGGCTGTGCGGATTCGCAAGAGAAGTTTGTTCAAGACTTTGTTGCCGTATGGGACAAAGTGATGAACCTAGATCGCTTTGATATTGCTTAGCGATGATCTCGAGATAGTTTTTAGAGACTCTCTGTAAACGTCTACTTTGCTCGTGTTTAAGTGCTGCTTCAAGCCATTATCTCTTAAGAGATGATGGCTTGAAGCATTTTTTACGCTTCTAAGTGTTTGATAAAACAGGTCATGTTCTGACTTTATCCAGTGCTGTGCGGCGTGATAACCGGTTAGAAATCCACTAACCTTTTGTGCAAACTTTAGCTGTTTGTGCAAACTTTAGCTGTTTACTCTAGCCCAATCCTTCACTTAATAATGTGGCAAAGAGCGCTTGCATCAGCTCATTGCGATGCGTTTGCATTTCTTCTGGCGTTGCTGGTGCCGTAGACTCTGGAATATACGCTTTTAGCACGGTTTGCGCACTGCTCAGAAACGCTTCAAGATGGCCATTATAGCGTGATTGCCTGAGCAAGAGGGCCTGCAGAAAACGTTTGCTCTCTAGGCGATATTCTCCATG
This sequence comes from Phormidesmis sp., assembly GCA_045110585.1. Taxonomy (GTDB): domain Bacteria; phylum Cyanobacteriota; class Cyanobacteriia; order Phormidesmidales; family Phormidesmidaceae; genus Phormidesmis. The sequence continues at coordinate 30,898 of JBGCGG010000164.1, read as the reverse complement.
AATCATTGCGAATAGCTTATGGATATCTTCCACAATAGGGGGCCTTTTACTCTCGGGTAGAAGGTGTAGCTTTAGCACCATACAAGCCACCGAAAATATTTTGCCGATATCAGCCACTTCACTCACCCGCCGAGGGTATAAATCTCGAACGGAGTCAATTTCTCTAGATGTATATTGATCTGTCGCTTTGCCAGTGTTGAAGGTGCGGGTTATGTTCTTTCTCTGACGTTCTGTTTCATCTCGTGCCAGTCCGCAGCCATCTTCTGCGATCGCCCAAGCCAAATCAAACAACCGTCCCGCCAGTTCCAGTTTGTGGCTCCAGTTGATCTGTTCATCTGCCTGCTCGGCCGCCTGTTCGGCTGTTTGCTTGCTTGTCTGCTCGTTTGATCCGCTTCCTTGGAACTCTTCATTATCGTTACTGCATAGCAAATAAAGCCCCCTAGCCAAGAAAATGTGACAGGCATTGGTGCCAAATAAATAAACAGTTTGGTTAGGCGGGTTGGCCGTAATATGAGACAAATGTTCTGGCTTAATCGCCAATAAAGAAATATCGAGAGTTAAAAACTCATTGTTATCACTGGTTTTTCGGCCCTTTTGCAGTCCCCTATCTTCAAAAATGGCAGGAAGTTTTTCAATGCGATAGCGTCCGTACTCATCAAACTCTTCCGGCTGACCACTTTTTTCTTTAATGGCGTTATAGCACAAGCGGCCTGTTCTGGCGTATGCCAGCAAGGCATGGTCTCTCAGCCGTTTGGCCCAGGTAAGGCAGTGATCGTAGCTAAGGGTGTGCGTTTTGCCTGATCTAGGATCAGAGAGCGTCAGTTGTTGCGGATCGGTGTAAGCGGTTGTGAGGTAGTAGCAGCTTTGCAGCGCGGCATAATACGCGTAGGTTTCCCCATCGCCTTCAGCGGCAATGTAGAGTCGCGCTTTTTCTAATAAATAAAGCTTGCCCCAATGCACGGAGGCTTCTGTTCTTTGCTGCCCCGAAAAATTTTCGGTGGGCAGGCGTTTTCCGGCATGGGGCACCGAGCGCGGGAAAAAGGTTAAGAGGCGCGCCCTTAGCAGATATATGCGGCTCAAGAGCTTGTAATGGGGGCTAAAGGTGCCCTGAGATACCTCGCCTACAACCAGATATTTTTTTAATCGGGCTTTGACATGTTCCTGGGCGCTTTCAAGAATGGTCCACGCTTTTTCTACCAGCTGCTGACGGGTCACTTGAGCCGAAAATTCACGCTGAATGTGTGCCGCAATCGGCCCTTGCAAATCGTATAGATAATAGTAAGTGGCTTTGCACAGCAAATAGCGAATAATCAGCTGGCTCGAAAAAATCTCGCAGCGATTCGTATCGATGGTTGCACTATTTTTGGGCGCTAAGCTCTCAAGGGCATAGGTCTCTAAGAGTTCTAGCTTTTTGAGGTTATGGTAGGCGGCTCGGTAAGCCCCTTCATCGAGTAGGGCTTCTGTAATGGAGAGAAAGGCCGCGAAATAAACATCCGAGTCCGTGCTGCAAAGCGCTCGATGCTTGAATTGATCCTTCAGAATTTTCTGATGAATCATGCCAATCATCCCCATGGAAGAAAAGGGATAGTAGGCAAGGGTTTGCCAGGCCCGCTTCAGGGTTAGCTGCCGCTCAACTTTTTCACATAACTGCTGGATATAATCCGCCGGGTTTACGCCCGTATTTAGAATGGCCTGTAGTCTTGCCTGAACAGCTGACTGCGCCTGCGCAATGAAAAAGTCGAACCCGCAAAAGTCACCATGGCCAATTGGGTCGCCAAACGAAAAATCTTCGGAAGATGTGGGTTTATTCTCTTCGTAAACCCACAGAGCTTCGCCCACCGCACGGTTATGACAGAGCTTAACTAAGCTATGTGCCCAAATAGGAGAAGACACATTGTCTCGAATAATGGTTTGCGTAGAGGCCACATCTCGCACAATTGGGAAAAACCGGCTCAGACAGGCAATGTCTTGAATCAGGGTGGTGTTAATGACTTTGATAATGTGAGATAAGGTGCCACCAATGCCCGTGCTGCTGTAGTCAAAATCTACCCGGCGGCAGGAATGATTGCGTTCGTTGCTGCTGCTGGCCAACGTGGCAAATACATCGGGTACGACACTTTCATAGCTGTTGTCTATTTTGATGTAAAAGCTAAGGGTGAGCTTAGTGACCCCTTGTGAGGCGAGTTCATAGTCGCTGGGGCTAGGAATATCATCGATTAAAGCATGTTCAACGCGGCCCTCTAACTCTTGCAGATATGGATTGAGTAGCCGGGGATAGGTATTGCTGCACTGTTGTGAGTCTAGGCCGGTATCAGAAAAAGGCAGTGGCCCCCTCGCCTGTATGGTGACCTGCTTTAGGTACACCGGTAGCTGATCGGTCAGCCGTTCGTTGCTCACAATTGTTTGTGAGAACTTTTTAATGAAGGCTGGTGGCAGATAGTGGCTAATGAACGGATGTTTGGTTTCGTTATCGACTAAAAAAACTTGGGTGTTGCCGCTGCGCACCAATAACCTACGCACCTCGCGTTGCGCCTTACGACTGAGTTCAAGAATAATGTCTTCACTGCCTGGCTCGGGGGTTTGCTTATGGAAGCGCCGCGCTCTATTTGGTAGGTGACGCAGCGCCGTTCGCACCGATTGCTCAATTAAATCATTGACCTGATTGAGATTTTCGAGGGTTGTCTCTGAACTTGTAAACTCTAGGCCGACAGATTCTTTGTAAGCTTTAAAGATAGATTCGTAGTTAGCGGAGCCATCTTTGATTTGTAGCGATAGCAGGGTTTGTTTGAGCAAGGTGAGCTTATCGCCCATGGGTAACCCTAAGCGCGATCGCTCCGCAGGGGCGAGTTCTGTGAGGTGATGCAGCGCCACCAAAATATCTTCAGGGGTTAAAACGCGGCTATAGTGCAGATCGTAATCTTTGTATTCTGCTGCTAGGGTTTCTTTTAGCTGGCCCAGCATTTCAGCCACCCGACCGGCGGTCAGTCTTGCATCTTTACTGTTTAGCCCAATGGTTTCATGCCAAGCCGCTTCATCCGCAAGGACAGCAGAGATGATTTTACGCAGGCTTTTTTCACCCACTCGTCTGGCAGTATGTTGGTTGTTTGGGTCACCTTTGTCACTACGGTCAATTGCTAAACGACCTAACAAATAGCGATATAGGTGATAACTCCGCGCACTATCTAACTCCCTATAATCATCCATTTTCGCTAAAAGCAGGTAATTTTTCTTGCAATTATGGACTGTCCTTATCAAGTAAAAAAACTTTATAAGTCTCCGTAATCCCACCAGTTTAGTAAAAAACGGGTGTTAACCTGTATTCAACGATATAGAAAGTCTTGGATTAGTATCCGTAGCTACGGAGTGTGTGGAACCCGACGACCAGACTACACGATGCGAAACAGTCTGGAGCGCGCCAACCCACAAAAGCTTGATACTATTTCTGTCATTAAAATGATCGATAACTGAGGAAAACACGCGCCGGTCAAGTGCAGATTTTCCCCAGGTTAGCGACACTTAGAGGTTATTCACTATGCCGCCTGATTAATATATCTCAGTAGCATACGTATTGCGTATGTGGTGACACCACTCAATTGCAAAATCACTACTCCTGAAAGATCTCGCTGCCTTAAGCAGGTCACGTACCTAAATGCATACTTTTGGAGGATGAGTCACTTATGGCTAAGCGATTGCGAGAAAAGGTTGATCAATCTCATGAAACGTTCCATTTGGAGTGTCCCCGGTGCCGTCAACACAATATTGTGTCTCACGGGGAAAGCCGATATGTTTGCTTGAACTGTGGATGGACACGGGACGTTGCTAGAGGTTGGGCTGAGGGGCCGCCATCATTTTTGGTCTTCTTAGCGGTTGGGTTTATTGTTTTTGTTTTGCTTACGGGCGGCATTTAGCTAAAGAAACCCTATCGTTCAAAAACTGCTTCATGTTGCAATAATTCTATTGCATCTGTCATGTTAGTTAGAACACTATTCCTGGCTGTAACCTATGTAGGACAGCCGCTAACATGACTAGCAAAGTACGTAGGCGTAGCCTTCTCTGAGAGTATGCATCCGCACTTTGCTATCTCTCCATCATCTGAGCAGTTCTGAAGCGGCTGTGCCCTTAATTGGGCACAGCCGCTGTTGTCGTCAGGCCCTGCGCTGGCCTTATTCTGGACTGACGGTAAGCCCCGGTTCTTCTGAACTTGGGAGTAAAAGCTCGTCTACACCCCCGGCCTTTTCTACGGCTTGAATAATGGCAGTGCTGCTGTTGCTAGTCCCTTCAAAAATGGCATTTAATCCCTGTTCTAAGGTTTGTGCCATTGCAATCCGATTTTTATAAGCAACAATCACGCGGGCTAAAATGGGCAGGCGATTTTGCTCTGCTTCTAAATACAGCGGTTCTACATATAAAACAGATTCATCAATTGGAATGACTAGCAGGTTGCCTTGATTGGCGCGTGAGCCTTGGGTATTCCATAGGGAAATGCGCTGGGAAATTTCAGGCTCTTGGTTAATTCTGGCTTCGATTTGTTCTGGGCCAAAGACAAGCTCTTGCTTCGGAAATTCGTAAAGTAGCTGTTTGCCGTACGCTTCACCGTCGGAACGGGCGGCGAGGAGGGCGGTGAGGTTATTTCGGCGGGCGGGGGTGAAGGGGCGCAGCAGCACGAACTCTCCAGCTTCTTCATTGGGGAGTTCCATGGTGATGTAGTAGGGTTTCACCACCTGCTCTTCATTGGCATAAATTTCGTTGGGCGCGCGCCACAGATCTTCTCGGTTATAGAAGACTTGGGGGTCGGTCATGTGGTACGTGAAGAGCTGATTGGATTGGATGAGCGAAAAGTCGTGGGGGTAGCGGATGTGGCTGAGAATATTTTTGGGCATGGCCGAGAGCGGCTCGAACATGTTGGGGAAAATTCTGGCCCAGGTGCGGATGATGGGGTCGCTGTCATCGGCGATGTAAAAATGCACTGAGCCGTTGTAGGCATCAACGACAACTTTGACGGTGTTGCGAATGTAGTTGAAGCGGTTGTTGTCTGGGTCGGCGTAAGGGTAGCGATCGCTGGTTGTATACGCATCGATCATCCAATACAAGTAGTTTTCATTTTTTCCCTCATTGACAGGTGCATAAGCGCCTTCTGCATCCGCAATGACCAAATACGGATCGTCATCAAATTCTATAAACGGTGCAATTCGTCTGATGCGCGCTTCAATGTTGCGCCGAAACATCAGTCGCGTATCCGGGGTCAGATCATCTGAGAGCAGCATGCGCCAGTCGCCCAAATGCTTGGCGAAGAGCAGCCGCCGCCACAGCGGGCCAATGTTAATGCCGCCCTGACCGTCGTAGCGGTTGTACACATTTTCGCTGCCGCTGGGATAGTCTAGCTCGGGCACCCGGCTATTTGACATCACATAAGTATTGGTGAGTTCGCCGTAGTAAATGCGGGGCTTATCGACCGGAATTGAGCGGGCTACCTCCTCAGAACTAGGATTGTGGGCGATATCTTTAATGAAGTAGTCGGGTAGTCCGCTGGGGCCAGCTGTGTTCACCGGGCTCATGGTAAAACCGTAGCCGTGGGTGTAGGTGAGGTGCTCGTTTACCCAGGTTTGCGCTTCTGTGGGCACTTGCGCGTAGTTCAGCTCGCGGGCCGAAATTAAAACCTGTCTGCGGTCAGTGGATTGATCGGCCCCGATTAGGGTGTAGCGATCCACATCCGCGTCTGCGAATTCGTAATACAGCCGAATTTGTTGCAGTTGCCGGTTTGATTCCAGCAGCGGGCGCGTATCCCATAGGCGAATGTTGTCGATGGTGAGCTGGTTTTGTTGGATGTCTTGCGCGGTGAGGGTGCCTTGGGGGTTAAAGTCTTCTACTTCAATATCGGTGAGGCCGAAGGCTTTGCGGGTGAATGCAATCGTGCGTTCAATGTAGGGGCGCTCTCTGAGGAGTTCGTTGGGTTGAACGACGACGCGCTGCACCAGCCAGGGCACGAAGGTATTGCCCAGTAGCGCGCAGAGAAAGTAAAGGGTGATGGTGACAATGATGGGGTGCCCGAAGAGGACGTGCCGCCAGCGTTGTTTTTTGGGGGCTGGTGGGCGGTTGCCAGGGGCAGAAGAGAGGGGGCGCAGGGCGGGGCGGGCGCGGGTGAGCGAGCGTCTTAGCCGATCCCACGCTAATGTGCGCCAGGCTAAAAATAGAGATAGGCCGAGTGAAATTAAGCTCAGTGCTGCGTTAACGGGTAAATCCACATGGATGTCGGTGAAGCTGGCACCGTAGGTGACGCCCTGGGTGGAGTACAACCGCTCGAAGCGATCTAGCCAGTGACTGAGAGACGTGATGAACAGAACGCAGGCGGCGATCGCATACAAATGCCGCTGTTGCTGTGGCGAAAATCCTACAAAGCGACCTTGCTGAAGCGTTTCACCTGCCAGCAAATACATCAGCAACACGGCGGCCAGCAGAAACAAAAGCAAGCCTGACATCCACATGTTTACTAGCTCCCAAATGGGGAGCTTAAAAATGTAAAAGCTGAGGTCTTGGCCAAAAACCGGATCGGTTTGATTGAAAGGGGTCGGATTTAATGACGGCAGCAGCCGCGCCCATTCTTCTGTGGCAATGACGGCAAAAAACGTGCTGAGTAAGACCGCGCTGATGCGAATGAGAATGCGCGGCAATGTGATAAACGCCACCGCGCCCCCGAGCAGTAGCAATAGCAACCACGGATCGCCCGCGAGCTGTCGCAGCAGGTAGCCGTCTAGCTGAAAATCGAGACCGAATGGATCGGGGATGTCGGCGCGATCGCTCGTTAGCTCATAGAACGCGAGCGACCCGTGATAGATCAGCGCGCCGCCGACCAGCATGCCCAGCCCGATTAAAACGGGCAAAAGCCCTTTTAGCCCCAGACCGTTGCGCAGGTTATTTTGGGTGGGCAGCAGACAGCTTTCATTGAATCGGAGCCGATCGGCTAAGCGAAGATTAAAAAAGGTGATGCCCAGGCTGACCAGTAAGGTAATGAGGCCAGAGGCGACTTGGACTTGCGATCGCAGCCAAAACTCATTGAGAAATGTGAGCTCTTGGAACCAGAGGCTTTCTGCCCAGTAGTACGTGCCTGCGTAGGCTGCGATCAGCATGAAAACCGTTGCCAGGCCGAAGACCGTTTTGAGGGGCGACCCCGATTTTCTGGCTGCCTTTTTTAACGGGCCTGCTGTTTGGGGCGGGTAAGGGCTGGGCTGTGGCGGAAGGCGGTCATCAAATCTAACCATGCGTTCTTGCCGTCATGTGACATCTGCCGGTAGCACCGTAGGTTTGTTGCGACGTTTTTGCGATGTTTTGGCGACGTTGCAACAGCCTACTGGCTCCAAAAATCTATCGCACGATACCCTAAATCGGCCATCATTTGTCTCAATAGTGGAATACTTAGCCCCACCACATTGGTATGGCAGCCTTCAATTTTTTCAACGAACATGCTGCCCTTGCCATCGGTGGCAAACGCTCCGGCACAGTGCATCGGTTCACCAGTAGCAATGTACGCTTCAATGTCTGGATCGCTCACATTAGCAAAAAAGACCCGCGTCATGCGGTAGCGCACCAGCGCTTCACGTCCGGGGGCAATGAGGGCATAGCCGGTATATAGCTCCCCAGATCCGCCGCGCATCTGTTTCCATCGGGCGATCGCTTCTTGCGGACTTTCGGGCTTGCCATAAATGATGCCACCAATGGTCAGCACCGAATCGCAGCCTAACACCAGCGAATTAGGGAACTGCGGTGCCACCATTTCCGCCTTTCCGCGTGCCAGCACCTGCACCAGCTCCTGCGGATCGCGGAGCACTACCTGATCCTCATCGAAATCGCTAGGGCACACAAACGGCTGAATGCCCGCCTCTACCAGTAGCTTTCGTCTTGCTACCGAGGCCGAAGCCAGCACAAATTGAGTATCAGCCATAGAAATTCAGCTCTGGAAATTAGGCGGGACGATTTTAGTAGACGATGAGGCGCTGACAGCTATGAGGCGTATTTAACAGACATGAGCGATTAGATACGCCTGAGCGATTAGAGCGCAACGATATTAGTAGACAGAGAAAGACGCGACGGTTTGCTGAATGGTCGTTTTCATTCTTTCCCAGCGCGATTCAGGGATAGAGGCGTTGAAGGTATAGAGCTGACCGCGTCGCACAATCACACTCGCTAAGTCATGGCGAGTGCCTGTCGGTAGCTTGGCAACGTATTCCAAAATGTAATAGAGCTTCTCGCCTGTATCAAACGATTGCGCGTTGACGAGTTCTACATTCCGGTCGTCGGTGCTTTGGGATGTAATGCTTTTAGATAGCGTGTAGCCTACTTCAGAAGGGGTGCCCAAATCAGTCAGGGTTTTGCCGTCGGAGACAGGGCTAACCACCACGCTGACATTTTCACTGGCGTTGATAATGTCATGAAAGACGGTATCTGGGCCACCAGGAACGTTCGCCTCCACCCAGCCTGTGGGGTATTTAAATTCGTAGCCTTCGTAGCTGTTGTTATAAGACTGCAAGCTGGTTGCATCCGAGCAGCTTTGCAAACCCAGCGCAACGACAACTAATAACAGCGCGGCGAATCGCTTTAACATTTCTGTGGTTCCTTACCTTCGTAATTTTTGCTGGGGGTTCCTTCTGTCCTCTAGCCTTTTAATTGTGCCACGAGGCGGCAGTTCGCAGGGCTGCTCCACCTTAAATCATTGAAATAATCTTAAGCCAGAAATATGGCTCATTGGGATAGAAACGCCGATAGCCTCTTTCTTTCTCCCGTTAGAGAAAACTCAATGGTGGTGTCGTTATGCTGAACAATGATTGTGATCACTGTGTATGGTCAGTTTTTGCTTTAGAGCCTTAGTTAAGGTTAAGCGTTCAATCAAGTGTGCTTGCGTCCAGCACTTTTAAAGATTTACGGAAAGAAAACATGTCATTGTTTCGAATTGGCGATCGCCACCCAGACTATAAGCAGCAATACTTTGAAGGGACTGACCTGAAGGGCTTATCCGTTTACAGCGCTGATAACGAGAAGGCAGGCTATGTCGTGGATATTTTGCTAGATGAAGCAGATGCCGTTGTGTATTTGGTTTTAAGTGTGGGGAGTGGTTTGGCCACTTGGTTTGGCGATCGCAAAAAGGTCGTTTTGCCAGCCGCTTACTACGGCCATAACCAAGCGGAAAATCGCATTTCTGTTCGCCATCTGTCCCAAGCCCGTATCAAAGCACTCCCTGCCTATGAAAACAATCAGGGCTTAAGCGCGGGGTATGAAGCTGAATTGCAGCAGTCCACCCGTCAGCTAGAGGCTGAATTGGTGTCTTCTCGGGTTATGGCCGAAGCGATGGGGTAAGGGCTAATGCTCTATTAGCGTTGGTCTGTTTCCATAGCGTTGGCCTGTTTACATCGCTTTGGTCTGCCTCATAATTCTCGTCATTAGGGTAGGCCAAAGCTCGCTACTCTAATGACGAGGGTGCCGTCCTGTGGATTGTGCTCGAATACAAAGCTGCCTTTTTTCCGTTCGTTGCCGGAGAGAAAGTCAAACTGCTGTTCGCCGCTTTCTGCTGTGCCATCGGGGAGGTCTAGCTCCGCAATAACCTGCACCGTTCTGGCAATGCGCCCTCCTGTGTTGCGGAGGGTGAATGGTACGTAGTAGCGGCCTGCGGTGAGCCGTGCTTTTTCAGTCACTTCTATTTGAAATGCGGGCGGCAGATTTTTGCTGAGCTGCCAGTCGTAAAGCACAAGCCCGACTATTAACGTTAGTACCAGCGTAGAAATAGAGAGCGTGATCCATTCCGCCAGTGATCGCCGTTTGTTGGATTTAGCCTTTTTACGGTCTGTTTTTTGCGGCGGTGTCTCTGTTGTTTTTTGTCCTTTGGCGGCTTGCGCTATTTTTGTTTCTTGCGCTATTTCTGTCTCTTGCTCGGTGCCCACATTTATCACACTGGTCTATCACACTAAGAACTATCACACTAAAATCCGACCTGCGGCTCCACCGACCGAGGCGGGTAGTCCTAGCACAATTATATTGCCTAACCACTCTTGCCAAGGGTTATTCGCACCGAGCTGCTGAAAGAAAATGAGCATTAGCGCCGAGGCTAATAGAACCACTAAGTACGTCACAAGGGTTTCTGTAATGGGGCTGAGTAACAACCCCCTGGCGGCCCTTTGGCTGCGGTTGGCAAAGCCAGAGGCAAACACAATGATGTAGGAAATCAGTAAGGACGCGCCCATAATCAGCAGCAGCCACAACGGCGGCAGCGCCGAGGCGATAATGGCGACCTCTTCGGTGGGGGCAATGCTAAAGGCAATGACAATGGCCCCGATGATAGTGGCGTCAATATCGACAAGGGTTTCTGCGATCGCTGTGCCTAAGGTGTCGCCCAATGTGCCCCCCAAGCTTAGGCCCGCCGTCAATAAATCAGACTCAGCGCTGCGGCGATCGCGGCTGGGTCTGCGACTCAGGGTCGAGCGGGCCAAGGTTACCCCCAACGAAAACGGAACGCCTTCAAAAATGAGCTTCCCTAAGGCTTCAGATAAGGGCGTTTCTAAGGTGATGCGGCGCAGCAGCAGCAGTGCGATCGCTGCGCAAATAATGCCAATACCCAATGCTTCAATGCTTTCTAATACGGTTTCGATGGGGTCAATGGAGAGCGATCGCCGAAAGCCCTCAATTTGAGTGAGCAGCAGCACCACTACAAAGGTCGCGGCCTGCACCCACAACAACCGCAGCGCATCTGTAGAGGAGCCAATGGCCCAGACTTCTACGGTGTAGAGCAGCGGAATTCCGAATAGAAAGCTGCCCGCCGCACCGCGCAAAATGGCTCTGAGTTCGGCAGCCCAAATTAGAGGGAGGCGAAATTTTTTGAGTGAAGCGTATAGATTAGTCAACACAAATGTTCGCTAGGATACTAAGCGGGTAGCTTAGGGGCGGTGAGGAGAATCAAAGAATGTTGATCAATGCCGATAGCGGCAGTTCTGACATAGATCCTAGTCGATAGCGTGACTGTTGATGAAACGATACGGAGAGCTACTGTTGCCCGTTGATATAGCAACCTGATATTGCTGGTTTGTTGCCGAAGTAATAAGGTGTATTGCTGACGCAATTTTCAAGGTGTATTGCTTGGGCCTCAACAGTTATTTTCGCTAAGCCGTTCGTCTAGTCTGCCTGTCTAGCTATTTGTGAGGAGCCGCTCGCAACTGGAGAAAAAACTATGGCTTATGCCCTTTCCTCTGCTTTTCCTGCTCGTCCGCTTGGGTTTGCCTTAGCGGCTGTCTCTGCTGTGCTACTGGCAGGCTGCAATCCGGCGAACCTAGTGGCACAGGGTATTGAGCGAGAGCTACCTAAGTATGTTGGCCCGGCAGATAGCTACGATGTGGAAATTCAAGGGCTGAAGGTAAATGAAGGCAGCGCCGAGAGTGTGGTGGCAGTCGGTGAGCGCGTTCGTCCGCAGGGGGCACCTGTCATTGAACGGTTGGCGTTGGAGCTAGACGATGTGGTGTATGACCGCAATGCGGAAAAGCTGCAAGCCGTGGGCAGCGCTCGGCTAACAGCCGCGATTAGAACGGGCGATTTGGTGGAATTTTTAGAGGCGTACCGGAATGTGCGCGAAGCAGAAGTGCTATTGCGATCGCCTGATGAGGCTACCATTCGCCTACGGCCTCAGGTTGGCAATCTTTCTGTGCCGAGGGGCGTGACGGTAAATGTCAGTGGTCAGCTTGTGGGCGATGGCACCCAGCTCAGGTTTGAGGTGAGTGAAGTGAGCACAGGTGGATTTGATCTAAGCTCCATTGCGGCCCGCCGCCTGTCGGATGTGATTAATCCGTTAGCAGACTTGCAAAACTTACCTGTAGAGGTGGAAATTACCTCGGTGATTGTGGCGGGTGAAACGATTGGCTTAGAAGTGGTGGGCGATCCAAAAAGTTTTGAGATGTAGTTGTTTTAACGTGTAGTGGCTATTCGTGAAAGTACTTTTTCTCCATCAGAATTTTCCGGCCCAGTTTCGGCACTTGGCGATCGCCCTTGGCAAAGACTCCAAAAACCAGGTTGTTTTTGCGACCACCCGTAAAGAAGGCCAAATTAAGGGGGTGAACAAGGTTCTCTATCAGCCTTCTAGGGGGGCTGCCGCCCAAACGCATCACTATGTTCGCCCATTAGAAAGCGCTGTGCTGGAAGGCCAAGCAGCATACCGGACACTTTTAGCCGTTAAGAACCAAGGGTTCTATCCCGATGTCATGTACGCGCACTCGGGCTGGGGGCCAGGTCTGTTTATGAAAGATCTGTTTCCTAAAGCAGAGTCTCTTTGTTTTTTTGAATGGTTTTATCACGCCAGAGGCAGCAACGCAGATTTTGACCCGAGCGATCCGATTAATGAAGATATAGAAGCTAAAATTCGCATTCGGAATGCGCCGATTTTGCTTGATTTGTGTAGCTGCGATCGCGGCCTTGCGCCGACCCAGTGGCAACAGCAACAGTTTCCAAAAGAGTTTCGCAGCAAGCTCTCTGTTTGTCATGACGGTATAGATACCGGCTATTTCAAGCCCAATCCAGATGTGAAGCTCCTCCTCCAGCCTCCCGCTCCGATTGCTTGTCCTAAAATCTTAGATCTCTCCAGCGCCACTGAAATTGTCACCTATGTGGCCAGAGGCATGGAGCCTTACCGAGGCTTTCCCCAATTTATTGAAGCGGTTGAAAAGCTGCAAAAACACCGTCCTCACTGTCACGTTGTGATTGTAGGTGAAGATCGCGTTGCCTATAGTAAAACACTCCCAGATGGGCAAACGTATCGAAAACAAGCCTTAGAAAAACATACCGATTTAGACCACTCTCGTTTGCATTTCACCGGGCATTTGCCCTACTCTCAATACCTTAAGGTTTTGCAGGCGTCTTCTGCGCACGTTTATCTCACCCGTCCGTTTGTGTTGTCTTGGTCCATGCTGGAGGCTATGTCTACTGGCTGTGTGGTAATTGGCTCGCGTACTCAGCCGGTACAAGAGCTGATTAAGGATCGTAAAAATGGTCTTTTAGTTGACTTTTTTAACACGGATAAACTGGTCGAAAAAATTGTTGAAGTGTTGGATCATCCCAATGAGATGAAAGAGATTCGCAAGCAGGCGAGAAAAACTATTGTTGAAAAATATGATTTGGCCGATTTGTTGCCTCAGCATCTTGCCTGGATGAGCGGAATACAAGTTGGGAAAAAATATGCCTCAAAAAAACGAACTCCAAAAAAACACCCCAAAGCGTTTAGCTTTGAGGTGTGATAACCTACTCAAAAGTTGAAAAATCTAAGACTTGAAGATTAAAATCTTGAACAAGTCGAAATCGCTATGAATGCGTTTCTTCATCTACAACGAAAGCATTAGGATCGATGATGAAGAAAAACAAAGCAGCCACTAGGCTAGAAAAGCCAAAAAGCAAGGAGCGGAGCAAAAGCAAGGCGCGAAACATTACGGGTCACCTCAGTAGATAGTTCACGGACTATCAGTGTTAACAACGATGCACTTTGTTATCTTACTGTTATATTCACGTAGAACCCGGGATGATAAGAGGGGCGTTACCTTATTTGCACAGTCTTTACACACGTAAGATATACGTAACTGAAATCTGTGCCACTGAGATTCGGCTTCATACTACTAAAGCTTTAGGCACTGAGACTGTAGGTTCTGAGACTGTAGGTTCTGAGACTTTAGATACTGAGACTTTAGGCGCAGTAGGTTCATTTCATCCCGGTTAGCTTCATATCGGTAGCTGCCATGTCTGTGGATTGAAGGCTGCTAGCTTCGTCAGGACTTCATCTGCTGCGCTATAAAGTTCTTTTTGCATGTGCGCAGCAGGCACGGCCACAACGCTCATACCTGCTGATTTTCCGGCGTTGACACCGGCGGGTGAATCTTCAAAAACAAGGCACGATGCTGGATCGGCCTTGAGCCGTTGAGCCGCGACTAAAAAGCTATCGGGGGCGGGCTTGCTGTTTTTTACGGCTGGATCGCTGCCAAGTACAATAGTACTGAAGGTGTCTAGCCAGTCTGCGTAGCGCTTTACTTTGAGCTTAAAGGTCACTTCGGCTGAGCTGGTTGCGATCGCCATTGGCACACCCAATTCATAAAAGCGCTGGGTCAGCGCCCTTGCGCCTGGCATGGGTAACGCTTCTGGCAGCATGTCAAAAATGAGTTCGTTGCGCGCTTGCAGATGCTCTTCAGGGGTCAGGGGTAACTCTAATTCTTTAACGAGTATCTGCGCACAATCTACGGCCTGACGGCCCATAATTTTGCGATGAATTTCTGTTGTAAATTCCTTGCCGTATCTGCGTGCAATGATCTCGTTTACTCGGCAGTAAATAGGCTCGGTATCTAGCAGCAATCCGTCAAAGTCAAAAATGAGGTGGGTGATTTTTGGCATGGTTTGAACTGAGGGTTTGGAACTGCGGCTAGATCCGCACAGTGACAACTTCGGTATCACTATGCCACGTTGTGCAAATTTGCGGTGTTGCCTACAGGCGAACAGGCCAGTTGCCCAACTGTCAGTTCAAAGGGATGCTTTAGCCTCAAGCAAAAAGTCTTAAAGCCAAAAGGCCCAAATCCGAAAGGCTCAAATCCGAAAGGCCCAAATCCGAAAGGCCCAACGGTAAAAGCCTAAAGAAAAAGGCCCAAAGAAAAAGGCCCAAAGAAAAAAGCTCCCAGCAAAATGCTAAAAGGAAAACTGAATGCCGCCATCTATTGTCAGGCTGCTATGGCTATTCCAGGTGTCTTGCACCCGCATATAGACGCCCGGCCCGCGCGATCGCCCTGTGCCGACGGTTGCCGGTATGCGATCGCCCGCATCATCTAAAACAAACCGATTGATGGCCACTTCAATGGCCTTACCATCGGCAGTGGCCATTTTTTCCATTTGCGGCTGTCCGTTCTCATCCATTACGGGTTCTGTTCGGTACAGGGGCATGGCATCTCCGGCGGCATTGTAATGATATGCGTCTCGCTGTTGTTCCCCAAATGGATGGAACGTCAGGGCGGCCCGCCAGCCAGATTCGCTTCCAGATCCGCGTCCCAAAACATGTTCTCTTAAAAAAACTTCGGCCCGGAGGGTATTTGCTGCCGCAGTCCAAGGGGTGTTGCCAAAGTTAAAAATGCTGCCAACGGATAGTTCTCCTTGGAGCGGCGTCGCATTGGCATAGCTATCTGTGCTGTGGGTTTCATCGGCGGCCACTTCTGCTGTGCGAGTCGCTAATATCTGCTGCGATTCATCAGTGGTGAGGGTGTCGGTAAGGACTTCTTCTCCCCGCTGTAGGGTGGTTTCGGTGCCGATTATGCGGAAGGTAGAGTCTCCCACCGTTGTCGATAAGGGGCTAAAAACCGCATTTTCTAATCTGCCTTCGCTGTTGATTTCAAAGGTTGCGTTGCCTGTGGTGAGGGTCGTTGAGGTTTCTTCTCGGATGGTTTGTGTTTGCTGAATGACGGGTGTGGCAAAGAGATTTGTGATTCGCTGCGTGCGGATTTGGTCTGTTGCAGTGGTGACGGTGGTGGCTTGGCGGGTAATGCGATCGCGTTGATTGCCGATGCCGCCTGTGAGCGAGCCGCTTATATACAGTCCGCCTGCCCGTGTGGTTTTGGGATAAGGCGCTTGGCCAAGGCTGGGCGCTGGATAAATCTGGTTGCCGACGCGGGCATCCACTTCGCTCGGCACTGTCAAATCGACCGTAATCGCGCGATCGCCTGATGGCTCTACATACTCTCCCTGTTGGCCGTTAAATGTTTCAGTGGCCGTATTGCCTATGGCCACTGTATCTTCCACTGCGTATACATCCGCCGATTCTTGGAAAAAGTTTTGGGGTTGCTGGTCTGCTGAGATGATCCAAAAGCCGCCATCCGCTATGCGATAGGGGTTAGCACTGGGGTTAACGCGGTAGCTTTGATCTAGCTGCAAAGCCTGTCCTGGCTGCTGAGGCACTAGCGCATATATGATGCGAACCGCTTCTCCTGCACTCAATCTCGTCGGCGTTTGCCTATAGCCATCTGCGGTCCACTGGGGCTGAAACCATAGGCTGCCGTCAGTTCGTTCAATCAGCAATCCGCCGACGTTATCAGTGTAGGCGGAGGAACCCCGGCCCACTTTTTGTGGAGCAGGCGGGGCGATTACCACCGCTTGATCGGGCGAGAGATTAAAAATTCCGTTAATGGAAAGTAGGCGATCGCCTTGCTGCTCAATGAGGCGATCGCCTTGCAGCGCACTCACCTCTAAGGGCACCATCCGCTCTGGAACGTAGCCAACCAACTGCCGATTGTTTAACCATCCTGTGGCTTCTAATAATCTAGGGCCATCACTGAGTGTAATCAGATTTCCCCATCTATCTGTGGCGCTGCGGTGGGTACGGTTTAAAAACTGAGTAACGCCCGCTGTTGCGAGAAGACCTGCCTCGTTGTTCCCCACAAACGGATTGAATAAGAGTTCTCCTGTCAGCAAGGTGGGCGGAGTTGTTGGATTTTTTGCCAAAGGTGCCAGCTGCCCGGTTGCACTAATGCCATCAGAGCCTGCCCGGAGTTGATTGGCTCCCGCATAGCGGCTGTACACGGTTTGTTCATTATTGGTGGTGCGTACGCCTGTGGCATGGCCGAGCCGCGTTCCCTGATAGTTGGGTAGCTCAACGCTGCCGTATGTCCGCGATTCGGTGCGCACATCTTCAGAGACTTCTACGGTTTCTATTGGCGTTTCTACTACAATCTCTTCTCGGCGGATTTCAGGGGTCAGCGTGGTTTCTTCTGTTTCAGTGGTAACGGTAATTTGGGTGTCTTCTTCTGTGGCGATCGCACTTCCTTTCCCCACTCGAAAGTTAAAGTAGTCGCCATCATTAAAATCTCGATCTCCGCCGTTCTGCAAGTCTTCTACGATCAGTTCACCATTTTGCGTGAAATACGCCCCCGATTCACTGGCCGCGGCATTGTTCTCTCTCAAATTCAGCAAACTTACCGCTACTTTTTGATTCTCGTCATACGTGACCATCAGCATTTCCGAGGTATTCAATGTCTGCCCCTGCGGCCCAATCGTCACCCCATCTCCGCGCACAAAAATGCGATTGACAGGCTGGCCGTTTCCATCGATGATTACCGCATTTGGAAGAATGTTGTTGTTGGTATCTAGCACCCTAATTTCAACACCTTCGCCATACTGATGGTCTCCTACGGCTTGCTCCAAAGTGATTTCAGTGGTCACACTAATAGAGCCATTTTCTATGACGTAAAGGGTGTTGGAATGGCTGGCCGAATTATTGCCATTGGCCCTCACCGCATCGCTAAAATTGGCCCTGATGTAATCCAAATCGGTGCCAAAAATGACGCTGTTTGGCGCCAGCGCGCCGTCTGTAACGGTTGGGAGTGGTTGGCCGACAGCTGTACTGCTAGGCACAAAAGCAGGCAGTGGAATATTCGATGTGTTGATTAGCGGGCCGGTCTCTAGGGTATAGGCATTGCGCTCTACGGTTACAGCGCCTGTGTTTGCATCTCGATTCACGCTAACTTGATCAGTTCCTGTTTGATTAGAGATGCCATTGCCTACGCGAACAGTTTGGGCACAGGCTTCTGTGGGCAGCCATAGGCTCTGTAAGAACAGTCCAGATCCGCCTGTTAAAGCGGCGGCTATTTTTGGAAACTTTGCGTGAGAATCAGAGATAGACAACATCAACCGGGAAAAAGGAACTCAGGTTACATACTCCACCGATAAATTTTCTGAACCCTGTTGTTTTGTATTCAGTATATTTTCACAGAAAAGCGTGAATGCCTTTCCAGTAGAGACATCCACGCTTGATTGATTAAATCAAAAAACTTTGAAACTTTATGTTGTTGAATCTAGTATGTAGGAAAATGTTCGTCATTAAGAACATCGCCTTAGAGTCTCTCTTTTAACAATGACAGACATCACAGGAAAGGAGTTTTCTCCATCACAACATTGTCCGTGTGTGATGGAGAAGGCGGTAACCTGTCGGCGGTAGCTCTGCTCCTATCGGAGCAAGAACATCAGGGAACAGATTTAGCCGTGCTCTGGTGCAAGTATTTCGGTTGAGTTGCTTGGGCTTAGCTGCTCTGGTTTAGCTGCTTGGGCTTAGTTGCTTGGGCTTAGAACGTGAACTGAAGACCGCCGTTGACGACGGTGTCATCGCCATTATCAAACTCGCCTTCTACTCTGACGTACAAGCCGGGGCCATCTGAACGACCGGTGCCTACTTTTTCTGGCACGTAATCGCCATTTTCATCTAGCACGAACTGGTTCACAGGCATCTCTACAGTGGTGCCATCGGCTGCTGTGAGGGTTTCCATCACCTGCTGGCCATCTTCCATGACAGGCTCCGTTTTATAGATGGGCACTACGTTACCGTCTGCGTCGTATTGGTAGCCGTCTTGGCGTACTTCACCAAACGGATAGAACGTCAGCTCAGCGCGCCAACCAAAGTCTGAGTCGTTATCACTGCTGCGACCAAAAACGGTTTCTTGTGCAAACAGCTCAGCACGTAAGGTATTCGCTGCTGGTGTCCAGGGGGTGTTGCCAAAATTCAGCACGCCACCGAAGGTTAATTCGCCAAGTACTGGCGCAGCGTTTACATAGCTGTCTGAGCCATCTACTGTGCTAACGTCCTGTTCAATAATGTCAGTGCCGAGAACTTCTGTGCGAGTCTCTGTGTTAGACGACACCAAAGTTTCTTCGCCCAGTAGCTGCTCCGTAGACGATTCGAGTTCGCGAGTGGCCGTGGTGGTGGTGGCTTCACCAGTGGCTTCAAAGCTCACCTCATTGACCAAACCCTCTTCGTCAATCGTGAAGCTTGCCACCCCATCACGCTGCGTAGTGGTGGTGGTCTCTACCGGTGTGGACGTAACTTCAGTCACAG
Source organism: Phormidesmis sp. (assembly GCA_045110585.1). GTDB lineage: Bacteria > Cyanobacteriota > Cyanobacteriia > Phormidesmidales > Phormidesmidaceae > Phormidesmis. The sequence continues at coordinate 12,033 of JBGCGG010000164.1, read as the reverse complement.
GCGCTGAAAATACGTTGACTCGCTCAACAATCTGGAGCTGATCCGTTTCAATTTGTGTGGTGGAAACAATAGAGCGTGTCGTATCACGCTGATTGCCTAGTCCGCCTCTGAGTGAGCCGCCCACGTAAAAGCCTGCTGCTCGAGTCGTACGGGCATAGGGCGTTTGACCAGGGCCAGTGGACGAGAACAAATTGCCCACGCGTGCATCCGCTTCTTCAGGTACACCCACATCGAGGGTTTCTTCTAGCTCGGTTGCGCCGGGGTTGAGGTAGCGGCCACGAACGCCGTTGAAATTGGGTATCGCTGCGTTGCTAGCGGCTGCCAACGTATCTTCTACTGCGTAGATTTCACTGTCTTCTTGAACAAAGTTCTCAGGATACTGGTCGGCCGCAATGACGGTGAATCCGCCATTGGCAATCTGGTAGTTCTCCCCGCTGGACTCAACTTCGTACACTGCGCCAAGCTGTAGGTTCTGCCCGGACTGCTGAGGTACTAACGCATAGATAACACGGGTTGCTTCTCCGGCTTCCAGCATGAGTGGGGCTTGCTCGTAGCCCGCATTTGTCCACTGCGGTACAAACACTAAGCTGCCATTGGTGTTCTCAACAATGAAACCGCCGACGTTATCGGTGTAGGCAGAGTCTCCTCGGCCAACGGCTTGAGGGTTAGGCGGATCGATGACAACGCCGCGATCCGTTGGGATCTCAAAAATGCCATTTTCGGAAACAAATGAACCTTGGTTCGCAGCATCTAGCCGGGAGGGAACATAGCCCACCATTTGCCGATTGCTTAGCAGACCTGATGGTTCAAGCAAACGGCTATCGTCGGGGGTTGGAACAGGTTCGCCAAACTCATTGGTTGCAATTCGGTGCGTGCGAGTTAAAAACTGAGTGACGCTGAGGGTTGTCCCCAAAATGGCTTCATTGTCGTTGGCAAACGGATCGACGACCACATCGCCCGTTAATAAGGTTGGCGGTGCTTTGGGGTTGCGGTTGAGGGGGCGCAGCTGCCCAGTTGCGCCAATGCCGTCAGTGCCTGCTCTAAACTGACCCACCCTCGCGTAGCGATCATAGACAAGCAGCTCGTCGTCTTCGGTGCGAGCGCCTACTGCGTGAGGCAGTCGCATTATTTGATTGTCCGGAAGTTCAATGGTGCCCCGTGTGACCACTTCTCGGCTGATAACTTCAGTGACCGTGTCACTTTCTACAAACGAGGTTTCTTCTTCGACAATGGCCTCTCGGCGAATCGTTGGTTCTCCTGGGCTTTCACTCGTTGTCGTTGTCACCTCAAGCGTTTCAGATGCTTCAATTCCACTGGCTTGGCCGAGTCCGCCCTCTACCTCAAAGTATTCACCGTCATCAAAGTCTCGGTCGCCACCATCGGGTAAATCCTCAGCAATCAGCTGACCATCACTGGTGAAGTAAACGCCTGATTCTGTTGGTTCCGCGTTGTCAGAGCGTACGTTTAGAATGCGCAGCTCAACGCGCTCGTCTATGCCGTACTCTACCGTGATGTTGCCGGTTTCGGGCAATGTTTCACCATCTGGGCCAACGGTTACCCCGTCTCCTCGAACGAATCGAGTTTCTTGGGTGGTGATGTTCCCATCCGCATCAAAAACGGTGATCTGGATACCTTCTCCGAACTGATGCTCTCCAGGCACATAGTTCAAGTCAAATTCTGTGGTCGTTCTAATGGAGTCACGCTGCAAAGTTACGTTGACGTCGTCGGCAGTTTGCTGATTAATTTGCTCTGAAAAAGACTGCTCAATAAAGTCAAAGTCGGTTTGAATATTGACGGTGTTGGGGGCTAACCCGCCATCGACAAACCCTGTAGGTAGCGGTACTGCTTCTTCGGTAGCGGTGGGTAAGTCCGCAGGCAAAGGAATGTTCGAGTCGTTAGTAAGCGGCCCTGTCTCAATATCAAAAGCGTTGCGGTCAATCCCCACCGATCCCGTGTTGGGATCGCGATTGACCGTGACTTGTGCGCTCGCTGGCTGGCTGACCGCGCTGCTGGCAGCATTGATGGCCCCAGCGGCTACAACCACTGCTGCGACTTTCTTTGAAAACCGTGCTGCGTAGGGGGTTTTGCAGTGGGCAAGAAAGCGTGACGAACGGAAGAAGGTTGAGAGGGCCATTGTTAGAGACTTCAGCTAAATTTAGGAACTTGTGAAAAATAACGGGGATGGTCGTGAAGATATGCAGCCAATAGGCTTAGGCTGACGACTGGAAAAAATCTTATAATCGGGCGCTTAATAAAATAAGAACAAACTGGGTTTGAAGTGTTCATGAATGGAAGTTCAACAGGGTTGCAAACGGCTGTTGCAAGTCTGCTTAGCCATCCATTGATGTGATGCGTGTTGCGCTCCTGTACCTATAGGCATGTGCGCTGAATGCACATATGCACTGGACGAGTCTGTACTGAATGAGAATGTGCGCCTATCAAGATTGAAGTTGACTTAATTTTGAGCAGATTTGCTCTGATGCAGATTCAGAAACAACACACTAAAGACAAAGAGCAGGAGACAGATATGAGATGAAAGACAGATTCACAGGAGCCTGCTAATCCGATGCCTGTACAGGCGTATAAATTTGCAGATGTAACAATATGAAAGTAACCTGCTCTTACGTGTTTATACAATTGACTTTATAATTTCTTTAATATGATTACTCAGTACTCATCTGGTGCTAATCCTTACATTCACTGATGCCGTATAGCGGAAATAGTTCCGTAAGTTAAGGCCCCAAAGTCTTTCAGCCATCCTGTAAAATAAGGGCTGAACACGTTAGAACCGTTTGTGAGGATTAAGTCTTGATGTGCGAATTAATACGTAGAAGGTAACATTGCTTCACAAGACCTGAGTAAAGGGTACGGTGTGATCTCTTATTCATCAGGAAGAATTGTTTTGTGCTCTGTTATGGTTTGCCCTGGTCTTTCTGAAGACTAATCGTGCTGAGATCTGATTTTGCGGAACCTGACTCTTTCAGAAATCTAGCCCTTTAGAAATTGAGTCTTTCAGAAATTGAGTTTTTCAGAAATTAAGTCTTTCAGAAAGATGTCTTGATTTGAAGGAAAAGGCCGCTTCGAAAAAAAACTGTTGGAAGCGTGTCTTGTGAGATACCTTTGTCAGCTTCCCTCGTGAGATACTCTTGCGTGAGATACTCTTGTGACGTTTGCGATGGAACAACTTTGTGTAGTTGCGTTTGTGCAGTTGCGTTTGTTATTTGAGATGGTTTTGTCAAGTTGTCTTGTGCAAAAACGCTTATAGTTTTTGCACAAGACAACTTTAATTTTTCCAAATGCCATCTGAAGAACATGGGCGGTACTGAAGATTCGGTTTTACAGAATGCGGTCTTTTAGAATGCAAACTGAAGCCCACCCGCGATGATAACGCCTTCGTTGTCATCGAATGTATCTTCTAGGCGAACGTAGATGCCGGGGCCTTTTGCGGTTCCTGTCCCTACGCTCTGCGCCATGCGATCACCATTCTCATCGACAGCAAACTGATTCACCATCATTTCCACCATTTCGCCATCTGCGCCAGTGAGCATTTGCATTACCTGCTGACCACTCGCATCCAGCACGGGTTCTGTTTTATAAACAGGGACTACATTGCCCATCGCATCATATTGGAACGCGTCGCGCTTCACTTCTCCAAAGGGATGAAATAACACTTCCGCGCGCCAGCCAGTTTCGCTACCGCTACGGCCAAATACAGAATCGCGAGCGAACAGCTCGGCCCGGATGGTGTTTGCGGCTTGTGACCAAGGGGTGTTGCCAAAGTTGTACACCCCACCGATGGCTAGCTCTCCTTCTAGGGAAGAGACATTTGCATAAGAATCACTGCCTTCAGTGGTGGTGGTATCTCCTTCAATGAACTCGCCGTTGATCGCTTCAGCAGTTACCGAAACCACTTCTGAACTGACCAGTGTCTCTTCGCCTTGGAGAATTTCACTCACGCGAGAAACTTCTGCTTCTTGTACTTCAAAGGTTTGGTCGCCACTGTCTACAAAGACCACATTGGTCAGTTCGCCGTTTTGATCGATATCAAATGAGGCTGTCCCTAAGCTCTCTGTGATGGTGGTTCTTTCCGTCACAATCGAGTCCATTTGCATGAGCGGTGTGAGCAGTGTGTTTTGGATGCGCGTTGTGATTAGCTCATCTGTTTGGAGCTGCATTTCTGTTGTGGTGCGTCGTACCTGATCTTCTTGGTTGCCAATGCCGCCTGTGAGCGCGCCACCGATGTAAAAGCCGCCTGCACGGGTGATTCGTGAGTAGGCTGTCTGGCCTGGATCCCCTGGAATGACATCTAAAGAGAAGAGATCATTGCCCACTCTGGCATCGGCTTCGGCTGGAATATCTGCATCCACCGTGGGCACCCGCTGCGTTCCATCTGGTTCAACATATACCCCTTGGATGCCATTGAAGAAGGCCGTAACCGCGTTGTTGCCTGGCAGTGTATCTTCTACGGCATACACCTCAGGTCTCTCTTGTTGGAAGTTTTGAGCGTGTTTGTCGGCAGAAATGATGGTAAAACCGCCGTCCGCAATTTGGTAGCTGCTGCCAGTGTTCGTCACGGCATACCGCTCACCGAGCTGTAAATTTTGGCCGGCTTGCTGAGGCACCAATGCATAGATGACGCGCTGCGCTTCATCGGCTTCTAAGGTTAGAGGGTCACTCTCATAGCCACGCTCTGTCCACTGAGGGATGAAGGTGATGTCACCTGCGGAGCTTTCTATGAGTACGCCACCGACGTTGCGGGTATAGGCGGCATTGCCTCGGCCAACTGTTGCGCTATTGGCAGGTGCGATCGCAATTGAGCGTCCTTCAGGAATTTCAAAAATACCCTCTACTGAATTGATAGGGTCGCCAAACACAGTTTCTTCAGGTGTTGGTGGAACATAGCCCACCATGCGCCGGTTGTTTAAGAGACCTGTTGGCTCTAGCAGCCGATGTCCGTTCGGCGTCGGTAGTGTTCCGCCCAGCATATTGGTCGCTTCGCGATGCGTTCTCGTTAAAAACTGGGTAATGCCAACTGTGCCCACTAAGCCCGCTTCATTGTTGCCGACAAAGGGATCAAAGTTAGTATTGCCAAACAGCAGCGTTGGCGGCACCTTAGGATTGCTGGCCAGTGGTTTGAGCTGGCCAGTAATGCCAACCCCGTTCGTTCCCAGTCTGAACTGATTGTTGGCGGCGTAGCGATCATAAATCAGCAGCTCTCCTGCTTCACTGAGCGCGCCCCGAGCGTGGCCCAAACGGGTCGCATTCGATTCTGGTAGCTCAACTCGGCCCCAATCTCTTTCCTCTTGAACCATGGCATCTGCTTCTACCAAAAGCTGAACAATGTCTTGTTCAACAATCTCTTCGGTTCTAAGCAGGGGATCTAGCGGTGTTTCATTGGTGGTGGTTTCGAAGGTGACATCGCTTAATGCCGCAGATGCGATCGCCTCGCCCTCGCCCTCAGGTTGCTCTACATAGTCGCCGTCATTAAAGTCTCGATCCCCCCCATTGGGCAAATCTTCCACAATAAAATTACCGTTGGAGTCAAAATAAATGGCGGACTCATCGGGGTCGGCATTGTCTTCTCGAAGATTTAAAACCTTTAGCTCAACAGTATCTTGCTCACCGTATTCCACGGTAATTCGAGCACTGTCAGGGAGCGTTTCTCCATCGGGGCCTATCTGTACAATATCGCCGCGTACAAATGCCCGCTCTTGACTAATAATTTGTCCGCTTGCGTCTCGAACGGTAACCTCAATGCCTTCACCAAAGGTGTGGTTGCCGACGCTGTGATTAATGCTGAACTCTTTATTAAACCGTACGGTTTCTGGCCTAATTTGGAATCTAGAGCGCCCAGCCTCACTTAACGCATCGTTGAAGGCATTATTGATATAGTCGGTGTCAATCCCAAATTCAAGGCTGTTGGGTGCGAGTACTTCGGGGCGAGTTGGGAGCGCTACGCCTTCTGTTGTTTCGTCTGTTAGCGTGGCAGGGAGCGGAATACCAGAGCTATTTGAAAAATCACCCGTTTCTATCTCGAACGCATTTCGATCAATGCTTACTGAACCTGTATTGCTATCAAAGTTAATATCAGGTGCAATGTCTGATCCCTCAGGTGTGAGCTGAGCGGTCGCACTCCTCACACCAAAACTCAATCCCCCTGTCATAATAAGTAAAGCTACAGTGAGCTTAGAGAGCGGCCTAAGAAGCGATGGCGCTCTCAGCGAGGGAAAGGATGCTATGGTCTGCTGCGAGCCAATCTGCTGCGAGCCAATCTGCTGCGAGTCAATCTGTTGCGAGCCAATCTGATGCGAGCCAATCTGTTGTGAACTAGCTTTCTTGTGCGATCGCAAGTCAGAATGGGAAGAGACGTTAGAAGAGCATGCGTTGTTTGCTTTTTTCATGACAGGAACCGGGGTAGAGCATATATTTTTGGGTTAGGGAAACTGGCCATCACGTCCTCCGCTGTGCGGAATGGACATGGGGGCTAAATATTCCTCGCTTGAGATTTATGAAACAAGAATTGTTGATTCGACAATTAATGCTCTGTGCCAATAAGATTGTCGTCTTTTACAATTCGGAATATATTCTCTAGTTGTGAATGCCTGCTGGACAGGGCTGTAGCGCTATCCATTGAGCCTTAAATCTGTGTGACGATTCGCAAAAAGGCACCTCGTACAGGGGAGGCAGAAAGGCTTTATTCCATTTGCGCTGTTGTTTACGCATAAGAGAGAACAGACAAACTTGATCGCTGGCACAGGACTGAGCGGTGAGGTGAGACGAGCATTACTTAGACATACGGAGTGAGATTTGTTTCAAAAATCACGATAGCCTCCGTATTCAGGAGGCTACTCGAATGCCACTTTTGGAAATGAACACCCTACTCACAAGTGAATAGAGTGACTATTTCAACGGCCAATGCACGGTAGAAGCATCACTTTTCTTACGTTGCGAAAACCGGCTAGATTCTAGCTTAAGCTTCCTCTAGCGGCCCTTTAGTAAGATATCGGGAGTGTATCGCTCGCGTAAATCTACTTTACACTAACCTCACATTTATATACGGGGCTTAATATCTCGCCTGCGTAAATGACGCATTCGATTGTGCCATTCGCGTAGATAATTCGTCGTGTTGAGTTAAGTATTAAAATATACTTAAGCTTGTTGATGCGTTATGAGCTTTCAATACGATAAATGGCTGAAGCTTTAACTACGTACAGGATGGCGCCATTTCTCATTCGCGAAATTTTTGTTTGCGAAAGGCGATCGCTGGGTTCCTCTTGTGCAATATCTCCTCAATATCTCTAATGCGTATTCTTGTCAGTAAGGTGGATCTAATGGCAGATCTGTGGGTACTCCCCAAACATCCTAATATGGTCAGAAAATGACTCCATCTATATGCTGACTACTATTCAAAAAATTGCGGCTAAGTTAGAACCTCGTTTGATTGAAATTCGCCGTCACCTTCATGCACACCCTGAAATGAGCGGCCAAGAGTATAAGACAGCGGCTTATGTCTCAGGCGTACTGTCTTCGTATGGGTTTCATGCACAAGAGATGGTCGGGAAAACGGGCGTCGTTGCTGAGCTGGCGGGTGCCGCTACGCCAAAAAACAACATTCTGGCTATCCGCGCAGATATGGATGCGCTGCCCATCGCCGAGAAAACGGAGCTGCCTTTTGCGTCTAAAAGCCCTGGCATTATGCATGCCTGTGGTCACGACGCGCATACTACCGTTGGCCTTGGGACGGCGATGGTGCTCTCGGAGCTAGTCCAAAACAGTCAACAGGTTTTCCCTAGTACCACGCGTTTTTTGTTTCAGCCTGCTGAAGAGACTGCCCAAGGCGCAAAATGGATGATAGAAGATGGGGTAATGGACAATGTATCTGCGATTTTGGGTGTGCATGCCTTTCCCAGCATCCGTTCTGGTGTGATTGGCTTGCGACAAGGCCCACTGACCGCCGCCGCCGATGACTTAGAAATTATTATTTCAGGTGAGTCAGGTCATGGCGCTCGTCCCCATCAAGCGGTAGACGCCATTTGGATTGCGGCGCAGGTGATTACGCAACTACAACAATCTATTAGCCGTACGATTAATCCACTGCATCCTGCTGTGATTACGATTGGCAAAATTTCTGGTGGGAGAGCCTCTAATGTGATCGCTGATCGTGTGACGCTGACGGGCACAGTGCGATCGCTCCATGCCGATACCCACGCCATGCTCCCCAGTTGGATAGAGAACATCGCCTCTGATATTTGTCAGCTTCATGGTGCAATCTGCACCGTCAACTACACTCGCCGCTGCACGTCTGTTCTTAACAACCCCGATCTCACCAATATGGTGGCAACCTGTGCCACAGAGGCATTAGGCCGAGAGCAGGTTGAATGGATTCCTGATGCGTCTATGGGCGCAGAAGACTTTGCTAACTACACTGATTTGGTGCCAGGTACCATGTTTCGCCTTGGCGTTGGCTACGCAGATAAACAAAACCATCCTTTGCATCACGCAGAATTTGAAATAGATGAATCATCTTTGCTAGCAGGTGTTGTTACCATGGCCTACAGCGCCTACACGTACTGGCAAAACAGCTCGAAGTAAACAGTTGTTAGGTGGTGCCGATCTTCTCTTTTGATGAAGTTCCATTGACTTTAGAAGACGTTACATTGCCCCATAGAAGAAATTCCCTTGCCGCTAGAAGAAGTTCTCTTGAGTGTGACTATCCCTTGAGCGGCTTCTCTTGAGTGACTTCCCTTGCGTGACTAGGAGATATTTTGTAGAGCGCGCTAATAAGTCCGTTGGCGAGAGAAACGAGACAAGAATGTTAAGCATTTTGGAATAGAAACTGTTAAGCATTTTGGACTAAAAGTGTTAAGTAGATCGTCAATCTCGATCCGCAGAGGCAGACGACCAGTACATTTTTAGTGGTGTAATACACCTATCGTTAGCTTAGGAACATGGAAACGCCATGACTTTCTTTCAACGCAGTCGCCGCTGGATGGCCTCACTGGCCACCGTATTCAGCTTGGTTATGCTGCTTACTGTTACGACAGGTTGTGGGGCCACCACAACTGAAGCGCCTGCCAACAGCGCGGTTAGCTATGGTCAGCTAGAGCGCGGCAACTCTACGGCCGGTCAAGAGTATGGTGATTGGGTTGTCGGTGCCGCGCAGGGCCTGATTTCTGATGCCTACGTAAGAGACAACAACAAGCTCGGCGTTGTGATTACCGACCAGGTGAACCCCTCAGACGTCAGAGATTTGTCGCGTTCTTTGCTGAAGGGGTTTCGTCAAAGTTTCCCGAATAAAGACCTGACTGTGCTGATGTATGCGCCTGATAAAGCGCTGATTATGACGGCAGACTACGACGTGCAAAGCAACGAAGTGGAGTACGGCACAGGCGGGTAGCCCACTTAATGTTTTGTTTCAGCAAATAGCCCCCGCTTGTGCTGTTTTTAGTGTCGCTAGCTGTTTTTAGTGTCGCTAATAATCAAATGATGCATTATCAAACGTTTGCTCACCTTTGCTTATTTATAGATTTGGAGCGTTCTCATGACATCTAGTGATCAATATAAACGCGAGATTATGAAAGATCTCGCTGCTGGCAACAAAGAGATTTTAGAACCTGACGGTAATGACTCTCTTGGTGAGAAGTACAGCAGCTTTGATGATTTTGCTGATAGATCTTCTCGTGATGAACGCCATGGTTTGATAAAGCGTTCATTCCATCCTGAGCGGGTTCCTGCTACGCAAATGGATCCTGAGTTGCGGCAAGCCGTCGAAAAAATTAAGCCGAATCAGCGTGATGATGTGGCCCGTGAATTTTTTAAGCATCTTAAAGAACGTGGCTTAAGTGAAAAAGACTTGGAGATGCAGCTGGGTCTCTCTACGCACAAAGCGCGCAAGATGAATGCGGATGATGTAGGTAAGTTGGCGTCTTTTGCTTACACGGCTCACCCCGATATTTTTCAGGAAGTGCTGGCCGATCAGCCTGCGTTGCTGAAGTTCTTAAGCAATCCGTTGGTAGGCGCGGCTATTGGTGCGATCGCTTCCAAATGGCTCAGGAAATAAATCTATGTGAGTGACGTGCTGAGTGCAGAAGGCTGCATGTGGAAAGCTGCATGTACAAAACTCGATAAAAAGTGCGTGCAAAGAGGTGCCTTCTGGCACCTTTTGTCGTCAAAGCGCAGGGGTACACTGAAATCAGCCCAAGTTGATAAATTGACTCATCTTGTCAGTCCCTGCGCATGTTCCCGCGATTTACTTTCCCTTCGATATCCCCTATGGCCTCCGTCAATAAGTCATTGCCTGATCTGTTTAACCCGTTAGGGCTTGACCCACTTGTTTCTGCTGGAGGTTGGGCTGCGTTATCTGCCGGTGCAGCCTACGCGGGCATTTGTTTTGCGCTCTACCACGTGCAAAAGAAGCTGATTTTTCGTCCGTTGCCCACACTTGTGCGCACGCCTGCCGAGCTGGGACTACCTTACGAAGATGTGTGGATGCCAGCGCCAGATGGCGGTCAACTTCATGGTTGGTGGTTGCCCAATCCCAAGGGAGAGGTCGGGGGCGAGACGCAAAGGGTGTTGATGTTTTGTCATGGCAATTATGGAAACATCAGCTACAACCTCGAACGACTTCAGTTTTTTCATAGCATAGGATTTTCTATCTTCGCCTTCGATTACCGGGGATATGGTCAAAGTGTGCCTGCTGAAACACTCGATGAAACGATTGCTGAGGCACCGACTGAACAAACTGTCTTCGCAGATGCAGAAGCGGCCTGGCGCTACCTAACGGAAAAGCGCAACATTGATCCGAGGCGAATTACGACATTGGGCCATTCTATGGGCGGTGCGATCGCGATTCATCTCGCTACCCAGCCCTTTGCGAAAGACATGGCCCGCCTCATTGTGGGTAGCTCTTTTACCACCATGGAAGATGCGGTTCGCGCTAAACCCCTCTATTCGCTTTTCCCTATTCGCCAGCTTCTGACTGAACCGTTTGATTCTTTGAGCAGAGTGGCCTCACTGCCAATGCCGGTACTCTATGTACATGGCGATCAAGACTTTGATGTGCCGATGCCGATGAGCAAACGACTGTATGCCGCCTCTCCCAAACGCAAGCAAATATGGATTGCTGCGGGGGCTGGCCACAATAATATTTACGCTGAATTAGGCGATCGCTATAAAACCGTTATCCAAACCTTTTGCAACGCCTACCCCACGCCCAGCGGATTTGCCAGCGAACCGGCCAGTCCTAGAGCCTCTACCGCTGTGTAGAATCAGCCCAAATCAACCTAAAATGAGGCCAGATAAACGTTACAACCGCTGGCGTTATGAGAAAGTTCTGGACAATGTGTGTGGCCCTGCTCATGAGCGCACTAATGCTCGGGTTGGCCAGCTGTGGCAATTTGGCGCAAGTGCCTCCTGAAGAAGCTATTCAGCTAGCGTTGACTCAGCAGCTTACGAATGTCCAGAATGAGATTGCAAAAGATTTGGGCCTCTCCACCACAGCGCCGCCCAATTTCAAAATTGATAGCCTCACCGTTAGCCGCCGTGAAAAGCTCGACGAACGGACATTTCCCGCCAATGGCTATCCCACCGATATTTATAGGGTGAAGGGCACCGTGGAAACAACCCTCATGACCACAGACGGCAAACGTCAGCAGACCGGCCCTTTTGAAGTTCTCTTAGGCACTACTCCCTCTGATAACGATTCTGACGCAGCGGCTGCAGCGACTGCTGACACAGAAATCTGGTATCTACTGCCGTCATCTAAGGCTAAGGTTTAAGTGAATTTTAGCCCGCCGTCTTTTATCCGTCTTTTCAGTGTCGGTTGAACGTGACTGTCAATCACTTTCAACCGGCAGTCACTTTCAACCGGCAGCCACGTTCAACCGGCAGTCTCGTTTAGGAGCGGTCAATCAACAACTGTCGGATTTTGAGGAATGGCTCTGTAATTCCATTTGGGTAGGTGTTCGTCGAAGACAATTTTTAAATTGCGTTTAATAGCCTCAGTCGCATTGCGCCCCGTCAGGTACTTTCTCC
>JBGCGG010000163.1:0-5551 GCA_045110585.1 Phormidesmis sp. | reverse complement strand
GAGTTCTCCTGGACATCCTTCACTTTAACGAGCAGTCGCTGGCTGTCGGTATAGCCCGCACCATCTCTAACCTGAACCTTGACTTCATAGAGGTTATCTTGGCCAATGACATCGCGAGCGTTCTCAAACTCCGGGGCCTGCTTGAAGAAAAGCTTTCCGGTACGCGAATCAATTTCAAAGAATTTTGCAGAAGCTCCACCAATGATGCTGTACTTCCAGCGCCCATTGGCCTCAGTACTGTATTTGTCGTAAGTTTGCACATCAGTCACGAAACGGGTGTTTTCGTTGACGTTGACACGGGCGTAATCGCCACCACCATTACTCGTAATGCGAGGCTTATTACTAGTGAAAATACTTCCTAAAACCATGATCGTGTTTGCCGTTTAGAAAAGAACATGGTTGATGCACTAACCTGTTATTAACCGCCAAATATTAGAAGTATTGACTGGTTAAAATCTTTTTGAGCCTGTTGATTTTGAAGCATTAAAACCTAGCTAAAATTGCTAGAATTCATTTGTCTTCAAAACATATCGGCTATTAGAGCTGCCTGATTAGTTAAAAGATAAACTATTGAAAGCAAAATTCCTGTAAGATTTTGTGGTCATTGTTGTATTCTGTCTGGCAAAAAATAGCCCACTAAAATGATTAAATTGGACTGAAAATAAAAGATAGTATGAATACTATTAGATTTCTAAAATAGTATTTTATGCATAGCTTTGTTTGATTCCGTATAATCTTGAAATTGGCCTTTTGGAGTGCCGTAATTATTCATCTAAGGTTTTTGCATTTAATAGTAAAATCGTCATAAAAATCCCCCTATCCTGGTTTTGGATAGGGGGATTTTGGCTCAAATATTGACTCGAAAATTCTAGATTAGATTAGCTAAAAAAGCTTGTCCCTGACCAGTCAAAAATATTCCCGCTCAAGTTATTTTGCGTCAGATCAAATGGAGAATTATCCTTGGTTTGATTGACAGGTGTTGTAGCTCCATAGGTATAGGCATCAGGGATAGCGGTAATACTGGGAGTCGCCCGAAGCTGAACATTGTCTAGGAAAGGTCCTGTGCCATCCGATGCTCCCCTCGTTGTTGATTCGCGCAGCAGCAGGCGATCTTGACCCCCAGTTCCCTCCACTTCCACCGTGATTGTTGTCCATTCCCCTACTGTGGCTGCATGGTAGCCATCGACCTTGGTTGTTTGTCCATTCCATTCAACAACGACTGATTCATCATCGCTGTTGACCTTCCTATCCCGACCACGCATATCAAAGGTCAGTAGATACGTTTGATAGGCGTGGGTTTGAATATCCTGATAGATACCATCTAAGCCACGGCCATAGTCCAACTCCAGATGGTTAGAACCTTGGGTAGACTCAACTCCCAGCAGACCACTATCCCAAATCTCAATTCGCTCACCCCGCCAGGACTGCCAGCCCGCTACATCCGCTGCATTAAAGTGGGTCCATTTATCATTGGACAATGCATTGGCTTCAAATGAACCATTCGTCAATAGATTTTCACCCAGGGAAGGGGCTATAGAAATGATCTCTTTGTCAACAATGGCAGGTGCGATAATATCAGGAATGCTGCCAGTCGTATTAGAGCCAATCAATGGAGCAACCTCAGTTCCATTCTGAATGAGGTTATTCCCTTGCTGATTCAAGGCATCATTGTTGGTTAGTGAAGCCTCGTCAGTTGCCAAGCTTGTTGTGGAAATGTCTAAGGAATCATTGTTAAATGTGACTTGCAGGGTTTGGCTATCCATCGTTTGCTGCCCCCCTTCTTCTCCTTGGATGGCAGCAACGCTAACTTCAAACCAATTATCCTGGTCTGCGTCAGACTGGGCAGTAACTCCAGCATTGAATTTTAATTGACCACTGATTCGATCAATTTGAAACTGATTTGCATCTTCTCCGCCCACAATGCGATAGCTGATCTCTGGCTGTGCAGTGTAGCGATCAACAACGGACTGCAACGATGTCCCCAGTGACGGTATTGTTGCTGCATTGCTAGGAGATTGCCCAGATCCCACATAGGCGACTTGTGAACCGGTGAGGGAAAAGTCAATACCTTGGTCAAACTCGGCAATGGTATCACCGCGATAGAGCAGCTGGTTACGCCGAATTCTGTAATCCGAGGCCTTGCCAAACAGTTGTAGTTGATCAGCGCGATCAAAATCTGAGAGCGTAGCATGACCAGAGCCTTGGAAGTAGCTGCCCTCAGAATCTCCTAGAATCACCTTGTCATTACCATTTCCTGTAGTGATTTTGGCGCTTTGACCCTTGGCAAGAATGAGGTCATTGCCAGCGCCCGTGGTGATAGTGAGCGCCTGACTGTCGTGGCCCTGAATGGACAGGATATTGTCACCGGAGCCAGCATTGACCTCGTACTTGCTGGATGCGGATAACCCCAGCAGTCCGCCGCGCCACCAACCGAATAGTCCGCCTGAGCTTAAACGAGAGCGACCAGAGTTGGCATCTACCTCCAAAGGCGTAAAGTAAATCCTGTCGTTGCCATCACCGGTTTGGATGGACTGATTGTCGTCCTTTGTTCCCGCAGTCCAAACCAGATTGTCGCCACCTGTATCTTGGATGGTTGCTTGACTGCCCTGGATAATCATTGTGTCGTTGCCCGAACCACCTTTGATCCGCCCTCCTGCCTTGCCCAGCACCGCAACATTGTTGCCGTTGCCGGTTTCTAGGGTTTGTGCCTGGTCGTAGGCAGGCAGGATCAAGTCATTGGCATCATCGCCCTGCAGGTTTTGGGTTCGCAGGATGAGTGGAGCACTAGGAATCGCCTGGACTTGGGTGACATTGAGGGAGCCATTCTCGAGGCTAATTTCAGCGCTGTCGCTGCCACCATTACTCACAATCTGCACAGAGTCAGCATCAAAGCCTTCCTCCTGCCAAAAAGAAGCATAGCGACGACCATAGCGAGAACGTCTTCGTTCGTATAATCCGTTGTTTTCTGTTGTATCTAGGGTGTTATAAAGCAGTTGCCAGCGGCTATCGCTTAGAGGCGGAGCAGAGGCATTGTTAACGGCTGAGCTATCGTCGCTCTGTTCGGGAATGTTGCCTTGCAAAACATCTCTCAGTTCTGCAACTTCAATACCCATTTGAGCTGCGAGGGCAATCTCGGCCTGAGCGAGTAGCTGACTGTAATCTTGATTAGTTGTAGAGGCATCGGTCAAGTCGTAGCCGATGGCGTCGAAGGCAGTGAGGTCGAGTTCAGAAATATTGGAGCGATCACCCGCCGCCAAACTCGGGTCCATGATGCCCAGAGTGGGTAAACCTTCATCGGAGGATTGGGGAGCTAAGGTTTGCTGCGTTCCAGAAGCATTGTTCGAGGAAAGTCCACCCAAGAGTCCTCCGGCTAAATTCATAACACCTCCCAATAAACTACCGAGCAGTCCACTCGAAGAAGTTTGAACAGAGGGTTGACTATTCGACGTTGAAAATAAGCGATTTGGAGAATCGACCCAATCCTCCTCGCTGGCCTCAAAAGACAAGTCAAACAAGATTTGTGTAAAGGCTTGCAGGCTTTGAGAGGGTGAGCCCTCCAGCTTCAATTCAAGGGGAGTCCGGCGATCAGCGGCAGCATTTCCCGGCCCCCAATGACTCGCTTGGTATCCATCGATGTAGTTCCCGAGGGGAACAATACCTGTGGAAAAATTGGCTAATGAGGTCTGGCCACCATCTAAGGAAAAGTAAGCTGCCGCACCTCGCGTTAATTCGCGGCTGTTTTGTTCAAGGCTGCGATCGCTATAGCGATAGAGGTCCAGCAGGGTCGTCTGGGCCAACTGCCGAGATAGTCCCCCTTGAGCCTCTGAATCCACACCACTGATAAAGCCTAAAATATGGCCAATTTCGTGGAGGGCCACACTTAATAAGTCAAGCTCATTGTCAGCAACGCCCCCACTTCGCTGCAAATCCTCACTCCATGAAAGCTCGCGATTACGGCTGAGGGTATTCAATAAAATTTGGCCATCCAGAGCATCTGGAGATACCGTCGAGGGAATTCCTAAAGCATCTGCCTGGGCTTGAGTTAAGGTAATGCGATCGCCTACATAACTGTCGTCCTCCAGCAAAGCCGAAAAGCCATTGGCAACCTCAAGATTAGCGAGGGCAGTAGCATCATTGTTTGATGTCGCATCAACAACTAGAGCAGCTCTGACCTGATCTACATCGACTTCGACATAGGTTGGCAATGCCCCACCTAGAACATTGTCCGGTAGAGTGCTGGTTCCAGTGACTTTGATATCGACAGTAATGTCGTCTTGAAGGTAATTTGACCAAATTTGACCAGCCATCTCAAACGCGAGCATTTGCTGGGCCGAAGTTTGTGGAGAGAAAGCGAAATTAAAGTTTGCCATGGCAACTCTAGCCGACGTCCTAAGCGAGGTGACTGAAGCGGTCGATACTTGAAAAATTCTTAAAGCAGTGAGCCTTCTTGTGGCCTTGCAGTGCTTAGCCACAAGAAGGCAACAGGGAGTGCTCTGTAAAATCAGCCCAGACTCAGTACGTGAAAACCACGATATATTGAAATCATGTCATAGAGATTTTGGAATGTCACGAACACTAAATCGTTGTTTACTGACTATTTACAAGCTTTAATTCGTTATTTTTTCTATCTTGATTTAGAAAATCACAATACGACTTTTGAGATTATAATCAAGACTTACTTACCTAGAGTGAGAACAGAAATCCAGGATTTACTTCTAATTTTTCTGGCTCTCCTGGGATAACTATGCAAATGTTCGTCACAAACATCTTGAGCCTGCTTGAAGGGCTCAAACCCTTGATAATCCGTTAACCTACTCACCCTGTGCATACTAGACCCAGGAGAGCCATTTTTCTCAACTAAAATCCTGATAGCCTATCCATTAATAGGGGAATCTTATGGAAAGGGAAGTCTTGACCTTGCATTTACCAGCTTTACTTTCGACCTTCACCACAATGGTGTTTGCGAGTTCATGTTGTGACTCATCCCAAGTACTCTGTTTCTTTTGTATGGGCTCCTGCCCTGACCTTCGTTCCAGGGGGCTGGTTTGGAACTGGACTAACAGCGCAGGCACAAGTCGTTCCTGATGCAACGTTGCCTGCCCAATCTGTGGTGTCAACTGCTTCAACCCCAGGACTGCAGCGGGTGACTGGTGGAACCCGCCTAGGGAAGAACCTATTCCATAGTTTTGAGCAGTTTTCTATTCCTACAGGAGAAACGGTTGAGTTTAGCAATGGGCTAAATGTCGAGATTGTTTTTAGTCGAGTGACGGGGGGCGATCGCTCCATTCTCGAAGGAACCCTCACCAGCCTAGGTGACGCCGATTTCTTTTTGCTCAACCCCAATGGGTTTGTCTTTGGCCCCAATGCTCAACTCAATGTCGGCGGTTCCTTTGTTGCCAGCAGTGCCAACGCCGTGGAGTTCTCCGACGGTAGCCGCTTCAGCGCCGTTGCGCCTCAAGCCACGGATTTGCTCAGCATCAATACCCCAGTGGGCTTACAGTATGGCGCGGTTCCCGGTGAGATTTTGGTAGAGGGCAACGGCCATGGGTTG
>JBGCGG010000162.1:0-7961 GCA_045110585.1 Phormidesmis sp. | reverse complement strand
GCAAACTCAATCAGCATCTGCTTGAACGCTTTATTTACAACTTAGACTTGGACGAGACTTGGATTAAATCGCATCACAACTACCAAAGCCTCTGTGAATACGGTGTCCTCGTCTCGTAATTATGTCCGGAGTATTGTTGTAGAAAACTCTGATTGCAGCCTAAATAGCGACTATGACGATCCTTCCAGAAAAGCGCTAAAGGCACTGTATCGATTACTTTTTGAATGACTTGGCGAGACTCTTGTAAGGTTTCCTCAGCGCGCCGGTTTTCTGTAATGTCTGTTGCGGTGACAAGGAGCTGATAGATATCCCCCAATTGGTTCTTGACGGGATTTATACTCAAGTTCCAACAGATATTTTCATCTGCTTGAGTAAAATTATCTTCAGCCTCAACAATGTGCCCTGCACGGATGCAACGTGAATAGTATTGTCGATATTGAAGAGCTTTTATCGGCGGGAGGGCTTTGCTTACAAGCTTGCCTTTTAAGGTGTTCACTGGCAGCGGACTCATCGCTGCCATGGCATTGTTACAGGCGAGAAAACGAAAGTCTTCCCCGTGGTTAATGATTTCGACAAGGTACATTCCATCCCTTTGGTTTTGCCACATTGCCTGAAAACAGTCGCCTGAATCAATATTCTTGGGTAGGCAATTGCGCGTTCCTGTGATGCTGGCAGGACAATTGGCAATCATTATAGGTTCACCTTGTGGACTGGAAAAATGGATTGATACACTCATGGGAGATATGTCCTAAGATGCCCAAAACATGAGGGTGCGCCTAGACTTTACGTACGTTAAGCCATACGAAAAAGCACTCTAAAATCAGAAAACCTACGTATCTTTCTATGGATCTTTTTGAGCAGCACCAGCAGGCCCTTACCGCCTCAGAGGCCCCATTAGCCGCTCGGATGAGGCCGCGATCGCTCAATGAATTCATCGGACAGCAGGCCATTATTGGCCCTGGTCGCCTTTTACGCCGTGCCATTGAAGCCGATCAGCTTTCCTCCGTAATTTTTTATGGTCCGCCCGGTACCGGCAAAACCACCCTTGCCCGTGTGATTGCCAATACCACTCAAGCCCAGTTCGTTGCCATTAATGCCGTCTTAGGGGGTGTCAAAGACATTCGCAACGCGATTGAGCTGGCCCAAACCCAGCGAGGTCAATACGGTCAGCGCACGCTCTTATTTGTCGATGAAGTTCATCGTTTTAATAAAGCTCAGCAAGATGCGCTGTTGCCCTGGGTAGAAAACGGCACGGTAATTTTAATTGGGGCAACCACCGAAAACCCCTTCTTTGAAGTGAACAAAGCGCTGGTGAGCCGTTCCCGAGTGTTTCAACTCAAGCCCTTAGAAGAGACTGATCTAAAAGAGATTTTGCACCAGGCGCTACAAGCGCCCTTCAGGGGCTATGGCGAAAAGCAGATCAAGCTGGAGCCAGCGGCTCAATCCCATTTGATAAATGTTGCGAATGGTGATGCGCGTACCGTTCTCAATGCCCTCGAGCTCGCTGTCGAAACAACCCCGCCCAATCATCAAGGCGTTATTCATATCACCTTAGCGGTTGCCGAAGACTCGATTCAAAAAAGAGCCGTCCTCTATGACAAAGAAGGCGACGCTCACTTTGATACGATTAGCGCTTTTATTAAAAGTATTCGCGGCTCTGACCCGGATGCGGCGCTTTATTGGCTGGCCCGGATGGTCTATGCCGGAGAAGACCCGCGCTATATCTTTCGGCGCTTGGTGATTTTGGCCGGAGAAGATGTGGGCATGGCTGATCCGAATGCGGTGGTAGTGGTGACTGGTTGCGCCCAAGCATTTGATCGGGTGGGCATGCCAGAGGGGCGCTATCCGCTAGCGCAGGCGACCCTCTACTTGGCGACTGCGCCAAAAAGTAATAGCGTGATGGCCTTTTTCGATGCGCTGGCAGCGGTCGAGCATGAAAAAGAGGGCGAGGTGCCCAATGCTCTGCGAGATGCGACGCGGGACAAAAAAGGCTTTGGGCATGGTGCAGGCTATTTGTATCCCCATGCCTACCGTGACCATTGGGTGGCTCAGCAATATTTACCGGGGAGTTTGCAGGGTCAGGTGTTCTATCAGCCCTCGAACCAGGGTTATGAGTCGGCGATTCAGGTAGAGGTTGCGCGGCGCAGAGAAGCCCAACTGGCCGGCTTAGTAGAGCGTAATTTAGAGCATTCGCTGCCCGAGGCACTTACCTATGGTCCCAAGAATCAACAGCAGGAGCGGTGGTTGCAGCGAGCTACTGGCGCGCTAGGGTCACAGTTGGGTGAGGTTCGCGATCGCCTCTTTCACCTGCTGAGTCCCCAGCGGCACCATGTCTTGTTAGATCTCAATGCCAGCACAGGCTTACTCACTTGGGAAGCCATTCGCCAAGTCCCCGAAGGCGGCGTTTATAGTTGCACCAAAAGCCCCCAAGCCTACGACGCACTGCGAGAACAGTCCACAATGCTCAGTGACCTAGATCGGCCCATTATTCTTAATGTTGAGGCCGACAACTGGCAAAGTGCATTACAACAACAGCAGCAGAAGGTGCCTGCTACGGCGACAGTGTTTGACGGCATCTTAGGCCGTAACGCGCTTATGCCTCTCGAAAATAAGCGCAAAGCTGTTCAACAACTCTCTCAACTGCTCAGTCCAACTGGACAAATTGTGTTGGCCGAATCCATTCCCAGTCGTAATCAGCGGCTCTCGCATCTCCTGAATTCTGCCAAGATAGAAACGCCGTTATTCACCCAGCTCAGCGCCGCAGAAGCTCTGTTATACAATGATTCTGCAAACGCTATGGTGAACTGGGATAGCCCAGACCTTCAGGGGGCTTTCGAGGACGCCGGACTCGTCAGTCATATAGAAACGGTTACTTTTAAAGTGCAGCTGTTGATTACCCATACAATGCTGTCGCAGTGGCTATCTGAAACAGGTAAGTATGCTGAGTGCTTCAAGGAACAAGGTATATCTACTCAGGATGTTGAAAAAATTCGCACCTGTTTCTTTGCGCAACTGAAGAACGAAACGGTCACGTGGCATCGCAGTATTGCATTCGTCAGTGCCCGTTTGCCTGGTGTAAAGCCGTCTATTCATACTGCTGAGTTAGCGTAAATGTAGAAAAATTATTTCTTGAATAGGTAATTAGTGACGTGTTGCTACATCCCGACATGTTCATTTACATCACTTAAGAGGTTTTAGATGAACTCTGAAGGAAAAGTGTAGTTACGCCAGTTTTCTGTTTTTATCTCTATAAATGATTAAAAGAGGCGAGACAATGTCTGGCTGAGAATTGTTCATCTGTGTCGAGATAGGCATCGAAGCAGACGGTTCTTTTCATTCAAGGCCATTCCGCTGCAAACCTTCACGCACTTTCTTTTGTTTAATTGCTTATGGCTGCTTTAAAAGTTGGCATTAATGGATTTGGCCGGATTGGTCGCTTGGTATTTCGAGCGGCTATTAAAAACAGAAACATTGAATTTGTGGGTATCAATGACTTGGTGCCCCCCGAGACATTGGCTTATTTGCTGAAGTACGATTCTACTCACGGTACGTTCCCCGGCAGCGTGGAAGCCCGTGACAACGGCATTATTGTCAACGGTCATTTCATTCCTTGTACGTCTATTCGCAACCCCAATGAGCTGCCTTGGGGAGAGATTGGTGCAGATTACGTAATTGAGGCTACAGGCCGATTTACAACCCACGATACGGCGAATGCACACCTGAACGCAGGGGCTAAGCGCGTGGTGATTTCGGCACCTACTAAGAGTCCTGGCGAAGTCCGCACTTTCTTGGTCGGCGTGAATCACGAGACCTTTAACCCTGCGACTGATCGGATCGTTTCGAATGCAAGCTGTACTACTAACTGCCTGGCTCCGATTGCCAAAGTTATCAATGACAACTTTGGCTTAGCAGAAGGCTTGATGACAACCATTCATGCTTCTACCGCTACTCAGCCGACGGTCGATAGCCCTTCTAATAAAGATCTGCGGAGTGGACGCGGTGCAGGTCAAAACCTGATTCCGGCTTCTACGGGCGCTGCCAAGGCTGTGACGTTGGTCTTGCCCGAACTCACTGGCAAGTTGACTGGGATGGCTATTCGCGTGCCAACACCAGATGTTTCTGTTGTGGATCTCACTTTCCGCACTGAGAAGGCAACTTCCTATGCAGAAATCTGTGAGCGCATGCAGTCGGCTGCGCTGAATGGTTTGCGTGGTGTGTTGGGCTACACTGACGAGCCACTAGTGTCTTCCGATTTCACGGGTGATCCTCGATCTAGCATTTTTGACTCTAAAGCAGGCATGGAGCTAAATCCACACTTCTTTAAAGTGCTTTCGTGGTACGACAATGAGTGGGGCTATTCCAATCGAGTGATGGATTTGATGCTTTATATGGCTCAATCTGAAGGCATTTTGGATGCGACGGTTAGTTCCCCTGAAATGGCAGTTGCTAAGTAGTCGCGATTCAAGTAGTCTTTTTTCGCACTCATTCAAGATAGCCATTCCAGGCTAGTTCTCTTTTCTTCTTCAATAGCTTCTGAATGGCATTTGTATTTCAATGCTGTTCAGAAGCTCTTTTTTTGGGTGGAAGTCTGTTTTTTGTTGTCTCCGGTGTGAAATGGCACATGATTGAGTGATTGCGTACGTATGGATGAAACGCTTTGTTTATGCCTGCTTTACCGAATTAAGAAATATTGCTGAATGCGTACTACACGATACTTTCTTGAGCAGATGGTTCCTGTAAGTTGAGGCTGTTCGTTTTGGAATTGATCCCTTGCTCACAGGAATTTTACTGTATCTTTCGGCCTTCACCTGTCTCTCTCTTTCTTGCTCAATCCTGTACGTATTCCGTACCCTCGATTAGCGCAATCTCCGCCCGCACAAATTCTCTTCCTAAGTATGCCGCATGATCTAGGTAGCTAATCGGACACCCGTTGTCTTTATCTTCAAAGATTTTTATGCATAGCTCTTTGGCAGTTCTGCCTGTGAATAATTGCTCAGATTTGCGTATGTTTCCGCCCCGTACGGACAGCGGCTTGCCCGTTTCGGGATCGCAGGCCAATCCCTTTTCATTAATGGTGTTGGTGAAATGCTTGGCGCATAGCAGCTGGGCCTCACGGTCTACGTAAATTAAAAAGTACCCGTCTGGGTCAAGCTCAATGAAGCGTTTGGAAAGCTTGTCATCTAATGCGGCGAGCGTTTGTTGAGGGTGTCCAGGTTGCTCAGGGGTAGACGTGGATGGGGCCGTGCTAGAGGTTGCTGTAGTTGTCATAAGAACGAGGATGCTATCGCAGATGAAATGGCGCTGGGCTCATATATTGCCTGGTTCACAATTTTACCGTGTGCACGAAGTCTCAGATGCTACGTTACTCAAACAACACTGATAGATATTTATCGCTGCTTGTTTAGCGTGATGTGAGCCGTTGACACTATTGCTCAGCTGAGTCTTGGCTAGCTGAGTCTTGGCTAGCTGAATCTTGGCTAGCTGAATTAAAGCGCTGACACTATTGACTGAGCAGCGGTATCTCGGTGGATAAGTCTTTGATGGGTAGATCAGCGTTGATGTTATCTATTTGGTTTTGTTCGGCTTCGTTGATGCGGCCAATATAGTTTTCTAGGATGTGGCCTAGTTCGCGAGCGTAGAAACGGTGAAGGCTATAGTTTGGTGTTGCAGGAAAGCCGCGCCGCTTTTTGTGTCGCCCACCTGCACCGGGATCAAATATTTGGATACCGTTAGCGATCGCCCATTCAATCGGCTCGTAATAGCAGGCACTGAAGTGCAAATTGTTATATTCCTCAAACGATCCCCAATACCGGCCATAGAGGCGATCGCCTTTCCTCAAACAAAATGACATGCCTACTGGTTCTTCTGCGTTTTCTTGCGTGTACGCCGCAAAAATCACCACCCGGTCTTTCCATTCTGGATAAAGCTGCTGAAAAAACTCGCGTTTGAGATATTTACTACCCCACCAGCCAAACTTATCGCAAGTATCGCTATAGAAGTCGTACACCTTCAAGCACATCTCGGGCGTTAAGCTTTCCCCGGTGTGCACCTTAAAAAACAACCCCGCTTTGGCAACAGACTTGCGCTCACGCTTAATATTTCGCCGCTGATTAGCGTTGAACTGAGCGAGGTAATCATTAAAGTCATTAAACCCTCGATTTTTCCATACGTAGCTATGGTGCAGCCACTTATGGAAGCCTAAATCCTCCATGCCCTTTTGCCACTGCGGATCGACGTAGAGAAAATTGCAGCCCGAAATCTCGTGTTTGAGGCAAAAGTCATCAATCAGACTGACTAAAATCTGATTGATTTTCTGTTCATCCTCTGTGGGGGCAATTAAAAAACGATAGCCTTCTGCGGGGGTAAACGGAGACATGCCCAGTAATTTGGGATAGTAGTCTATGCCCAGCCGCTCAGCAAGTTCGGCCCATTGGTGGTCAAAGACAAACTCACCATAGCTGTGCCCCTTGATATACAACGGTGCTGCCGCAACTAGTTTTTGTTCTCGCCACAGCGTTAAATGATTCGGGAGCCAGCCTGTCTTGGGGCCTGTACTGCCGGAAGTTTCCATATTATTAAGCCATTCCCATTCTAATGCAGGCGTTGGTAGGGGCACTGCCATGGCATCCCATTGCGCTGCCGGAATGTCTGCGAGATGACTCATCCAACGAGCGTTATATTGCACGGATGTTTCAGAGATAACTTCTTCAGACACAGGGAATAGGGCCAAGAAAGACTTCCTATATAGCGTAGTAGAAGTTCTTGAAAACTGCTGTTTGGATGTGGCTTTGCGGTTGATGCGACATTAGCTTAAAAATAACGATCGCTCTGCCTCCCGCCGCCGGGTAAGGCCATATAGCTCTCGTCCTCCGGCCCGATTCCACCGCAAAAGTTCATTGGCGGCCCCGTTGTAATCACCCGCATTTAATCGACGCAAAAGTGTAGAGCTATTGAGCGCCCCACTCCCCACATTAAAGGCAAATGAAACCAGCGCGGCGTATTGGTTTTCTGTGAGCGGTACCGTTACCGCCTGGCTGACGGCGCGCTCAAAGGTGGCCACATCGGCTCTTAGCAAAGCAGTTGCGCCGGCTTCACTAATTTGTTGCCCTGGATAGGCTGTTCGAGTGTGACCATATCCAATCGTCCATACACCTACGGCATCTTGATAGGCTGTCAATCGGCGGCCTTCAAAATCCTTAATGAGGTTTAGCCCCGTTTCATTGATGGGTCTTAAACTGCCGGGTGGTCTAAAGGATGGTTCTGATGGTGCGGTGGGGGCATTGTCTGCAAATGCCGCTGCCCAAGTCAGTTCGCCTACAATGCCATCATCAGGAAGACCTACCTGCCGCTGAAAGGCACTCGTTACAATTTTCGTATTGGGGCCGAACAGTCCATCAGCGTCTAGGCCCCAGTCCAGATCCTGAAGTCTTTTTTGAAAAATTTGCACCTCGGCGCTGTAACTCAACGGTTCAAAAGCACGGTAACTCAATAGATTGCCAGCATAGGCAGGAGCGTCGCTTTGTAGTGGTGGTGCTGGTTCCATCACAGGCGTTGGTTCAATGACATCTGGTATGTTTTCTTCGAGACCGGTAATGGTGCTGTTATCGAATGCGATTTGCCAGGTTCTGGGGCCGACAATGCCGTCAACTATCAAGCCTTTTTCGAGCTGGAACAGTCGAGCAATGCGATCGCTCTGCGGGCCGAACAGTCCATCGACTTCAATGCTCCATCCTCGCTGTTTCATTTGAGCCTGCCACTGCGCAACAGCCGGTCTATTCTCTAGGGCTAATCCGGGTGTGTAGCGCAGTGCATAGCCTGGGTCTCAGTACAGGACAAAAGCTTGCAGGATAGTCAGGGAGGGAGTTTCATAGGTTAACCACAACTTATCAAACTCCCATGATTGAGCTTAATACCTTGCGTGCAAAATTGCAGCCTCATCTCGGTTGGCATGGTGCCAGAAC
>JBGCGG010000161.1:0-30393 GCA_045110585.1 Phormidesmis sp. | reverse complement strand
TACTATTATCTAACAGGTCATTGCTGAGGAATCGGAATGAGTAGCGAGCTGGCAACAGACAAACTAGACGACAGCATCCTGGACACGGCAACCATGAAAACCATGCCCATGAAAACCATGCCCATGAAAACCATGCCCATGGAAACTGCGCCAGTAGACATTCAACCTGTCATGCCGTCTGTTGCCTCATCGGTTGATCAACAGCCAACTGCCCAGCCAACCGTTCAACCCATTGCTCAGCCAGCTGCCCAGTCAATTACCCAGTCAATTGCCCAGCCAACTGTTAGACTCACAACCCGGCTCTCCATGAATGAGCTGACAGAGCGCATTTTAGAAATGGCGCAAACGGGCGTTTACCGAGAATCTTTGTTTGAAGCCTTTCGCCCCGTTGCCACCAAAAAACAAATCAAAAGCGCGATCGCTCTGGCCAAACAGTTTGGCCTCCACTCTGACGCCTCCCTCCGCGATGCCGAACTCGGCACCTACTATCAGGTTGATTCGCGTATGGTGCAGTCTTTTCAATCTGCCATTGCAGGCTCCCTCATGCTCAGTGCCGGTGACGATATGGCTCAAAAAGTCACCCTGGCCACTCGTACCGTAAAACTCATGCTGCTGGTATCAGGGGGAAGTGCGATCGCCTTACTCTTCATCGGCGGCGGCTACATCGTCACCGGCAAAGGCGAAACCGCTGCCCTCTGGTGGACTAGCGCCCTCTGTGCAGGCGGCATTTGGCTCTGGCAAAAAAATGTCGCCAAACCCCTACTCTAAGCTGCGCTGTTCTCAATTAAACCGTTCTGATCAAACGGACTTCACACCCCAAAACTCAACCCACAGCACTGCGTGCCACTTAGGCGACTCATCACGCTCGGCCATACGACCAGCCAGCCTATCTAACTTTGCTGCCGACTCGGTGCCGTAGCAATCATCTAAAATCACAGCCGTGACTGAAAAGAGAGACTGACCAAAGGGAATCACATCGCCAACCCTTGGCATCATGGGGCTACGCAAATACCAGTTCATTTGCTCCGTAGGCGCATGCAAATCGTTCTGTCCGCGCTCCTGCGGAAAGTAAATCACCTTGCATCGGAAGGGGTATCGGCGCTCTAAGGCAATGGATCGAGGAGTCTGTCGCATGGATTTATAGCTATTTCGCACGGTTTTTAAAGTATTCGCACGGGTGAGTGACGGCTATCTTGAACTCAGGATTCCCTATTTATCAAAAAGTCTTGTTTACTTAGGGAGGTGTATTAGATTTAACGCCCTGAGCCGACGTCTTATGTTTTTATTCATTGCAGAAGTAGCGGATTCCGAGAGCCTCTTTGACGATCTTGCTATTCGTCAGAATTTAATCGCCTCTGCTGTCGGTCTGCTGCTCATTGTGCTGCTGCGGGTGATCTTTACACGCTTCATTAATGAACGAATTAAAGACCCTAGAGTGCGCTATTCATGGCGAAAGTGGCTGGGCTATGCATCTTACGGGCTTTACGGCATCGGGCTAACGGTGCTGTGGCTGCCTGCATTTGATGGACTGCCCACGTTTTTGGGCTTATCGGCGGCGGGGTTGGCCGTAGTGCTGCGCGACCCGCTGGTCAATATAGTGGGGTGGCTGTTTATTTTGTGGCGGCAGCCGTTTCGGATGGGCGATCGCATTCAAATGGATGCCAACGCGGGCGATGTAATTGACATCGGCGTTTTTCAGTTCACCCTAATGGAAATTGGCAACTGGGTAGAAACCGACCAGAGTACAGGGCGCATCATTCATGTGCCTAACGGGCAGGTATTTCAGCATGCGATCGCTAACTACTCCCAAGGCTTTAAATACATTTGGCATGAAATTCCTGTTCTCATCACCTTCGAAAGCGATTGGGAAGCCGCCAAAAAAATTCTCTTCATCCAAGTGAACAATCACGCCGAACATCTCAGCGGTTCCGCCGAAGAACATTTGCGCCGCGCCGCCTCACGATACATGATCTCCTACTCCAAACTCACCCCCACCGTTTATACCACCGTCAAAGAAAGCGGCATCCTGCTCACCATGCGCTACCTCTGTGAACCCCGCAGACGTCGCGGCTCCGAACAAGTGCTATGGGAAAACGTGCTCCGCGAATTTGCCAAAAAGCCCGATATTTCCCTTGCTTACCCAACCCTGCGCTACTACACCACCGCTGTGGAAAAGAACGAACCCGTTGCCCCCAGAACAACACTTTGACGCATCCAGATTGTCTCTTTCACTGTTTCTTTCTGACTTCTCGTATATCCAGCAGACTGATATCCAACAGACTGATATCCAGCAGACTGACGCCGCTTCCGCAGGCAAAAGCACACGCTACATCATCACAGTGTCAGCAAATTCCGCCTTCAAAAAGATTGAACAAATGGTCGCAATCCAGATATTTCCGTTGCGATTCCCGCCATCAGTTTCTCTTAAATAAGTTTCTCTTAAATAAATGACTCGCGCATATCAGCATCCTGGTCAAAAATTAGAGAAATTGAGTAACTTGCCCGGCTGCCTTGCGACTCTGCTCAGAGCGCAGTGCCTGCTACATCCATCACCCACTAGGCCAATGCCCAAAACTATGAGATCCTAAAAGATTAGTATGCGGAGTCCTTAGTCACGCCCAGCCCCAAAAACTCATGACCTCTCCATTTCTTCCCTTACCCCGCAAACCCTTCATCGGCATCGCGATACTGGCCACTCTGGCCTTCGGCTGCACCAACCGCCTCAAAGACTACACCCAAATCACGCTACAAGCAGCCCTAACCACAGACGAAACCACAACAGACACCCTAGCCGCCACTAAAACAACCGTAGAGAAACGCCTAACCGGCTTAGGCATTGAGCTAGCCGAGGTCGAAACCGCCGAGCCAAATGAAATCGTCGTCAGGGTTCCCCCAGCCATTAACCCGCAGGCCCTACAAACCCTACTCACCAACACCGGCCAGCTCTATTTACGAAACCAAAAGCCAGACACAGAAGACAAACTAGCCCAAGGCATTGCCGACTTACAACGGTTACTCGTAGAACAAAATACGCTGGCCCAAACCGGCAAACTCACCGAAGCCGAAGCTCTGCAAACGCAAATTGATAGCACCAGAAGCGCCATCTCTACCCTCTTTGAACCCAGCGACCTAACCGGTGACATGCTTCACGATGCCAGGGCACGCCCCAGCAACACCGCCACAGACACATGGGATGTAAACATCCAGTTCAATGAAGAAGGCGCTGCTCTATTTGCCGCCCAAACCAAACAAATGGCAGGCACAGGCCGCGCCGTTGGCCTATTTTTAGATGATGTGCTGCTCAGTACGCCCATCGTAGACGTTAGCTACGCCCAAACCGGCATTACCGGCGGCACCGCTGTTATTTCAGGCAATTTCACAGAAGCCGCCGCCGAAGAGCTAGAAATTCAGCTCAAAAGCGGGGCGCTGCCCGTCGCACTCGAAACAGTAGCCATTATCTCTTCAGAGGACGCCAGCAATGCCTCTGAAACCGCCGCCCCTGAAACCGCCGCCCCTGAAACTGAAGCAGAAGGCGACGGATAAAGCTCAATTTGGCAGGCAAGGTTCCCTCTAATGGAGCCATATAATGGAACCATCTAAGAGAGCCATCCAAAGAGATTTCAACCTAAACTCGCTAGTTTAGGTTGAAATCGTAAACACAGAGCCGCCATCCACACGCCAGTTAGCACCGACCACATAGCTCGTATGCTCAGAGCACAGGAAGGCAATCACCGCTGCGACTTCTTCCACGCGGCCCCGCCGACCCACTTCAATCCCAGGACGGTTTTCTGCCAAAAAGCTCTTAACCGCCTCATCCATGCTCACGCCGCGTTCTTCTGAGCGGGCGCGCATCATGGCATTGGTCATCGCCGTTTCCACAAAGGCGGGCGACACCATGTTCGTAAGTACGCCATCTTTGGCATAGGCTTTAGAGAGATTTTTGGTCAGGTTCAGCGTGCCTGCCTTACAAGAACAGTAGGGCATGTCTTCAATGTAGGGCTGCACCGCATCTTCAGAGCCTAAAAGAACAATTCGGCCCCAGCCCGCTTCACGCATGGCCGGAATAAATGCACGACAAACCCGCACCGTACCCATCAGGTTTACATTGATGGTGTGCATCCAACCTGCATCATCAATTTCTAAAAAATCTCCCACTGCGCCGGTAATGCCTGCTGCATGCACCACGATTTCAGCCGGGCCAAGGTGCTCAGTGATTTTATCGCGGGCCGCTTCTACTTGCTCTAGGCTGGTGATATCGGCTTTGACAGGGAACGGATCTCCAAACGCCTTTAAATCATCTATTTCATCGAAAGATCGGTTGAGAATCGCGACTTTTGCGCCTTCTTTGAGCAAAATTTCAGCGGTTGCTTTGCCAATGCCCGAATCACCCCCTGTGACGACGGCGACCTTGCCAGCTACACCTAAATCCATAGAAAACCGAGTCCTTACTGTTGAGATTGTTACTGCCCTTTCCTGATTTACCGCAAGCGGAATGAATACAGAGATCGGCGCAGCGTGTTCAAGTCTATAGCAAAGGTTTGAGATGGGTTGGCTTTGTTGCTGAGGGTATACGCAATGACGAAAAAAACCAGCGTTTGTTTAATTTGTGTTTCGCTTTTGTTTAGATGATGACGCTGCAAGCAACATATGCCACACCCCCAAATCCAACTGCGCTGATGCTATTCAGGTGTAGATGTTGTAGGCTATTCAAGCATTTTGCCGCGTTTCATTTATTCATTTTATTTTGGCCGTCTTTTAAAGATATAGAAAACAAGAAAGGTAGTCGGAGAGACCTATGCCTAAGTGGAAGCTGTCCACAGAGTTTACATTTGATGCGGCTCATTTTATTCGAGACTATGACGGGCCTTGTGGACGGATGCATGGCCACACGTATCGGGTGCGCGTAGAGGCCACAGCCCACCAGCTCCATGCGTCGGAGTTTTGCCCACATCCCGCGATGGTGGCGGACTACAGAACACTACGCTGGGCTAAAAAAGATGCTCTCAAAGGTGGGTTAGACCATTGCGTACTCAATGAGGTGATGCCAGCGGGCTATGAGACCACCGCTGAGATGATCGCGATGTATATTCATGAGAAAACCTCTAAAATGCTGCCAGAAGGAGTAAGTCTAAAGGTTGCAGTGTCAGAAACGCCTAATTCTTGGGCGGAATATGAATCTGATTAGAGTTGTTATCTAAAGATAATTTTAAGGCTGAAGATAGTCTTGATATTGAACGAACACAGCGAAGACATGAGTATTTTTGCAGCCGATGTCTTTGTATAATCGGCAACAGCTACCCTAGTATGAGAACGGTGTATCAAATAATGTCTCATGGGTATGTCTGGTTCTGTGAAAACACGGGTCAAAGCGCTGCCGGTGGTTGAAACCTTTCATTCTGTTCAGGGTGAAGGGTTTTGGATGGGAAGAAGTGCTTTTTTTATTCGTTTGGCAGGTTGTGATGTCGGCTGTCCGTGGTGCGATACCAAACACTCGTGGCCAGTGGATCGTCATCCACAGCGGCCAGTCAGTGAGCTGGTAGATGAAGCGATCGCAGCCAATCCTGTGATGGTCGTCATTACAGGAGGCGAGCCGCTCATGCATAATCTCAACGGACTCACCTCAGCGCTGCATCAAGCAAACTTGCGTGTGCACATCGAAACATCAGGATCGCATCCGCTCAGCGGTGAATTTGACTGGATTTCGCTATCGCCTAAGCGATACAAACCCCCATTAGAAGATATTTATAAACAAGCCAATGAACTGAAAGTCGTCGTCGGCGATCGCCTAGATATTGCCTGGGCGGAAGCTGCCGAACAGAAAACTTCCCCAGGGACTGTTAAATTGTTACAGCCTCGCTGGAAGAGCAAGGATGGAGAGCACATAGTCTTTGAGTATGTGTTATCACATCCTGACTGGCGAGTCGGCTTACAAACCCACAAATTCCTCGGGGTTAGATAGCATCTACAAAACACATGACAGATAATCACACCAACAGCAACAGCAAAGCGCTTGAAAATAAGCCAATAGCCATCGTCTTACTCTCAGGCGGGCTAGATTCAGCGACTTGCGCAGCCCAAGCGATCGCCGACGGCTACCAAGTCACAGCGCTCTCGTTTGATTACGGTCAGCGCCACGAGCGAGAACTCAACGCAGCCCGAGACATTGCTCAAGCGTTGAGCATTCAAAATCATCACGTGGTATCGGTAAACCTTGCCCAGTGGGGCGGCTCATCTCTCACCGATGGAGATATGGCCGTCCCCACAGAAGGAGTCATGGGGCCAGATATCATTCCCTCTACTTATGTGCCGGGGCGCAATACGGTTTTCATCGCGATCGCGCTATCCCTTGCCGAAGCTCAAAATGCCGAAGCCATCTACTTAGGCATCAACGCCGTAGACTACTCAGGCTATCCTGACTGTCGCCCAGAGTATTTAGCCGCCTTCCAAAACCTCGCCACCCTATCTTCTAAAGCCGGATTAGAAGGGCGCGCCCCCGATTTGGTCGCCCCCTTAGTGATGGACTCCAAAGCCGACATTGTCCAACGCGCCCTCCGCCTCAATGTCCCCATCGAAAAAACCTGGTCTTGCTACGAAGGTGGCCCTGAACCCTGCGGTCTCTGTGATGCCTGCCGTATTCGCGATGAGGCTTTACTACGCGTAGGCAGAGGTGATTTGGCCACCCCTATGGGGAGAGCCGCTAAAGCCGCTGGGGTTTCTCCAGCCAATAATAGGCCCTCTTCTGTCGCCCGCTAGTCATTCTTTACAACCACAAATCCACTCATTATTGTTACAAAATATTTTATTGGCTCGGCTTGGACGTTTATCCAAGCCGAGCTTTTCTATGCCCCAAGCTTTTTACGATGGGAACACCGCACCTGCCCGCCCAGCCATTACATCTGGCCATTAAACAAGCATAAAATTAGAGAAACAA
Organism: Phormidesmis sp.; assembly: GCA_045110585.1. GTDB lineage: Bacteria > Cyanobacteriota > Cyanobacteriia > Phormidesmidales > Phormidesmidaceae > Phormidesmis. The sequence goes on along the minus strand of JBGCGG010000161.1, from coordinate 23,462 downwards.
AAAAGCCGATAAGCGGACTCGAACCGCTGACCTACTCATTACGAATGAGTTGCTCTACCAACTGAGCTACATCGGCATCATGGCTGACTCTGCATAGGCATCTCGGGCCATGCACTATGCAAATCGATTGAGATTATAGCAGTCTGTGCCATCACGCGATCCGTGAGCTGTCATAATTTAGAAAGCTATCTTCAGTAGCAGTCTCCACCAGCAATCCCACTTAACGAAACAAGTCAGCATGGGCAAATCGGCAAATCGAAAAAAGACAAAAGGGACTTCTCAAGGCACCGCCAAAAAAGGACGTACAAAACGCCCTAATCCCCTACCAGAAGGCATGACCCAAGCCCGCTACGACAAACTAGTAGCCGAGGCAGAAGCCCCCTTCAAAGGCTTAAGAAAGTTTGCCTATGCTTCCTTTGGAGCCTCGGGTGCAATTGGGGGCTTTGTCTTTTTAACTAAAATTTTGGCAGGCCGTGACCTTGCCCAATCAGTTCCCAACTTGGCCTTGCAGATAGGTGTCGTCGCACTGATGGTCTTCTTATATCGGTGGGAAGATCGCAATAAAGAAGACAAGTAAGCAAACGAACACACAGAAAAACAGGAGCCGTTATGCAGCGCAATCCAGTGGTGCTGGTGCATGGCATTTGGAATACGGCTGGAATTTTTTCAGCCTTGAGAGCCCATCTGGAACGAGAAGGATGGGTAGTGTATGCCCTTAGTATGACGCCCAACAATGGGGATGCGCCCTTGGAGCAGCTAGCACAGCAGGTAAAAGCATTTGTCGATGAGTGCGTAGGCCCACAACAGCCGTTTGATTTAATTGGCTTTAGCATGGGCGGGCTAGTGAGCCGCTACTACGCTCAGCGATTGGGCGGGTTGGCACAGGTGAACCGATTTATCACCGTGTCCGCCCCCCATAACGGCACAATCCTGGGCTGGTTTAGCCACCGCTATGGCGTACGGCAAATGAGACCAGGCAGTCCGTTTATCAGCGATCTCAATCAAGATATTGAGCAGCTGAAATCAGTCAAGTTTTTCTCACTGTGGACACCGTTTGATCTTTTAATTTTGCCCCCGAAAAGTTCTGTTGTAGATGAGCGCATCGGCTGTACCTGCCGATTAAAGGTGCCCGCACACAATCGCATGATTCAAGATCAGCAGGCACTTGAGAGAATTGTCACCTGCCTGTGTGAGTGAGCATACAGCCACAAAAATTAAGCTGCCAGAGAAATTAGGGCGATCGCGAACAATCAGAAATAAAAGTCACTCTTTTAGGTGTTTTTTAAGGAATACGTCTATCTGCCTGTGTTGTCATGTACGTTAGTACAAACACAAGCAACGCATAAAGAGGTTCCTTTGCAACACGCACGGTATCTACATGCGTGAGGTATATCTATCTTAGAGATAACGACTATGAGCGAATTCGTAGACACAAACACCCCCACCCCAGCAGTCTCTACAGCCGCTGCCCAGCTACCAACCCATAAAATCACAGAGATAGAGACCTACTTAACGGCCCACCAAGAAACAGGGCGGTTCTCAGGCAATGTGATGCTCCGAAAAAATCAACAGACTATCTTTCAAAAAAGCTTTGGCCTCGCCAACCTAGAGCATGGCGTCCCCAATCACCTAGAAACCAAATTTCGCATTGGCTCCATTACCAAACAATTTACGGCAGCAGCCATTTTGCAACTGCAAGACCAGGGCTTACTGACCCTAACCAGCCCCGTCTCTACTTATCTAACAGCGTATCCCGAAGGCGATCGCATTACCCTCCAGCAGCTTTTAACCCATACCGCAGGCATCCCCGGCTACCTAGATCCCGACGTCTTTCCAGATGCGGCAGAATGGCTGCGCTTACCCTCCACCCCAGCCCAAATGGTTGAACGCATCGGGTCGCGTCCGCTCAAATTTGAACCCGGCACACAGTTCAAATACAGTAACTCGGGCTATATTTTACTCAGCCACATTTTAGAAGTTGTCTCCCAGCAGCCTTACGCCACGTACCTAACCGAAAACATCTTTACGCCGCTAAACATGGAAAGTACAGGATACGAGATGCCCCAACTCGTCATCCCAAACCTAGCCCAAGGCTACGCCTATTATGGAGACTACTTTCAAGCCACACCCATAGACATGAGCCTGCCGTTAGGCGCAGGCGGACTATACTCGACCCTAGCAGACCTAGCCCGTTGGAACGCATGGCTACACAGCGATCCCACCACCCAAACTCTATTGAGTGAAGAAGCGATCGCCCGCCTTAAAACACCCGTTGTCAGCATGACAAAACAAGCAGAAACAACAGATTCAAACCCAGAAACAGCCCCCACCTACGGCTACGGACTCATCCATGATCACCACTTGCAGCAACCACGCATCTACCACAACGGTGGCATCCCCGGCTTCTCCTCCATGCTCTCCCACTATCCAGAAACCACCCTCACCGTCGCCGTTCTCACCAACTTAGAAAACGCCGCCGCCGAACGCATCGCCAACGGATTAGCCGCAATCGCCTTTTCAGAACCCTACGACCTCCCCACCCAGCTCGTAGCCATAGACCTTGACCCCACACTCTATAAAAAATACGAAGGCACTTACCAGCTTTTACCCCAGCTCCAAATCACCCTCCGCATCGAAAACAACCAGCTCATCGCACAAGCCACCGGCCAACCCGCCTTTATCCTCTCACCCAGCTCAGAAACCGACTTCTTCGAAGAAAACTACGACATCTCAATCACCTTCTCCTTCACAGAAAACGACACCATCAACGGCTTCACCTTCCGCCAAATGGGCCAAGAACTATTCGCCCAACGCCTCCTCTAACAACAAAAAAAGGAAACCATCCCCCTCCCTCACCCAATATCCTCATCCTCACCCTCAATCTCTTAAAGCACACCCCCAGCTAAGCCAACCACTCCAACCACTCCAACCACTCCAACCACCCTAATGAGCATCACCAACCTTTGAATACTGCAACTCTCCAAAAACAGCACTCGCATACTTGTAATACTTAAATTCAAGCAAGTTATGAAAAGGATCCTCCAAAAAGAACGTACGATGCTCAATCCGCTCCCCCTCAAACCGATGCTTAGGCCGCTGATAAAACGATAACCCCTTCTCCCTCGCCCGAAACAACAACCCTTCCCACTCCTCAAACGACCCAAACGTAACCCCAAAATGCCTCGGATAAATCCCCTTCTGCGGTGCAATATCCTCTGACACATGCGCCACCAACTGATGCCCACCCAAATTCAAAATCAGCGATCCCTTCCCCTCACGCCCCACCTTGCACCCTAAGCCATCCACATAAAAACGCTTAGTCTCTACGATATTTTTAACCGGAAAGGAAAGGTGAAAGATAGTGCTCATGAGATTAAAAATAGGACTACTTCCCTAATTTTTGCATCAATCAATACCTAAAACAGTTACTGATACACAAGGCGTCAGCATTAAACGCTGACGAGTATTTGAGCGCCGCATACTTGGCAAAAAAGAAAAGAGGGTATACGTAAAAGACAGCATCTTTCTGGAATTGGTAATCTGGGCAGACTTCTTCAGTGCCATATCCCAAACCCGCTCTCAAGACGAATACAACAAAGCCATCAAAACCTGCCACCTATTCGTCCTTCTGACCCACACCAAAGTCAGTCAATACACCAAAAAAGAATTCCTCACCGCCCTAGAAAGCGTCAAAGGCAGCAATAAACCCAAAATCTTCACCGACTTCTCTTCATCTACGTCAAAGACACTGCTATTAACATGAGCAGCATCACCTCAGAAATAATGACTCTGCTCAACTTTAAACAGACGCTCAAAGACATGGGCCACTTCTCTCAGGACCATGATGAAACCTCAGATCTTAAACATCAGTTCCCAGTGTGACAACAATAGATGAGAAATTAAGCAAGTATTTACGTCAGCAATCTGAAGCTTTTGAGCATTAAATAAGAAAATATATCAACTAAGCCTGTATCTCATTCTCCCCTTATCCAAGAGGAGAATGAGATACAGGCAAAAGGGTTCTGGCAGAATGTAACAATTTTTAGAGAACCCTCCGTTGGTTCCCCTTTACTAAGGGGAACCGAAAACAGATGAAACCTTAACCAAACAAACTGCTCAAAGAACGCACCACATTCTTCGCTTGCATTGCATCCACAGCCGCCGTCGGCTCATAGCCGCAATGCACCATGCAGTTCTCACACTGCGGATTGCCACTCTTAGGACCATAATTATCCCAATTCGTAGTCTCAATCAGCTCCGCATACGTCTTGCAGTGGCCCTCATTCAGTAAATAGCAAGGCTTCTGCCAACCCAACACACTGAAGCTAGGGCTGCCCCAAGGCGTGCAGTCATAGTCCTTTTGCCCCGTAAGAAAGTCCAAAAACAAAGGATTATGGTTGAACTCCCACTTCTTTCGCCCCTTAGTGTAAGGATCCAAAATTTCCTTAAAGAGCGCCTTCGTCTGAGTGCGCTGCAAAAAGTGCTCCTGATCCGGCGCCCACTCATAGCTATAACCCGGCGACACCATCATGCCATCCACTTCCAGCGTAGTGAGGTAATCAAACAAATCCTGAATTTCTTTAGGACTCGTCCCTTCAAATACCGTCGTATTCGTCGTAACCCTAAAGCCCTGCGCCTTCGCTGCCCGAATCGCACTAATCGCCTTATCAAACACGCCATCTCTGTCCACACACTTATCGTGCAGCTCCCTAAGGCCATCCAAATGGACGCTAAAGCTTAGGTAAGGAGAAGGCTTGAACTTCTTCAGGCTCTTTTCGAGCAGCAAACCATTCGTGCACAAATACACAAACTTCTTCCGCTCAATCAATCCCTCAACGATTTCGTCAATCTGCGGATGCAGCAAAGGCTCACCACCAGGGATAGAAACAACCGGTGCGCCGCATTCCTCTACTGCCGCAAAGCACTCTTCAGGCGATAGGTTCTGCTTCAAAATTTCGGTAGGATGCTGAATTTTACCGCAGCCAGAACAAGCCAAGTTACAGCGAAATAGAGGCTCCAACATCAAAACAAGTGGGTACTTGGTGCGTCCCTTCAGACGCTGTGAAACCAAATACTGCCCGACAGAAATTGCCTGCTGAATGTGTATCCCCATAGGTTGGACTCCTCAAGTAAAATTTTGGATGTACAGGCTCAAGGCGTGCTTATCTCTCAACGTAGAATATACTTTCTATAGAAAAATTAATCCATCATTAATACTTGTGTAGAAATGCTCAAGCATAATGTGAGTGGTTTTACCGCCCCGAGGAGATGCTTTCATGTTTTCAGTGAACCCTGCGCTCACCTTGCTTAAGGAGACCAGCCGTACGTTCTATATTCCCATTAGCCTGCTGCCTAAGGGCCTTCAGGAAGCCGTTGCCTCTGCGTACCTATGCATGAGAGCAATCGATCAGATTGAAGACCACCCCACTATGGAGACCAGCACGAAAGCAACCCTCCTAAGACAGATCAGCCTAAACCTTCAAAGCGCATCAGAGTCCTCCACCCCAGAAGATTTCGCTAGAGGGCTGAGCCTCTATGCTGATGACCTTGACGAAGTGAGCTTGCGCATCGGTGAGTGGGCAATGCTAGCACCCGACACCATTGCCCCTCGCATTTGGGATGCGACCGCTTCCATGGCTGATCGGATGGCGTACTGGGCAGAGCGCAATTGGAAAGTGGAAACTGAAGCTGACCTCAACAGCTACACGTTCAGCGTCGCTGGCGCTGTGGGGCTATTGCTGTGTGACCTGTGGGCTTGGCACGATGGCACCGAAACCAGCCGGACAGAAGCCATTGGCTTTGGCCGTGGCTTACAAGCCGTTAATATTTTGCGGAACCACTCAGAAGATCTGGCAGATAGAGGCGTTAGCTTCTTCCCTGAAGGCTGGACAGAAGACGACATGCAGCGCTTTGCGCGTCGCAACCTCAAGCTCGCTGATGCCTACACCAAGTCTTTGCCTAAGGGCCCCGCTCTGCTCTTCTGCCGCATTCCGTTAGCGCTAGCTCACGCAACGCTCAACGTTATGTCTCAAGGCAAAGAAAAGCTCACTCGCAGCGACGTGATTGCCATTGTGTCACCACTTAGCAAAATTGCGAGTTAGAAAATTCCGCTGGGAAGCTTACAGAGCCGCTCGGAATTCGCATGCCTCCTGTTTGCATGTCTCCTGCTTTGCATATCTCCTGAGGAAGTGCGAAAGGATAAAATCTCAGTAGCCCGTTCCCTCACCCTCTTCTGAGGGAACGGGAACCAAACACATGATCATTCCCCTTAAATGAGAAGGATATTGATGTGAGGGCTACCGGTATTTTATTTAAACGCGGTTACTTTAACGCTCCCCCTCTAATGCCTTTAAGTGCCTCTTCCAAGTTTGGAAGAGGCATTGGCGCAAAGACTAAGTGCGCAAGAGTAAGTACATAAGCAATAACTGCGCAAGCATGAGTGCTTAGGCGTATCCTTTCTCCATAAACCAGTCAATTTCTCTTTGCAACGCCTTTCTTATTGGCGTCTGCGGCATGCCCAGTTCTGAGATCGCTTTTGTCGAGTCATAGTACATTTTTTGGCTTGCCATGCGCACACCATCTATAGGCACCGTTGGCGCTTTACCCAGTCGGGCGAGCACCTTCTCCTCTGTCCAGGCCACCGCCAGTGGAATCCAAGCCGGAATGGTGCTCGCGGGCGCAGCCAGTCCGGTGAGCTGAGAGAGCACGTCCAAAAGCTCTTTAAGCGATACGTTTTCGTTCCCGAGAATATATCGCTCGCCTGCTTTGCCTTTTTGAAAGGCCTGCAGGTGCCCCCAGGCGACATCTTGAACATCGACAAAGTTAAGGCCGGTATTGAGATAAAACGGCATTTTTCGCTGTAGAAAGCGCAGGATAATATCCCCTGTAGGCGTGGGCTTAATATCCCATTCCCCAATGGGAGAAGTGGGATTCACAATCACCACATCTTGGCCAGCCTTGGCCGCCGCGATCGCCTCTTGCTCTGCCCAATATTTCGATTTTTTGTAGTAGCCAATCAGCTTCTCCACCGGAGACTGATACGTTTCATCTACCACCTTGCCCGCAGGCCCCGCCCCAATAGCGGCTACTGAGCTGGTATACACCGTTCGGCCCACACCTGCCCGTTTGGCCGCCGCCAAGCAATGACGAGTGCCCAGCACGTTGCTTTCATGCAGCACCTGCGCATCTGCCTGCCACAGTGAATAGTGAGCAGCAATGTGAAAAAGCGCATCGCAGCCCTGCATTTTTTGCCACAGCTGCGGATCGTTCAGATCACTTTCCACTTTTTCAACGGGCAGCCCTGCTAAGTTGCCGCCTTGGCTAGTCGCCCTCACCAAAGCACGAACGGTGTGCCCCTCTTGCAATAGCAGGCGCACAACATTGGCCCCCACAAATCCTGTCCCACCCGTTACAAATACTTTCATTAAAAACTCTTATTCTCTTTTCATGATTACACAAGCGCCGTTAACTATAATTAACGGTTAACGAGTGCGAAAGCTATCTTCGTATCCCGTTGAGTTCTAAATCGTTGTTGTCTTCGTCACGTTCCTAGATGGCCCCTACCAAACGCGCATCTGCTTCATCTTCACAGCCATCTAAGCGATCGCCCTCCCAGCGGCCATCTCTAAGAAACCGCCTTAATCTTTCTCGGATCTCTATCAAATATTCCTGGATAACCGTGTGCTGTTGGCTGATGGTAGCCGTAGCTGGATTCTTTGCCTATAGCTCGCTTAAGTACGCACTCTTTCCAGACATTACCTTTCCTGTTGTCATTGTGAATGCAACAGCACCTCCAGAAAATATAACAGAGCCCGCCTTAGAGACTGAAAACAACCTCACCGTTCCACTAGAAAATAGTCTCCAATCTTTAGAAGGTCTCAGGCAGCTTCAATCTTCTACCTCTGCCGGTCGTACACTGCTGAATATGAGATTCGGCGTGAATACTTCTTTAGAAGAAACCACAGCGGCTGTTGAAGCCCAAATTGAGCAAGCATCACTGCCTAACAACGCCACCTACGATGTCATTCCACTAAATCTAAACGAAGCCACCGCAGCCAGCTACGCACTCTTTGGAGAAGACTTGTCGCTTTCCCAGCTAGCTAATATTGCAGAAGAAGACATTGTCCCACCGCTGGAGGCCATTCCCAGCGTACTTAAGGTCAATATATTAGGCGCGGGTGCCGCCAATACATTGAGTAATGGAGAGAACGCTAACGAGTCAGCGCCAGATACTCAAACGTCAGCAGCAGAAACCAATCCGCTAGCATCCTTAGGTTCACCCACCCTCGTTCGCTTTAATCAACAAGACGCGATCGCCCTACAAATCGTTAAGCGCCCCGAAGCCAACACCCTCGAAGTTGTCGATACCGTTGCAGACACCATCACCGGCATTGAACAACAGCTCGCCGCCGAATCGCCCAACGCGCAGCTACAGCTAGCCACCACCCAAGCCGACTACATTCGCGCCGCCACGCAGGCCACCATTGATTCTTTGCTCGGCGCAGTCGTCATTGCCATCCTGGTCATTTTCGCCTTTCTAAAAAGCTGGCAGGCCACGCTAATCACTGCCTTAGCCATTCCGCTTTCACTGCTAGGCACCTGCATTGTCATGGCAGTCTATGGGTTCAATTTAGAAACCATCACGCTGCTAGGGCTTGCCATTGTCATCGGCATCATTGTGGATGACGCCATTGTTGAAATTGAAAATATTGCCCGCCATATAGAACTCGGCGCAACGCCTCGACAAGCAGCCTTTAGAGCCACAGAAGAAATTGGCCTCACCGTGTCAGCCTCCACACTCACAATTGTGGCAGTCTTTTTGCCCGTTGCGTTTATGGGTGGCACCGTAGGTCAGTTCTTCAAGCCCTTTGGCCTCACCGTATCGGCAGCGGTGCTCACCTCTCTGTTGGCAGCGCGAACGCTCACGCCTGTGCTCGCCGCCTATTGGCTATCGGCCAAAACGCCCCAGCAATCATCGCCAGAAACGACGCCAGGTATCGCACAGCAGCAAGAAACCAAAGTACCAGTTTCTCGTATTGAAAAAGGCTACAGCCGTTTATTGCACTGGTCTCTAAAGCATCGATGGCAAGTGGTCGGGATGGCTGTCGCTAGCCTCATCGCCGGACTCTCCATCATTCCGCTCATTCCCCAAGGCTTTATTCCCCAGCTAGACAGGGGCGAATTCTACCTCAACTACACCACTGCCCCCCCCCAGTTAACAAGCAAACAACAGAATTCATCTGAGCCGTTATTGAACGGCCAGCTTCCAGCAGATCAGCTTCCACCAGGCCAGCTTCCAGCAGATCAGCTTCCACCAGGCCAGTTTCCAGCAGATCAATTTTCAGCAGATCAGCTTCCACCGAGCCAGTTTCCAGCAGGTCAGCTTCCACCGGGCCAATCATCACCCCGAATTGATCCTAGAACGGTGCTATTGCAGCAAACGCTTGCAACCGGTGAAACGCTCGAAGCTGATATTTTGCAGCAGCCTGACGTTGCAGCCGTGTTTACAACAGTGGGAGAAAAAGGTCGCCCTAATGAAGGCCAAATTCATGTGACCCTAGAGAGCGATCGCACCCTCACCACCGCCGAAGCCCAAGCCCAGCTACGTCAGGCCCTACCAACCCTCGAAGGCGTCACCACGAGCATAGAAGACGTTCAATTCATCGACACAGGCGGAGAAAAGCCGTTGCAAGTCTCACTCATTGGAGACAACTTAACCGATTTAAACGAAGCGGCTAACCAGCTAAAAGAAGAGATAGATACCCTCCCCGGCTTTGCCGATGTCAGAGTCTCTAGCCAAAACAACAGCGCCGACAACATTACTGAAATCACCCGCAAAAACGGTGAAAGAGTAGCCACCATCAGCGCCAATCTCGTCAGCGGGAAAGCACTCGGCACCGCCACAGAAGAAGTCATCACCCTTGCCCAAACACTGATTCCGGAAGGTATCCGCATTGATCGAGGGGGTGATTCTGCCCGCGCCAGCGAAGTACTCGGCAGCTTTGGCCGAACCCTCACCTTTGCCATCATCTGCATGCTCGCGGTGTTGTTTCTTCCCTTTGGCCGCTTACTAGAGCCTGCGGTGGTGGGTCTCTCGTTGCCGCTCTCCATTGTCGGGGCCATGTTAGCGCTGCTCATCACCCGCAGCGACTTTGGCATTATCTCTTTGTTGGGGCTGCTTTTTCTCCTCGGCTTATTAGATAAAAACGCGCTGCTGCTCATGGACTATGCCAACCAGCTCCGCCGCCAAGGCATCCCCCGCACCGAAGCCATTTTACAAACCGGCTTAGTGCGTCTGCGCCCCATTTTAATGACAACCGCCTCGACGGTACTAGGCATGATGCCACTCGCATTAGGGCTTGGGGCAGGCGCGGAACTGCGTCAGCCGATGGCCGTTGCCATCATTGGCGGCTTAATTACCTCTACCTTGCTGAGCTTGGTAGTCGTTCCTGTGCTGTACAGCTTATTAGAAGACGGGTGGACATCCATCAAAAAACAGCCTAAAGAACAAGCCAGAAAACAGCCCTATGTCTCCTAAAATCTCTTCTTCTACGCCGCCTTCTTCTACGCCGCCTTCTTCTACACCACCTTCTGCCGCATTACCGCTTCAGGCGCTCACGGTTTTAGCACCCGCAGGCGCTGAATACAAAGCTATTGAGAAAGGGTTTCGCTGTGCTGAACACGCTCCTACACTCATTGCGGTTCCGGCAGGACAGGCGGTAGGCAAGTTTGCTCAATCTCTGGAAAGAGGCAACAAGTTAGCGGCTAATGTGTTGCTAATAGGATTAGGTGGAGGACTTTCCACAAAGTGTGAAGTGGGCAGCCCCCTTTTACTCAAGCAAGTCTGGAATGCAACCCATCAGTCAGTATCTTTAAGTTGTCATGAACAGCTTACTGCGCAAATTTCAGTGCGGTTAAGCACCGGCATCGGGGTCGGCGTCATGTGCGATCGCGTAATAACAACCGTCCAAGAGAAACTAAAACTAGGCGATCGCTATCAAGCCGAAGTCGTAGATATGGAGAGCTTCTCGCTCCTGCAGGCATTACCTCATCACAACGTAGCTATCCTGCGCGTCATCAGCGATAGCTGTGATCATGACCTACCCGATATTTCACAAGCAGTTCGTCCCGATGGCTCACTCAATGGGGTCAGTATGGCCATGAGCTTTGCTAAGCAACCCATAGCAGCCATCAAATTTATCAAATCTTCCCTCACAGGCTTAAGCCAGCTACAGCAGATAGGAACGCGCCTTCTAAACGAAAGCGGCTAGCAGACACATCCTTACTCAGGTTGCTGCTAGCCGCTATTCGTCATGGCCTGCATTATTGGCCTGCATTAGTTCGCCTGCATTCACTGACCTGCATTAACTGGCCCTCAAGTAGCTGGCCTACATTAGTCTGAGTACAGAACAATCTGATCTTCTGGACGAATAACCACTACAAAAGGCGCTGTGGTATTGCCAACAAGGACGCCTGCCGCTGCACCACCCAGCACTTCAATCACGCCTGCATCACCGAGCACTTCACCCAGCACATAGCCGCCCGCTGCGCCGATGGCAGCATCTGTCAGAATGGCACCTGTAGACGTTTGGCGAGGATCTTTACGATCGCGCAATAGCTCTGAAACCGCATCCAGCCGAACAATGCGATCGCCCAGCTCAACCGAATCAGCCACATACACCAACCCGCCTTCTGCCGGCTCAAACCGCCCCCGTACAATAGCGCCTACCGGCAAGCGCTGCCCGCCAATGGCAGACTCATTACGCACAACCAAATCGTATTCATACGTCTTAGTTCTATTGAGATATAGGGTTTCGCCCTGCTGCTTTAGCGTAGTGCGCAGCACCGTGTCCCCTTGGGCCACCCGACTATCCGACTGCGGGGAAGACTGGCTCACCGGCTGATCGACAGAGCGGTTCACCTCAGCATTGCGCTGAGAAGAAAACACCTGAGCCTGAGCAGGAGCCGCATCCAAAATGCCTGCACCCGTCACGAGCAGAGCAGATAATCCACTAAACATTAGAACTTTCATAGCAATATCCTTTAGACAAACACGGGCTAGCACAGCGTCTTCATATTGCAATTTTAGACCACACGCTTAGGCTCTTTAGACAAGCCACTAACAGGACAGTTTTTTGAATTTCCAGCAGGGCATTTCTACTGAGCATGGCTCTAATAAGAACAAGTCTAATGAGCATCAGCCTAACTGAACATCAATGCCATTCAAAAAGGCTGTTCACAACAGAAACCTTTACGCGCCGCTACTGCGCAAAGTCTCTCAAAAGCTGTTCTACCATACCCAAAAACTCAGGTTCCACAGCCGCCACAATGCCCCCAACGAACCCAAACAAATGCCCTTCCCAAGACACCATATTCTTCTCTGAGCTCGGCAAAATGCCCCATAGCTGCGAGCCATACATCCAAAACACTAAAATAGCCACGCCAATGGTCAAGAGCGTTGGCCCGGTCGCATACGCGTTCACTAACAAAAAACCAATGTAGCCAAACACTAGCCCACTGGCCCCCAGATGAACGGCATCGCGTCCAAATAGCCACGTACCCAATCCACCAATTAACAGAACAGTCAGGGTAACCGCGTAAAAACTACCACTGCCTTGAAGCTCGTCTTGTAGCAAAATCAACCAGCCTAAAACGCCAAACGGTATGGTGTTGGCAATCAAGTGGCCAATGTCACGGTGCAGAAACGGTGCGCAGAAAATGCCAGGCAGCCCCATTAGCTGACGGGGACGAATGCCCAGTAATCGGCCCAGCCCATTACGGAAAAATATAATATTGGCCAAGCTCACGATCCAGGTGGTCAAAACGCTATCGCGCAGCACAAAGGCAGTTGACTGCAAGGCAACGTCATTATTAAACAGGGCCAAAAAAAAGCCGCCAATCAGTAGAGCAAGGACAATAGCTTTTGAGCTGGGATCAAACATGACTGCGGTTCAAACGTAAGGACTCGAATGCGTTCACTAGAAAATTCAATTGAAAAATTCACCTCGTCACAATACAGCGAACTTGCGCCTTGTTTTGCAATGGTTCTATCTAAACCACACTTCCCTCGACGCTGGTCAATGTCTCATGCAAAATTACTCAATAGCTAATTACCAGGATGCACCCAAAGGACAGACGCCATAACGGATTGAGTGTGGGACAATGTATACCGTTATTTGTGGGCTGATGAGATCGACCATGACCGCTAAGAAGCTACTGAATTTGATGATGATGGCCGCCGTTTTTGTATCTATATCGGTGGGCAGTTGGCTAAGCTTTGCTGCACCTAGCTTGGCCTTTTTGCAAGACGATATGGATATGTTGATAACCAACAACGAATGTCCGGTGTGCATTCTAAACGATGCGAATTTAGCTGACGCGCAGCTTCATGCAGCCAACCTCAAAGTCGCCTCGCTCACAGGCGCAAACCTTACCGGCGCAGATTTGAGCAATACCAACCTCATGCTCTCTGAGCTAGTGGATGCCAACCTCACAAATGCTAACCTCACCGGCGCAGAGATGAATGGCGCACAAATGAAGGATGCCAACTTCACTGGCGCAGACTTGAGCGGCGCAATTCTAACCCAGGCCAATTTGCTAGATGCGAATTTGACTAACGCTAAGCTCATTAACACTGAACTAACGGCTGCGGTCATTGGGGTCGCTAACTTCACTGGCGCAGATTTGACCGGGGCAAACCTGCGCGGGGTCAATCGCAGTCGCGCAATTTTGTGCCACACCACCATGCCCGATGGGGATGAAGAAAATCGGGATTGCCAATCAGATAGGCCCAGATGAGGTAGGCCCAGACTAAGATCAGGCTCAAAACAACGCACCATACGGCAGCGAGCAAACAGCCTTCTTAGCAAAACGCAGCCTTAAAAAAAGCACTGACTCAGAAAAGTACTGAGGTTCCCCACCATGGTTCAAACAGATTTGCCTCAAGCAGCTGTCACCCCGCCATCGCCATTACCCATTACCAAATCCAAAGGATTAAAACTACTCAGACGCTTTGAGTGGATTCTGGATCCGGTCACTTATCTGGAAAGAACGAAAGCGGACACGCCGGACATCTTTGCAGAAGACACCTTGGGATTGGGCGAAAACGGGGTGGTGATTACCAGCCATCCTGAGGCAATTCAGTTCATTCTGAGTCGCGATCGCAGTACGTTTACCTCACCCGGTGAGTTCAACCGCTTACTGTCGCCGCTGTTAGGCGATGCCTCCGTCATTATGCTCAGCGGCAATCAGCATAAAACGAGGCGACAGCTCACCACGCCCGCCTTTCATGGCGAGCGTCTAGACGTATATGGTCAGCTCATCTGCGATCTCACCCATGCGGCAGCGGCCAAGCTACAGCCGGAGCAAGCTTTCTCAACGCGCACCCTCACCCAAGAAATTTCGCTCCAAATCATTACTAAAGTGGTGTTTGGCTTTGCGGACAGCGATCGCGCCCAATCCCTGGCGAGTACGCTAACCCAAATGATGGAGCGCTTCGGCTCACCAGCCTCAGCCATGATGCTATTTTTTGAGCAGCTTCAAAAAGACTTAGGTGCCTGGAGTCCGTGGGGCAAGTTTTTGCGCCTGCGAGATCAATTAGATGTTCTGATATACGAAGAGATTCAATCACGGCAGGATAATCCTGACCCAACCCGCACCGATATTCTATCGATGCTGATGGCCGCACGCACCGAAGACGGTGAAGCCCTCAGCCCCCAAGAACTGCGCGATGAACTAATGGCACTGCTCATGGCCGGACATGAAACCACCGCCACTTCAATCGCCTGGGCAATGTACTGGGTCAATAAGCTGCCAGCCGTCAAAGCTAAACTGCTGGCGGAACTAGAAGAAGCCGGTGAACAAGCCTCCCCCATGGAGATTGCACAACTGCCCTACCTGAGTGCCGTTTGTAGCGAAACGCTACGGCGATCGCCCGTGGCAATGTTTACCTTCCCCCGAGTGTCTCAAGAACCGGTTGACATACTAGGACGCCACTTCCCGGCACAAACAGTCTTTCTCGGCTGCATTTTCCTCACCCACCAGCGAGAAGAAATTTACCCCGATGCAGCAGCCTTTCGCCCCGAACGGTTTTTAGAACAGAAGTTTTCACCCTACGAATTTATTTCGTTTGGCGGGGGCGCAAGGCGCTGTATCGGGGCTGCACTAGCACAGTACGAACTCAAGCTAGTGCTCGCAACGCTCATGCGCAGCTACACTTTCAAGCTCGCCTCTGATCAACCCGAACGCCCCAAACGCCGAGGCGTCACCTTAGCGCCAGCCAATGGCGTTCCGATGTTTTTTGTCGGGCCGCGCACATAGGCGCACCTCTCACCGGCCCTCACACAACTAATAATTGTTGTCTTGCCGTTATCAGCTCTTACCGTTACCAAATTCCACATATCCAGCTTTTAGATAGCCCTCCCCCGTATGACTTCTCTTTTCAATCGCACCGCCTGGGGTCGCATCCGGCTAACCGGCGCTGATCGCGTTCGCTTTTTACACAATCAAACGACCAACCATATCGAACAGCTTAGCCCTGGGCAAGGCTGTTATACGGTCTTTGTCACATCCACAGGCCGCACCATTGATCTGGCAACGGTCTATGCCTTCGCCGACTCTCTTCTCGTTGTTGTTTCTCCAGGCATGACCCAACAGCTTTACGACTGGATGGATCGCTACATCTTTTTCTCAGATAAGGTCACGCTGAGCGATGAGAGTGAACAAACGTTTATGTTCACCCTACTCGGCGACGGTGTAGAAAATGTGATTAAGCAGCTAGGCGCAACCGACCTAGAGGGGAAGCCATTTACCCATCAAACCATTAGCCTCTCAGAAACAACAGAACCCATCACGATCGCTGTGGGAACAGATCTTGCGATCGCTGGCTACACCATTTGGGGCACCCAAACGGACGCCAAGACCATCGAACAGAAGCTGCTGGCTGAAGGTGCCACGCTTCAATCTCAATCGGACTGGGAAGCGCTTCGCATTCAGCAAGGACATCCAACCCCTGGCGCTGAACTGACAGATGACGAGAATCCACTAGAAGCCGGACTATGGGATAGCATCTCCTTTGAAAAAGGATGCTACATCGGACAAGAAACCATAGCTCGACTCAATACCTACAAAGGTGTGAAGAAAAAGCTCTGGGGACTGCAGCTAGCATCGCCCCTTTCGCCCACAGTGAACCTAACAGAGCTAGCGGTAATCGCAGACGGCAGCAAAGTCGGTAAAATTACCAGCCTAAGCGAGACAGGTGATTTTGGCTTGGGCTATGTGCGGACAAAAGCGGGCGAAGAAGGCTTGGATGTTTTGATCACTAGCAAGCATGACAGCCCGGACGAGCAGACAGATGCAGCGCTGCCCATCAAGGCTAAAACCGTTTCGCTACCGTTTGTTCGCCACGAATATTACACAGCCGAAACATCTGATTAAGCAAAATCCCTCCATTCACCCAATCATTAATCAGACACACGATTCTCGCATTGCTTGAATATCTCCGAGCAATGCGATTCACTTTATCTTTTGCCACGTAAAGCTTTTAACCTATGCTCTGCACCTTAGCCAAGCAACCAACACCGTAGATTGCATATTCGCATTATCTTCACTCTTTAGGGCTGTTCGGGAACGATAGCAATCAATAGATTTAGAACCAAAAGATTTTAATCTATAGCAAAGTACGGATGCATTCGCACTTTGCTATGCAATATGAGTTCTAACTTTTTTGGGCAATCCACGAACACCCCTCTATGTGGTCAACACTCAGAACCTTTCTTTGGCAAACACGAAGCGCCCTAGCAATTGCGCCTACAGTTGCCGCAGCGGTTATTGGCGGCAACCACCTCGGTGTTTTCAACCTGTTGGAATGGGAAGTTCGAGATCAGTTTTTTCGAATTCGCCCCTTTGAGGGCACTGATTCAAGCATTGTTGTTGTCACCATAGACGAACAGGATATTCAGGCAGCTCAAGATTGGCCGATTCCAGATAATGTTTTAGCTGACTTGCTCAGTAAAATTTCTGAACAAGGCCCACGCGCGGTGGGCCTAGATATGTACCGCGACTTACCCGAAGAACCCGGTTACGATCAGCTGGTAGAGGTATTTCAGTCTACCCCCACGCTCATCGGCATTGAAAAAATTACGGGTAGCCGGGTGAATCCGCCACCCGCCCTAGCTGAAGTGGGACAGGTAGGGCTAGCTGACTTAGTTTTAGATGCAGATAGAAAGGTGCGCCGGGCGCTACTGACCGCCCAAGATGAAGAGGCCGATGGCGCCATTAAGGCAGGCTTAGCGACACAGGCAGCGCTGATGTATCTGCAAGCGGAAGGCATTTCCCTCGAATCTGTCGATGCGGAACAACAAATTTTTCAGCTCGGTAAAGCTCAGTTTCGCCCGATAAGATCCCTAGAGGCTGGCTATCAAAAACAAGATTTAGGGGGTTACCAAATACTACTGAACTGGCACGGCGGGGAAGAAGCATTCTTAACCGTTCCGATGCGAGAGATCCTATCCGGTCAGATAGAAAAAGATTTAATGCGCGATCGCATTGTGCTAATTGGCTCAATCGCATCTAGCACCAATGATTTTTTTGAAACGCCTTACAGCAGCCTATATTTCAGTCCCAATAGTTCAAGCCGCGTCATGCCCGGCGTATTTGTTCATGCCAACATCGCGAGCCAGCTAGTGCAAAGTGCATTAACAGGTCGGATGGGCCTCACTGGATTTTCAGGTCCACAGCAGTACAGCTGGATTGTGCTGTGGACATTGCTAGGAACAGGCGGAAGCTGGGCGATCGCCGCAACCCAACAGCGTCGCCAGCAGTTCAAATTTATTCGAGGCGCATTTTTTACAGGGCTGTGGGTAAGTGCTTTGCTCGTTGGCGGCGCATACCATGCCTTTTTGCAAGGGCGGCTAGTTCCGGTCATCCCGCCTCTGGTGGCACTTACCATTAGCAGCCTAGCCACCACTAACGCATATCGACAAAAAAGCCTCAAAGACACCAACCGAGCTTTAGCCAGCGCCAATGACAAGCTCGCAACCACCAATATCCAACTTGCAGACTACTCCAAAACCCTAGAAGCCAAAGTAAAAGAACGCACACGTTCATTGGCCAAAGCCAAGCAAGCCGCAGATACCGCCAACCAAGCTAAAAGCGAATTTTTGGCCAACATGAGCCATGAGCTGCGCACCCCCCTCAACGGCATTTTGGGCTACACCCAAATTTTAGAACGATCTAATGTGCTAGCCACAGCCGCAGCAGAAAAAGAGCGCAAAGGCATTAACGTTATCCACCAGTGCGGCACCCATCTCCTCACCCTCATCAACGATATTTTAGATCTCTCTAAAATTGAAGCCCGCAAGCTAGAGCTACATAGCCATGATTT
The DNA here is from genome assembly GCA_045110585.1 of Phormidesmis sp. Lineage (GTDB taxonomy): Bacteria > Cyanobacteriota > Cyanobacteriia > Phormidesmidales > Phormidesmidaceae > Phormidesmis. The sequence continues at coordinate 5,080 of JBGCGG010000161.1, read as the reverse complement.
CGATTTTCTGTCTTTTTTAGAAGGGGTAGCAGAAATTTGTCGCATCAAAGCTGAACAAAAAGGCATTGAATTTAGCTGCCGCTTTTCGCCTGAGCTGCCCTCCGGAATTTGTACCGATGAAAAGAGACTCCGACAAATACTCATTAATCTATTGGGTAATGCCATAAAATTTACAGATCAAGGCAGGGTAACCCTAGCCGTTAGCATAGAAAACAGTGACTCATCCCAAGCACTTGCTTGGGAAAAAGAAAGCAACGAGCCAGAAAGAGAAAATAAAATTCCGAAAAAAGAAGCGCTGAAAGAAGAAACAAATAGCCCAGAGGTCATCAATGCCCAGCCAGCCTCTCGCCATTTACCCATCCGATTCCAAATCGAAGATACGGGCGTTGGCATGAATGCAGACCAGCTTGAGAAGATCTTTCTCCCCTTTGAGCAAGTCGGTGATACAGCAAAAAAATCTGCGGGTACTGGACTAGGGCTAGCCATTAGTCAGCGCATTGCAGAAATGATGCACTCGCCGCTACAGGTGAGCAGCCACAGAGGAAAAGGCAGCACCTTTTGGTTTACCCCCCAAATAGCGATCGCAGAAAGCTGGGTTCCCAAAAGCGTGCATTCACAGCGAATCATTGGCATTAAAACCATCCGCCAGTCAAAAGAGCACCATCAAACAGAACACCATCAAACAGAACGCACTCAGCCAAGCGAGCCTCTCCTCACTGAACCACAGCTAACCGTACTCACCATTGAGGAAAATACCGTCAGCCGTCAGACCATAACCGACATATTAGGAGCCATTGGGTTCACTCTATTGGAAGCCAAAGATGGCCCCACTGGCTTACAAATGGCTATCGACCATCAGCCCGATGTTGTAATTATGGAAATGGCCATGGCCAGCGCCGATGGCCTAACAGTCATTGAACACATCAAGAAACAAATTCAAAACACGAAGGTGATTGTTGCTAGCGCCCATGTCTATGAGAGCGATCGCATCCAAAGCATTGCCGCAGGTGCGGACTTCTTCTTACCCAAACCCCTAGAAGTCAACCAACTTTTAGACACGCTACAGCGCGCCCTTAATCTGGAGTGGACTTATGAAAGTGCCGCGCCCACACCAGCAATAACCTCAGCTCAAAAGGCTAGTGCAGACGCCTCTCAAAATGCGGCAAGCACCGATTCAATGGCGAATATGATTGCACCTAGCCAAGAAATATTAGACAGCCTATACCATCTCACAATGATGGGAGATCTCAACGGACTCAGGGGAATTCTAAGTGAGCTAGAGACTGAAGATCCAAGCTTATTAGGCTTTACGACCAAGATTAAAACACTCTCAAATCAGTTTCAAACGAAAAAGATTCGAGAATTTATCAAGTCATTCAGTTAAATTATCTGTTTAAGTTAAGTTATTTATTCTAAGTTCATTTAAGTTATCTATCTCGTTAGAACTATGAGCAACCCAGAACCTATTCGGATACTGCTCGTAGATGATACCCCCACGAATTTAACCGTTTTATCAGAGGCCATTCAAGACCAGGGCTGGGTGACCCTGTTTGCCACAGATGGGGAAACAGCCATTGAGCAGGCAGAATATGCCCATCCTGATTTAATTTTGCTAGACGTCATGATGCCAGGCATAGATGGCTTTGAAACCTGCCGCCGGCTCAAGCAAAATCCTGATATAGCCGATATCCCCGTCATTTTTATGACCGCCTTATCAGATACGACTAACAAGGTAGAAGGATTAAAACTAGGCGCCGTAGACTACATCACAAAACCCTTTCAACAAGAGGAAGTGGTTACCCGTGTAGACACACAGCTACGCCTGTATCAGATGAACCGTCAGCTAGAGCAAAAAAATGCGCTACTCAATCAAAAAATAGAAGAACAAAACAAAACAGAATCTGAACTTCAGCAGCTCACGCAAGAACTCGATCAGCGTGTGCATATCCGCACAACTGAACTAACACAAGCTCTAGACCACTTAAAACAAGCGCAAGTTCATCTCGTCCAAAGCGAGAAAATGTCTTCTTTAGGGCAAATGGTTGCAGGCGTTGCTCACGAAATAAACAACCCTGTTAACTTTATCTACGGAAACTTACGGCCTGCCGAAGAGTATTTTCAAGCTCTTATCGATCTGGTAAAACACTACCAAAAATGCTACCCGGAGCCGTTAGAAGAGCTTCAATCTCATCTAGACCATTTAGATGTTGATTTTATGGCGGAAGATGCCTTTAAGCTCCTAGAATCGCTTAAAATCGGGGCTGATCGCATTCGCCAAATTGTTCTTTCACTCCGTAACTTTTCTCGGCTAGACGAAGCCGAAATGAAATCTGTGGATTTGCATGAGGGCATTGACAGCACACTACTTATTTTAAGAAATAAATTACGCGGCGAGGGCAATGCGCCAGAGGTAGAAGTGATCAGGCATTATGGAGAGCTACCCCAACCTGAATGTTATCCTAGCCAGCTGAACCAAGTGTTCATGAATCTATTAAGCAATGCGGTAGATGCGATTGAAGAACGTAATATAGCGCTAACGAAACAAAACCAGCCTCCCATACAGGGCATCATTCATATTCATACAGAACAAGTATTATCAGCATCTGGGAATCAACAGATTTCCATCAAAATTAAAGATAATGGCCCCGGAATCCCGCCAGCAGCTAAGGCCAAACTCTTCGATCCATTTTTTACAACAAAGCCAGTTGGAAAAGGAACCGGCTTAGGGCTATCTATTAGCCATCAAATTATTGTAGAAAAGCATAAAGGCAGCATTGCTTGTGAATCTGAAATGGGACAGGGCACTTGTTTTATTATTACAATTCCGTGCAAGCAAGCGTACAACAACCATAACAACACAGATCACTCACCCGATAGCCAATATACAACCTCTGATTTGAGTCCTTTAATATCTCGATAAAACTCTTGTTTCATGAACTGTCCAATCGCATCGAACGGACTAAACGAGGCACTGGCTTGCCACTGCACATCTTGTGCAATCGGGGTTGTATGTGAGCCTTTGATAATACGAACGGTAGTGGTTTTCGGAAAGCGATGAATGAGGACATCGCTCAGAGGCCGAGTTTGATCTAGCGTATCGCTACGGAATTTGACCAGCAAATTATAGGGCGTGCGGTACTTTTCATTAATGAGTGACAAGGTTTCTTCAGGGCTGGGCGTAAATTCTAGGCGCGTATCTAGCTGAAGGTCGGGAGCGAACTGTTTTGCCTGCTGAAGCGCCTGCTCTAGCAAGGGAATAGACCGACGAGCGGGATAGTTATTAAAAGAAATGAAAATATTGCCGAGTCGCTCTACGCCATGAAGGGCATCGATGAGTAAATGAACTTTACAACCCATGCTGTGGCCCAAGCCGTAAATGGGCAGCTCGTTGAGTTCAGGGCGTTGCTTGGTCAAGAACGTCAGCCCTTGCTGAAAGGTAATCAAAACCTCTTGTGCGATCGCGCGATGATCAAACGTATTCACAAATGGCGTTGCAATCACCACATACCCTTCCGAGTACAGCGCTTCTAGCAGCCACCGATACGTTAGGTGGGGAGCCGCCGCCACAAACGCACCACCCAGAAAATGGACAATCGCTCGAGGCCGCTCAGGAACCAAAAACCAATTGCCAGAGACCTCTTGCCAGAACATTGAATCCTTTGCCCTACACTGCTTTAACTCTACTCATTGTAAGGACTTTCTTCCCCACCGTTCACAGACTAAAATTGGATTTGCACCCACAGACCCACTGTGCTACATTTAGGGGCCAAGGACGTATAGCTCAGTTGGTTAGAGCGCATCGTTTTATGCGACTCAGGCGCTATTTGAGTCTATTAAAGTATTAATCCTTTGCAGCCTAATCGCAGAGGTAATTTAGAAAAGAGGTGGTAGTTTCGTTATCAGCGGATGAACTAGCTAACTCTACCAGTTTTCTACCAAGTATTAAATAATTTACTCTGCACGTACGTAGCCACTATCCAATTGGTTAGCTGTGAGTAATCTCTGTTTATTTTATTTAGATACACAGAATCCTTGTATTAAAAGCACACAGTAGTACTTTGAGAACCGATAGAGCTGTCTTTATGTAACCGTAAAGTTAGAGATTTAATTACTGTTAGAAAAGCATTCTGAAGTTGCCAGCTTTACTTTGTATAGGCAGTAGTTCTCAAATATTGTTTCTGACAATGCCTTTTCTAAAAAAAGCCGCTAAAACATCTATTCAAACGCTTCAACGTTATTACAATTGGACAGGAAGTATTAAAAGTGAAAAAGCTCGCATAGGTGCTAGAGTTGGCCCCCCTCTGCTTCTTTTTGCATTGGCTCTATCTAGTGGAACCCCTAGCAATCAGACAGCGACAGAACCGCAGATTACCAGGAGAGAACCAGCTTCAACCCAAAGTCCTAATATTACAGCAGCTAGTCAGACAGAATCTCCAGATGAAACTTATCCGGTAACCATTGTCAAAACTGGTCTGGACTTTGAATATACATATGACGGTGAGCTTAAAGTTTATCCAGATAAAACTATCATCGAAGCTACCAGGACATCTAAATGTGGCCCTTCAGCTCCTGTAGCCGATCAAACCAAACAATATACCTACACTTTCGACTCTGACAGCTCAAAAATGGACACTCAGAATGAGTATTCAGACTGCATAGGAAATGAAGGGGTGCAGAATGAGAGTGATTCTTATACAGTAGACCCTGACGGTACTATCAGAGTTGACTTGATAGAGCCATCAGACGGCTCTTTAATTAGAGAAGATTTCATTGTCATCACTGGTGGCCCTACACTCAAAAGTGAGCCTGTATCTAACGACGATCCTGTATCTAATGACGACAATGAAATAACTCCCCTATATACCTCTGAATCTGAAACTCTCATTCAAGAGGAAGTGTATACAGAGTCAGTTGAGCCAACCGTTTACTACTCAACTTGTGGAGAATATAACGATGCGGGATTAGGAAACTTCACTCAAAATGACCCTGAGTATACGAGTAGACGTGACCGTGAAGGAGATGGAATAGCCTGCGAGTTTTAGTTAGGGCTGATTAAAACATAACTTCAGGGATTTAGATT
>JBGCGG010000160.1:0-22618 GCA_045110585.1 Phormidesmis sp. | reverse complement strand
CTATTAAGGCTCATGGCCGTTTAGCCAAGAGTATTTTTCGCTATGGATTCGACCATCTGCGCCATATCTGCCTCAACCTGTCTCAACCTCAGCAGCAGAAAGGCTTTCAGCACGCCATACACTTTTTGTCCTGTACATAGCCTGTTTATAGCCGTTGCAATCGTGCTCATTGGGTTGCAGCCGGTAGCAGCATCTTCTTTAGTCGATGCCAGAATTCGGCAGTTGGAGTTTCAGGTGCGATCGCTCCAAACCCAACTCAACCAACGCCCCAATAGCAGGCCGAATCCAGGCAACGCCCCAGCGCCCTCTAGGCCAACCGCGACCCTCCCTGGCGACCCCACCTTGGCACAGCAGTTCGACAACTTAGCCATCCTCACTATTGAGCTTAAACAGCGCGTTACAGCCCTAGAAGAACAAGTCACTCAGCTCAGCCCATAAAAGGGCATAAACAGCGGCGATTATGCTGAAAACGTCAGGAATATGGGCATCTTAGCTTGATGTAAATACTGTGCAACAGTTTTATTGAGGACTTTATTATGGCCCGTTCAACAGGACGTTCAGTAGGGAGTTCTGATCGTAATAATTTTCTGTTGTTTCTGATAGATGTGTTGCGCTCTTCGGCTTCATTTGGCACACTCGCAGGCGGCGGATTTGTATTCTTGCTTGCCTTTATTTTTCTCAAGCCCTTCCACATTGTGCAGGCAGGAGAAAGAGGCGTAGTGATGAAATTTGGCAATGTGCAAGACCATATCCTCGATGAAGGGATGCACTTCAAAGCACCGATTGTGACGTCTGTAAAAACACTCAGTGTCAGAGTCAATAAAAACGAGATTTCAGCCGCCGCATCGTCTAAAGACTTACAAACCTTGACCGCCGAGATTGCCGTGAACTGGCATATTGACCCCACTCGGGTGAACACGGTATATCAGCAAATTGGAGATGAAGATCAAATTATCTCTCGTATTCTGAATCCGGCGGTGTCTGAAGTGGTGAAGGCCGCAACCGCCAAAATGAACGCGGAGCAGATTATTAGGCAGCGCACAGCCCTTAAAGAAGAAATTGATACGGCTTTGAGCGATCGCCTACAGGCTTATGGCCTCCTGGTAGACGATGTTTCGCTGGTTAATTTCTCATTCAGTCCAGAATTCTCTCGCTCCATTGAAGCCAAACAGATTGCGGAGCAAGAGGCCAAGCAAGCAGAATACACCGCCCTTAAGGCAGAGCAAGACGCTCAAGCTGAGATTAATCGGGCGAAAGGTAAAGCCGAAGCCCAGCGCCTACAAGACAAAACGCTCACACCCAATGTGTTGCAACAGCAGGCTATCGAAAAGTGGGACGGCCAGTTTCCACAAGTGATGACTGGGGGCGAAACCATACCGATGCTGCAAATTTTGCAAGGCGAAAACAGTCAATAATCCACTCGGATCAACAACGCTGTATCGGATTCCAGCAATACACGTGAGCGGCTAGAAGCAGGCAACTAGAAGCAAACAGATAGAAACGCGAGCAGCTAGAAACAAGCGGATAGAAGCGAGCAGCTAGGAGCGAACGCCTGCGGCAACCTTTTGACGACGAGGACTCGGCGCGGGTGCCGTAACCGGACGGAAAGAATACTCTTGGCGCTGGGGGCGGCTATGGTAAGCGCGAATAAGCGCGATCGCGAACCGATCCAACCCACTACACCCCTTGTAATAATCTGAAATCAACCGCTCGTACGCCAGCTCATATTCCGGCTCAATTTTGCAGTTTCTTTGCTTAGTGTGTTTTTGCTTGTAATAGGCGCAAAGCCCTCTAGCAAAAACACGATTAGCATAGAGCGTCACTGCAGGCACCCGCGCCCTGAGCAGGGCAGCCACCACCAGCTGACGCTCTAGCAAAAATGGCCGATCCGCTCGGAGGGTGCAAATATTGCTGTCGTGAATGCCTTGAATAGTAAGATCATCTGCGATAAAATAGCCAGGCGCTGTGGCCATTACCACAGAACGGATGTAGCGGTCAGCAGAGGTATTAATAAACGTTTCGGGCATGGGCAGAATGTTCGCTAGCAGCGAGCGGCGAAAACAAAGCCCCGATGTGGACATAGGATAAAAAGGCAGGCGGCCCCATCGCATCGCAGTCCGGAAGTCACAAGCGGTAGAGTAGTCTTGGGTTTGCCCCGGAAACGCACGGGTGCGTCCCACTGTTTCCCCCGTATAGATATCTCTTAAAAGGAGAGAATGAAAGCACCACTTTGCCCAAGGCTGAGTGCTTAAGCAATCGACAACTTTAGCGAGTTTATCCGGAACAAATTTGTCGTCAGCATCTAAGAAACAAATAATTTCTCCCCGACTGCGGGCAAAGCCAGCATTAAAAGCCGAATCCTGTCCGCCGTTCGCCTTGAGCACAGGCACCACTGCATGCCCATACGAACGGATAATCTCTCTTGAGCGGTCGGTAGAGCCATCATCTACCACAATAATTTCTACGGCGCGATAGGACTGCTGCAGCACACTATCGATTGCGCCACGCAAAAAGCGACCGTAGTTGTGATTATTAATCAGAACGCTAATCAGGGGTCTGTTCATGCCTACCGAAAATAGTGAGTTGAAGCTTAAGACAGACGCACTATTTGTAGAGTAGAACAGGCTTCCCTGAAGCGAATCGGTGAGCTAATCAGTAAGGCACGTTCTCTTTTGGAGACCCAAAAGAGAGAAGGGAGTTATCTTACCGAAAACGGTGATAGTGAATGATACGCATTCTCTCAAAGTTGCTTCAGTGCAAACACAGAGAAATATGCGCAGGGTTAATCAGCCAAAGGCTTAAAGGCCAACAACTTGACCCAAAGCCAGAAAAAGAACAATCGATTGTTTAAGGCCACTTCAGTAGGCTAGCCACCAGGTAAAGATTTTAGGTTGCTGATGCTGCTAGGACTGTGGCGCTTGGTAAATAGCTTGAAATAGGTAGCCTGCGCGAGTGACTTGAGGGGAAACAGCAGATAAGTCAGAGGATTGATGGTGACAATAATGTTGCGGATATCGCGTTTGGCCAGGAACACAATGCACTGCGCGATCGCCCCTGCACTCATTACCCCATACGGGTTCAAATTACTCTTAAACGGCCCCAACACTAGCTTACGAATCACACAAGGCGCATCCGTTCTGCGCAAATCAATCAAATCGCCAATCAAGCGTTTTGAAATCTCATATAGCGGACTAAACGCAGGGTTTACCTCAGCTTCAGACGTATTGACCCACACTTCCTTCGTGGCCCGTCCGGTGCGGTTATCGACTGTCTCCAAAAACACTTCTGTCATTCGCCAAACAGACAGCGCATTCACCTCTAAAGATTTTCCAATCGATTGCGGAGACTTTTCCCCCATCACATTCACGCCGTGATTGAGAATCAAAATATCAATTTTTTGAAAGCACTCTCGCAAGTCAGCTTCTTGCCCGGCCTGCCAAGCAATCACTTTGGTGGCATAGGGAATCTCTGCGCCAGAGGTTGTCAGCGCAATGGGTTTTGCCCCTTGCTGAGCCAGCGCTTTAATCAACGCGCGCCCTAGCGTCCCGGATGCGCCCGTCACCGCCACTGACTTGCCCTTAAGCGATAAGGCCGTGCCTAAGAGCTGATCGCTGAGGGGAAATAGCCCTGCGTAGTAGGCATTGGTATCGTCAAAGTGGTGCCGCCAGTGGTAGGTGCGGTTCACCTTCCAGTGCCCTGGAATGCCGGTGAGCGGGCCAGGCTCGTGGGTGAGATCGGTGGCGGTGAGTAAACCGCGCGATCGCAAAATAGCTGCCGCCAAAAAGCCAGCGGCATACAAAACACCAAACCATAGCCCCGGAATACCAAACACCAGCGCACTTATCGCCATCACCGCCATCATGAACAGCGCCTCGGGGGCATCGTTACGGAGCTGGGCTTTGCGATAAATATCGGTGCTGATGGGCGAAAAATCTTTTTTGTAGGCGCGGTGGTGCCAGTTATGGAGACGCTGTAGCGGCGCCCACTGATGACTGAGGAAATGGTAAAAGTCGCGCACCATCTCTACGCACAAAACAGACGCCAGCACCCAGGCGATGTGATGGGCATTCCCGATAAAAAACTGTCCGATGCTTGCGCCAAGGTTTGCCCCAATACTGACCAACGCCTCTTCCCTCATACACTCCCTTCCTTTAGCTGACGTTCAAATGAGCCACCGGTTTATTAAGGTGGCTCATTTGAACGCGTCTCATTTGTTTGACTGCTTATGTCTGCTCAATGAACGGCTGCTCAATAAACGGCTGCTCAATGAACAGCCGCCCAGTGCCATTTCTTAAGGCTACTGCGCCTTCTTAACGTTACTTAAGATTGCTACTTAAAATCATTACCCATTGAAATTTTAGAGTAGCGCAGGCCCATATTGCAGAAAGCCCCCTTGTAAGGACGCTTCTGGCGGGTTCAACTTTAGTGCGAATGGCAGGGATGCGCACTGGCCACACACTGGCCCTAAAATGTCCGTAGGATCCGATAGGCCGTGGCGTCACATCCTTTAATGCGAGTCCGTCATAAATCCGGGTATTCTTTTTATCAAGTAATTTTGTTGAGTTAATTACGGTTAAGTCTTCACTGCATTTAAATACCAAATATTAGGGATGGCACAGATGGTTGCGGCGCTGCACGAGCAAGAAAAAAATAATTGGGCCAAATCCATTCGCTACGACGATGTCGCTGGCATTCCTGAAGTGTGGCCAGTGGTCGCCGAAAAGTATGGCAATCATCTCGCCCTGCACGATCCGCACACCGCACCGGAAACCAAATACACCTACACAGAGCTGGCCAGCGCCATCCAACAGTTCGCCACGGGCCTACAGGTTTTAGGCGTTTCCCCCAAAGAAAAAATCGCCCTTTTCTCCGAAAATCGCCCCCGCTGGATGGTGGCCGACCAAGGCATTATGACCGTGGGGGCCATTGATGCGGTGCGCGGTGCCAACGCAGATACCGCCGAGCTGATGTTCATTTTGGAGCACAGCGACAGCATTGGGCTAGTGGTGCAAGATGTCACAACCTTAAGCAAGCTAGGGAGCGAACTCGCCCGGTTGAATCTGCGCTTTGTGATTTTGCTAACAGATGAAGCGGCTGAACTAGACGCAGATTTGGGCGGTGCTAAGCTCATGAACTTTACTGAGCTGATGGCGCTAGGCGCATCGGCATCGCTGCGGCCAGCCCCCATTTCCCGTGATGATGTGGCCACTCTTATGTACACCTCAGGCACCTCTGGCATGCCCAAAGGGGTGATGCTGAGCCAGAGGAATTTGCTCTCACAAATTAAAGGGGCCAGCAGCGTGGTGAACGTAGGCCCTGAACAAAAGGTAATGAGTATTTTGCCTATTTGGCATTCCTACGAGCGCTCGTTTGAGTACTTCACGCTGTCGCAAGGTGTGACGCAAATTTATACCAATATTCGCGCCGTCAAAAAAGACCTCAAGGCCCATAGCCCGCAGTATATGGTGGCCGTGCCGCGCCTGTGGGAGTCTATTTACGAAGGGGTGCAAAAGCAGTTTCGCGACCAGCCCGAGAGCAAGCAAAAGCTGGTGAACTTTTTTGTAACGCGATCGCAAGAGTACATTCAGGCCCGGCGCATTTTAGAAGGCTTAAACCTAGATCAGCTAGAGAGTTCGGCAGGGCAAAAGCTAGGAGCCATGCTGAAGCTACTGTATCTATGGCCCATTCATCAGCTGGGCGATCGCATGGTGTATGCCAAGGTGCGCCAAGCCCTGGGCGGCCAAGTAGACTACCTAGTCAGCGGCGGCGGCTCCATTGCCGACTACTTAGAAGACTTTTACGAACTGGCAGGCATCCAAATTCTGGGGGGCTACGGCCTCACCGAAACCTCACCCATTACCCATGTGCGCCGCCCTTGGCGTAACCTACGCGGCGCAGATGGCCAGCCCGTACCCGGCACCGAAACTCTAATTGTGAATTTGGAAACGCGCCAGCCCGTGCCCAACGGCACCCCTGGGCTAGTATTGCTGCGCGGCCCACAAATTATGCAGGGCTACTACAAAAATGAAGCCGCCACCACCAAAGCTATTGACAGCGAAGGCTGGTTTGATACGGGTGATTTGGGCCAGGTAACTGACGCGGGAGATTTGATTATTACCGGCAGGGCCAAAGATACAATTGTGCTCACCAACGGCGAGAACATTGAGCCGACGCCGATTGAAAATGCCTGCCTACGCAGCCCATATGTGGATCAAATTATGCTGGTGGGCCAGGATCAAAAATCTTTAGGTGCGCTGATTGTGCCGAATATGGAGGCGTTAGAAAAGTGGGCCGCCAGTAAGGGCAGCGCCGTCGATTTGACCAGCGCTGACGTGCAAAGCCTCTTTAAAAAGGAGCTGAAGCGGGAAGTGTCCAATCGTCCGGGGTACCGGGCCGATGATCAAATTAAAACGTTTGCCTTGCTAGAAGATCCCTTTACGGTGGAGAACGGGCTGCTGACGCAGACGCTGAAGGTAAAGCGTAATAAGGTAAGCGATCGCTACAGTGATACGATTAATCGCTTATTTGCTTAGTCTTGTGACTAATTTTGTCCTGAAAGATGGGCATAATGCGATGAAACATATGAAGGAAACTTGATGTAGTACCGGCTCGTCACGTAGATGTAGCGTAGATGGTGGCTTACCATCGAATTTCTTGACTCAATCTAAGTCGTTTCGTCCTAAGTCGTTTCGTCTTTCGTTTTTCTGTCTCTGTTTTACTTAGTTATCTAATTACTCATCTCGTTTTGCTATGGAAGGTTCTCAGTCTCAGCTCCGCCTCAAGCGCGTCGTCAATATTAAGGCAATCGTTACGCCGCTATGGAAAGAGGAAGCACAAAAGCAATTGCAGAGCCAACTCAATCAGATTGATGGACGACTGCAGCAGCTTGAAATGCAAAGTCAGCGCATCCTCACTGAAATGCAAAAGCAAGGATCTAACCCCACCGACGCCGCCGTTTCTCAACAAATCAGCAGCGTACAGGCCAAGCTCAACCAAGATAAAAGCCAGCTGCTTCAGCAAAAAAACCAGCTGCTTCAGCAGCTTCAGCAGGTGCAAACCCTAGAAGAAGGCAAAGAAGTCAGCCAGGGCCAAATCGATAGCTTCTTTGATGTGAAAGTGGGCGATCACATGATTAAAAAGATGCAGGTGGAAATTTTATTGCGCGACGGCGTTGTGGAAGATATTCGCGGCGAACTATAGGCTAGCGAACGGTAGACTTCAGCGCCGATCAGCCTACGGCATTCGGTCAGTTGATTCAATCAGTCCCCCTGTAGGGGCATTGCATGCGATGCCCCTACAGGGGGACTGGTGTGTGGGCCAGTGTGTATGGGCCGGTGTGTATGGGCCGGGATGTATAGATTGTGCACTGCAAACGCACACACAACGGGATACAATCAGTTGCTAGCAATTGCACAATTCAGTTGCCACATAGTTGCAAGCGATCGCTGTTGTTCACACAAAGCCACTTATCCATGATCCGCGAAGTTTTCATGCCTGCACTCAGTTCCACCATGACTGAGGGAAAAATTGTCTCTTGGGCTAAAGCCGAAGGCGACAAGGTAGAAAAAGGCGAAACCGTTGTCGTCGTTGAATCTGATAAAGCCGACATGGATGTGGAGTCATTTTATGAGGGCTATTTGGCCATCATCATGACGGACGCGGGCGAAATGGCCCAGGTAAATGACGCGATCGCACTGCTCGCAGAAACCCAAGAAGAAATTGAAGCAGCCAAGCAAAAAGCCGCTGAAATGAGCAACGGCGCGAGTGCCCCCGCCGCCACCCCAGCCGCCGCACCCGCTGCTGCTGCACCCGTCGCTGCCGCACCTGCACCCGCTGCCGCACCCGCCGCCACCAACAATGGCGCTACCCCAGCCGCCGCTAGTCCTTCTGGCCGAGTCGTCGTTTCCCCTCGCGCCCGCAAGCTAGCCAAGCAGCTCAAGGTAGACCTCAACGGCCTACAAGGCTCCGGCCCCCACGGTCGCATCGTTGCCCAAGACATTGAAAAAGCAGCGGGCAAAACCCCAACCCCATCGGTCACTCAGCAGCTCACAGCACCTGCCCCGTCAGCAGCAGCCCCAGCCCCCTCAGCCGCACCCGCAGCGCCACCGGCTGCACCGGGCGAACTCGTCGCCTTCAACACGCTTCAGCAGGCCGTCGTCCGCAATATGGACGCCAGCCTCTCCGTGCCTGTGTTCCGGGTGGGCTACACCATTACGGTGGATGAGCTGAACAAGCTATATAAGCAAATTAAGCCCAAGGGCGTGACGATGACGGCCCTGTTGGCGAAGGCTGTAGCCGTTACCCTGAAAAAGCATCCTGTGGTAAATGCAAGCTTTGCGCCTAGCGGCATTCAGTACAGCAGCAGCATTAACATTGCCGTGGCAGTGGCCATGCCAGATGGTGGCCTAATTACGCCCGTACTGCGCGGCGCGGATCAGATGGATATTTATTCGCTGTCTCGGACTTGGAAGGATTTGGTGGCTCGCTCACGTAGTAAGCAGCTTACGCCAGAGGAATATAGCACTGGCACCTTTACGCTCTCTAACCTGGGGATGTTTGGCGTCGATAGCTTTGATGCAATTTTGCCACCAGGTCAGGGTTCAATTTTGGCGATTGGTGGGTCTAAGCCTACGGTGGTGGCTACTAAAGACGGCATGATGGGCGTTAAGAATCAGATGCGGGTGAATATGACGAGTGACCACCGGATTATTTATGGTGCGGATGGTGCGGCGTTCTTGAAGGATCTGTGTGATTTGATTGAGAATAATGCGCAGTCTTTGACACTGTAAAAGAAGGTTGCAAGCTCGCCCTTGCGTCTCTCCTTAGAGGAGATTTGCTTCAGGTATAGCGTTGGGTGTGTTGGTGCAATAGATTCTGGGAAAAAGTGCTTGACGTGGGTTCGCGTCAGGCACTTTTTGGGTGTGGGGTGATAACAGCTTTGGATGCGTTATGAGGAGGCTTGGAGTCGGGTGAGTTGTTGGGTGGCCCAGTCTCGGAGTTTTTCGTCGTTGTCGTTTTGGCTTCTGTCTTGGAGGAGTTCTGTCGTTTTGGGGTGGGTGGGGTATTGTTGGACGAGGGCGGTTAGGGCGATTTGGCGTGGATTTTCTTGCCAGTCGTCTTCTCGTTCGAAGGGGTCTTGGAGAGAGCGAGCGCACCAAAAATCTAAAAGTTCTAACTTATTATTTTGGCTTTGAAATAATTTGAGCTTTCGCATTCCCCAGCAACGATTTTCTACATCTTCATCAAATTGAGCGCAGCTTTCTAACATTGTCTGAGTATCCAGGTTGTTTCCCCGAGCCTTAAAAGTCGCAAGCATTGCACTACGACGAACAATAGAGCTTTGATCACACTGAATACAGTCTTTGACAAGAAGGAATGTATCTAGCTCTTCATGCCAATTTTTTACTAATCCTCTTACGGCTTCACTCCGAACATGTTGATCAGTGTCGTTTTTGATAAGATCCTTGAGAATTGACAGGGTAGCTAAATCATCTGACCAGTTTATAAGAAGACCTTTTAAAGCCGAATGTCTAACCTTTCCATCAGCATCATTTTTGGCAGAGTGTCTGAGAATAAGAACTGTGTCTGGCTCATCAGACCAGTTCTCTGATAATCCTCTAATTGATTCACTTCGAACACTTGATTCAGCATCAGTTTTGATTAGGTATTTGAGAATGGATAAGGTCGCTAAATCATTTGGCCAGTTCGCAAGAAGCCTTTTCAAGGCTGAATATCTAACCGTGCCATCAGCATCGTTTCTGGCACAGTCTTGAAGAATAGTTATTGTTAAGGCGCTCTTCCATCTAAGCACTAACCTCTCTAATGAGGTTCGACGCACATTTGGGTCGGGATCAAACTGGGTAGTTCTTTTTAGGATTGATAAAGTTAACGAATCATCTGAGTAAGCTTCAAAAAGTGATTTTATGGCCATACAACGGACTTCCCCATCTTCGTCACTTTGCGCATGTTTCCTGAGTATTGACAGTGTATCTGGGTTATCTTTCCATCTTTGAGCTAAGTGTTTAACCGCTTCACAGCGAACACTACTATCATGTTCTTTCTGTAAACATCTCTGAAGAATCGGGAAAGTCTCTGAATTCTCTTTCCAACTAGTCGCTATTTCTTGAATCGCCTGACACCGGACTTCCTCAGAGATAGCTGACTGTGCACAGTCTTTTAGCCAAGAGAAGGTCTCTGGATCCTCTCTCCATTCCTTAGAAATCATCTTAATTGGAGGGTTGACCAGAAAGCTTATTTTATTAGTTTTGGCAATTTTTTTAAGCCAAGGCAAAGTTTCTGGTTCAGTTTTCCAACCTTTTGTCACTGCATGAACAGCAGCAGTTGCGGCCCGGTTAGATCTACGTGATGATTCTGCAACAGACTTGAGCCAGTCAAGTGTATCAGGCTCATCTTTCCAAACGGTTGCAACTGAGTACACCGCTGTCATACTTGCAGAAACATCATCAAGAGCAATTTCTTTGAGCCAGCCAAGTGTATCAGGCTCATCTTTCCAATTATTTGCAATTGTCTGCACAGCAGCATTACAGACAGAAGGCGAAAATCCGTTACGAGCCTGACTTTTAAGCCAAGGTAAGATGGTCGGACTATCTTTCCAGAATCGACCTATTGAGTGGATTGATGCAGATGGGATCTTTGAATATGAACCATGTAGATATCTTTGAGTGGAACAACTTTTAAGGAAAGTTAATGTTTTCTCATTCCTCCAGTTTTTGGCTAATGCTCCTGTCAGGACATTTGCTGCGTCTGAGGTCAGATAGTAAGAATAAGTACTATAACTAGAGCTATCACTCTCTATCTCCCGTTTAAGATTGTTAAAAATTTTCAGTCCTTGCTCACTGATTTCTGATTGATAAGTGCCTACTTCAAAAAAACAGTCTGATGATAGCAGTAGGTTTCTAAGGCCATCCAAATGAAGATAACTAGATAGATCTTCTTCATCTCTATAAATGAAATCAGAGATATCAATTGGTATTTCCAAAAGATATTCAATAATCTCTCCCACAAATCGAGGTCCCACCATTCCCGCCATCAGCCTCAGCACCTCATCCCACGCCTCCTCCTGAAAATGCGCTCCATACAGTGCCTTCAAATCTTCTTTCTCAAGCGTTCTCTTCTTCTCAAACTGCCACACCAACTCACTCGCACAGAAATACTCCAAAAACGTGCGATGCACAAACGCATAATTATCCGCTCCCAAATAGCACAAAATGAAATTCCGCTCCCGAAGCTGCTCAATCATAATCCTCGCTACGGGCCGCGCCTGATCCACCTCAAGCGTCTTCAGATAATCGATTAAAATCTGTTCCAAATCTCCCCGGCTAATCACATTTCCTGATAAGCCTTGCTCATCCGCCTGCATATGATGCGCCACCTTCCGCAGCATCGCCTGCTTATCCCGCACATCTATCTGCCAATTCTTCAGCTCCGGCACCTCATGCACCTTCCGTTTCACATCCCACTGATACAGCAGCACCTCACTCGCCCGCTCATACAGCCGCGCCCTATCCCTCGGCAGCTCCTGATTCCGATTCAAAATCGCCATCATCGTCAATAGCAGCGGATTCCCCGCCAGCTCCTGAATCGGCTTAGACTCGGCAATGGCCTTCTGCAACCGCCCCTGCTTCCGCACCCGTTCTTCCGCCTGCCCCGCCCCAAACGTCAGCCCATGCCACTTCTCAACAAAGTTACCAATCTGTTCATCATTTAAATCCTGTAGCATATAATGCCGAAAATCCGCATTCCGCAGCGTCTCTGCTTTGTACCCCAGCCACCGAGACGTCACTACCATCTGCACTTGCGGATACTGGTTACTAAAGCGATGAATATCATTCACCACCGCCTCCCGCAGCTTAGGGGCAAACACCTCATCCACGCCATCAAACAACGCCACCACCTCGCCACTCTTCAGTAACTTATCCAGCTCTAGCTGGTTCAAATGGCAAAAATTATTCCCTTGATGCAAATACTCCAAAAAGCTGTTGCACTTTCCCCCATCCTTATCCTGCGCATACAGCCGCAACTCAATCAAAATCGGCAGCGGCTTTCGCCTCAGCGCACCCGCCATCAACCCTACAGACTGCTCCGCCCATTCCAATGCAACGGCCTGCAATAAAGTAGACTTTCCCGACCCCGGATCACCCAAAATCACCGTCCGAGCCTGACTCGCGGCTTCCTTTAAACCCACCACGCCCCGCACCGACTCCACCGGCTGCTCCGCATAGCTCCTGCGCCGCTGCTCCACTGCCTCCAACGACAGCAACTCCTCAATTTCCCCCGCCGCCTTCAGCTCCTTCGGCAGCTCATACATCTGCGGCGCAAATTCCGCACACTCGCGCACATCCTGCGGCTCAAATATCTTCCACAAGCGCAGGTCATTGTAAGTCGCCCCCGTAGAATCTAAAGAATCCAAGCTCAATCGGCCATAGCGTTCTTTCAGGCTCTCTTGATACGCCTTCAGATCAAAATCTACCTGAACACCCAATAATTCAGCCGTATTGGCCTGAATTCTCACCTGCGCTTCCAGCTCCAACTGACGCGCCAACTCCGCATCCTGACGGATAAATCCCTTCACCTTGCGCAAGTAGTTCTTCGTCAGGTTTTCCCAATCAAATTCGTTAGGCAGCGCTATCAGCGCCAGATCTTCCCACCGAAGCCGTAAGAAATCTCGATCCAATCGATTGACCTCAAAGTCGAAAGCTGCGCCTAAAAACGCCCTCACGCCCGAATCTGCCAAAAACTGCTTCAGCGGCTTTGCAAACTCATGCTTAATCAACGCAGCGGGCCGACCGCAATATTCCAACTCTTCGGCAAAAAGGTCTAAAAAGTCTTGCTGAGAATGAGCGATCGCCTTCTTTAGCAGCTTCGGCATCTTTTCCAAAAGTACCGTCGAAGCACTGTCTTTTAAGAAGTCCTTATAAAAATCCTTCAGCGCTTCCTTCGTTAGCGGGCCAAGCACCTCCTTCACCAGTGCCTTTGTCGCCTCACTCAGCCCTACCAACGTCAGAAATTCCAGCATAGTCAGTGACAGTCATTCGCCTACATTGGCAAATATGCCACTAATCAAAGGAAACAGGTGTGAAGTTGTAACATCCCGTTTCTGAAAGGAGCCTGAAAATCACCTGGGTGCATCCCCTCCATCCTATTCACTTACGCTCAGTTATCCCTTAATGCCTCCTCAGCCGCCGCCCTTTCACCCGTGACATTATCAAATCAATGAAGCAAACACATTCCACCTCACGGAGACAACTCATGAAAAACATTCTCTTTTCCGCACTGGCACTCACCGCTACCACACTCACCTTCGCACCAGTTGCCAACGCCACCGAAACCGTACAATCTTCTTCCATTCAAGCCACCCGCCTTGAATTCCTAAACAACCAAACCAAAGCCGTTGAAGATATCCAAGCAACCCGCCTTGATTTCCTCAACAACCAAACAAAGGCCGTTACAGACATTCAAGCAACACGCCTTGATTTTCTGAACAATCAAACCAAAGCCGTTGAAGATATTCAAGCAACAAGACTCGACTTCCTCAACAACCAAACAAAGGCCGTCACAGACATTCAAGCAACACGCCTTGATTTTCTGAACAATCAAACCAAAGCCATTGAAGATATCCAAGCAACGCGCCTTGATTTCCTCAACAACCAAACAAAGGCCATTACAGACATTCAAGCCACTCGCCTCGATTTTCTAAACAATCAGACAAAGGCAGTCAGCGACATTCAGGCAACACGACTAGACTTCCTCAACAACCAAACCAAAGCCGTTGACAACATTCAGGAAGCCCGCCTTGCTGGCCTCGATGCTCGCACCAAAGGCATCCAATAAGCAGCCTAAACCGCCACGCCTAAAAAGCAACTAAGCGGAACCCGGATGAATTCGGGTTCCGCAACTCAGTCGTTACAACCACCACCGTTGCAACCACCGTTGCAACCACCAAACTTTATAGCCCAAACACTCAAACCCACAAGAAAGGTTCAGTGTTTCACACTTGTCAGGTTTGGATGCCTGTTTTCATAACTCTGTAGAGGGTTCAGTGCTTCATTAGCAAAGGCATCCTTTTCTCATATACCCCCCAAAAGCCTAGCGCTTGCCAAATGCCTTGAGAAACAAGCACGGCGAGAGCTAGGCTTTTGGCTGTGCGCCCGTCACAGCCGCCGCCACCCGCACAATAAACCCATGATGATCCCAGCTATTGCGCCGCTGCGATAACCCCAACCGCACCACCACCAAATCCTGTTGGGGCAACACCGTCACAAACTGCCCCTGATACCCCGAAGCCAAATACGCCCCCTGCGGCCAATCCGCCCGTCCCTCCGTTCCGGCCACCGCAGAAGCCATAAAAGAATTCGGTACCCCCCGCCAAAAATGCGCCCCATAAAAATCCGCCGGTTCGCGAGTTGTTTTATGAGGCGCATTATTAGGCGCACTAGAATACGCCACCCATCCCGCCGGCAAAATTCGCTCCCCCTGCCAGCAGCCATCCCACAAATACAACAACCCCAGCTTGGCCCAATCCCGCGCTGTCGCATACATAAACGAAGACCCCGTAAACGTCCCTGCCGCATCCGGCTCCAACACCGCACTCGCCATACCTAAGCGATCAAACAACGCCCGCCGAGGAAACGCAAAATAATCTGTCAGTGAATCAGCAAACGCACCGCACACCACCTCACGAATAATCCGGCACAGCAGCACCGTGGTACCACTCGCATAGCAAAATGCCTCTCCTGGCAACGCATCCAGCGGGCGCTGCGCCACATACGCCGCCCCATCTCCCCGCTGAAACAACATTGTTGTCACATCCGACAACGGACTCGCATAATTTTCAGAAAACGACAACCCGCTGCTCATTCGCAAAAGCTGATCCAGCGTAATCTCTCGTCGCGCATCGCCTAGCTGTCGCCACGCTGGCAACAAATCTTTGGCATCCAAAGCAAGCCTGCCTTGATGCACCAAAACACCGATCAGCGCATTAACAACACTCTTCGCCAGCGACCACCCCAGCATCGGCGTATGCACCGAAAACCCATCAGCATAGCGCTCAGCAATAATCTGCCCCCTATGCACAATCACAACCGCACGCGATCGCTTCAACCGCCGAGGATTATCCTCCACAAACGCCCCTTCCACCACCGCCGCCAAAGCCGCCGCATCAATCCCCGCAGGCATCACCGTCGCAACCGGTAAATCCTGCTCCAGCCGTGGCCTGGCTTCAGCCCAAGCCCCAAAATCAGCAGCCTGAGCCTGCAACTCAGCCACCGTAGAATCCAGAACCAGCGTACTACCCAACCCCGACCGATACAGCGCCGTACTCTTAAATTGACCCAAACAAGAAACCGTAACCGTCCGCTGCTTAGCATCAATAGTAGAGTTAAGCGATCGCAACGGTAACAACCCATCCACCGCCAAATCCGCATCTAACAGCGACCCAGGCGATCGCCCAGACACAAAAACACCCGAACACAGCACCTTAGCCTTATAAGCCGTCGCCACCCGCAACAACCGGCCCAGATACCCCCCATCAAACCTCATTCAACAACCAAATACCCTCAACCACCTACGTTGTCAGCATTTTTCGCAACGAAAAATACTGACCCACCCACCAGTCACCCATCAACTTTAAAGCCCTGCAACCCTATCTAAGGTAGGGTTGCAGGGCGAAGAGATCAACTAAAACAACAATTCACCCAATCCCCTAAGGCTCCAACAAAGCCCCCTCAACCGGATCAAACAAAATAACATGCTGATTCTTAGACAATCTCTCAACCAAAAGACTATAGTCATTCATCAGCTCCATCTCCGGATCATAGCCCCCTATGGTCACCCGAGACTTACACCCCGCACAATCCACATCAAACAAATCCGCAATCTCTTGCGCCTCCTCCTGAGCACTCGCATCATTACTAAAATCTAACGTGATTTTAGCCTCACCATTTTCGATGCTAACAACATTTTTATCCTGAACAACCTTAGCCTCACCGCTAGCCGCGATCGCCTCAGCTAGCTCCACCACGTTTTCCACCTTCACATCAATCGCAGGCTTAAACAACACAATCACATCGTACATAACGCTTCCTTAAGCCTCCTTACAACATTGCCAACCGTTCACGCAATAGCTCAGCCTGTTTTTCAGCCTCAGCCAACGCATCTTTCGCACCCTGAACAACATCCGCTGGCGCCTTCGCCACGAAGCCCTTATTGCCCAACCGACCACTCAACGATTTCATCTCACCTTCCGCCTTACCCAAATCCTTCTCCAGTTTGGCCTGCAACGCCTCCACATCCACAACACCCGTCAGCGGAATCAGCACCTGCACCGTGCCCGTAACCCCCGCAAACATTTTACGCTGGTCTTCCGGCTCTTCAGCAACCACTTCTTCAACAGCGGCTTCTTCAACAGCGGCCTCTTCAACAGCGGCCTCAACAGCAGCAGCCTCAACAGCAGCAGCCTCAACAACAACCTCTTCCACCGCTTCTTCAACAACCGGTTCCTCACCCGTCCCAGCATCCACAGCAGCAGTCTTGACCGTTTCACCCGAAATTTCAACCCAAGCTTGCTTAACCTCATTAATAACGCGATCGCGTTTCTCACCCTTCACCACACGCCGCGCCACAAACTGCGTCGTATAAGCAATCCCAATCAACTGGAGCAAGCTGCTGAGTCCTGGCACTGTGTCAAAAGAATCCAGAATAGAATCCAAGACCTTATAGGTCATGCCCACACCCAACAAAATAGAAAGCGACAGCGCAGGCTTTTTGAAATCAACAAAGAAATCCTCAAAGTAGCTACCCGGATGATCCAGAAACTGTAGCACTGCGCTCACAATCTTCTGCCAATCAGAATCTCCATCCACCCCCTTAAACGTAATCAGCGGCTTCTGTGCTGACGGCGTTAAGGCCGCCTTGTCATCTCCTAGCCCCGCAGCATCAGCCACAGAAAGCGTCTGCGCCGTTTCCACGCCTGTTTCTCCTGCCGTCGCTGCCGCCATTTCTGCCGCCGCAGTCCCAACAGGCGATCCCTCAATCGTTAACGTCTCAACCCGTCCCAGCTGTTTAATATAAGCTTGCGTCGCATTCAGCACCTGCAATTCGCTAGCGCTATCTGTTTTTAGAATCGTCTCAATTTTGAGAGAAGGCTTCACACCCGCCTCAGCCCGCAAATTACGAACCGTACGAATCACCTCAAACAACAGACTAAACTGTCTCTCCAATTCCGCATCTATCTGCTTCGTATCCGCCACCGGATAATCTTGCAGCGCCAAACAAGCCTCTTCACCAATGCCCGTCAGCGTATGCCACAGCTCCTCCGTAATATGCGGCATAAACGGATGCAACAATCTCACAATGCCATCCAGCACATGAGCCAACGTCTGCTGCGCCGTGCGCTTACTCGCCTCATCATCACCGTACAGCCGAGGCTTCACCAGCTCAATATACCAATCACAAAAGTCTCCTCTGGAGAACTCATACAGCTCCTTAGAAGCTTCACCCATGCCATAGGCATCAAGCTGCTTACGCACCCGCTGAATCGTTTGGTGATACCGAGAGAGAATCCATTTATCCGCCAGCTCTAGCTCACCGCCCGACCCCGGTTCACCCAGATCAGCCGGAGACGCCCCGCCCAAGTTCATCATCACAAAGCGAGAGGCATTCCACAGCTTGTTCGTGAAGTTACGAGACGCCTCCACCGCCAGCGATTCATCCGTATTGCGGTCATAGTCTAGGCGAATGTCTTGCCCCGCGCCTGCCACCTCACGAATCAGGGTGTAGCGCAACGCATCGGTGCCATACTTATCGATTAAAATCAGCGGATCGATGCCATTGCCCTTAGACTTCGACATCTTTTGGTTTTTCTCATCCCGCACCAAACCGTGAATATAAACGGTATCGAACGGCATTTTGCCCGTAAAGTGCCCTGCCATCAGGGTCATCCGCGCCACCCAGAAAAAGATGATATCGAAGCCGGTGACCAGGGTCTGAGTGGGGTAATAGAACTTGTAGTCAGGAGCTTCGGTATTGGGCCAGCCCAACGTAGACATGGGCCACAACCCAGAAGAGAACCACGTATCGAGCACATCTGGATCTTGGCGCAGGTGAATGTCTTCACCATATTTAGCAGTGGCTTTGGCGCGGGCTTCTTCTTCGCTGGTGGCTACCACAAAAGGCGTGTTGTCACCAATTTCACTATCGGCGCTATCGAGCACATACCAAGCCGGAATTTGGTGGCCCCACCAGAGCTGACGCGAAATGCACCAGTCTTTTAGGTTCACCAGCCAATCACGATAGACCTTTGTCCAGCGCTCCGGCACAAACTGCGGATCGCTGTTGTTATCTAACGCGGCCAATGCCTTATCGGCCATCGGGCGAATTTTCACGAACCACTGCGTCGAAATCAGGGGTTCAACCGGAACTTTACCGCGATCGCTATACGGAACCGAATGGGTATAGTCCTCAATCTCACCCATGCGGCCTTCTTCGGTGAGTCGCTGAATCACCCAGTCACGGGCCTCAAAGCGATCTACTCCAGAAAATTCGCCCGCATTATCATTCAGCGTGCCGTCCTTATTCAAGATGTTAATCACCGGCAGATTATGCCGCTTACCCATCTCAAAGTCATTAGGATCGTGCGCAGGCGTCACCTTCACGCAGCCCGTACCAAATTCCATGTCCACGAACTCATCGCCCACAATCGGAATTTCGCGGCCCACCAGCGGCAGCGTTAAGGTCTGGCCAATCAAATGCTTATAGCGATCGTCATTCGGGTTCACCGCCACCGCCGTATCACCCAGCATGGTCTCAGGGCGCGTGGTGGCTACCTCTAGCTCACCCTCGCCATTCGTCAGCGGATAGCGAAAATGCCACAGGTGCCCGTCTACTTCCTTATTCTCTACTTCCAGATCAGATACCGCCGACTGGCTCGCGGGGCACCAGTTCACCATGTAGCTACCACGATAAATCAGCCCTTCCTCGTGCAGCTTATTAAACGCAGTGAGCACAGCCGTACTCAGCCCTTCATCCATCGTGAAGCGCTCACGGCTCCAGTCTGCCGAAATCCCCAGCTTCAATAGCTGGCCAACAATCTTGCCACCCGATTCAGCCTTCCACTCCCAGGCCCGCTCCAAAAACTTTTCTCGGCCCACTTCCTCGCGCGTTTGCCCTTTCTCAGCAAACTGCCTTTCCAGAATGGTTTGCACCGCAATGCTGGCATGGTCAGTACCGGGCAAATACAGCGTATTCTTGCCCTTCATCCGCTGATAGCGCACCACCGTATCAATGAGCGCCTGCTCAAACGCATGGCCCATGTGCAAGCTCCCCGTTACGTTAGGGGGCGGAATCATTAAGCAAAAGGGCTCGCCGCCTTTACTGGGGTCGGCTTTAAAGACCTGCTTATCTGCCCAGTACTGCTGCCACTTGGTTTCGGTCAAGCTGGGATCGTACTGGCTAGACAGCGCGGGGGTCTGTGCGGTCATGATGGGTAAGGTTACAGAAGTTCAGGTAAATGTTAGCAGTGATCAGAACCTTCTAGGGGGCTGATTGCAGAGGGGCGTGAGTCGGGCTTGGCGGATAGACAAACGCGATCGCAACAGCCTTAACCAAAGTTCGTAAACAAAAGCAGTCATAAAGCGCCCATAAAGAGTAGACGAAAGCGATCGCACATACAGAAAGCACATCATCAATCCTTGATAGGTTTTCAGTACAAATCAGCTGCATTAATGTAAAAAGCGTGACACAAAGCACCCACTAATCGCCCCTGCCGACAGCTCCAGCGCCAACCGCCCAGCACCGACAGCTCCAGCGCCAACCGCCACCAGCCCAGCGCCCCGAACTCACGCTTTCATCGTTGAATCGTCTGGTCAGAACGCTCTACAGGAACTTAATGCTCATGCAAACTGCAACCCATTCAAACAACATCATCGAAAGCCGCATTTACGATGAGTTCGGCAACCTCACCCTCATCTACACCACCGATAATGACTTCGACGGTCAGCCCGAGAGCATCTTCACCTACACCTACAACACTCAAGGCCAGCTGATCAGCCAAACTCAAGACTTTGACGGTGACGGCACCACCGACAGCATCACCACCCTTAACTACAGATACGACGAATTCGGCAACCTTACCATCGACTACGCCACCGACAGCAACTCAGATGGCCCATTAGATGGCCAAGCCGATCGCGTCTTATCCTATACCTTCAATACCCAAGGCGAGCAAATTGGCTTTTACGACAGCGCATCGGTGCCCACACCAGAAGCAGACATAGAACCACCATCCGTCATTCAACCACTGGCCGTAGAAGTCGATACGCTTGGTATCAGTTTTTCCAGAAGTACCTATACCCTCACAGGGCAGCTTGCCTCCTTCTCTTTTAGCAGCAACGGACTTTCTAGCTCTGGAACGCTCGAATATGACGAATTTGACAACATTATTGTTCGAGGCGTAGGCCGTGGATTCTTCTTTGAATACACAAACATCTACGACGACAACAACAACTTAATTCAAATACTCGAAACGCCACCTGCATTTCCGTCATTTCTAGATCCGTATTTAACCAATGAGTTTGAATACGACGACAATAACAATCTGATAAAGCAAATTGACTATACCCAAGTTATTTTTGAAAGCTTCTCTGATCCAGACCTCATAGCGGCATTTGAAACGCCACTGTATGGTGCAATCATCACCTCTGAATTTGATGCCAACGGCAACCTAACCAGAGAGAGCACCGATAATCAAGGGATTGCGTTTGATCCAAATTCACCTTTTCGAGAAGCTGCCGATGGCATTCCTGACACCATCCGAGTGTTCACCTACGATGCCAATAACAACTTAATTCAAGAAGATATCGATGATGATGCAGATGGCACTGTCGATAGACTCAAAGCACAGTACGCCTATGACGATCAAAATAGAGAGATCAAAGCAGAAATCGATACGAACGACGATGGCATTTTAGATTATGAGCGTGTTTCCATCTATGCCCTAGATGCCGAGAACACCCTCACCAGAGAGATTACGACGCAAGAAAGTTCTGGCCAAGAAAATGTATACACCTTCAGCTATGACGACAATGGCAACCCTACACTCAGAACCCTAAATGGCCGAGATGTTGGCTCTCAGCAAAACGTTTACGACGAGTTCGATAATCTCATCCGCACAGAAGAAAGCAACTTGGGTGCCATCACAACCTACGCCGTCCGCTTAGTGGGCACCGATGGAAAAAATGTGCTGGTGGGCACCGAGCAAGACGATATCCTCAACGGTGGCGGCGGCAATGACCGCCTAGAGGGACGCGGTGGCCGTGATAGCTTACTGGGCGGCGAGGGCGCAGATACCTTTGTTCTTTCCACGGATATCGGTAGCGAAGATACCATTTTTGACTTCGCAACCAACGATATTCTTGAGTTCTCTGGTGAGTTCTCTGGCGAGTTCTCTGGGGGGCTTAACTTTGAAGATCTTATTTTTGAAGGAGCAAGGGTTTCGATAGTGGATAACAGTACGCCCGATTTCCCCTTCAACCGCACTCTCGTCACCCTAGACGGCTTCGATGCCACTACACTGACACCTGATCAGGTCGTTTTTGCATAGGTTGCATAAGACATGACATCTCAGAGCATCAGCCTAATGGCAACCAGCACCGCAAAGTGAAGTGGATAAAATCCATAAAACCATTTCGCTTTGCGTCCTTGCTCGCCGCTATAGCCAAACACAATCAGCGGTGCTAACACACGCGGAATGGTTCTCCAAGCAAACCCAGAGGGCAGCAAAACCGTAGACAGCAGCACATAAAACCCGTACCACCAAAAGCGACTTTGCCCAGCATTATCTCGGAGCTTAGACATAAACCAAACGACGGTCACTGCCCAAAACCCACCCTCAATCGGCGCTGCAGTATCCAACATTGCCACGTCTAAAACCCACCCCAATATCCACAGCGCCGCCTTAAGCCACCAGTGCCGCGCCGCTTTTAACACTGAAATAAACGCAACGCCCAATGCCAACGTAAACAGAATATTGAGTTGAAAAGAATAGCTTGGTTCAGCTAGGTGCAAAGCTTGATCGTAAATGGGCTGTGAAATAACGCCCAACAGTAGCAGCCTAATGAGATAGAACAGTAAATTCTGGGTGTGCGCTTGGCCTTGGGCTGCAAGCCAAGCAAACAAAGGAAAGCTAATGCGCCCAATGACTCTAAAGATGAGCTGCTCGGGAAAGAAAAGGGCCCCGATGTGATCCACCAGCATCGTGACAGCCGCGATGATCTTAATGTCGAAGGCGGTGAGGGGGCCTCGGTGCAGCGGGCTGTTTTGTGGTGCGATCGCCTCAGATTTCGCCATCCCCTAATCCGCCATCCCCTCATCTAAAAAAACATCGCGAGCTAGGCTAATAAATACCCAGCTCGCGATGAACAGTTGCCATTAGAATGCCTGCCAAACAAATGCCTGCAAGCAATAAGTGCTTAGCCAAAATTAATTACATAATCTTCTCCAACTCCCTTGAGAACTTTGTCGAGGTATTTCTCTAACTTCTGGATACTCTCGTAAGCCTCAAATTCAATCCACTCATATTTCATAAACCGCCACAGGATTTCAA
>JBGCGG010000159.1:0-25877 GCA_045110585.1 Phormidesmis sp. | reverse complement strand
GCAGAACCACCTATTCAACATTGACTATTCAACATTGAGCGCGCCATGCTTTTTCAGCCAGGTACGTTGCTCATCAGAAAGTCCTGTTGCATCTGTAAACAGCGCTCCGCGTACATTACTCTCTTCAAACTGTGCACCGTCTAGCTGTGCCTTTTCTAAGCACGCTTCTTGTAAGTTCGCACCCGAAAAATTAACTTGCGATAAATTTGCGCCGGTAAAATCAGTGTTGAACAAAATGGCATGCTTGCAGTTTGCACCTGTCAGAGCTGCACCGACAAAGTGTGACCAGTCGAACTGCGCTTCGGCTAAGCTTGCGCCAGATAAGTTAGCGGATCTAAAGTCCGCATTGATTGCATTTGCGTTTGAAAGATCGGCCTGAGAAAGATTTGCCTCAGTAAAAGTGGCTCGCTCTAGGTTGGCATCCACAAAGGCGCATTTTAAGAGCGTTGCTTTTTGCCATTGAGATCGCACCAAATTCGCCCCAGCAAAACTCGCCCCCACAAACTCAGCTCGGTTAAAGGACGCACTCGCCGCACTAACCGTATCAAAACAAAACCCTGATCCCGTCGCCTCACGAAAGTCAGCTTCATCCAAAAAGGCATTTTCGCCTTTGGCATCCTTAAAAAAAGCACCGTAAAACTTAGCCCCGTTCGCTTCTATTTCCCCTAAATCAGTGCCTTCAAAACGAGCATGGGTTAACACCGCATTCACCAGCGTAGCCCCTTGCAAATTTGCAGCCTCAAAAGTTGACATAATCAAGGTTGCACCAGAGAAATTCACACGCTGGCAAGCAGCTTGCGTAAAGGTTGCCCGTCGTAAGTAGGCTTCCGAGAAATCTCCTTTTTCAAGGTCTAGTCCTGATAAATCAATTGCGCTTAGCTCTGCCTGCTTTAGTGTCTTGCCAGCCTGAACATGAGCCAAAACTTCTTGAGCAGTAAGCTGTGTCATAGGTTACGGGCCTTTTGCCAAATTTTGACAGGATTCTACAATAGACTTTCACCCAGAAACTGTAATCCTTCTATCCTCTTAACAAGATTTGCCTATTATGCTATTTCATATCATTGAGCGCACCGCCTGGGAAACGGCTAAAGCGCAAGGGAGCTACCGTCCCCCCTCTCTAAATGCCGAAGGCTTTATTCACTTTTCAAAACCCGAACAGGTCATCGCCACCGCAAACCGTTTTTATAAGGGCTCGCCCGGGCTAGTGTTGCTCCAAGTAGACCCCAGCCAGCTAGAAAAACCGCTTCGCTATGAAACCGTCGCTGACCACGGCACCTTTCCTCACCTCTACGGCCCCTTAAACTTAACGGCTGTAACAAAAGTATGGCCCTTTGAACCCTCGCCAGAAGGGCACTTTACAATGCCCTTCTAGCGGATAGCCATTTCTCTTTATGCTTACGGCAAAGGTTCATTCTCCTGCTTACGGCAAAAACTCATTCTCCTATGAAAAGGAAAATCCTCGGTTGAAGTCTACGCTAGCTGTATTTTCAAAGACAGCAACTAATTCACCCTGCTTAAACAAATGAGTGTCATTGCCCTGTTGTTGTTGGGTGTAGCTATCCACAGCACCGTTCAGCTGAATGGTATCTTCAGCCGCATTAAAATCTCTAATGAGAACGTAGTCAAAATCTCCATTTTCTACGTAGTAAGCATGATTAGCATTACCGAGAATAAAGCGATCAGCGCCACTTCCACCGACTAGAATATCTCGCTCATAAGCCCCTCTCGCTTGAGCATTACTGCCATCAAGCACATCATCGCCTAGCTCACCGTACAGCACATCATTACCAATGCCCCCCACCATAACGTCATTGCCATTCTCTTCAGGCAGTGCTATTTCGATAATGCCCTGTCGCGTAGCCCAGTCAGAATCATCATTCCACTGCGTTCCACCTGACTGGTTAATGTATGTGTAATGTTGCTCTCCTCTACTGTTGTCAGGTTTGCCAGGTGCCCAGTTGGTATATGTAACGTCTTCGCCGTTGACCCACTCAAACTGACCTTCAACAGCCTCGTCTGTCAGTCCAATCCAAAACCCTTCTGCTGTTCCGAATGTTTGCTGAAGCCAAGCTTCTTCTGTCGCATCGTTAATAGTTGCGAGATTCCCGCCCAATAGTTCAGCTTCGGCTTGAGCATCGTGCCAATTCGATTCCTGGCTCAGCACATAAAGGCTGCCGTTGTATTGAACGCCACTGATCAGCGCGATCGCATCATCGCCATAAAGGATATCGTCACCGATGTTTCCATAAAGCGTGTCGTGGCCTTTGCCACCCACTAACACATCATTATCACTAACATCAGAGACAAATGCTTCAAATACAGTATTGTCGGGCGATGTTACCGGCAGCTGGACAATAGCTGTTTCATCTAGCTGATAATCGAAAAGACGCACGTCTTGCAGTGTGCCGCTGAAGTAATCTCTTAAATTGTTAGCAACGAGATCACTGCTAGTATTTTGCGATGCACCAAACACAAAAGGCTCATGATTTCCCGAACCGCCAGAATTAGCTCCCAAGCCGCCTGTATAGTCGTCGGTGTCCACTAGGTTACCGCTCACCCACAGCTCTAAGCCACGGTCACCAAACGTAATAGCGGCATCGTAGGTTCGATTATCTTCTAAGGAATCAGACGTCAGCGTGTAGCTTTGTGATGTGCTCTGTAGTCTAACTTCTAAACGACCGCTGCTAGTAACCCAAACGGTGATATGACCGCCATCATCGTAGTTACGAGAATCCTTACTCAAAAGAGCCTGCTTAGATGATATCTCGTTAGCACTAAAGCTAAATGACAACGTGCCCTGATTCAACAGCATGTTGTCTTGATGTTCAAATACCTGTATTTCAGCACCATCAAAGGTACCAACAGACGCTTGGGTTGCAATTAGCTCAAAGTTGTTTTGAGATTCTCCATATAGCTGGTCATTGCCTTCATCACCATAGAGCGTATCTTGCCCCTTCCCTCCTTCCAGAAGGTCAGCATTATAAAGCGCCAGAGATCTCAAATCTTCACTACTCAATGCCCGGTCATAGAGCTTTAGCTCATCAATAGAAGCATTTAGATCATCACTACCAATTCGTAGCAAGTCATCATTAGCAATGACTTCACCTTGCAGCGTCACACTAGAATCAAGCTGACCGTCTAAATAAAGAGCAAGCTGATCGCCTGATTTCACATAGGAAACATGTGTCCATTGGTTAACGGCTAATGAGCCTTGACTATCCCCCCCCTCATTCCATTTTTCAGTAGTACTAATGCGATAGTGAATGCGGTTGTCGTCAGGATGAAGCCAAATCGCAAATGTTCGGTCTTGGTTGGTTTCGCCTTTACGCAGTACCGAGCGCCAGTTACCGTCAGAATCCGCGTCTAATTTAATCCAAAAAGCGACGCTAAAATCAGCATTGTCCTTGCCAAGCTGCAAGGATGAACCATCTGCAACAATCGCTTTCTCATTAACACCATCAAAACTGAGTGCATTGCCGACCATGCCTTGAACAAGGTCGGTGGCTTCCATATTGTCCAGTCTGGCAGCCAGTCCGTTCAACGCATCTCGGGTTCTATTAGTCTCAACCTCATCAAAAGACCAATGAGCGACTAACCCTTCATCCCACGGTTTCGTCTGATAGCTACTAAGATCTGTGATCTCAGGCAAAGAAGTTTCAACCGGGGTCTCTTCTAGCTCTTGAAGCGAAACATTATCTATCAAAAGCTGACCGTTATGGTCTGCAGCGCCTGCCCAAACAACAGCATATCGAGCATTCTCATCAGTCATAAAGCTGTTCTGATAAGTAGTCCAATTTGTTGTGCTAACGTCAAAGGTCTGTTCATGCAGTAACTGCCAGTCTGCATCAAAAAACTGAATACCAATCCCGCCCCAATTATCTTCTGTCGATTTGGCGATCGCACTGAACTGATAGGTTTGACCGCCGAAAATATTCACCCACTGATTGAGATCACTATTTTGAGCAATGCTCAAGGATTGACCTTCATAGGCATCTGTTTCAACCGTTTGGACAGTGCCTTGAGAAATATTCCAGCTACTGAGGTCTGACGAAAAATCTCCATTCTTAAACAGGTTTGTACTGGCAGAGACTGAATCGCTGTCCTCTACATAGGTTTCGAGTAAGCCATCAGTAGGAATGAGATCGATATAATCAACCTGTGTTAACTCTCCAGATTGATTATCCCCGATGAGTTCAATGGTGTCGCCAGGCGATAGATAAATTTGAGCGCTGACAACACGGCTAGAGAATTGATCATCATCGTTCGTAAACTGCCAGCTATCTATCGTTTGACCACCAATATTGGCAGTTAGTGTCGATTGGCCGCCAGACTCATCGAAGTAGCGCACGGCCACTATGTAGTATCCGGCCTCTCCCGCAAAGGTTGTGAGCGCACTCGCCCCGGTTGTACCTGTGTTTCTAATCGTGTCGCCACCTTCAAATACATAGCCATTGGAGAGCGTCATCGATTCTGCGTCGATCCGAATGAGGCCATTGGCATCAGAGGGATCTGCGGAACTGCCCGTGTTCGGCTCAGCGAAAATATTATTTCCTAAGCTATCTTGTTGTTCAAGAGTGGCATTTTCTCGACGTAAATCTCGTACCTGCTGCCATAGATTTTGGATGAAATATGTTCTCAGGCTATGCAGCTCATTTCGGCTTTCAGCAAGCACTCTATCGCCATAAAGGACATCATTACCCTCATCGCCTTTAGCGTTATCTCGTCCGGCTGCTCCCATCAGGAGGTCATGGTCATCACCGCCCGAAAGCGCATCATCGCCATCACCGCCTTGCAAAATGTCTTGATGATCGCCGCCGCTCAGGTCATCTCGCCCATCACCGCCGCTCAAAATGTCATAAGCATGACCACCAGATAAAATATCATCGCCGCCGCCGCCGTATAGCTCGTCACCTTTTTCCTCACCGACAAGGACATCGTTGCCATCGCCGCCATACAGTCTGTCATGACCATTTTGGCCATAGATAATGTCATTACCGGCATCGCCCCAAATGATATCGTCACCGGCTTTGCCATCAATGAGGTCATCGCCCGCCCCACCGACAACTTCATCCTGCTCATCCGAGCCTGCAATAATGTCGTCATCTTGACCGCCGTGCACTACACCCACTTGGGCAAAGCCACCGCTTACAACTTGAGTAGATTCAGCATTATCGCCACTGTCGGCGTTATCAAGCGTAGAAAAGAAAGGTGAGAGCTTTTGCCAGAGTTGACCGTAGTTCAGCTCCAGCATATCTGTTTCAAACTTCTGCCACAGCTCGCCATAGCCTAACTCCAGCATGTCCGTTTCAAACTGCTGCCAGAGTTCGCCATAGCCCAACTCAAAGATATTGTCTTCTATGAGCTGCCAGAGTTCGCCATAGCCCAGATTAAAAATGTCATTGCCATATTCCTGCCACAGTTCGCCATAGCCCAGCTCAAACTGCTGCCACAGCTCGCCGTAACCCAGCGCCAACATGCTTTGTTCAAAGACTTGCCACAGTTCGCCGTAGCCCAGCTCAAACATCTCTGTTTCAAACTGTTGCCACAGTTCGCCATAGCCTAGCTCCAGCATGTCTGTTTCAAACTGTTGCCACAGCTCGCCGTAGCCCAGCTCAAAGATATTGTCTTCTACTAGCTGCCAGAGTTCGCCATAGCCCAGCTTCAAGATATCTTTGCCATATTCCTGCCAGAGTTCGCCATAGCCTAACTCAAAGACAGACCACAGCTCGCCATAGCCCAGCGACAGCATACTCTGTTCAAACAGCGTCCAAAGCTCGCCATAGCCCAAATTGTAAAACGTGGAGCTCTCAACGCTAGCGCGATTGTCTGTGAGTAGTGTGGATGATAAGCCTAGATCTGCGGCAACAGCTTGCTCTGCTTGCTGCAATAACGCATCTAAATCTAAGCCCGTATCGAGGATGTTGTAGTTTACATCCCAGCCCAGCACGTCCATTGCTCGTAGGTCGAGTGCCCCTAGGCTCGTACGCTCTTGGTAGGCGAGGGTAGGATCCATGATGCCCATGGCCACTCGC
The DNA here is from genome assembly GCA_045110585.1 of Phormidesmis sp. Taxonomy (GTDB): domain Bacteria; phylum Cyanobacteriota; class Cyanobacteriia; order Phormidesmidales; family Phormidesmidaceae; genus Phormidesmis. The sequence continues at coordinate 19,845 of JBGCGG010000159.1, read as the reverse complement.
AGTCTTTCCCAATGGCTTGCTTGATATTGCACCCCATCAGAGAAATTAGCTAGGTTGGTCTCGCCGCCGTCGATGGAGAAGTAGCTATCTTGGCCCAGGGTAAGGTCACTGACCGCGCCATCAGGATGGTCTATTTCATTGCTGTCATCACTATGGCGAAACAGGTCGAGTATGGTGAAGCCTTCGGCCTGAGTTTCTCCGGAGTACAGCTGGTTAAGATCAAGTGCACCGTCTAATCCACTGACAAAGCCAAGCTGATGCCCAATCTCGTGTAAGGCCATGCTCATAAAGTCAAGGGTGCCTTCAGGCGCTTCTCCGCTGCGGGTGTAATCATAATTCCACTCGAAGGCGTTGCTTACGAGGATGTAGCCATCGAGGGCGTTGGGATCTATCAGGTCACGATCCCAGGTGCCACCGCCTTCAGTCTCAAGGGCTTCGTCCATCCCCAGTGCTTTAGCTTGGGCAGAGGTGAGCAGAATATTGGTGTTGCCATCGACCACTTGGCCATCAGCAAGGAAGTCTACGGTGTTTCCTTCCTGCAAATGCTCAACAGCGCTTTCATCGGTATCGCTGGTGGCATCTGCTTCGGCATATTCTTGATAGACACCGTAGTTTTGTTCATGAAAAATTGGAATAGCGCCACCAACGGCTTCACCGCCTTCGCCGAGGCTAGCGCTAGACGCAATATGGAGATTAATGGTGACATCATCGGTGAGGTAGCTTGACCAAATCATGGAAGCCAGTTCAAAACCGACGCGCTGCTCCAAAGAAATGCTGGGATCGTAGGTGAAGTTGAACTGAACCATGAAGATGAAAAGCTTCTAACACTGATGGATTAGTTCTTTTCTATACATTTTCACCTTTGCTTTTCTATGTGTTTGCACGAGTTTTATGCAAAGCTTCGAATAAGATAGTTAAGACGTGATCGCTGTTATGCAACATTTTCGCGCCAAAGATACGAGAAAATCGCACGCTTAACCATACGCCAAGCCTCATCCAGGTTTTTACTCACACAGTCGACTGGAAAGAAGAGATAACACAGGTCATTTAAAAGCCAAATATGAGCCATTTTTCATAGACCAGCTTGTGAACAGTGATTCACTATTTCCAAACTTTCATCGAGGTGTCTTTGCTACCCGTCACTAACGTACTGCTCTGAGGCGTAAATGCCGTCGATAGCACCCAATCGGTGTGTTCTTCTAGCGTATTGAGGGGTAGCTGGGTAGAGAGGTTCCAAAGCTTTGCCGTGCTATCGATGCTGCCACTCGCTAGTTTTTCACCATCAGGACTGATGGCTAGGCTTACCACGCGATCGCGATGTTCTTCTAGTGTGGCGTCTAGCTCACCCGATGCTAAAGACCAAAGCTTGATAGTACTGTCCCAGCTACCGCTCACCAAGGTCTCTCCATCTGGTGTAATCGCCAGTGTGCGCACATCGCCCTGGTGCCCTGTGAAGCTTTGCAACAACTCTCCGGTTTCCAAATCCCACTGATGAATGTCGCGATCGCTGCCCCCACTCACGATAGAGGCACCATCTGGTGCAACAGCAACAGACCATACAGTTGAACCGTGAGCAATGTTGTACAGAAAGTTACCGGTGTACAGGTGCCACACGGTAATGTTGCCGTCATAGTCGCTGCTAATGAAGCGCTCTTCATCGGGGGTAACCGCAACAGACCACACGGGCGCAGGGGCTGACAAGCTATACAACAAATCGGTTGTGTCGAGATCCCAAACGTTGATGCCATCGCTACTGCTACTGACCAAATGGCGTGTGTCCGGCGCGATCGCAATATCTCTGATCGCGTCAGTATGGGCCTCTAGGGTGCGAATAATTTCACCGCTTTCTTGATCTCTAAAAGTGATCTCACCAGCTTCGTTGCCGCTCACAATAATATCGCGATCATTTTCTGAGTAAGTGGCGATCGCCCATACAGGACTAAACTCTGCAATTGAATCAGCGACCAAGGGAGGTTGCTCGTTAGCAGCTTCTACTGCCTGCTCTGTTTTAGATTGAACCGCAGAAAGCGCTTCTGAAGCTTGCTGCTGTCGAAACGTGCGCCCCCCTGCGATAAAACACAGAAGAATTAAAATAGCGACTGCGCCGATGGCTTCACTAATACCAACGGTTCGATTTAACCATAGTGAACTAGAACTTTCCTGTTTGCTGGCCTGTTGACCGGTTTGTTCGCTTTCCTGTTCGCTTGTCTGTTCGGAAGATTGCACCGCTGTCTCACCATTAGGCAAGGTGTCCGTATCCTGGGTAGAAGGTTTAAGAGGCACGATTACAGCTTCATACATTGCATCAGAATTATCTCCGACAAAGGGAAGCTGGTCAAAAAGTTGTTGCGCTGACTGGTAAGAAATGGGCAGTCCTTCGTCTTTAGAGACTAGGGCTACAGCAGAATTTTGAGCGGAAGAAACGACTGAAGAAGATCCCGCAGCGATGGATTGAAGCGCCTTTATACTAGGCTCTTTTGTAACCGAATCCTGATTTTTCTCACGGATAACAACAGTTTTTTCAGCGCCGGATACTTTGGCTGAAACCTCTGGCAAAACAGGAGTTTTGGCTTGTTGAAAAGCGCCGTGCGGTTCACTGTCTATAATGACACGTGTACTATTTTCATCTGTAAACAGTGCATTCTCTACCCTTGCATTTCTTAAATCGACGGAAGCTATGTGGGCCTGTCTAAAATCTGCATCACGAATATCTGCGCCGTTTAAATTCGCTTTATCTAAATAGGCACCTCTTAAGTTAGCTCCCCGCAAATTTGCGCCCTGAAGGTTGGCCCCAATTAGGCAGGCACTGGCCAAGACTGTACCGCTGAGATCTACGCCTCTAAAGTCTCCTTCAAAAAAGTATCCATTGCTGAGATCTGCATGTGCTAAAGAGCACGGCTCATGGTTATGGCTGGCCCGCCATTGATTCCACTGCTGAATATCTTGCTTAAGTAGGGTGAGTGCTTTCATGATTTAAACCTGTTATGTGAGGGCTGTCAGGTAATTGAAAGATGTTAGAGAACTGGTATCCGGCTGAGCTGTGGTGTGTTGCTGGCGGCTCCTGCCTTGCGACTGCTCTTGGGAAGAAGAAACCCGAATAGCTTTGTATGATTGGGGTGTAGCGATCGCACATAATCCGTTTTATGCTGAATTCGCATTAGAATTCGCATTAGGTTGAAGGAGAACAAAAGATAGCGTGCTCTTCTGTTCAAAAGTGACGAACGCGACAGAAAACGGCGCTATGACACTATGACGCTATGGCGCTATGGCTTCCAAACTCGGATGGTGCCGTCTTCAGCGCCGCTACCGCTGATCAGCATCATGTTGTCTTTATCTAGTGCTACGGCGTTTACGGCCCCGGTGCTCCCGTCTAAAGACCTTACAAGTGCGCCATCTTCTACATTCCAAAGCTTGATGGTGTTGTCTTCAGCGCCGCTAATAAGAGCAGTGCCATCGGCACTAAAGGCCACTGTGTTGAGGTGTGCGGTATGCCCTGTGAGCGATCGCACTAAGACCTTATCTTCTACATTCCAAAGCTTAATCTGGTTATCGGCACCGCCCGTAGCCAGCAGTGCGCCATCGGGGCTAAACGCAACTGTTCTGACATTGTCGGTATGGCCATTGTCGGTATGGCCGCTCAGCGTTTTTAGCAACGCACCCGTTTCTAAGTCCCACAGTTTGACGGTTTGATCTTGGCTAACGCTCGCAATCGTTTTTCCATCGGGGCTGACGGCTACAGCAAAAATGCCTTTACTATGGCCTTCCATAGTGGTGATAAGGTCGCCAGTTTCAGCGTTCCATGTTTTGATGGTGTTGTCCCAACTGCTGTTGATGAGCGTTTTGCCATCGGGGCTGAAAACCACTGAACGCACGGTTTTAGGATTGGCATTGATGGTGCGTGTCAGGGCACCTGTATCTACATCCCACTGGCGAATGGTGGTGTCTTTGCTGCTGCTGGCAATTTGCTGGCCATCGGGGCTAAAGGCAACCGAGAGTACGGCATCGGTATGACCGTAAAAGGTTTGCGCGAGTTCACCCGTTTTCAAATCCCAGAGCTGAACGGTGTTGTCATTACTGGCCGCTGCCAGGAGAGTTTGATTGGGGCTAAGCGCGATCGCCCAAATGCCACTGCTTTCAGTCTCAAAAGCGTCTACTTCTAGCGAGTCCCATTCCTGAGACGCTACCAGCGCAACAGCAGAGGCTTGTTGTGGCGTAATTTCCTCTGTGATTTGTTTTTGACCGAGCGAAAGCTGGGATGACGGGCTACAGCCTGCGCTGAGAAACAAAATACAGAATCCACTGAGCATAGCCGCCTGCGAATTGGCACGTGGAGACTGGCGGCGTGGGGACTGGCGGCGTGGGGATTGGCAGCGTGGGGACTGGCGACGTGAGGTCGAGACGAATGGCGTCAGTAGAGAGACAAACCGATGGCGGATTAACATGAGGTTGCTTATGCGTGAGGGGCTGTAAAGAGTACAGCGCTCCTACGCAATCGGATTTAAAAAACGCCCATAAAAATTAAAGTTTATTTCAAATAGCGCCTTGCATGACCCTTTTCCCCGAGGGTTCGGGGGCTGCGCCGCGCTCATCAATAGTGACAAACAGCTCTGTGGTTTTAACGCCTTTCGGTGGCGTTTCTAATGGTGTAAATCTGACATATACCGAGCCATCATCCCCTGCATTAAATTCACCACAGTAGATAGCCTTACCATTTTCCATCGCTAGCCACATTCGATAGACCTCTCCTGGCGGCAGCGGCGGTAAGTTGCCTAACGAAACAATCACCTCTTGCCAGTTACCAGGGGTAAACAGCAGCGTTCCTGCCGCCGCCTCGGCTTGTTGACCGCTATCGGTGATAACGTCTGTCCCCTGCAAAGAAATGAGCCGACTATTGGGCTGCCTCAAAATAGCCGCAACCTGATTAGGATCAACCTTTTGAGCGATCTGTAGCTGATTGCGCAAGCGCAGATTATCGACCCCGAGCAAGAGAGCGGTGAGGGCTGCAATACCCGCAAGAACCTTGGCAGCGGATTGTTTGCTGCGCTTGTTGACGCTTGCGGTGGCGTCACTGACCACAGAGATTCCCGTCACAGATTTTTCTGTCACAGATGACGGCCCCGCAGAAGCTGCTACATCAGAAGCTGCTACATCAGAGGCCATTGAATTAGCTGCTGCCGACATCACAATTTTTTCTCTCAGGCTGGGCGGGGGCGCTACGACCGGGAGGTTTTGAGGAACCAGGGCCAGCGTTGTTTGCAGCGAGTAGATTTCCTGTAGGAGCCCAGGGTTGTCGGCGGCCATTTGTTCTAGGCGGACTTCTTCTTCTGGCGTGAGTTCTCCCAGAACATAATCAGCGGCTAGCATTTTAGCTTCTTCCGGTAAAGGCTGTTTTTGTTGGTTTGTGGTCATTGCACGGCCTCTCCCAAGTGCTCTCGTAGCAGCATCAATCCTTTGCGCGCTCTACTTTTGACAGTGCCTAGTGGCATATTTAGCTGCTGCGCAATTTCTGAATGGCTCAGCCCTTGGTAAAAGTTCATCTCCAGAATTTGTTTTTGTGACTCTGATAGTTTGGCTAGACCCTGTTGGATGGCTTCTTTTTGTTCTGCTTGAGAGGCCCGCTCCAATGGCGTGATATGAGGGCGGGCAAGGAAAAGCTGCTGTTGTTTTTTAAGCGCTCGCTGACGACTGCTGTGGCTAGCGAGTCGGTTCAGTGCGCGCGATCGCGTCATCATTCCTAAATACGTACTTAACCCGGCCCGCGCTGGATCGAACTGATTTTGTTTCCAAAACGTGAGAAATATTTCCTGGGTTAAATCTTCTGCCTCAGCCGGTTTTTTGAGCAGCCTGAGCGCAGCGGTGTACACCAAGCCGCCGTAGCGATCATAGAGAACAGCGATCGCCGCTTGTTCACCCGCTCGCAGCCGCCTAACTAACTCGATATCTGAAGTATCAGCAGAGATACGCGCCATAACGATCGCCAAAAGATGGCCAGATTACCGTCTAAGTAAAGAAACTACGGTAAAAAAAGTATCATGCCATCTCAGTATGGCCGCTTCTCAGACACCTCTATTTACAAAAAGAATCGAACGGATAACTGAGCTTATTAAACGAATAGCCGAGCTTATTACAGCGATGTTGCGACTAAATGCAGGTACACGCACCTCCTGAGTCAATCAATACTGTTGCTTCACTTAACACCTGCGCAAAGCTTTGCGCTGTTAGCAGCGTCACATCATCGCCAATACCAAAGTATTGTGGCGCTCATGCCAATGGTTGCTCTGAGCGCGATGCCCCACCAAACAGCGATCGCTGATGCACCCGTTATTGACCCAGCTACTCATTAGCCAATTATTGTGACCGCTACCACCATTGGCGCGATCGCAAATAAAATCAGCAATAAACCGATCATCTCTCACCTGAGCAAGAAGGTGCTCATTCCCTGGTTGGCTCAGGTGAGGCCCTCTATTGCCGCCCATTACGTGAGTAATATTCTCACTGGCAATTGGTTGATCTAGCATTGGTTGATCTAGCATTGACTGGCCTAACATTGGCTGATCTAGCAAAACGAAATTTTTGGCGCTAAACCTTGGCAGTGCGTTCAGCGCATCTTCGCCAGTGAGGCTACGAATGTTACCAAGAATAATCCGCTCTGCATCAGCACAGCTCAGCTCACAAGCGTAGACTAATCGATTAATTTGTAGGTTTTCGTTGAAATAGATGAATGCGCCGGGGCCGTTGGCAATACCGATTTGAGCGATCGCCTTGGCGGCTGCCCCCGCACTGGCAAACGCCCCTTGAATAACCACTAAGTTGGCATCTTGAATGCCGCTTGCCGCTAGCGCATCAGCCGTCCCATTTACAAACGTAATTGGGCGTTCTATGCCCAAATCTGCCGCATTTAACAAGAAACAATCTTGAGCAATATCAAAGTCTTCTAGCTCGTCCGGCTGGTTCACGATTTGTCGTCCATCGGCGGACATATTCATGCCTTGAAATGGATCAAATGCGAAGTTGTCGGATTCTCCATCGTCGCCCACCTGATAATTGCCTAGAGCCTGTTCTTTCGGATCGTTTTGATCAGAAAGAAGGACAAGATGCTGCGTGTTTTGGATAGTTGTCAAAGATGTGATCTTTGTCATCGCAGGTGGACTCCTAAATGGTGTGTGGGTAGATGCACTGATTGCGAACGAACAAGTGCCATTAGCGATCGCTAACAGCTCAGTGACGATGTTTTTGATGTCAAATAGCGCCTACAAAGTAACGAATGCCAGCCTTGGTTAAAGTGCTGACACGTCATTATTTTGAGCGGATCGGACAGGTTCGGTAGCCCGTCAATAACGAGCTACGTCATTCGTATGTCCTTGTTCTGTTCTTTAGTACCGCTGCCGATTCACTTTGGATTTAAATATCTGAAAATATCTGCAATCTTCTTCAGGTAGCTGTTGTTCATAGATCAGAGCTACAGGAATTTGTATTTGCAGGCATCTGTATCTGCGAGCAGCTATTCTTCAGGCAGCTATTTTTCAGACAGCTATTTTTCAGACAGCTATTTTTCAGACAGCTATTTTTCAGACAGCTGCGGCGTCAGAAAGGCCAATCCACTGATTAGCCCACTTTAACGAATTAGCCCTTAAGGAATTAGCCTGCTTCAAACGTGGGGGCGGTTTTTTGCCACCAATTTTGCCAAGCAGCGGTATCGTAGCCAAAGCGCTCATTCGTTAGGGCGCTCAGCGCACCAATCACATCCCCTTTTAGCCACAGCGGATCGCTCTCTTTGCTTAGGCGGCCTATTAGCGCGGCCAAAGTTGGCTGATCTTTTTGGCCGATTTGCCCCACTGTCCAAGTGGCCGCAGGCACGGTTTGCCAGTATTTTTCTCGATCATTCTGCGGCGTTGTCCAAGGTTCGTTCAGCATGGCAACAGGAACTGTGCCTGCACCGTTTAGGCCCATGGCCCATAGAAAATACCACTGCGCCACGGTGGTGGCAGGCGCTTCGACCGCACCTCCGAATAAAAGGCCATTACCTGCGGGCGTACGGTTAGAGAAAGAAGACTGTAGCTGCTCTGACAAGACCTGCGCGGAGGCTGCGGAGCGAGAAAGGGCTAGCGGTAACAGTGCATCTACTAGCGGCTGTTGCATTTCTCTGTCTACATTTTTGGCCACTGGAGAAAGAATGGCCTCGACATCACGCTGATGCTTACTCATTTTCTCAGTCGCTGTCGCAGCGGTGGGAGAGGCGGCCACGCTAGGCATGGGCGCGATCGCGCTCTTCTCAGCCTTGGCCAGCGGCTTAGCAGTGCTCGGCCCCATCAAAATACCTCTGCCATTTTCGCCGCCATTTTCTTTGCGGCCCCCCACATACACCTGCCCGTTCACCGTCGCCACATCCAGCGGCAACATGGACTCAAAGGTGTACATCACGGCCCAATCCAACCCGTTGTTGCTACGCCACAAAAAATTACCCGCATCGCTGGTGCTCACAGCCCACAGCTCATTTTCAGCTGCGCTCAAGGCTCGCACCCGGTGCCCTGCCAAGCCTAAAACGGGTTCAGACGTTTGCCCATTGGTGCGAAAAAGCGTCACGCTGCCGTCAAAGTTGTCGTTAATGGCGTATAGCCAATTGTTGAATGAAGTGAGGTCACGGACTCTGGTGCCTTCGGGCCAATCGGGAACGGCAGCGATCGCATTGTTTTTCCATTGCAACAGCTTTGCCGCTCGTGATCGCAGTGCGGTTACGCCCACATAAAGCCGATCATTCAACGTCGTTAAGGTGGTGAGCCGACTCACGGCTCCAGAGGGCGTCGGATGGGTGTACACCACCTGCCAGGTTTCGCCGTTGTCTTGAGATCGCTGTAGCTGCCCGGCCCAAGCTCCCGTCCCCGAGAACAATGCATCTGGCGTCGCGGCCATTGCATGATTATGAAAGGCTTTGCCCTCGGGTAGCACCCGCCACTGCCACTGCTCACCGTTGGTTACCATATACTCGCCTAAGCTGGCCGAAAAGCGAGGGTCTTCAAAGGGCCAATACAGCAGGCCATTGGCAACTACGGGCTGTCCTGCATCTTGGCTAAATAAATGCCGCTCGTAGCGCGTTTCTCCTGTGGCCGGATGGTAGCTGTAGATATCGGCAGAATTGTGGTTAATACCAGTGACGCTATTAGTGAACCAAAGCTTGCCGCCGTATTCAATCAGCTGAGTGATATCTTGCCAAGGCCCCGGTTGCGGCAGCGTGATCAGATCTTGCTCGGGTAAGGCGTCTACTTGAGCCGTGGTGCTCGAAAGCGCTGGCAGATTGGATGCTGGCAGATTAGGTGCTGGCGCTGTCTGTGGCGTGGCCGAAATGAGGGCGCAACCGCTCACAATAGCAGCGGTGACCAGTAAGTATCCTAAAAAACGGAACACCTTGGGAGAAGTCATACAGCGCGGTGGGATAGGACGTTTTTGATGAGCTGAGGCTATTATCTGAGGCAGTTAAAGGAAGAGACTGATAAATCCCTGAGAATCGTTTTCTTGGGCGGGATGCTTACTGGCGCTGTCGTTTTGCATCGTAATAGTAGGCACGATTTTTTTGGATTAGGGCGTCAGTGTTCCAGCCTGGGGCAGGGCCATGCTTGAGATGGAGATAGGTGAGATCGGGGCAACGGCAAAGCGATCGCTCATCTGCCAGATACCGCTCCATTAAGTCTTGATCTTCTGCGCCCCAGCCGATGTAGGCTTCGTCCCAGCCGTGAATAGCTTGGAGGCGATCGCGCCAAAACAAAGGCATAACCCCAAAGCGCTCACCTTTCAGCAAGTATTTGCGCAGTGCCGAGGGCTGATCTTCTGGGCCTAAGGTGGCTGCTTCTGCCGCTGCCATTAGCGCTTCAATATTGACGGTTTCTGTCTGGGCCATTAGCCGGTAGCCCGTTACCAAAAAGTGAGGGGAAATTTCGGCCAGTGTGCAGTGTCGCAGTAGGGTTTTGCCCAGTGGAATCAAATCCACATCAAAGGCAGCTACGAGGGTGCCGGTGGCTTGAGCGAGGCCCACGTTTAGGGCTTTGGTTTTATGAAATGGCCCTTCGCACGGGAGGTGCAGATAGGTTACAGACTGTTGGGATAGTGATTTTTTTACAGCGTTGGAGGGGGTAGCTGTTAGTTCAATTACGATCCACTCTACGGATGATTTGTACGGGAACTGCTGCCACCAGGCGAGCTGAGTGTGGAGGTGAGGAAGGCGATCGCGATACGGCGTAATTAGGCTTAGTCGCATGGTTTGCATTCCTCTGAATAGAGTCTGAAGGGATTCCGAATAAATAAGGTTCTCTCGACTAGGGAATGCTCCCCAAGAAAGGGAGCTTTAATCTGTGTGCTGTTGGGAGATTATTTTCACGCTGTTTCCGTATCAACTCAGCAATCAGCCCGCCTGCGGAGAGGGTAGGAGTGGAGCTAACTCAGGTGGATACAGCACAGAAATACGATGCTCGCTTATCCGTTCGCCCAGTGCATTCTTAAGCGCCCCATGCGCCCTATCCAAGTCTCCCAATAGCTCACCTTTTTGCAGCCCCGCCAAACAACGCATAATGTTTTGATCGCGGCTCTCCTCAATCGAATCGGCAACCCGACACCGCCGCTCATCGCCATGAGAAAGATGGATGACTTCGCCCAATGCAACCACCTCGTACCCCAAAAGCTGAGCGCGAATCAGAAAGTCTTGATCCTCCCAGCCCCAACCCACAAAGCACGTTTTATAACCGCCCACATGCGCCAACACCTGCCGCTGCGCGCACACAATGCCACAGCCCGGACGTGTTTCACCTCCCACCGTATCCGCACAAATCTCCACTAACGTATCGGTTTCTCTTGGCGCTATCCGATAGGTGTATCGCTGTCGCCGCACTGCCCGTGCAGTGGGATCAGATTCTTTGATGTTCAAAATAGAATAAATGCGCTGAGCATAGTTCGCAGCAGAAAAAGCGACCTCATCCAAAACCGCTGCCCCCCACAAAATATCCACATCCGAAATCACCACCACCTCAGCCGTCGCTGCCGCCAAGCCCTTATTCATTAACCAGCTTTTATTAAACGCACTCGACCGCTCATTACTCAACTGCTCATCACTCGACTGCGCATTACTCAACTGCGCATCACCAGAATGGCCACAGTGCAAAACACGCACATTCGGCAATTCACTCACCGTCTCAAGCTGCTGTAAGCACGTTGCCTCTGTAGAACCGCCATCACACACCAAAAGCTGGCCCAGCATGCTGTTTTTAGCCGCCGCCATCTCACTCAAAATAGTCTTTACCACCGTGAGCAAAGTGTCTCGGTTCTTCACCGGCAAAATAATATCTAAACGGATAGCCATAGTTGAACAGCCAATACACTGATGAGCAAAATGCCGCACCCCATCCCTAACGGCTAAAGCACTGCAACAAACTAAGCCCCCCTTTCACGGGCATCTACTGCCATCGCAGCGTTGGCCCACACACATGAGCAAGTTCTACCAAAGACTCTACAGCCAAAGGTCTCAAATCAGGCGGTTTCCCTGCCTGCACCGCCTGGCTTCTCTCCCGTGCTTTTACTTTCATCGTTTGCGTGAGCTGTTTCCGCGCCTGACTCGCTAACCCCGTCTCTTTTGATGTAGTCAGCGAGTCAGGCCGCTTCCGCCGAAAATAACAATAGTTAGGGCTATTCACGACACGCGCAATCCAGTGCGCGCGCAACAAAAACTCACTATCTGCGCCAAACCGCAAACCCGTCGCAAAGCCGCCAACGCGCTGCAAAAGCTGACGGGTCACCAAGCTAGTGGGATGCAGCAATCCGTGCCCTGGGGCGTAGCGCATCGCCGCGTTCACATCTATCGGGTAGCCCACGGCCTGGAGCGTTTGCGCAGGCTCCATCACCCTAATTTCCTGGCTACCCACCAAATCTGCTTGGTGAAGTCGGGCTGTGGTCAGCAGCGTTTGCAGGCGATCGCAGCTCGACCAATCATCTGCATCCTGAAATAAAAATGCCGTATAGTTCACCCGCTCAGCGACAGACTGCACTAACCGATACGGCCCCACCTGCTGAGCAAGCGTAGAAGCCAGTAACGTCACCTGCGGAAAATCTCTCACAATCTCTATCGGCGCAGTCTCAGATCCGTCATCAATAACAACAATGTTCGTTAGCGGATAACGTTGACTCACTAACGACTGCAAGCATCTGCGTAACCACTGCTCACACTGCCAATGGGGAATAACAGCTAACACAGTAGGCCGATTCGGCCAACGATAGGCGGGCCTAGTATCATCCATGCCATTCATAGCCTGCTCTGAAGTAACCGGCACTGCACTGGCAACCGGCACTACACTGGCAGCGGCCCGCCACTTAACCACAGCCCCGGCAGCCTCTAACCTATCGGCTATTTCTAAAATATTTTGTTCGGCGCATTCTGCACTTGCTCCAAGGGCGATCGCGCGAACATTCCCCGTTAAGTCTTCCAGATCTGCCAGATCCCTATTAGCCAGATCCCTATTGGCCAGATCCCTATTGGCCAGATCCCAATCAGCTAGCTCCCAACCGATACCGCGATCGCACAATACCGCAGCAGTCACCGCCGGGAAGGGAGCCTCTGGCACCCGAACATTCACAGTGACAGACGTCTGCATCGCTACACAACAGCCTGAACAACAGAAATCACAGACTGTTTTCCATTCACACCCACAGAGAGTCGATCAAATCCTGACAGTTGCCGATTCGGCGGCGCTGCCGCAAACAAACAGGCATACGCCAGCTCAGTCCGTCCGCTGTCCACGAGCGCCGGAGCCACCGCTTTCAAAATAGGCGACCACGCCATCGGATTCACAACTGCTTTGCCCTCCCCACTCAAAACGCCCACTTGCCCTCTCAAAATTTCTAGCCATTCATCCGCCATAAATGGCACCTCAAACACTAAATTTGCATAGCCTTTTTCCAGCCAGCACTGGGCTACGGCCTTACGGCTGTCGGCTTGAGAACTATCAGCGCTAGCGCTGTCCAAACTAGCGATGGCCAATCCAAACAATGAATCCAAGTGTCTAAGCGAATCAGCTTTGTTTTTTCTGAGTAGCGATCGCCTAAAGTCTCTCCGCACCTGCTCAAATGCCGAACCCATCCCCTCATGGCCAAACGCCCCCGGACGCTCGTGCACCATCTCCATCCAAACCTCAATCTGCCGCCGAGACAGCGCCGAACCCACCCGAAAAAAATCCCCTAACAGCACAGCCGAAAGCGGCCTCAAAACCGAACGCCAACCATGCCCTCGTCGCTGCGCATTCTGCCCCGCAATATCCACAGCCGTCAAATAATGATGCAAAGTAAACCGGTCAGCCTTTATGCCGTTGGGCCAGCATTTACTCACCCACAAACGCACAGCCTCCCAATGCCCTGCCCCCGCCTCCAAGGTCAGCAACGGTGCCAACACATCAAAACCCAGTGCAGAAAACAATGAAAGATCCGAGCAGCGATCGCACCAAGCCTGAAAGCGACTCATCAGCTCACAGTAAATATCCTCTACCGCCTCAGCCTCTGACACCTCAGCCTCTAGCACCCCAGCCTTACCGTGCGGCTGCCCCTGCTGAGTCATCAAACTCAAGGCCCAAAACAACACTCTCAGCTTCATCGCTTCCAAGCGATGATCTGGCGTAAGGGCACTTTTTCTCAGCGCTTGCATTAAGCGCAACGCTGGCGCACTTAGCCCGCGCCCTACCACCTGCTGAGGCACAACCATCTGCTGCAATAGCGCAGCAACGTCTCTCGCTGCGCCCATGGGCAACGGCTGCTCCATCCAATCCCCCCATTTTTGCTGAGTCACGTTCTCTAGCCACATCTCACTACTCACGGCATTCAGCGCGCTTGCAGCAAGCTCTCCCACAGGCTCCGCAAAAGGAGACGCCACAAACACATCCGTAGCCCCAGCCCCAAAAGTCTGCTCAAACCAGCTTTTCACAGGTGCCAAGGTTTTTTCTTTTAAAGCACGCTCCGGTAATGCATTCTCCAGCTGCACCCACACCCGGCGCTGCCCATTCTCTATCCTAATTTGATAGTTCAATATGCCAGGGAAAGGCGGCATATCAAGTTCTCCCGATCGTCTCTGGTGAGCGCCTGCGGGTAAAACATTGTCCTGTCTGCCCAGAATTTTGGCAGTGAGTCCCGCTCTGCCGCACGGGCAAGAATCTGCATATGGCGCGATCGCATCTCCGCTCACATACCGCACCATCGGCATGGTTGTATTCCACAAATCTGTCGTTACCAGCTCTCCATCAATCATTTCGTACAGGCAGCGATCTTCATCCAAATGAATGCGCCCCGCCTCTGGGCAGCTCATGCCAGAAATACCCGATTCTTGGCAGCCGTATTCATTCACCACAGGTGCCTTAAAGGTTTGCTTCAGACGAGAGCGCTGCACCGAGAACAAACACTCTCCGGTGGCCACTACCGCCACGACCGCATTTGCCGGGAGCTGTAGCTGATTGCGATGAAGTGCGATCGCCACCTCACACAGCCGGCTCGGATACCCCCGCAAAACCACCGGCCCCTCGCCCACTACTTTCAGCAGCGATACCAAAAAGCCATAGTCCACCGGCCCAATCAAACTACTATCGCCCAGCCCTATCGGCCCCAGACGACTCGCCACATTCACCACAGGCGCATCATCCACACCCCACCAGCGCTGGCTACGCGCCCTCGCCGCCACTCTTTTTTGGTTCCACGCCCCACCCGCAAAGTAAGTAAACGCCTCTGATGTGGTGCCGCTCGTTTTCCCGCGATACACCACATCAGAAGCACTGACCAAAAAAGCGCCTGGACTGGCCCTCAGCTGAGCCTTACGCAAAAGGCTCAGCCGCTCAAAGCCACCTTGCCAATCCGCAACTAATCGCCCATCACCACCCATTAGGCCCGCCAATTCAAATCGCTGACGGTTACCAGGCGCTTGCACCGCACAAGCCAAAACGCGTTCTAATCGTTCTAATAAAGTCGAGTCAACAGGTTTCACGAGCGCTTAAACAAGCCGTCCTCATATAACGCATCCTCAAATAACCCGTCCGCTGCCGCCAGCCAATCGCCCTGCACTTGCACAGGCGCAGCCCCCAACACTTCTGGCTGCACAAGTTGACCAACACCACGAGGCTTCTCACAAAACCGCCCCACTTCTTTCACATACGCCGCCGAAACCCAACCTTCACGGCCATACGGTGTCGCCGAAAGATTAGGCGAATCCCAAGGGGACAAAATCCTCACCCATGCACCATCACGAGACCATTCCAGCAGCCTCACATTCCAGCCATTCTCCGCCGCCCCAATCACAGTCCCATTCGGACTCGAACGTACCCGTAGCGGATCACCATCATTCGTCGTAATTCGCACATAGTAGTCCGGATATCGGCTACCAAACGGGCAGGGCGAAACGACCTGAGCATGCCGTTCTTCAGCATGGGCATGGGTCGCTGACAGCGCCCCCAAAACCAAGACAAACAGCGACAGATGAAAGTGACGATAGAACATGAGCTAACTGTAATTTCAAGAACATATTTCAAGAACAAGCATCATGTAGCTGAAGCAGCTACATGACTGCATAGGCGAGTGTATTAGCGCACAGATACTGGCGCATCTCTAAAAAAGAGTATCGCCCATTGCGACCCAATCTCCCTGCACTTCTACAGGCGCAGCGCCAAACACTTCCGGCTGCACAAGCTGGCCTACCCCTTCCGGCTTAAAGCAATGCCGACCCTCATCCTTCACATAGCCTGCTGAAACCCAACCTTCCGCAAAATCTGGCGCGCCCGCAAACCCAAATCGACCAGGATCACGACCGAAATGGCTGGTCACCTTTACCCAATAGCCATTGCGCGACCATTCCAACACCCGCACGGCCCAGCCATCCGGAATCAGACCAACTTGAGCACCATCAGGCGTCGCGCGCACGCGCAAGGGGTCACCAGCCTGCGTATCTACCCGCACATAAGCCTTCGGGAAACCACCTCGCTGACAAAGCTGAACTGTTTGAGCATAAAGCTGAGGGTGAGGGCTGCGATGGTTGCTAAGCTGATCTGCGCTCTGTACTGCGCTCAGTTCAGCATGATTAGCCTGCGCAGCCTGGCCCATCGAAACCAGCGCACCTGCCGTCAAAAGCGAAAACGTCAGCGGTTGAAAAGTCATAATATTTAGTTTCCTTGCCACAAGCGATAAATAGGTTGAGGCAGCAGTAAAGCAAAGCCCTCCTGCCAAATCGCCCCATTCCGACCGTAAATTTAGGCTGATTATATCGATATGCTCTAATTCACAGCGCAACGCTGTAACTTTTAAACAGCTTTAAAGGCTCAATACGCAAAAGTCCCCGATGCGCTAACCAGCACATTGAGGACTTTTATAATTTACGGCTCAAAAAGCAACGCAGCTTAGAAAGCAACGCAGCTCAGAAAGTAAAAGCCTATGCCTGACGCTGACGGCTCACACGCGCAAAGCCAAGGCAAGCTGCGGCCATCAACACAGACCCAACGGCCATGAGCGGAGAACTTGCATAGTGAGTATCTTGAATTTCTGTGCTGTTCGCCAGCAAATCTTCATTGATACCCTCTTCTGTCACAGGCACATACAAAATATCGCCATGACCCTGACGCTGAATTTGCACTTCCCACTCACCTGTTACAGATTCGTCTGGGTTAAAGGAGTAGCGGCCTTGGCCATCCGTCACGCCCGTTTTGTAGGGGCGAAGAGACTGATCAGGCGCATAGACCTTAACCTTGGCACCCTTTAGCGGTTGACCATTGCTAAAGGTAGTTTGTAGTTCTAGAGTTTGGTCACTGCCTTGTGCTTCAGTCGCAAAAGGTGTGTTCTTGAGGATGTAGTTGGTTTGCACCTGGTGAGCAAACGCTTTAGTTGGAATAGCAGCAATGCCCGCAGCAGCGAGCAGAAGCAGTGTATTGCGGAGGAGTGGCTGTTTCATAAAAGTACGTGCAGGCCCCTTTCAGAGAATGTTCAATGTCGCTGTTTCAACCAGCAGTTCTAAAAAGCAGTTAATAGAGACCTATCACCTATGTCCATCACCTAGAAGCCAACAACCAAACCTTAACGACCCAACCCTAATGGTTAAGCTGCAACGGCTAGAGATTGGACGGCTAGAGATTGGACAGCTAGGGCTAGACGTCTAAAATGTAGACTCACTCAAGTGTGAAACCTACTAAGACATGAAACCCACTAGAGTGTGAGCGCTAGTCGGCTGGTTACATTAACTACTTAGGTTAGATTTGCTCAGTACTAGAATTACCCAGTATGGATATGAGCGTAACAAGCAGACTCGATTTGTCTGCTTTCACCATACTATTCATATAGTTAATTTTACATGCATACGAAGGGCCAATCAGGCAATTGGTCCCTTCTTTTTTTAATTTTCTGAGTAGCCCGTTTAACGGGTCTATCTGATTAGCCTAAGCGATTAGCTCATTTGCCTGGCCTATTTGATTAGCTAGCACGCCCATCGCGAATGCTTACGCGCCATTGTTAACAAACCCAACCCAATTGGGCTATTCCGTCGGCAAGTCAGTTAAATCCTTAGCCTCCCATTTCAATACAGAAGCCTCAACGCCCTCGGTTTGCTTACGCTTCGAGTCGGCTTCAAACCACGCAATAATCTGCTCATTAGTCAGTGACTCCACTGTCACACCCACATCTTTTGCGATGTAAACCAGCAGCTTGCCAGTCGAGAGCGTCAGCCGAGTCAAAAATTTTTCAGGGGTGGTCAGCAAAGCCGCATCTACCGCAGCCGATTCTTCCGGCGTCAAAAATTGAAGGGACATCTAATAAATATGCAACCTAGCTAAATGATGGAACCTACACACTATATTCTTCTGCTTAACGCTCTTTTGTTTTAACCAAATATCCGCACTGATGCTCGCCATTCACAAGCCAGTGCGTACGTTCTACAGAGCAATCGGGTAGCGCGATCGCAAACATCGCTAATTCATACCCACATACCGTTGGATAAGACTCGGCAATTTGAGCGATCGCACAGTTATATTCCGTAATCACAAACGCATCTTGAGCCGAAGCATTTCCGCCTGATGGTGGGTCTACCTCTTCAGATATCGGATCTTTAGCCGTCGAATCTTTAGCCATCGAATCTTTAGGTGCGATTTCCTCGGCTGGGTAGCACTCTGCCATATACCCTTCTGCCTGGCGCAGTTTCACCAGCGTCTGCATCCGCTCATTTAACGGAGCTTCACCCAGCTTTTCTCGATATTCTTTGGCCTTCTTTTGCCACTGATGCTTAAGCAACTTACCCACGTGCTCCGGCCCCATTGTGTCAGCCACCGTATTCAGCAACGACAACGCAAACTGATCATACTGAGCAGGAAAGTGATCTCTACCCTGACGGCTGAGCTTATAGAGATGGTTTGGCCTACCGATACCTTCTTGAGCGGTCTGATGCTCAATTAATCCATTGCCTTCCAGTGTCTTCAAATGGCGACGAATAGCTTGAGGCGTCACTTCTAACTGTTTGGCGATCGCCCCGGCTGTGGCTGTTCCCTGCTTCAGCAAAAAGCGCAAAATATCCTCCTTAATGGAGGATGCCACAGACGAGGGTTGAGGCGAATTAGGGGTCGCAGTCATATTAAGCACAGTCATAATCAAGCAGATTGATACCGGATTGGTTCATCCCAGATTCGGATACACCGAATTAATTCACACCAAACTGGTTCATACCAGCTAAGAGCAGATGGTCATAGGCACAAGCCCTTATTTACATTAATTTAGAAACACTTTGGTTGCTAAACTATTCTTGTTCAAGTACTCTTTAAATAATTAAGCAACATAGACGTTGTTTAACTGAACTAATCTTAGACCAAAACTGATGGATTTCAGATCACTCAACATCTGAACGCGGTGAAATAGACGCACTTCCCAAAGGTTTTTCTCCAATGGTTTAATTTAAGTCCCCCTTAAGCCGTATTCACCACTAAGCACAATGAGCGCAAGCACGCCTGCCCAGGGTTCAGATAAAAGTCTAGAAATCATGCGAAATTTTGCCCAGAGCTACGCCAAGCGTACGGGCACTTACTTCTGTCAAGACTTAGGCGTTACTTCCGTTGTGCTTGAAGGATTGGCAAAACACAAAGACGACCTCGGCGCACCTCTATGCCCCTGCCGTCACTACGAAGATAAAGAAGCGGAAGTCAAAGCCTCTTATTGGAATTGCCCTTGCGTCCCCATGCAAGAGCGCCAAGAGTGTCATTGCATGCTGTTCCTCACGGAAGAGAATCCCTTCTCTGGCACCGAGCAGGCCATTACCTTTGAGCAAATTCGCTCTGAAACTGGTGCCGTTAAGTCCTAACCAGCCAAACTGTTCACCGCTCTATTGACTCTCGTAGAGCAATTTAGTAGAACAGGGGGCTTAGCCAGCTGAGCCTTAGCTATGCTTGGCCCAAGCCCTGGACTCTTTCTATCGAAGTTTCAGCTATCTCGCTAACCAGCCTGAACTCCTCTCTCGGGCAACTCTTATAGAGATTTAGTCTTATAGAGATTTAGCCTTACAGAGATTTAGATAGCTGAGCCACCACCGACAGCCTTTCGATTCAGCCAACCTCTCAACTACGCTTCACACAACAAATGGTATCCAGCGTTCAGTCTGTTGTCAGTCAGCCCTATAAGTACGGCTTCGTTACGGATATTGAAGCCGATGCGCTTCCTCGGGGCTTAAACGAGGACGTCATTCGAGCCATTTCAGCCAAGAAGGCAGAACCCGCCTTCATGTTGGACTTTCGCCTCAAAGCCTATCGTCGTTGGCTGAAAATGGAAGAGCCCTCTTGGCCTAACGTCGCGTACCCGCCCATCGACTACAACGATATC
>JBGCGG010000158.1:0-4693 GCA_045110585.1 Phormidesmis sp. | reverse complement strand
GAGACTGTCCAGAATTTTGTGTAAGCGGACTAAGATCCTATCAACTCAGGAGATTACCGCATCATGGCTCGCAAGAAAAAAGAACCCAACCGCGTGGATGACCTACTAGACGAGCTGCTAGAAGACTGTCAAAGCCCAGAGGATATTTTGGGCGAAGGCGGACTGATGAATCAGCTTAAAAAGCGCCTAGTTGAACGAGCGCTTTCAGGTGAACTCAATGGTCACCTGAAACGTGAAGCGGCAGACGAGACAGCCGCGCCGAATAGTCGCAACGGCAGCTCTAAAAAGAGGGTGCAGAGCGAAGCCGGTGAACTAGAACTATCGATACCCAGAGACCGCAACGGCAGCTTTGAGCCAGTCCTAGTGCCAAAGCATCAGCGCCGCATTGTCGGTCTCGACGAGAAGATACTGGCACTGTATGCGCGAGGCAACAGCATCCGCGACATCAGCGCTCAGCTAGAAGAACTCTACGGCGGTGCCAAGATATCGTCAGCGGTCATCAGCGAAGTGATTGAGAGCGTCAGCGATGAGGTCAAAGCGTGGCAGTCTAGGCCGTTGGACGATATCTACCCGATTGTCTACCTCGATGCGTTGTACGTGAACATCAAAGTCTCAGGTCGCGTCAGTAAGCGAGCGGTCTATGTTGTCTTGGGAATTGACCGTGAAGGCAACAAACAACTGCTTGGGCTGTGGGTAGGCGAGGCTGAAACAGAAGGTGAGAAGTTCTGGCTGAAGGTGTTGACAGACCTGAAAAATAGGGGCTTGCGTGACATTCTCATTGCCTGCTGCGATGGCCTTAAAGGCTTTCCGCAGGCGATAGAAGCCGTCTTCCCTCATACGCAAGTACAGCTCTGCATCGTCCATCTAATGCGCAACTGCATGAAGTATGTGCCATGGAAGGACCGAAAAGCCGTCGCGGCCGACCTCAAGCCTATTTACCAAGCTGCAACGCTGGCTGAGTCAGAGGCCGCTCTCGATGCCTTTGCAGACAAGTGGGACGAGCTGTACCCAGCTGTCAGCCAGGTCTGGATTCGCCACTGGGAGAATGTCATTCCCATATTCAACTACTCCATGGAAATCCGCCGTGTCATCTACACCACCAACGCTATTGAGTCGCTCAATCGCTCACTACGCAAAGTCATCAAGACCAAAGCTGTCTTTCCTAGTGAGGATGCCGTTTTCAGGCTGATGTATCTGGCGATGAACAACATTGCTAAAAAATGGAACAGACCCATCAAAAACTGGCGGTCAGCCTTATCACAGTTTGCTATCCTGTTCCCAGAACGCTTTTCCGCTTAAGTAAAAACCGCTTACACAAAAATCAGATCACTCTCCGTTTGGCCGTCTGCATCGTTCACCTTTGCGCGTCTCTATGTCGCTGATGGTGCTTGCTACCCTCTGGGCAGTGCCAGGTTGTGGGCAGCCAACAACAACAGAATCACCCGTTGCAGAATATGTGTTTGAACTGCCCCCTACCAGCGCTGTACCCACGTTTGAATTGCCGCTAACAATACCGCAAGCGTATCGAGCCATTCCCCACAAGCGCACAGAATTTGACCCAACATACTCTAAAGTCCCAGAGCCAGAACGAGCGTACCTAACTCTGATGTTTCGTCTAGTAGATGAAGCTGTAGCCGTGAGAGTATCTGCGCTTAGGGCATTTAGTAGCGGCGATCGCAATTCTGCGGCCATTGAGCAGTACGAAACGCTCATTAATTTTGTCGAAACCATTGAACCACCGCCTACCTTGAGTCAATATCACAGCGATTTGCGCTCGGCCCTTCAGGTTCAGCAAGCTTTCTTCAAAGACTGGCGCACTCAGGGCAGCGGCTTTGCCCATAAAGGCAATGGATATAGAAATCATCCCCAGGTAAAAGCCGCATCTGGTCATTTAATATCCGCCCATCAGCAGCTCGTTCAGGCATTTCCCCACGAAGATAGCGTCAATAAAGATGCTTTTTTTGACCATCACTGCGCTCTTGACTTTATTTAATATCACCTTCATCGCCACCTTCAACACTCACTCAAACACCCATCCAGACGAAACTTGCTGAACAATCATGCCTGTCTTACTGTAAATGCTCAGCCGAATCTTTCAGAGCAACCCCCTACTGTTACTGCGCGAAGCATTTATTTCATTGCTTCCGGTAGTTTTAGTTACCAATGTATTGGTAATGTTTTCAGGTCTAGCAGGGCTATTAGAGGGCTGGCACATCACAGACACAGCAGCCCTTCACGGAGATGAAGTCAACCGGCTATATCACTTTTTAATACCGCTGTTTATCAATCTCTCTTTGAGTACACTGCTCGCAAAAGAGACAGATATTGATCAAATTGGGACGCTTTTGATTTCAATGGTCTGCTTTTTCCGAGGCTCTGGCTTTTTAAGCGTAAATGAGTCGGCTGAAATTGTATCCCACCACGGCTCTATTTTAATTAGCATTCCGTATACGTGGTTAGCCGTGTCGTTGCTGTATCGGTTCTCTCAGCGCTCTCGGCTACAACTCGTCAATGAAACCAGTGAACTTAACCCACGGATTACCAAAACCTTAAATTTGGTCATTCCGGGTATTTTAACAGTCCTCTGCTTTGAGTTCCTTCGCTATGGCGTCCGTCACCTCAGTGGAATTGAGTTCGGCCTATTGCTCACCCAGGTATTTCCCCATCTCAGCGAGTCACTTCAAAAGCTAAGCGCCACACAAGAACTCATTATTTACAAAGTCACTGCCCTATGTACGTGGTTTATTGGGCTACACGGTGACCACAGCACTTCAGGAATATTTCGCTTCTTGTATCAAGTTCCGGTGGGCGAATCTGTCACGTTTCGGATGAAAACGTTTCACGACATTTTCATGAACATTGGAGGCACCGGCTCAACCTTTGCTGTTCCTTTTATTATTTTATGCTCCAAGCATACTCGCCGATTTAGACTCATCGCCAAACTCAGCCTACCGTTTGCATTCTTTAATGTGAATGAGGTTTTGCTGTTTGGCCTGCCCATTTTACTCAATCCCATTTTCTTTGTTCCGTTTTTTGCAACGGCATTTGTCAATATGGCGATCGCCCTCAGCGCTATGCACTTGGGCTTATTCACCATGGGGTCACAAACGCTACACTGGATGTCACCGCCGCTTTACAGTGCATACGCCATCAGCAATGGCTCTGGGTGGGCTGTGCTCACGCAGCTAACGTGCATTGTAATAGATGGCTTTATCTATCTGCCCTTTTTAGCGATCGCCGCCCGACAAAACAACGCCCCCCTTTATCTGCTTCAGCTCTTTGGAGAAGATGCCTACGGCTTTATTAACGAGGCCATCAACCACCGCCAAGAGCGGATTTTCATGGCCCGCCAAAAAAACATCAAAAACAACATTATCGGGGCACAAAAAGTTCTCAATCAGCTAAAAGGCGGACAGTTTGCACTGTATTTTCAGCCCAAGGTAGATGCCAAAACACTCAAACTTGTGGGCTTAGAAGCATTGCTGCGATTTCAAAGTAACAGCGGCAAAATTTTTCCGCCTACGTTCCTACCCGTTTTGTACAAGCAAGGACTTTCTAAAGTCATTGACAAAAAGGTTGTTGATCTCGCCTTCCGCCAAATTCTACGCTGGCGCATCGCGGGCCTCAACGTCCCGCCCGTTGCCATCAACTTCGACAAAGACTTCCTGCTCGATCCACAAGCGGTTCAAACCTTTATTCAACGCGCTCAAGAACACAATATCCGCTTCTACATCGAAATTACAGAACATACCTACACGGTCAAAATCAGCGAACTGGCCGCAGTCATCCATCAGCTGCGTGCCGCTGGCCATCACATTTCCATTGATGATTTTGGCACAGGTTATTCTTCTCTTACTAGCCTAGTCGCCTTAGAAGCCGATGAAATAAAACTCGATAGAAAGCTCGTCGTCGCACCAGACAGCGAAGCCAAACGGGGACAAATTTTGTTAGCGTCCAGCATTCAGCTCTGCCACGATCTTGGATTCAAGGTAGTCGCTGAAGGCATTGAAACAGAAGCGCATCTCAATCTTGTTCAGCGGTGCGGTGCAGACATAGCTCAAGGCTACTACTTAGGGAAACCCATGGCAGCATCAGAAGTTAGCAAGCTGTTTTCAACGCTAAATAATCTCTCGTTAAACGATTTAGAAAAATCCGCTACCCGTAATAACAACCCGCCTACAATACCACCCACCAAAACACAACTAGCCCCGCCCTAATTCCACAGGCGACAAGAGCAAGACAAGAGCAAAACAAAAGCAATTAGATTCAAAGGTTAAGCGGTGACCCCAGCATTTATTCACAGCAGTAGCCAAATCATCATCAGTCAGTAACAACAGATTATTTAAAAAAGCAGGGTATGAGCTTCTATCGAACGAAACTCATACCCTGCTTTTTTCATAACTCTACTCGCCATAGCCAGAGAACTTAGTTGACCACGCAGCTCGATACATTATCGAGCTGCGTAGTTCGCAGCTCAGCTTTACTGAAGGCAACTAGCCCTCAGCCTATCCGTCACCTAGCTATCAGCAGAGATATCGCCAGGGTTTGCAAGGGGGTGCATCCCACTTTTGTGGTGAGCATAAATACTTAGGTCTGAAAATATTTCCTTTCCGCTATGCTGAATGTAGCTTTCAGCCCTGGTATTTAGACATGGACGCATCCAAAGCAGAGCAAATCAAAAGCCACGCAAGAG
>JBGCGG010000157.1:0-9889 GCA_045110585.1 Phormidesmis sp. | reverse complement strand
GGTTGCTGATGTTTCTGGTGTTTTGAACTTGACTAGATTATCTTGAGTCATGGTGTATCTCTATTTCTGGTACTTTGCTTGTCCAGAAGGATACGCCTTTCTTTATCTCCTACGCTGTACACCAGAAATAGTTATAACTCTACCCCACGCTGGGGTTCGGCGAGTTCGAGGCGGCTCAGAGGTTTTGCCGAGCCGTCGATGAAGTAGGCAATTTTTTGAGGCCGCGAAGTCGAATGGAAGAATTCGTGTGTCTAGCTGATTTCAGACAGAAATTTATGCAAGGCGTCGGGGAATTAGCAGCCTTATTCAAGGCCGCTTAAGCTGAGATAGCGGCGGGGAGACGATCTCGTTGCTAGAGATTCAACGTAATTTGGCTACTGACTTCTGACATTTTCACCATCGATACATAGTCTGTCACGCACACCAGTATAGAAAGCCCCAGCCGAGTCGCTTCCTGTCGCTCTAACCGCCTGGTAGCAGTTCGCTGGGTTGACCATGATAGGTGACAGTTACGCTTGATTTTGCTCGGGTAGCTGCCACATGCATGAGGCAGCGCTCAGAGAGCGTGAATGCTTTTTTGGCAGCAGTATCAGAAGCAGATTCGAGAACGTATCTCAGAGGTAAGGTGTCACGATTGATGCCTGCCAAAATGACATGTTCAAACTGAAGCCCTTTTACCCGGTGCATTGTCGCAATACGAACGCCAGGCAAAGCAGGGTTGTCAATTTCGCTGCGCTTAATTCTACGGACTTTGATACTCTCTTTTTCTAAGCTTTGGGCGTAAAGGTCAGCTAGCTTCTTAGTGCGAACCATAATGCATACGTTAGAGAGCTGCGCTTCTGCTTTCTCTAGTTCTTGCAAGTAGGACTGAATGAAGGTGATTTCCTTCTGAAAATTCTTAAATCCATTAACTTTAGGGGCCTCTCCATGCATTAAAGAGCGGTAGTCTTGAAGGGAATCTTTGCCGCCGTCAAGATCGTCTGTGGGGATACCAGCTAAAACAGCGGTGGCCCATTTTCGAGTTTCGTCGGTGGTGCGGTAGTTAATGCGGAGCTTACGCGATCGCCCTCTAATTTCCACCCCACAGCGACCTAGCACCACCTTTCGACCATAAATGCGCTGATGCGGGTCGCCAACAATCAGCATATTGTTTGGCCCAGAAGGCACAATCGCCCGTAGCAAACGAAAAGCCGCCGCGCCCATGTCTTGCGCTTCATCTACAATCACAGCACGGTAGGGTAAGCTGCCTTCAGGTTTGTTCTCTAACAAGCTGAGTGCATCATGCATCGCATCTTCTCGCTCTTTCCACCCCTTTTGTTTGACCAGTGATCTAAATTCTTCAAATACTGGCCAAATCTCAGCTTTCTTCATTCTGTTGAGCCGAGTGCCCCGACCTATACGAGAAGCTGAAAAATAGTCTTGCAGCGTCTGTACATTCTGTGACTGAATGACCTGTTTCCACTCATCTTTGTAGAAGGCCAGACTTAACTCTTCGCTATCCACGGCATGAGCTGTTTCCCATAAGGGTTCTAGCTGCTGCTC
Source organism: Phormidesmis sp. (assembly GCA_045110585.1). Classification (GTDB taxonomy): domain Bacteria; phylum Cyanobacteriota; class Cyanobacteriia; order Phormidesmidales; family Phormidesmidaceae; genus Phormidesmis. The sequence continues at coordinate 8,347 of JBGCGG010000157.1, read as the reverse complement.
ATAAACGATATCAACCGGAACGCCTTCCGATCTAAAAAAGGAAGACACTAACCGGTCAAGGTTTTCAACCTTAATACGCTTCATCACGTCAGGAGAACATATTTTACGTAGGTTCTCTTCAATATCGATCGCCAGGTTGTGTGTGTAAGTGGTGAAAAGTATGCGATCGCTAGCGTCTGTAAATCGATTTTCAGCCAGCCACTTTGCCCGGTGCATGGCAACGACCGTTTTGCCTGTCCCGGCACCGCCTAGCACACGCACCGGGCCGTTCCAATCGCGTTCGACGATACGACGCTGGCTAGGGTGCAAAAATACGCGCCATTTTTCGAGTGGGGCAGCCAGCATCTCTAACAGCTCATCATCGTCAGTAATGATGTGGAACCGGCGCTTGCTGTCTGCACGTTCCAAAGCCTGATCTAGATCAGTCGTATCGACCTCTCTGTGCTGATCGTCGCCTTTCTCGTAGCGCAGTAGAGCATCGTCAAGGGAATAGCCCGAAGCTAGCATCAAAACCGCGTCTACAGCTTCTTCTGGCAGGCGATCAATGAACTTGTCTACGTCATCATCAGTGACGACAGCGCGAGCTGCTCCGACCATTTCTTCGGGGATTCCGAGCCTGAGAAGATGACGATCTCGAATCTCGTCGAAGCGGCCTTTCACTTTTGTCTTTGGCTGCTGGCTGATTAGCTCGCTCTCTAGTGCCGCTGCCGCTTCTACATCGATAATTTGTAGCGCACCTGATTCAGGGTTAATTTTGCATACTTTTTTCTGCGCCCAGTTGTAAGCATCGTCGTGCTTATCCACCCACAGCAGCAGGTAGGCATTGCCCTTATCCGGCTTACGAATAATTGCCCGATAGGCTTGGTCTACTCGAACAGATTTGAGGTTAGGATCGGCGGCATTGCGAATGACCTCGTAGTTAAGCCCAGAGGCGGTCGGGTTTTGCTTGAACTTTTGAATGAAGGCAGAGGTTTTACTTTGGAGCTGTTTGGGTAGGCGACTGAAGGCATCCAAAAAGTCAATGGACATCACCAGGCGAATAGTATGGTTAAGCATGGGTTAGGCCTCCTCGTCGGGTGTGTTGCTGTCGGGTGTGTTGCTTAAGTAGGTCGTGCGGAAGGTTTCTAAGCTATCGGCATCTTCAGTGAGCGGGGCAAATCCCTGCACGTACCACCCCTGCGTGGCAAAGACAGAAGCCTGCTGGCTTGCCGATAGTAGCGCCACTTGATAATCCGGCCAAGCGAGTTCAGCTTCGGCAATGACCATCTCATCTGCGTCAATGAGTTCATAATCAAGCTCGGGCAACGGCCAGTTGGCTTGGGCCATAGCCTCCAAAAGCGGATTGGACTCGGAAGTCGCGTACTTCATAAGCTTTGACCATCGTGGACTGAGGGTGGGCGCACTGGGCGCACCTAGTGGTGTTTCTGTCGGGAAGAGTGTCGGAAGATTCGATCGCACCTCCGCATAGCTGGCTTCCGAGAGCACATAGGCATACTGCAAAAACTGGAACAGATTGAACTGCCTGAGCACACCTGTCCATGCCTGAGTCAGAGCCGGATTTGAAAACTCAATGTCGCGATCATCTATCCAGGTAATGCTGTAAACAGAGTCTTTTTGCTTTTTTCGGTGCTTAGCAGGATGAACAGAAAGATAGGTCTTTACCAAAGGAATGCCATCAGGAGAGTGCCACTGGATCTGCCCCCAGCGGCGATCTTTCTCTTCGATGTCAATTTGGCTCAGGGCGTCTTCACCCAGCCATGTCTTTATCTGCTCTAGCCAGTCCATAGAGGGTGGTGCAGCGCCGAGCTGAGCAAAGGCTCTTACGAGCGCGAACCCTTGCCATTTCTCATCGTCAGGACAGGCTAGGTAATGGGCTAACCATTCAAAGCTACTGGCGGTGGTTAAGCCTCGCAGTGTCTGAGCGCCATAGTGTTCGTACAGCTTTTTCTCACCTTTTTCAAACTGCGCACTGATATTGCGGTTTAGCAGATCGGCATAGCCTAATGTGCTGGTGGGCTCTAGCTGAGTTTCTACATCTGACCAGCTGAGTGACCATACGCGGAACTGATTGCTTTGGGCGATCGCCATGCGTTGCAAAAAGTCTTTGCCCATGCGATCGCAATGATATTCCCAACCATCTGTAAATACAGCAATCGGCTTGAGCACAGCTGCGTTTTTAGCAGGCCAAAAGACAAAATCAGCTTTGCTCGATACCGCTACCGATTGACTATCGCTGAGGCTCACTTGAGGCTCTACAGTCCAGTCTTGCTCACCAATACGTACAAAGTAACCAGACTTGCCATTAACCAGCTCTTTGTTCACGGTGATGGGCCGATCTTCGTAGCGATAGCGGCGCAATGCCTCAATAAACTTATGTTCTAAAACGCTGTCGAATAAACTGTTGAGCTTCACGCTAGAAAGAGAGTTCTCTGCGGGCTTGAGTTTGTCACGACGGCTGAGGATCGCCTTAAGAATACTCACCGCTTCAGTGCGGCTAGTTTTATCTTGATTGAAGCTATTGCGATAGGCAAACAGGCAGTTATAACAGCCGTCTTTACAATCGCAGTTTTCAGTAACGTCTAGCGCCTGACTCAGAACATTCATGAACTCTTCAGGGTTGCGCAATAGCTGCTTGAGGTAGCCTGTACCCCCTGGAACCGTGTCGTACAGAAACAGGTAGGGACGGCGTAGGGCGCTATTGGGCTGAGGCTCTTCACTAATGAGCACACGGAGATGATCCACACTGCCCTTGTAGTGGTGCTTTAAGCCGAGCTGAAGCGCCGCAATAAAGGAATGCAGCCTTTCAGGGAAATTGAGCACATCCACCGGCATCAGGAGCCTTAACGCTTCGGATTCAAACTGGCGGAAGAGATAGAGAATGTCAGCATATAGGGCTTCATCGTCCTTATTTGGGGCATTGCAAGAGAGGGCATGTTTGAACTCATTGCGGCTATTTTTACGCTGTACTTTGCCGCAGTGACGGCATACTTTGAAGCCTGAGCGGGCTTTGGAAACGCCTGCAATCTCTAGCTTTTCCCCAGCGGCGACGGCTTCGCCAAAATTCACTTCACGAAACTTGGCCTGGGCGATGAACTCGAAGCCAAAGGGAAAGTCTTCGTCTTCGATGACATAGGTCTCTTCCCTAGCGGTGGGGTCAAAGTCGGCCAGCATTTGCTTGGTGAAAAAAGCGGGGGCGCGGTCGTCACGGTCATCGCTGATGCGGCTATTGCGATCGCTAGTGGTTGCCATCACCTGGCGCAGTCTCACCATTTTGCGCTTGCGCCCCGAATCAGACCACATCGCATCGCTACAGCGCGGGCAAGTTTTCTGCTTGCCCTCTGCGAGATCGGCGGACACTGCAAACGCGCAGCTGCGGCAAAAGCGCCACTCTTCTATTTTCGAAATATTGAGATCTATCTGGTCAATATCGACCCGGCGACCTTCGGCATAAAAACTGCCTGCGGGCACCAGCTCACCAATGGCCACGGCCCCTGGACGCTCGTACTCAAAGGTTTCGGTAATAAATTTTCCTTGGGTACTGTCGCCTTCAGTCTGTCGCTTTCGCCAAATAATAGATTTGAGCGTGACACCTGCTTCTGGAAAGGCGTAGTTGGGCAGCAGCCCTTCATCGGTAAAAAACTGGAGCGTTCGTTTAGCATTTATCTTTCTGACTAGGTCATTGAGCCCCGCTCGTTCGCGAGATAGCTCGGCAAGAATATCCTCATGATCCTGACTTTTCGGACCGCTCTCTTTCTCCTTTATCCGCCGATCCAGGGTTTTGGCCTGATTTTTAAGCCGGTTGCGTTCTTCTACTACTTCTTGCAGGCGATCAACAATAAGATAGCGTAAGCCGCCTTCTTCTAAATTTCCTTTCTCGATAAATTTTTGAAGCTGCTCCTGGGTTCGCGGTGCGATGTCTTCTTCAAATAGCTGCAAAAATTGGTTGAGCAGTTCGGTTTGGTGGGTGCCAATGTAGCTCAGCCAAGTGTAGGGAAACCGGGTTTGATCTGTTTTTTTGATGGCGGTGAGCACGGGCGAAAACTTTTCAGGCAGCTCCTGGGTGCCGCTAGCAATCCAGCCATCCATACAGAAGGCAGTAAGCTGGCGCTGAAGAATTGCAGAGGCATCCAGATAAAAACCGGGGGGCTCTACGCCACCGAGAATCATTTTTTCTAACGGGTCGGACCAAAAGTAGAGATCGTGGGGGCGACCATTGGCGATCGCACTGACAAACGCATTGCCATCGCGCCGTCCGGCCCGCCCAATTCGCTGTTGATAATTCGCCTGGGTGGGCGGCACAGAACAGAGCAACGTTGCCGATAAGTCACCAATATCGATCCCCATTTCGAGTGTGGAGGTTGCAGAGAGTAAATTGGGATCGTAGCGGCGTTTACCATGGATAAAGTTATCTTCGAGCTGTTCGCGCACTTCTCGCTCTAGTAGGCCGGTGTGTTCTTGGGCAAATATGCGCCAGACTTCGCCCCGGCTATAGAGATTTTTGTAAAACTCGAAGCGCTGCTGGCTAGAGGGGGCATAATGGCCATCGCAGTGGGGTTGTAAGCAGGGCATGTTCTCCCAATAGGAGAGATCTGCGGGCACACTCATGCAGCTGTCGTGGCAGCTCGTACAGTTTAGCTGGGTGGCCTGGGTTTGCACTATCAGCGCAGACTGTAGTAGTCCCCATACGCTTTGATTGGTACGGGTCATTCGCAAATCTAGCAGGTTGCTTTTTACCAGGGCATCTAGCGTGAGCTGATAGAGCTGGGGAAACTGCTCGGCCACTAGGCTCAGCGTGTCCCAATCAAAGAAGCTTTTAAAGGCCCACTGATAGCACCAAGTGGCAGTAGTTTTGTTTTTAATGATTTGTTCAAAACCGCCTCTGCCGCTGCTTTTATCGGATAGGTAAATGGGCACACGAGAGCTAGGGCCAAATCCAGGCATGTATAGCGGTCTTTGCAATACGTAAGACTGGCCGTTTTGTTCGATATAGCTTTGGGTGGCGGAATGCAGTATGCCGCCGCGCTGCCGCAGGTGATGCAACAGCCCTAGGAGGAAGCGTCGGAGGGTGATTTTATCTAACTGATGAAGGTCTCCGATTTCGTTTTTTAGGCTGGGCAGGAGTGTGGCGATCGCCGCGTCCAGGCGCGCAGGATCTATACTCACCGCGCAAGCACCCATTTTCTCTAGGGTGCGGCCTATGGTTGAGCGCAGTCCTAAGTCTGCGACAATTTCCCAGTCTATTCGCTTATTAATCACGTCTTTGAGGTTATCGCTGACGGTGTGCGTTTCTTTTAGCTCGCGCCATTCGTTGAGCCACTGCAAATCTGTTGGAATAAAGGTGGCGATGTAATCAGCATCGTTGCCAAACTGAGTTTGCCAGTGCTGCTGAAAGCCGGTGACAACTTGGTTTAGCGGCTGGGGGGCAGATTGTTGCTCTAGGTATTGGTACAGCGCGGTGCGCAGGGTGGTACGAAAGGTCCGTGCGCCAAAGAATCCAGCGCGGTGAGCGGCATCTTGAACCGAGTCGGAAAAGGTAATGAGCTTGCGATCTTGATTGTAGGCGGAGCCAAACAAGGTACCGATGACGACGCTAGAAAGACTAGCAGCTCGCGATCCTAGGATAGAAAGGCCATTGGCCGCGCCGCAAAAGGGACAATCGTGCCGAGCTTCGCGGATGACGTTGCCTTGGCGGGTTTTACGCTCTTTGATCAGGTTCGGTTCGGTGACGGCGATCACTTCATCGTGACCACAGGCCGTACAGCTGGTGTTGTCGATATGGTTGAGGCTTAGGCAGCTGGTGCAGAGCTTGTGAGGTGTCCAGGTGGTGGCGTCGGTGCGTAGAGGTTTCAGCGGATCTACATCTTCTGGAACTGGATACACCACAGTGGTGAGGGGATGTCTGGCAAAGTAGGCGACGTAAAAAGATTGAAGGTCGCAGGCGATCGCGCGATCGCCCGTTTGCTTTCGCACTGCGCCCCAGCCCGTATTCCCACACTCTCGGCAGTTCAGTACCGGCAGCACCTTATCTTTGGTCTCAGCAGGCTGATCATCGGCAAAGACTAGCTGAGGTTCTTGTTCTACCGTGGCGACCATGCGCCTGAGTTCGCGCTGCCAGAACTGAACGCGCAGGTTCACCCAGGGGGGGAGCGGGTCAGTGGGCTTGGCGGACACAGGGCGGGGGCGGCGGGCAACGGAGATCAGCGCTAGGAGGCTATCGAGTAGGGCGGCTTTGTACTCAGGGGTAGCATTGGCAGGAAGAAAGCCAAACTTTCGGTTGAGCTGATCCCACACATGGGTGAGGTTAGTGGTACCTGTCTCTAAAATGCGAACCAGCTCGATGGCAATTCGCAAGGCAATTAGGCCGTCTTTTTGGCCGAGGGCAATTCGCCAGTCTTCACTGTCAAAGTCGTCAGGGATAGGGCGCTCTAGCCACAGCTCGTGCTGGGCGCGGAGGTAGTCTTCTAGGCTGGTGTAGTGGGCTGGGTTTAGCTTGGGAAGATCGTCTACGCTGGGCAAATGACTCTTCACTTTTTCTAGGAAAAAGGTGAGCAAGTCATCTTCAACAATTTGAGTGACAAATTCATCTGTAGAGAGCCGATCTTCTTCGATAATAGACTCTAGATCAAACCTCTTTTCTCCAAACACTTGGTTGGCATAGTCAGCCATGGTTTGTTTGTTTTCGGGGCCGCCGAGGGTGGCGGAGGTGCCCACGCAGGCCAGGTGATTATCGGGAGTGCCCAAGCGGGCCTTAAGACGGCGAATAAGGCAGGCTAGGTCGGTGCCCTGTGCACCATCAAAGGTGTGGATTTCATCGACGACGAGGTAGCGCAGGGTGTCGGGCTGATTGCCTGACCACAGGGGCTTATCGCGGGGGCGCAGCAGCAGGTAGTCGAGCATTTTGTAGTTGGTGAGCAAAATGTCGGGCGGGCTGTGGCGCAGCAGGTCTTTATCGGTAATGACGTGCTCTTCGGTCATTACGGTTTTGGTTTGGCGTTCGCTTTCACCCACGAATAGGCCAGCGGTGACATGGCCGTTGAGTTCAGGGTTGCGATGAATGGCTTTGGCGATGCGTTTGGCCTGGTCGGTGGCCAGCGCGTTCATTGGGTATATCAGCAGGGCTTTGATGCCGGGGGTATCGCGGTGCTTTTGGCAGTGGTCAAGAATGGGTTGTAAAAAGCATTCTGTTTTACCCGAGCCGGTGCCGGTGGCGATGAGGGTGGGGGTATAAAAAGGGCTTTTGAGCCGGTCGAAGGCTTTTTGCTGGTGGCTGTGGGGGGGAAAGGCCATGGGCACCGCTGGGAAGTAGTCGGGGCCGGTGGTGCCGGGGCGAAAGGGGAGGCCGATGGAGAGGTAGGGGCCTTTGAAGCAGGTTTCGGGGTCATCGCCGTCTAGGAAGCGCTCCATGATGCCGGTGAAGCCAGGCGTAGATGGATTGAAGGTGGTTTTTAGAAAGTCGCTGACGCTGGTGCGAACTTCGCTGGCGATAACCGATGGAATCATGAGGCTATAGTTGTGTTCCTTCGATAGGGTAGCGCTTTCGGCTGCATACTGCTTTATTCAGCGTGCTAGGTAGTGGTTCATTTTTTCAACGACTAGCGTCACAATCTGCGATTTAATACCCTCGTTGCCAACTTTATTGAGCAAGCTATACTTGTACAAGTAAGCAGACAGGTCATGAATGTGAGGATTGTTACCTTCAGTGAAGCTAGAAATAAGCTAAAAAGCATCTTAGATCAGGTTGTTGATGATGCAGATTACACTGTCATCACTCGGCGAGATGCTGAAGATGCTGTCGTGGTTTCTTTGGAGTATTTTAATAGCCTGTTGGAAACGGTTCATTTGCTGAAGTCTCCTGCCAATGCAGCTCATTTAGAACGCTCCATTGCTCAGTACAAGCAGGGCCAAGTCTCAGAGAAAGATTTGTTGGATGACTAATCGAAAGTTAGCTTGGACTGATGAAGCCTGGAAAAATTATCTCTATTGGCAAAGCCAAGACAAAAAGACGTTAAAGCGAATTAATAAACTGATTAAGGCAACAAAGTCTTTACCCTTTGAAGGGATTGGGAAGCCTGAACCCTTAAAGGAAAATTTATCAGGGTTTTGGTCGCGGCGCATTGATGATACTCATCGGCTTGTCTATGCCGTGAGTGATGAGTACTTGACCATTATTTCTTGTCGCTATCATTACTAGGCTGACCAGGGAAGAGGGTGGCTTATCTACGCGACAGCGTATCCTGTTAGCTTGCGGCGTTCGAGTGATTTGTAGGCTAGGACAATATGGTCTTTAGGAATACCCGCAGATTCTAGCTCGTAAGCGATGCCATCTTCGGTGCCATCGTGTTCTATC
>JBGCGG010000156.1:0-23987 GCA_045110585.1 Phormidesmis sp. | reverse complement strand
TTCTGGCACCATGCCAACCGAGATGAGGCTGCAATTTTGCACGCAAGGTATTAAGCTCAATCATGGGAGTTTGATAAGTTGTGGTTAACCTATGAAACTCCCTCCCTGACTATCCTGCAAGCTTTTGTCCTGTACTGAGATAAACAGGATGTGAATAGGTTTGAAGGTCCGTTTCATGGTTGTGAAACCTCAGAGGATAGATTCTTCTCGGATGGTGCTTCAGCAGGCGTGTCTTCAGCAGGGGTGTTATCAGCAGGCGTGCGTCTACTGTCTATAACAAACTCATCGAACTTAACAACAGCGGAGTCAGGTTTTCGGGTATTGAAGTAGTAGCTGGCAATGGTGCCTGCGCCCGTATCGAAGAGGGTAAAGCTGGTGATATCGTTGCTGGCGATAAATGGTTGAGGATTGTTGTTGTTGTCTGTGATGGGAGAAAGGGTGGGCATGATTGGCGTAAGGCCGTTGGGGTCGCCTGTGGGGCTGTAGGTTTCTTTAAAAGGCACTAAACCATTTGCTTGGGCTGCTTCGGGGGTTGGAATGCCCCAGCGCGGATTGTCGCTCATGTGAGCGCCGTAGCTGTTGCCCACATTGGATGTTTCAAGGAAATTAAGGCCGCTGGCACTTGCGAACCGATTCCACAGATGGGAATGACCATAGAAAACCAGCTGAGTGTTGGATTTCTCTAAGAGGGGAATCAAATCTCGAATGATGTAGTCTTCTGCTTTGGGATATTCGTATTGGATGGCGGTGAGGGTGCCATCGACTGTTCGCTTTTCAGTTTGAACAGGATCGGTGAAGGCCGGCACAATATTGCCACCAAGGGTGTGGGGTGGATGGTGAAGCATCACGATTTTGTATTTGGCATTGTTGAATTCATCGCTGGCCAGCTCTTGGGCGAGCCACTCGTATTGGGCGCTGCCTTTGCGGATGGGTTCAAAAATGTGCTGGCCGTAGCCCCAGCTTTCTGGATTGGCTAAGTCAGTGGTGCTTTCTCGGTAGCGGCCTTGGGTGTCAGGGGTGAGTTCGGGCGATCGCCAAATTTGGGTCACATACAAACTCACGAGCCGCACATCGCCAAAAGAAAGAGCGTAGTATTGCTCAGTTTGTTTTCCGTTGGGTAGCTGTGTGGTGGGTAATGAGAAAATCTCTTCGTACGTGTTGGTATTGTAGGAATAATCTTTTATCCAGTTAGGGTCAGCAACATTCCCGTCGGGCGCGGGGTAAAACTGATTGACGAGCGATCGCGGCAGAGCGTTGGTGAATTGCTTTTTAAGTTGTTGCTTTTCAGCGTATCGGCCCATTACTTCATGGTTGCCAATGGCTGGAAAAAGCGGTGCATGCTGGATGAGTTCTCCGCCTGTGTAGGTTGCATCGGCATTGGCATTGGCATTGGCATTGGCATCGGCTTCAGTTTCGGTCTTACCGTTTGACGGTGAGGGCATGGTGTAGCGAGTGCGACCCTGCAACGCTGGAAAGAAAGCCAATCCTCGCGCATCATCAAACCATTCCGAAGCGCGATCAGGCACATTGATTAAATCGCCCGCAAAAAAAATGGCATCTACTCGGCCCACGGTTTCCGCTACCTTTTGCAGGTTGGCAGGCGTCATGGGTTTGAGCTGATGGTCGGAGGTGAGTAGGATTTTGAGCGGGCGGTCTTTAGGCGGATTAGGGGCAAGGGTGAAGGCTTTGCTGCGTACGGTTTGGCCGTCTGCGCGTTGGCTGACGACACGGTAAGGCTGGTGAAAGCCGGGTTTGAGGCCGGTGACGGTGGCTTCGTGCCGCCAAATGTCGCGCCGGGTTACTTCAGGGAAGGCACGGCCTTGAACGCGAGAATCGCTGTCTTCGCGGGTTCGGCTGAGTTGGGCGGTGGTGGCTGAGGCGGTTTTGAGTGAGCTGGTTTCTGATGGGCCGGTTTCTGATGAGGCTAATGCTTTGACGGCTTCGCCGTATTCTACGCGGTGCTCAGTGCCTGCAAATTCTGTGAACCACACCACTTGTACGGTGCTGTCAGTGGGGAGTTGTAGAAAAGGGTCGGTAAGGAGTGTCGGCGGTGTTGCCAGTGCGGATGTACGGGCAGTGGGATCTGATTGGCTACGACCGGGTAGGTTGGGTATTTGCATAGCGAGGATGCTAGTAGCAGCAAGGAGAGCGATCGCGATAAAAAGCAATCGCCTTTGAGTTCTCCTATGAGAAGAGGATTGCCCTGGCATAAGAAAGCGCGGTATATGAGCGAAAGGATGCGTCAGATTCGATCAGTCAAGGGTAGCCTGTAATGACGGTATGGCCGTCGTTGGATGCACTTGAAGGGGATGCACTTGAAGCGATAGATACACGACTTTAGCGTAGCAAAAATAAGGCTTTCTATGGCTGGGCGTGGTGGGTGGTGATGTGGCCTCACAATTTGCCTCAAAACCTCTGACAATCAAAGAATCGGACAATCCTTAGCTGGCGCTTTCCCGAAAGCATGACAGACTACGTGTAGTTATTTGTGCTTTGCCATACACACCGTTCCTGCCACATACATCGTTCCTGCCATACACACCGTTCCTGTCATACACATAGTCCTTTTACTTTCTTTCCTGTAAGCTTTCTTTCCTATAAAAAGTGCGCAGACAAAATGCCTCCTGAGAAACCAACCCAGTCAGAAAGCGTGCCAAAGCGCTGGCGGCAGATCTTTCTATATTGGTTGAGTCCAATTTTGTTGGTCTCACTGGGTTTTCATGGTTTGGCACTGCTCATCCCCCTGCCAGAAAAAGATCAGGTAATTGAGCAGGAAGACATTCCGCTGCCAGATCCCATCGCTGTGACGACGCTGCCGCCTACCCCAGAACCCGAGCCAGACATTGTGCTGCCGCCTGCTACGTTTGTGCCAGAACCAGTGGTTGAGCCGCCCGCACCTGAGCCACCCGCACCTACGCCAGCATCTCCGCCCCCGCCAGCGCCTATCCCAGATCCGACGCCTGAACCCACACCAGATCCAACGCCAGATCCAACGCCAGATCCGACACCGGATCCGACGCCAGATCCGACGCCGGATCCGACACCAGACCCGACGCCAGATCCAACACCACAGCCTACAGAGGTCAACCGTTCTCTGAAAGGCACTAGTCAGATAGACGCGACCCAAAAGCTTGCTGCCTTTATTGAGATCAACTCTGATCCCGATAACCCTTTAGAGTCTGATGTGATTAGGGTTGTATTGCCTCTTACCTTTCCTAGCGATGCGTACTGTCTGAAAAATGTGGAGGGTGAACCTGCGGTAGAAAGTGATACTTCTGTTGCCGTTTTTGTGGAAAAAATTGACGATGTGACGATGGATTGGGTAGATGGAGAGGTTCTTCAGCTCACCGGATATAAGAACGTGGATGCTTGGGTGGATGCGACGGTGTTCCCCTCGGCGGAGCCTAACTTGAATGATGATGCGGTAGAGATTCCAGAAATACCCGATTTTGATATTGTTCAATGGCTGAATGAGAACGCTCAAAAAGCTCTATTTGAGGATACAGAGACAGAGAAAGTGTTTTTTATTAGTATCAAGGTAGATTTTTTGAACAACTGTCAGTGAAAGTTGTTGTATTAAAAGATATGCTCCCAAAAGATGCGGATATTAGCCGCCACTGACAGGGGGAATCAGCACCAGCTCATCTCCGTCAGTGAGCGCTGTGGTTGCGTCTGAAAACTGTAGGTTAATGCCAAAGCGGGTGAGGTCTTTCCATTTCGCAAGGTTCGGGTGCTCGGCAATTAAGCGATCTCGTACCTCTCCTGCCGTTGTGCCGACGGGCAATGTCAGGGTCTTTTCAGGAATGCCTAACGTCTCCTGATAAATGGCGAACAGCTTTAGCGTAATGGTCATTGTTTCTTCCATGTTTTAGCCGCCTATTTATTAAGACGCTGCTCCTTGTTTGGCTTGCTGGGCTATTTGCTTTGCTGGGCTATTTGCTCTGTCGGGCTACTTCTCTGCTGGGCTATTGGCCTGTGAGGCTGCTAAGTCATCTTTTAATCTTTGCAACAATACTCTTTCTTGATACGGCTTAGAAAAATAGGCCGTTGCGCCTAAGTCTATGGCTAGCCTCCGGTGTTTGTCTCCACTGCGGGATGTCAGCATCGTTACCGGAATATTTGTGTATTCGGGCATTGCCCTAAGCTTAGATAAAAAGCTATAGCCATCCATGCGCGGCATTTCCACATCGCACACGATGCTATCAACCACTAAGCCATTCTCTAACTTATCGAATGCATCTTCACCGTCTCTGGCCTGCTCCACGTCGTAACCTGCTTTCTCTAAGGTTAATGCCAATAGCCTGCGCACGTTCACAGAGTCATCAATGACTAAGAACTTAGCGCTACGGTTCAAGTCGGGATCTGGCACGGTTTGTAAGCTCACCGGATCGAGCGCGCCCTGCACCACCGGATTGGCATATAGCGCCGAGGCTGACGAAATTCCGGATGCCTCGCAGTTCAGCACCCACCGCGCAAAGTCTGGCAGGCTAATGAGCGGCACGACCTTACCATCACCTAAAATAGTGCAGTTACTAAAGCCAGAGGGCAGTGAAATAGGGCCTTCTACCCGGCGCACTGCTACTTCTCTTTCTCCCCAAGAGCGATCAATTTCTATGCCCACTCGCTGCTCGCCCGTGCGGAACAGCAGCACGCTAGGCTTATCCATGGTGGGCACTTCTGCAATGCTATCGAACTGTCTAGGGCAGTTAAAGGAGAGCCAGTTGGCGAGACGAATAAGACGAATCTGTTCTCCTTTAAAAGTAAAGAAAGTTTTGTTCTCTTTTTCAATGCGATCAGCCGCTCCAACCACTGTGACTTCTTCAATGAAGTCGGTGGGCAGGGCGATGGGCATGCGATTGCCTTCTGCGAGCATCACCCGCGTAACAGAGAGGGTGTAAGGAACAGAAATCGTGAATGTGGTTCCTTTACCTGCTTTGGTATCAACGTTAATGTCGCCGCGAATTTCGGTAAGGTTGTTGCGCACCACATCCATGCCCACGCCTCGACCAGAGAGTGCGGTTACTTCCTCAGAGGTGCTAAAGCCGGGTTCAAAAATTAGGGAGAGCAGTTCGGCTTCACTGGCGGCTTGGAGCAGATCCGCGTCTAGGCCCATGGAAATAGCGCGATCGCGTATTTTATCTAGCGGAATACCGTTTCCGTCATCACTTACCGTAATGACGGTGCGATTGCTGCGGTTAAAGGCCTTAATGGCGATGGTACCCGTGTTGGATTTGCCTTGCGCTGCTCGTTTTTGGGGCGTTTCAATGCCGTGGTCAAAGGCGTTTCGCACAATGTGCATCAGCGGATCGTTGAGCGATTCGAGAATGTTGCGATCCACTAGAATGCTTTCCCCGTCGAGTTCGAGGGTGACGGATTTTCCGTGTTCCAGCTCTAGTTCGCGGAGCGCTCGGGGGAAGCGGTTGGTAATGTCAGACAGGGGGCGCATTCTGAGCTGATTCAGGTTGCGCTGCAAATGCCGGGCGGTGCGGTGAATGACGCGAGTGGTCTGTTCTGTTTTATCGACGCTGAGTTCCAGATCATCGGCAACTTCTTGCAGTTTTACAACCGATTCAACAATTTGGCGGAACGGTAGGTGGGCGTCATTGTAGCGGTCAAATTCGAGGGCATCGAAGCCTTGTCGAAAAGGTGCCTGTGCAGTGGTTTCTTGTGCAGTGGTTTTAGACGCAGTGGTTTCTTGTGCAGTGGTTTGAGGCGCAGTGGTTTTAGGCGCTGGCGCAGTAGTTTCAGATGCTTTGATTGGATTGGAACTATCTGGAGGGGTAGGTGTGGTTGAAGGGGCAGGTGTGGTTGAAGGGGCAGGTGCGGTTGGAGAGGGCGGCGAGGTGAGGTCTGATTCTATGTTGGTTGGGAGGCTAGCCCGTTGGGATGCGCTGAAGGCGGATGAGCCAGAAAGTAAGAGCTGTTGTTCGGGCTTTTCGTACAGGTCGCGTACGTCGTCATTAATTTCATCTAGCGATCGCAGTTTCCGGCCCAGGTCTTTCACTAGCACCCGCATCCGTTTAATCTCGGCCTCTAGTCGATTTCGCTCAATGGTCAGTTCGCCAAAGTAATCGTTCAGATCGTTGAGCTTACGAACGGATACGCGTACGGTATTATCGCCCAGATCTGGTGTCTCGACCTGAGCCTTGGGCGCTTCAGAAAAGCGAAACGCTGTTCCTGTGCCATCGGCTGAAGGGGGGGACGACTGTCCTGGGGTGGCCCTGTCTGTGCTGAAGGCGCTAGCTGCATCGCTTTGGTTTTGTTCTAAATCATCAAATACACCCGCAAAGGCATCGGGTTCTTCCGCTGTTTCTTCTACTTCAGCATTTGTGCTCTCAGCATTTGTTGTTCTAGCATCTGCCGCTTCAGCATCTGCCGTTTCAGCATTGGCCGCTTCAGCATTGGCCGTTTCAGCATTGGCCGCTTCGGTGTTTATCGCTTCAATGTTTGCTGTGTCAAAGTTAGCCGTGTCAACATCTGCGGTGCCAAAGTCATTGGCTTCTAAAGCATTAGCTTCTAAAGCACTGGTTTCCTCAAGGGCGTCTCCAGCCTGCGCTCTAACGAGCGTTTCGTCCGCTGCAAAATCATCCTCTATCGCTGCCTCAAAATCTGTTGTGTCTACGAGTTCTGCATCGGTTCCTAAGCCCGCAAAGACATTGTTGACCAGTTCGTCATTTTCTTCTCCAAGCCCCGCGAAGACATTATTGACTAGCTCGTCATCTTCTTCCCCAAGCCCCGCAAAAATATCACTGACGAGTGCTTCGTTTTCTTCGCCTAAGTTATTTGTTAATGAGTTATTTGTTAACGGATTATCTGCTAACGGGGCTTGCCCTGTGTCAGCGATCTCTCGCCCATCCGCCAGCGCTGTTGTATTGCCCCCAAAGTCTGCCGCTTCATTCTCTTCCTCAAACTCAATCGCAATCATGCCACTGCCACTGCCACTAAGCTGGTTCGGCATCGAGTCTATATTGTTGGTTAGCACCAATGCCTGACAGCGCCGCCAGGTTTGTAGTGTTTTCTCGGCAATCTCTTTTAGTTGGGCTGAGCTAGTGGCTGTTTGCGCATGTTGCTCAACAGATTGGCAAAGCTGAATAAATGGTGGCAACTCAAGCATTTCGCCAAGGCCGCTCATCTCCTGCGCCATGACGATCATTTCTGCTTGAAAATTCGCAGGGCGCTCATCTACAAGCATTTCCAGCCGCTCTAAGGTCGATTCCACCTCCGTCTGAAAGATCAGCGGCATGATGTTTTGCCCCTCATCTGCATCCATGAGCGAGTTGGCATCCTCGGCGCTGGGTTCTCCCAGGGTTTCGTGCAGCCAATCAAAAATCGGGAGCACTGCGTTGTTCACCCAGGTCTCTTCTGCCGGATGTTCTAGGCGATCGCGCTCCACAATTTGGCGAATGGCATCTACCCCGCTCAGCAAATGCCCTTCTACTTCGGGGCTAACCCCTTCTGCCCGCTGAATCTTGAGCACCTTCAATGAATCTTCTAGTCGGTGCGATAGCTCACTGGTAAGCCCGTAGCCCATCAGCGCCGCGCCCCCTTTAATTGAATGGGCTGCGCGTAGTGCGCCATTGATTTCATGGCTATCTACCCCCCGGTTAGATACCCCCAGCAGCGCCGACTCTAAGGTGTCTAAATACTCTCCCGCCTCATCCAAAAACTGGAGGCGAATTTCCTTTTCCTTATCTTCCATACGCTGCTATCACGCACCTCCTGAAAGATTACCTGTCGCCGCATCAGACTCATCCACAATAAAGGTGGCCACCTGCTTATTGAGGTTTTGGGCCACATCCACCGTCTGCTGCAAGGCTTCCGATGCCTGCCGCGATGAATCAGAGGTGCGCGCCGAAAGCTGGGCAATTTCTGCCATCAGCGCCGATACCGATGCCGATGTTTCTACCTGAGATCCCGTGGCCTCAGAAATTAGCCTGGCCAGCTCATCCATCCGCTGCGAACCTGCCAAAATCTGATTCAAGCTGGCTTTGGCATCCTCTACGCGCCGCGTGCCTTCTACCACTTGAGACGTACTCTGCTCAATTGCTTCCACCACATCATTGGTTTCTCTCTGAATGGTATCCACGATGCGCTCAATCTCTTCTGTGGCAGAAGCCGAGCGCGTCGCTAGCTCACCCACTTCTTCGGCAACGGCGGCAAAGCCCTGGCCTGCTTCGCCCGCTCTCGCCGCCTCAATGCCCGCATTAATAGCCAATAAATTCGTCTGCTGCGCAATCTGATTAATCAGCATTACCGCTTTGGTAATCTGCTGAGAAGATTCACCCAGGCGCTTCACCTTTTTGGCAGTTTGGCCCACCGTCTGGCGCATGGCGAGAATATTGCTCACGGTCAGATCCATTGCCTCTTCGCCGACGGTTGCCGTTTCAGAGGCCGTTTTGGCAACTTCGGCGGCTTCTTGCGCTTGCGCTGCGACCTGACGAATCGAAGCGGTCATGTCACTCATGGAGTTGAGCGTGAGGGTGGTTTGTTCGGCTTGCTGTAGGGCCTCATCCGCTAAGTTGCGAATCGCACTCTCGTTTTCGCCCAGCGATGCGTTCACATCTTTCGCTGAGCGTTTCACCTGCGTGACAATCTGCCGCAAGTTCTCAATAATCACATTGAAGAAATCAGCAACGGTGCCAATTTCACCGGCTTCTACGTCAGCGCGCACGGTCAAATCACCTTCCGCAGCGGCCCCAACGTTATCTAATAGGCCCAGCAGCTGACTTTCCAGGAGCTGCTGCCGCTGCGATTTCTCTTCTGAAAGTTCTTCTTTCTCATACAGTGCCAGCCGCTTTTGACTGATGGCTTCAGCCTGCTCTAGCGCGTAGCCTAGCTGCGTCGCTGCACGCTGCATAAAGCTAATGGTTTGCTCTGACCACTCCCTTGGCCCCACGCACTCATGGGCAATCACCAGACCTAACAAACGGCTTTCCACCACAATAGGTGCCACCAGGCTGGCGCGCACCTTAAAGGGCTCTAGCTGCCCGATGTGGCATTGCGTTAGCCCTGCCTGGTAGATATCGGTTGTTGCCTTTACTCGGCCCGATTTGTACTGATCAATGTAGTGTTCTGCAAAGCAGGGATCTGTGATTTCTGCGCCCAGGGCCGGTGGCCACTTCGTATCTACTTCTTCCGCTACGATGGTGCCATTCCACTGCTTATCAAAGGTATAAATCAACACTCGACTGGTGTCGATCGCGAGTTTGAGCTGTCGGGTGACGATGCGGAATATTTGGTCACGGTTGTGGGTCTCTCGGATGCTGGTGACCAGATGGGTGAGCTGCTGTTCGCACTTCACCGCTTGCTTTTGGGTGTACAGAATGCGTGACTGCGCCAGGGCATAGCCAATTTGAGTGGTGATCTGCTGCATCATGCTGATCTCTTCTGGTTGCCAGCGGCGCGGCCCGCTACACTGATGGGCGCACATGAGGCCCAGCAGCTCATCTCCCACAATAATCGGGCCAACGAGGTTTGCTTTTACTTCTAGCTCACGTAGCAAACGGCAGTGGCATTCCGTTAAGTCGCCTTTTTCAACGTCACGGACAAAGGAGACTTGGCCGCTTTTGAAGCGCTCTACTGAGTTGGGCAGCATGGGATCTTCGAGATGCTGACCCAGTGCTTTAATCCAACCTTGGCCGACGGATTCGGCGGTGACATCGCCGCCTGTGTAGCCTGCGCTAAAGCGGTAAATAATGACTCGATCCACTTCTAAGAGATCTCGCACGCGATCAACCGCTGTGGTCAAGATTGAATCCATATCCAAGGTGCGGCGCACTTGGTTGGTAAATTCGTTCATGAGCCGGGCGCGCTTTGCTGCCTGCGATTGCGTTTCGGACTGGAAGCGCAAAGACGATTCGGTGATGGCAACTGACGCGGCCAAATCGTTAAATGCGCTGGCCACTCGGCCGACTTCATCCCGTGAGAATACAACGGCCCGCGCAGCGCGATCTCCGGAGCCAAAGCGTTCGGTCGCTGCTTGCAAATTGCGAATGGGTTTGACGATGGAGCGCCCCAGCAACTTTGCGATGATGACATCTGCAAGCAGTGCGCCCATGGCCGCACAGGTAATCAAAAAGCTGTTGCGTCGTAGCCGATCACCGACGGATTTTTCCGAGAGGCCCCTGAGCACAACGCCGACGGGTTCTCCGTTGGCCCCGATTAGAGGCTTTGCTGCAACGGTATAGCGATCGCCCTCTGGCCCTATAAACCTAGCCTTTTCTACGGTGCCAGCAGGGGCACTGACAGCATTTTGTAAAAATTGATGTTTCGCCACATCCGGCGGCTCTGTCCCTAGCGAGTCTGAACGGGTGAGCGCTACCTTGGCAAAGCCCCCACTAGGGTCTTGTCGGTAAATGGCGCTATAGCCTTCCGGAAACTGACTCAGTGCGTCATTAACCGTTTGTGACTCTTCATTGAGCACATCGCCGATCACAATGGCTCCCATGACCTGACCTCGCGCCACGGTATCTGTGTCTAGCGATCGCTCCGTTGCGGGCTGCGTACCCCCGCCTGAAAAAATCGGCGTTACGCCAAAGCGCACCAGTACGGCTTCATCCGCATCTGCTGGCGCTGTAATACCTAACTGCTGAAGGTCTCCGAGGGGCACTAAGCTGGTTGCAGTTATAGATTCTCCTTCACTGAGCGCTGTAGATACCAAGTCGTCTGGATTAAACAGATCGCCCTGCCGGTTCACACCGCCGCTGGCGATCACGCGCATATCGGGGCCAATCAGGCTGACATATTCAAGCTGTCCGGCTTGGCGCGTCGCCCGCAGCACTTGCCGCGCGTCCTCCATCACCAGCTCGTCAACCCGGTCGATGTCACCATCCAAATCGCTATAGAACTCGACTGCCTCTAGCAGTCCTCGATCCATCGGCAAAGGCCCGCTGGTTAATCCATCTCGGTTTAAGTCTTTTTCCGTTGCGGTTAACTCGGAGGTTGCTTCGTCCAAAAGTTGCTGCCGTCCTGTGACAGAGAGCAACAGAAGGCTGAGGCCAATGACACCTGCCACTGACAGAATTTTGGAGGCGAGCAAACCTGCTAACTGTTTATCTGCAACCGGCAGATCATAGAACCTTTGTAAGGGGCCAGTGCTCCCAGGCGCTGTCACTTTTACCTTATTGGGTGCGTAGCGCTCTCCCCCGTCACCGCTGTAGCGCACCCCCCGATACATCTCTTCTTTTGGGGCTGTTTCTGTTTGGATTGTCGTGGTTGGGTCTGTTGTGGTGTCGGCTTTGGTTGTGATTGATGCGGCTGTGGTTGCTTGAAGCGGAGGCACTTCTTCTGGTGTGATGGCCATTGGCCGATTCACTGCGTTGGGGGGAGGGCTATTCCCGTTCCCATTTGCAGCGCCGTTTCCATTCGTCGCGCTAATGTTGGCCGTTCCATTGGTGGCAGCGCTATGCGGCTGATTGGCAGCGCCGTTCGTAGCGCTGTTGGTCGCAGCGCCGTTTGATTGATTCCCAGCGCCGTTATCTGGCGAGTCAGCATCAGAGGGGTAGGGCGGACGAATATTCGTTGTCATATCAGACTCACTTCCACGCAAACTTTAGCAACCTAAGCAGACTCAACCTTGAAAAACTGACGACTGCAACACGGCTTCGGCATCGAGTACCAGCAAAATTTGTTCATCTTGAATGGCGCAGCCTCTCAGATACGGTACCAAAACAGGATTTACCTGAGGGGGCGGAGGCTGCAAGTCTTCGGCGGTGAGATGAACAATGCCATCTATGGCTTCTACCATCAACCCTAGCGAAGAACCTGCTTTGACAATCACCATACTGTACTGCTGGCGAGGCCGCTCGGGCAGGGGCATGCCCAATAAACGCACTAGGTTTGCAATCCATATCACCCGATTTCGTCGATTGACTAACCCCAACATGCATGGCGGCATATTGGGAATGGCCGTCACTTGCTCCGGGTTTAGCACCGTTGCCTCTTCTACTGATCGGGCTGCAAAGACTGCAGGCACTCGTGGTGCCAACTGAAACTTGAGGTAGGCTTCGCCGATTATCTGACGATCTGGAATAGCAAGCTCTGTTTTCACGAGGCGCTGTTTTCACTCAAAAGTGCTGGGAGACAGTGTTAGGAGACTTGGATGGTAAGACGCAAAAGATATCTATTAGGTTCTAGTTAAAGGCTCAAATTAGAGTCTATTTAAGTGAGTGTGGAGCGTTGTTTTTTTCCGAGAAGCTGAGTGCAGAAGGACTTGGCCGAGAGGCGTTGAACGAAATCGCTCAAGAAAGCCATAAGACGTAGGCAATGTAGACCAAAAGTGCCGTTGCCACAAGCTGTAATGCACTTACGTACAGTTATGGATTGCTACAGTATGCGGCGGACAACACATCTGCCCCTTACAGATGCGCCTGACAGATCAATATTTCAATATTTCAATATGCAGATTCAATATGCAGATTTAATCTAAGCGTAGCCGGTTGCTACACCAGCACCATTTGCACGGCTGCGAGGAGTTCATCCCGTGTATAGGGCTTGGTTAAGTATGCTTTTGCGCCCTGCCGCATGCCCCACATCCGATCAATGTTTTCCTTTTTGGAGGAGCACAGCACAATGGGCACTTCACTCGTTTCGGGGAGGCGTTTTAGCTTGCGGCATAGCTCAAAGCCGCTGATGCCGGGCATGACAATATCTGAAACGATGACATCAGGCTTTTGTGCGATCGCTTTATCCAAGCCCTCTTTTCCGCTGGGTGCGCCAATCACACTGTAGCCACCCTCACTCAGATAGTGGCTCATCAGCGCCATTTCCGAAGGCGTATCTTCAACTACCAGCACCGTTGCCATTACCGTCGTCACCTTTGTTGCTGTCAAACTCTCTCGTCAAATACACTGACTACCCTCTTTTTAGAGTATCGCTGATGCAGGGGTTTGAAGGTTCGCTTTTCGATTACTTATTTATCGTTTTAAGAAGTTTTTACAGCCCGCTTGTTACCTGTGGCCTGTGACTGTTCTCACGCTTGCTCTACTGCTTTGTAAAATGCCTTATACAAGGCTGCTAGAGACAAGGCTGCCAGTGGTCAATCGTTACTTGGCCACTGGCCTTATTTGGCTTATCTAGCACTGGCTTATTTGGCTGCTCGATATCTGGCGACTCGATATCGGCGCGTCTTTTTTTGGCGCGCTTTCTTATCGGCGCGTCTTTTCTCGGCGCGTCTTTTTTTGGCGCGCTTTTTTATCGGCGCGCTTTGGGGTTCGGCAAGTGTTTGAACACCATTTTCAACAGGTCAGACTGGGTAAACGGTTTCGTGAGGTAGCCCGATGCTCTCACTAGCTTGGCTCTGGCCCTATCAATTAATCCTGTGTTGCCGGTGACCATCACAATCGGCGTGCGCTTGTAGCGAGGGTGGCGTCTTAAGAGTGCGCACAGCTCGTAGCCATCTAAGTTAGGCATGGTGATGTCTAGCAAGATTAAGTCCGGCTTACTGCGCACAATCTGCATCAGTGCCTTAACCGGATCGTTAATGGCGACCACCGATAGACTTTGGTCTTCTAAAAACTTTTGGATGGCGTTTAACACGGTGGGGCTGTCATCAATGCAGGCCACTGTGTAGGTTGTTCGTTTCAGCGAATCGGGGACGCCGCTGCCGCCGCTCTGTAGGCCATTGCCTTGACCGTTGCTCTGGCCATTAATGGGGCCGGTCCCGTTAACTTGAGATGCAAGGACGCTGGTTGCGGTTGCTGCGTTGGTGAGTTTACTGGTCACAGGGCCACCGGCTGCGCGCTGCTTACTGTTGCGCTGGCACAGCTCCACGATGGGCCGCAAATCTAAATTGCAGAAGGTGGGAATACCTTCGGTGCGAGAGGCTGGGATCAGCTCGTAGCTGCCTTCTCGAATGTTGAGGAAGGGTTCAATAACTTCGATTGCGATCGCTCCAATCAGCTGAGCCGCCTGCTCACTGGTAATCGCTTTATTTTCCACTAGCCAACACAGCGCGCGGTAGTCACGGCTGACCACCTCGTCCACTTCACTAGACTCCTCAAACAACAGCCGCATTTGGCCGCGTACGTCCGCAGATACTGAAGGCACAATGGCCTGAAGCTGCCTGTCTAAGCGCTCAAATGCATCGGCAGCATTCCCTGTAGGTGCACTGCCGCCAACGGAATTGCTGGTGGCAAAATTCAGCTGGCCCCGGTTAAACAGCAGCCGCCATTCCGATGCTTGAGCTGACAGCTTTAAGCAGCCGCTCACCTGGCGACTGATCAGTTGGGCTAACAAGCTGAGGGGATGCAGCTTATGCGAAGTGCTGTAACTCGTGCTGGAGCGGCTGTTTATCATCTATCTGTGTCAGGGTCCTTCAAAGGAGGTGGCGGTGTCGGAAGCGTATATGTCGATCAGCGTAGTTGAGTTTATCAACAAGGGCCGTTACAAAGGAGTGGTCTCTGATGGGTTCATCAAAATAAATCAGAAGAACTTGATGAAACTTGAACCTAACCTGCCCGAATCCACTCGTAATAGTAGCCGTTCAAACAGGCTTTCATAAGCCTTTTTTGATATCTACAGCATAATCACGCAGATTCCCGAGTGCAATCATCTGAAATGTGACTCAATCTCAACCGACTTTACGCTGAGGTCTTCTTCATATAGCCAGGTTGCCATGCCTCGACTACGCCAAATTGCGTAATCGTTCCTGACTATCGCTGACTGTAAAGCTGTTTTACGGGGTCGGCACCTTTTCGGCATTACCTTCTCGGCATAACTGTTTCGGCTGCAACTGATTCTATGGCGTCCAAACGCTAGTATCTCAGCTATCGCATCTAACCTTTTAGATTTCTAATCGCTACGGCACTTTGAGCAGAGGCGCAGGCAATGACTGCGATCTGACATGCCCGCTGCTCGGCTGTACCCCCTCCTTTGTTACTTCTTTTACTTCACTTACTTGGAACACAAACCGGAAGGGTCGGCCCATTTCCTTGTGGATATGGGCTTCTAAAAGTTCTACTTGCCGTGCGGTGATGGGGCCATTGGAGTTCACTACCATCTGAACTTCGGGGGGAGTGGCCTGCCAGTCTGTATAGCTGTTGACGACGCCTACGCGCTTAAAGGTTTCTGTTTGCTCTAAGTAAGACTGTAAGGTTGCTTCTAGCTGATTTTGGCGCACTAGCTGAATGAGGCTAATGCCCAATGGGATGATCAGCAAGCTGGTGAGCACAATGACGGCGCTCAGGGGCCTCCGAGCGCGGCGGAAGGGCGAGTAGCCTGCAATGAAGAACGCCAGCATGCATGAGAGCGTAATGCCTAATAGATTGGTGAGGTATAGCAGCCCTGCACCCAGGCTGAGCGTAGGGTCAAACCGGGCAATGCCTAATCCGACAACGCACAGAGGTGGCATCAGTGCGACCGCGATCGCCGTGCCTGCCAGCGTACTCGATAGCCTGGGCTGCACTTTGGCATAGCCTGCGATCGCGCCTGCTGTAATGGCAATCCCCAAGTCTAATAGCGTTGGCGAGGAGCGCGAAGCCACCTCAGAGCCGTACTCTACAAATCCTGAAACCAGAGCAATCATCATTGACAAAAACACAGAGAGACCGGTGCCTACGGCCAGCGCCTTGGCCCCGGTTTTCACAATGTCTAAATCACCTTCCAAAATGCCAAACGCCACCGAGCGGATCGGCAACATAAGCGGCGCAATCAGCATTGCTCCAATAATGACCGCCGTACTATTGGAGAGCAAGCCCAACGTTGCAATCAGGCAAGCGCCCAAGGTCAAAACTACATAGTCCACATCCAGCTCAGCTTCATCTAGCAGGCTATCTTGCATATGTTGGTGAGCCTGGGGTGACACTCGCCGCCCTACAAAATACTTGCGGCCCAAGTCTTCGATCTGTCCATCTATTTTTTCAAGCCGCTGTTTGAATTTTTTAGACGGCTTGTTGGTTGAGCTTTGGGAGGATTTTTGGGGCGATCGCGGTTTCATAAGGCAGACAAAGGAGGGGGTTGTTTAAAGCTAATTTGTTTCTAAAGATACGTACTTTCCACAGGGTGTTACCGATATCTTGGTACCTGTGTCAGGCTCCACCCCCTGCATTTGTACACCAACGCGAGAAAGCACAAAAAACTTATGGGTTTTTTCAAGAGAATCTTCGGCAAAGACAAGCCCGCTAATGCCTCCTCTAAAATCAAGCGCGGCATTGCTAAAGCAGCAGGCAGCAAAGCTGATGATATTCCAGACTGCAAAGTTGGCCTAGATGGCGAATTTGATGAAAGTGGCCTCGCTAAGCGCGTTACTTTAGCCTTCGATGAAGACAGCCAGCTAGACGATATCGATACCCTTTGGGTCGCTCAAACCAGTGCTACCGTTGTGCTTAAAGGCAAAGTGCCCAGCCAAGCTATCCTCGATAAAATGGTGAGCGTTGCTAAAGGCGTAGACGGAACTGACGCCGTAGACACTAAGCAAGTAGAAGTCGGCTAATCGTTTTTTAGGTTCTTTCGTCGGCCCATTTTCGATATCTCCATTTTCGATGTCATCGTTTAATTGAACCGTTTAATTGAACCGTTTAATTGAACTGCTGAATTGAACCGTCGTATTCATCTGGTTCGCTTGCTCCATTTATATTGAATCGGACTAATTGAATCGGATTAATACAACTCTGTGGGGGCGTACGTTTGTGCGCCCCTGTTTTGTGTGGCCTTGTTTTGTGTGGCCTTATTTTTTGCGCGCTTTTTTTGCGGTTTTTTTGCGTGTCTCTACGTTATTTGGGCTGCGCTGATGCCGCGCTATACAATAAACCCCGACCCCAAACCATACTCAAATCAAAGAAAAAACGCATGAGCGAATCAGCCAAAATTCCTGTCGTTGTTAATGGTGCGCTCGGCAAAATGGGCCGCGCCATCGTCAAAGCCGTTGCCGAAGCCGATGATATGACCCTGATGGGCGCTATTGACCGCGACCCCAAATTAATCGGCCAAGACGTTGGCGAAGTGATTGGCCTCGGCCCCTTAGAAGTGCCCGTGCTCAATGATTTAGAAGCGACCCTCGTGCAGGCCCAAAATGAAGCGGCCCAAGGCAGCAGCGCTGTGATGGTCGATGTGACCCATCCTGACAGCGTTTATAACTCTGTCAGAGCTGCGCTGGCCTACGGTGTGCGTCCGGTGGTAGGCACCACCGGCATGAGCAATGAGCAAATTCAAGACCTCGCTGAATTCGCTGAAAAAGCCAGCACGGGCTGTTTGCTCATTCCTAATTTTTCAATTGGCATGGTGCTTCTACAGCAGGCTGCGCTCCAAGCTGCCGAGCACTTTGACTATGTGGAAATCATTGAACTGCACCACAACCAAAAAGCGGATGCGCCTAGCGGTACAGCCGTAAAAACGGCTCAAATGCTCTCTGCTCTGAACAAAAACTATAATCCGCCCCAAGTAGAAGAAACGGAAAAAATGGCGGGTGCTCGCGGTAGCCAAACAGACGATGGCATTCGGATTCACAGTGTTCGTTTGCCGGGTTTAATTGCCCATCAGGAAGTCATTTTTGGGGCGGCGGGGCAGTCTTATACGCTCAGGCACGATACGAGCGATCGCGTGTGCTACATGCCTGGCGTGCTGCTTTCCATTCGCCGCGTACTGCCCTTGAAGTCGCTGGTTTATGGCTTAGACAAAATCTTGTAGGGGGTGACTAGTGAAGCATATGGGCTAACGTGCTAGCCGCTTTTTGTGCTAGCGGCCTTTAAAAAGAAAAAGGCTCGACCCCTTTAAGCCCCCAGGGTCGAGCTGCTCACCTGTAAGGACGTCAACGCAAAGCCAGTAGTCCCAAAATGCCCCTCGGGAAAACTGAGCCGCTTTGCAAGCGCTCTACAGAAGTGACTTCATTGTGCGCTGAGGTCAGACGATGCACCTCATCGCAAATACGGGAGTCAGGAATAACTACATGAAAAGAGAAAACAAAATATCCGTGTATTTACGCTTTCTTGGATGGGGGCTTTCGCTAGCGCGTGCTGATTAAAAGTACAGTAGTAGGTTAAGTCCTGGAATGGTGCGTGATAGCGTCCACAGCAGCAATGTAATGTAGCTAACGCCAAGCCCCCACTGATACCAAACGAGGGCGCTGACTAGCCCCGGTACCGCTGTGTCGCGCAGGCGAATGTCATTAAAGCCAAATTTGAACCAGTTGTTGAGGCTAAAGTCGTGGTAGTTGAGCCAGCTCCAGCGGCGATCGGTGAGGAGGGGGTGGTAGCGATCGCGATAAAACGGATACTGCGGAATAATTGGCAGTCGCGCAATCATCACTTGCAGCTCACGTAGTGCTCCATTTTTCACAAAGTAGCTCACCTCCATCAAATCGTGATAGCGGCCCTGCTGGTAGAGCCTGAAAATTAACAGGGCAGGCAACGGTAGGGTGACAATGCTAACCGCAGCTAGGGTTTGCAGCGGGTGAGGGCACTGGCTCAGGAGGCCAACGCCACAGGCTAAGCTGACCGAACTCCCTAGCAATACGGAAACGATTTCACGCCGCTCCGGCACAATTGCGGTCGGAAGCTGTCGCCGGTAGCGATCCACTAGCCAAAACATCAGGCCGAACAGTATCGTCGCGACGACCCCCACGCTAAAGACAAGGGTCACATTCGTGCCGTAGTCACTGAGCAGCAATAATCCAGAAAGCAGCAGCCATTGGCACGCCCCTTTCACCTGTGATATCCCTATCCCGTTTCTGCCCGCCCTAACGAGGTTGCGCTGCATCTGCGCCAACCGCAGTCGCTGCGCCGTATATTCCACCTGATTCGCGTCAGCAACTTGCTCTAGTAGCCGAAAATTTCTCACTAGGTTTTGTAAAACGGCCTCGTTGTTCTTTAAAGAAGGCAGCGAAAAGAGGGCCCCTAGTTGCCCTGGGCTCCCTAGAATTTTGGCCTCCCCTGCATTGAAATCAAGATCTGCAACCTGAATGCTGACGCCGTGGCCGAAACGAGCATCCCCAAAGTCCAGCTGGTTGCGGATGAGTGCGCCTCTCAGCATCACTGGCGCCTGACTCTGAATTTGACGAAAGTTGGCGGCGGCTTCAAATTGGGCTTCTGCAAATAAGAGGGCCTGGTCGAATCGACTTTTTTGGAAGGTGACCGGTTCGTGGAAGGTCACTTGGCTAAAGTCTGCGTCGGTAAGCCAGTGCGCGTACGCGAAGTTTGCGGACTGAAAGCTGCTTTCGGTGAAACGCACTGAGTCATAAAAGGTTGTTCTTTGCCAGTCTGTGGGGCCGCTGAAGCGGGCGTTCTTAAACCGAGTCCGACCGGCAAAGAGGGCGGCGCGAAAGCTGCTTTCTTGCTGAAACTGCGCCTGGTTAAAATTAGCGCTGCGGGCAAAGCGCGTTTTGCGCCAGGTCGCTGGCTGGGTGAAAATGGCGTCCTCGGCTTCTACTGAACCCAGGAAATACAGCTTGTTGATTTGGAAGCTGCCTGTGAAGCACGCCTGATTAAGCCACAGCGGGCCTTGAAACACGAACGTATCTGTTTGCTCTTCGTTGAGCGATAAGGCATTGAGCGCTAACTCTGTTTTGAAGGATTCCAAGGCGGGGAGAGAAACGCCGCTATGGGCAGGCATGCGTAAGCTGAGCCGTGCCAAATCTAGCTCTCCTTGCACCAGTGTGTTGCTTAAGTCCAACCCTATTGGCTGCTGTTTTTGGTCATTGAGTCGTTGCTGCAACTGCGGATAGAACGCTTCTGCCAAGGCCGCGCTTTCCGGATTTTCGGCTCGCAGGTCAATGATTAATCCGCTGAGATCGATGACTAGCGTGCCGTTTTTCTGTATGGGGGCTTTTAGGCGTGCATCCAGTAGCGGCAGGCTCAGAACGTCTCTATCTGCGGTTTGAGTCCGTCGTGTAGCTGCCGAACTCGCTGATGCTGGTGCAGCGAGTGCCGACATTGAATAGTCGGCTGTGAACGGCGCATCCTTTAACAGCAACGGACTATTCAGGGGCCATCCACCTACCCAAGCTAGTCCAATGACCAGACCCAGAATTGCGTACTGTACGATGCGCTTTACGATGCGCTGTTGCCACTTCATTACCATATAGATGATGTCATCTCAGCTAGTGGGCAGCTTAATGCCAATGACTGTGTGGCTACCGTGTTTAGATCGTAATTTTTGTAACCACTAGTGTTACGTCTACGCAGCGTTTATAGAAATAGCGCTAATCGAGATTTAGCAGGGCTTTTGGTGAGTCGAACGCAGAACATTTCTTATACAAATGTGAAGTACTCCTATCAGTTGTATTGAGAAAGGTAAACTGATATCGCTTAATAAAACCAAAATACAGAAGAAAATATAAATATTTTTTTACTCTCCTATTAACAAATGTCATCTCAAGTTCGAGGCATAAAGGTTGGCGAGTCAACTATCTGCTGCGTCCCACACCTTCGCGATTGAAGAGTCCACCGTTGCTCAACTGCAAAGCGCGATGGCCAGTGGCGAAATCACGGCTGCTGATTTAGTGGCCTACTACACCGCTCGCATTGAGCAATTAGATTCCCGCCTAAATGCTTTTATTTCAGTTGATGAAAAGGCTTTGGATGTGGCTGCCCAGCTAGACGAAGAGCGTGCCAATGGTGAGCTGCGCGGTGCGCTGCATGGCATTCCAGTTGTCATAAAAGACAATATTAATACGGCTGATTTGCCGACTACCGGAGGGTGCGCTGCCTTAGCTGATTTGCAACCCTCTGAAGATGCGTTTGTGGTTGCTCGGCTGCGAGAGGCGGGCGCGATTGTTTTGGGAAAGGCCAACTTGCATGAGCTGGCTTGTAGTGGTGAGTCGGTGAGTAGCTTAGGCGGGCAGGTTCGTAATCCCTATAGCTTGGACTATACCCCTGGCGGATCTAGCGGGGGCACAGCAGTCGCGATCGCGGCTAACCTGGCCGTGTGCGGGCTGGGTTCAGATGCGGTGAATTCAGTGCGATCGCCAGCCTCTGCTTGCAGTATTGTGGGCCTTCGTCCTACGTCTGGCCGAGTGAGCCGCCGAGGACTCATGTCGGTGACGCTCACGCAGGATGTAATTGGCCCGATGGGGCGCAGCGTCGCTGATGTGGCGACGTTGTTAGATGTCATTAGCATAGATGACCCTGAAGATCCGATGACGGCTCGGGGCGCTGGCCACCCGATGGGGCAGCTAAGTAATAAAGACGGTAACAGCTATCAGAGTGCTTTAACGCTAGATGGTTTGGCGGGAAAACGCTTGGGGGTGGTGCCCAGCCTGTGGGGGGATGGTGAGGTGCATGCGGCTGTGAATCAGGTGGTGGATGAGGCGATTTCTGCCATGAAATCTCTCGGCGCTCAGGTCGTTGAAATGGCGGTCAATATTGATATTGATCGGATGCTGGCGGAACTGTCGTTAAATACGTTAGAAGGCAAGCTGCATCTCAATCAATATTTGGAAAGCTGCGGGGCAACGACGCCAGTTAAAACGCTTAAAGAACTTTTAGAGATAGGCAAAGAAACCGGCGCTGTTCATCCTTCTGTTATACCGGTTTTAGAAAAAATGGAGGCTGTGGATACGCCGTTGGGCAACCATGATTATTGGCAGCGCCTGTATCCTCGCCGAGTAGAGCTACGCCAGCTGCTGACGCATCTTTTTCAGCGTTATCAAATAGATGCGTTGATATACCCCCATCAGCGGCAGCCGGTTGCCCGTGTGGGCGAAAGCCAAAAAGAGCGGAATGGTTTTTTAGCCGCTGCCTGTGGGTTTCCCGCCATTACCTTTCCGGCGGGCTTTGTGTCGATGGCAGACGCCGAACTGCCGGTTGGCATTGAGCTGATGTCTCAACCTTTTGAAGAATCCAAGCTCTTGCAGATGGCGTATGCCTATGAACAACATGCTCATACGCGACGAAAGCCTGAGCTGTCTGAGGCTAAAGTCTCTGAATCTGAATCCTCTGAATCTGGAGCCTCTGAGACTTTAGCCCCAGAGGTTCCAGATTCAGAGGCTAAAGTCTCTGAGGCTCAGTCCTCTAAGGCTCAGTCCTCTAAGGCTCAGTCTTCTAAGGCTCAGTCTTCTAAATCTTCTAAAGTGAAAGGTTCTGCTCAAGAGGCAGAGACCGCTTCGTCTACAGATAAGAAAACAACAACTGTAAAAAAACAAGACAAACTTAAAAAAACAGACGAAAAGACGAAAACTCCCAAGCCTAAACGCACGCCGTCGAAGCGAACCAAAAGTAAAGAGGTTCCCCCCTCAGCGGATGCTTCAGGCGAAGCGTAATTCTTTTCCCTGGTTCTTTTTCTCCGGCCCTTTTTTCTGGCCCTTTTCTCGCCATCGCTAGTTGAAGCCTTAGACTAAGGCTATGGGCGAAATAGAAAACAATCAGAGCGTAGACAATCCGTCCAGTGGCTTTCCGGTTCATATCCAGCCGCTGAGTCAGGAGATTGTTTCTTTGATGGCGGCTGGAGAAGTGATTGATTCTCTGGCCGCGGTTGTGCGTGAGCTGATAGAGAATGCGCTGGATGCAGGGGCAACTCGAATTGCTATTAGCCTATGGCCTGAGCAGTGGCGGGTGCGGGTTGCGGATAATGGGGCGGGTATGGCGATCGCTGATTTGCAGCAAGCGGCGATCGCCCACGCGACCAGTAAAATTTCTACGCGTCCTGATTTGCTGAATGTTCGCAGCCTTGGCTTTCGAGGTGAGGCGTTGCACAGCATTGCCCAGCTCGCAGCGCTAGAGATATGTAGCTGCCCGTCAGCGCAAGTATCACCGGATAGCCAAGGATATCAGGTGAGCTATGGCCCGGAAGGGGAATGCGCACAGGTGAAAACAGTGGCGATCGCCCCCGGCACTATTGTCACGGTTCATAATCTGTTCCATAGTTGGCAAGCACGCCGCCAAGTTCCGGCTTTAGCCCAACAAACCAAAGCGGTAAGCCAGCTCATCCAACAAATTGCCCTGTGCCATCCGAGCGTGACTTGGCAAATAGAAAAGAATGATGTGCCTTGGCTAACGCTTTGGCCAGGGCCGACTGCCAAAATGCTGATGTCACAGATGCTGCGAAACGTCAGTGCTAGCGATATTGCCGAGCTAGATGCCGACGAATTGTACGTAGCGGTGGGCCTGCCGGATCGCTGCCATCGTAGACGCCCGGACTGGGTGAAAGTGGCGATTAACGGTAGACCGGTTGACGTGAGTGAGCTGTCCTATGCGGTGATGAACAGCTTTCGGCGAACGCTGCCGCGCGATCGCTATCCGGTTTGTTTTGTGCATCTCACGTTGCCGCCTGCCCAGTTGGATTGGAACCGGCATCCGGCGAAGTCCGAGATATATGTGCAGGGGGTTGAGGCGGTGTGCGATCGCCTCACTGCCGCGATTGGCGAACTGTTGCAGTTGGGTCACCTTAGCGATGCGCTGCAAACTGAACGCGCGGCGACGCTTATTAAAGCGGCCGAACAGTCTGGAGAATATAGTGCCGCTCGCCAGATTCAGCCTGAGCCCATTAATTTATCTGACGCGCTGCCGACTGAACCTAGCTCAGAAGCAACAGATCCCAATTTAGAATCGCTCACGGTGCTAGCTCAGGTTCACGACACCTACATTCTGGCTGAGCACAGTAGTGGTCTATGCCTTATAGAACAACATATTGCACATGAAAGAGTGCTGTACGAACAACTCCAACATCGTTGGATAATGGTTCCGCTTGATTCTCCTATCACGCTAGCTGATCTCACGCCTCCTCAAATAGAACAACTCATAGAGATAGGCATTGAACCCGAGCCGTTTGGAGACAACCTCTGGGCTATCCGCTCGTTACCCGACCCTTTAAAGGATAGAGAAGATCGTATTGACGCGGTGAAAGAACTGAGCCAAGGCGCTAACCTGGAGGCGGCTTTGGTAGCGACGGCTTGCCGGACGGCTATTCGTAATGGAACTGTACTTTCAATGGATGAGATGCAGACATTGGTTCGCCAGTGGCAGAAAACTAAGCGATCGCGCACCTGCCCTCATGGTCGCCCCATCTGCCTCACCCTAAAAGAATCCAGCCTCGCCCGCTACTTCCGCCGCAGTTGGGTC
>JBGCGG010000155.1:0-8533 GCA_045110585.1 Phormidesmis sp. | reverse complement strand
GATACTTTCATCTATTCTTATTGATTAGTCAAGCTAGGCTCTTCGTCTTATTGGGCTTGAAAAGACTGATATCTGGAGGAAGTTCACGTGATGGCTTCCTGATTGTCATAGAATCATCACGTGAACGTAGCATGAATTCGTGGAGACTATTTCGTGATTTCGCGGATTTTCTGTTGCACGGCTGCATAAGTAAGCACTCACGTAAGAGGGATACCTTAGGGTTCATGCGATTTCAGCAAATATTCTTTCCCTATCTCACATCGTTTTCTCCTGTTCTGTTGCTAGTGTCAGGGGCGACGTTACCGGCTCAGGCTGCGCTACCAACAGTTTTAGACGCTAATCCAACTGTTCAGACGCTGCCATCATCGGAGTCGCCATTACGACAACCAGCCCGTGAACGCCCCCCTGAAACGCCCTACATGCTGGGTGCAGGTGATGTTGTCAGCATCGATATTTTTAGAGTGCCTCAGTATAGCGGTGAGCGTCAGGTGCTAGCGGGTGGTAGCCTAACCCTCCCTTTAGTGGGCGCTGTCAATGTTGAGGGATTGACGATTGCAGAAGCCACTGACCTGGTTTCTCGTAGCTATAGCACGTACTTACGGCGGCCGCTTGTAACCCTAAGCTTAGTGAGAAGTCGGCCCTTACAAATAGGCGTTGCCGGAGAAATTAATCGGCCAGGTTCTTATGCCCTAAATAGGGAGGGAACCTCGCCTCCTCGACTCACACAGCTACTAGAGTCAGCGGGGGGGACAACCCAAGCGGCGGATGTGCGCCAGGTGAGGATACAGCGGCAGCAGCGCGACGGCACTTACGAGCAGTTTGCGGTGGATTTGTGGCAGCTGCTGACCACAGGCGATCAGACCCAAGACATTACGCTGCGGGATGGAGATTCCATTTTCATACCCACAGCTGCAGTGCCGATTGCAGAGGCTGTGTTGTTGTCGGAAGCGAGCTTTGCAGGCAGCGTGGCTCAGCCAATTAATATTGCCATTATTGGTGAGGTCTATCGGCCTGGGCCTTATACCTTGCAGGGCGGGCAGGCCCGGACAGGAGATGCAGGTGTGCCCGGTGCATCATCTGGGTCAAATAGTCCAACAACTGTGACTCGGGCGCTGCAGGTTGCGGGCGGCATTCGGCCAGAAGCTGATATTCGTAGGGTTCAGGTTGTGCGCGCTACACGAGAAGGCGCGGCGCAGGTGTTTGAAGTGGATCTTTGGGCGCTGTTAGATACGGGTGATTTGGAACAAGATGCGATTTTGCAGGGCGGCGATACGGTGTTTGTGCCAGCGGCGGTTGCGGTTGATCCTGAAGCGGTGCCCAAAATCGCAGCGGCGAGTTTTTCACCCAATTCTATTCAGGTGAATGTGGTTGGAGAAACAGAACGTACCGGAACACTAGAATTACCGCCGAATACTTCTTTGAGTCAGGCTATTTTGGCGGCGGGCGGATTTAATACCCGTGCCAATGAAACAGAGGCTGAATTAATTCGGCTACAGCCCAACGGGGCAGTGAGTCGGCGCATTATTGCGGTGGACTTTGCTCAGGGCATTGATGAGGAGAACAATCCGCTGCTGAGAAATAATGACGTGGTGGTGGTGAATCCTTCTGCGATCGCTAATGTAGACGATAAAGTTGGTGCGATTCTCGGGCCAGTGGGGCGCGTTATTCAAAGTATCTTCTTTCCGTTGAGAGTATTAGATATTTTCGACTAGGCATTGTCTTTCTACTATTTTTTTATCACTCCTTTTTCTATTCCTACCAAATTTCAATATACTGATTTTCTCCTATGAAGACAGAAACAGCACTTTCCACCATGCCTGCCGTCAGGGCTCCAGCAGCCTTGCCGGAAGAAGAGGAAGGGGGGCTTAATTTTGGTGCATTTTTAAGAACGCTGCAGCGAAAATGGTGGTTAATTGTGGGTACGGTTGCCACGACAACCGCGCTCTCTGGGGCCAGAGTGCTCACAGATTCTTCTGCTTATACAGGGCAGTTTGAGATTTTGGTGCAGGCTAGAAGTACGGAAACAGAAGTGATTTCTGATGTGCCAAATACATTGACCACTGCGCAGCCACAAGAGCGAGTAACGGGCGACTTGATTAAGCTGCTGCAAAGTCCGAAAGTATTGCAGCCAGTGATTGATGGATTGCGAGATCGCCTACCGTCGTTTTGCCCCACCACCACCCAATCTACGAGCAATTACGATACCTGCTATGGAGAAGTGAACAGTCGCCTCTCTGTAGGTGCTGCTGACAAAGATTCACAAATTATTCAAGCATCTTTCCAGGCAGAAGATCCGCAAATTATTTCTGTTGTGCTCAATTTGCTCTCGGATGCTTACTTGGCCTACAGCTTAGAATCTAAGCAAGCAGATATTCGACGAGGCATTGACTTTGTTGAGCAAAAGCTGCCAGATTTGCGTGGCAAGGTAGATACGCTGCAAACGGAGCTGCAAACGTTAAGGCAAAACAATAATATTATTGACCCTAGTTCCCGTGGCACTCAGATTGCGTCTCAGGTTAATTCTTTTTCTCAGCAGCAGCTAGAAGTACAGTCTCAGCTGCGGCAGCTAAGGGCGATCGCCAATGAGCTACAGCAGCAAACCGGTGTCCCGCAAGAGGAAGCCACCTCATCCGTACTAAACCAAAATCCGCGCTATCAAGCGTTGCTCAATAGCCTCCTAGAAATAGATGCCCAAATCGCTGAAGCCTCCACCCTTTACTTAGATAACAGCCCAGATATGGAAGTGCTCACAGAGCAGCGTCGTAACTTAGTCGAGCTGCTGACAGCGCAAAGCGTTCAGTCTCAGCGTGAAGTACTCAGGCAAATTCAAGATTTAGAAACGCAAGAACGCTCTATTGCTCAAACCATGCAAGGCTTAAACGCAAATGTAGACGAGCTAGCGGGCATTTCTCGCAACTATTCCGATATTGAAAGAGAACTTCAAATTGCCACCAATAACCTCAACCAGTTCTTATCTAAGCGAGAGGCCCTGCAAATTGACGCCGCCCAGCGTGAAGTACCTTGGCAAATTATCACCCCCCCAACCCCCCCTCAAAACCAGCCAGAGAGCTTACTCCAGAATCTTTTACTAGGGGCCATGCTAGGGCTAATAGTGGGCACGGGCATCGCCTTACTAGCGGATAAATCAGCAGGCATTATTTACGGAGAAGATGACATCAAGCGCTCTACGCGGCTACCCATACTCGCCAGAGTTCCAAATAACAGAATTTTGAACGGAGAAGACGTTCAGGAGAGATTTGTTGAATCTTTACAATATGTGGGGGCAAGCATTCGCGCTGAGCAGTCGGCCCAAATGAACGGCAACGCAGCGAGTTCTCTAGAAAACGACCGTAATGGAACAACGGCTGTGACAACCTACAGTAGCGATCCGTTCTCAGAAGCTTTTCGGCTACTGCTGACGAATCTTAAGCTGTCAAACGGCCAGAAAGTAAAGTCGGTGGCTGTAAGTTCTACCACCGCTGGAGAGGGCAAGTCAACGGTGGCCATTTATCTGGCAGAAGCGGCAGCGGCCATGGGACAAAAAGTACTGTTGGTAGATGCCGACTTAAGAAATCCATCCATCCATCAGTACCTAGAACTCTCTAATAAGAAGGGGCTGACTAGCTTATTCTCGGGCGAAACAAATCCGGCTGTGATTCAGCGATTTTCTGAATCGCCAACCATCTATGTAATGTGCACAGGTGATTATGCCATAGAGCCTTCTCGGGCGCTGGCATCTACCACTATGCAAAAGCTGGTGCAACGGGTACAACCCGTTTTTGATCTGATCATTTTTGATACGCCGCCTTTGCTGGGCCAATCCGATGCTTATTTGGTGACAGACCTGACAGATGGATTGTTGCTGGTGACGCAG
This sequence comes from Phormidesmis sp., assembly GCA_045110585.1. Classification (GTDB taxonomy): domain Bacteria; phylum Cyanobacteriota; class Cyanobacteriia; order Phormidesmidales; family Phormidesmidaceae; genus Phormidesmis. The sequence continues at coordinate 4,659 of JBGCGG010000155.1, read as the reverse complement.
TCTGGCAAGGTAAAGCAATCAAGTTTATCTCGTGCAATGGAACAGCTGCGGACGGCGGATATTAATGTGTTGGGTGTGGTGACGCGTGAAAGATAGTAACGACAACTGCTTCAGAGAGTCCGGACAATTAAAGGTATTCTCACGAGAAAATATTGTTCACCATTTTGTTTGAAGGCTGTCTTAAGATACGGCTTCTAACCTCTATTGTTTATCAAATAAGGCTTACTTTTATATGGAGTCTAGTTGATATATTTCAAGACTATGTTCTGTGTTCAGTTTCCCAGTCATTCTCTTAACAACATATAAGAATGCAGAAGTTTAGATAGAAACTGATTCAGCCAAATGGATAAGCATTTCTATCTCGTAGAGGATCTACTTATAAGTACTATTTATTGAGCTATAGCATGCAAATTTTCCGATTCTTCTCGAAGGAACTAAAGCTGAGTTCACTGTTTTTTTTAATGGCTGGTGGCCTTTCTGTGCCGCTGCTTTTCGAACGTCCGGCCAGTGCATTTTCTATGACTAAGACCATTCAGGAAAGCAATACAATTTTTCTCGCTGGGCGCGACGATATTAACATCCCAGGCGTATCAGAAGATTGGGACGTTCTCGGACAACATAACTATGCGATTCCTGAAAATATTCAGGCAACCAAGCCAGATTCGATTGACGTGACGGAGAGCGATATTGTTCGTATTCTCGATCTTGCCCAAGGCGGCATTAGCTTTTATAACGGGTTTGGGGATGCCAGCAGCCCAGTTTATGGCCCGGATAGTAGCGACAGCTACACAGGTGCTGATATTCATGGGTTGGGTGGCATTAGCGGTTATAAGGGGCCGCTCGGTGCTTTGGTCGGTGTTTTCTTAAATGACGAGAATCCTGATGATGCGAGCAATCGGCCAGATACCCTAGATTTTTCAGCATCAGGGGCCACAGAGTCTTCTCAGCTTTTACCCGCGCTCCAGCAAGTGTTTTACATTGGTGACGGTGCAGATAGTCATGGTGCATGGCTAAACATTAATGAAGTGCCTAGCCGTATGTTACATGCCAGCACTCTTACCAGAATTGATGGGTATAGGAATAGCGGCTTAGCAGAAGCATAAAGAGATAGAAACACTATAGGGATTCTCAGCACTATTCTTGTACAGATCACACGCACAACGATTAATCAATAACCCATAATCTTTCACAATAATTAACTCAAAATGACTAGCCTATCCAAGTCCCGTACGCCTTACCGAAATCAATCTGCAACTGCCAATGAAGAGAGTTCTCCGCTCGGGAAACAGCTTTGTCTCGTGATCGGTCTGGTGTGTTTAATTGGCTTTGTTCTTGACATGCTGACACTGACGCTACCGCTAAATCCGTTTGATTTACCGTGGCGCGTCAATGTTTTACAAGTCGCAGGAGATCGCGGCATCATTCCCTTGATGGGGCTTGCCCTGATTATGTATGGAGTGAGCACTCAAAAGCGCCTTAAAAAAGCGCTGTCGCTCTTCTGCTTGGGGCTGGGTGTGGCTTGTTTGCTAACGTCTATTCTTGTGATTCGCGATAGTCTTATCATGCGATCTCAGGCAATTGACAACATTAACCGACAGGAAACACAGCTCCAGACGCGCATTGATGAAACGCAGGAGTCGGGTGAGCTGCCTCCTGAAATTAGCGCCGATCAGCTCAGCGTGGCAACACAGCAAATCGCTAATCGCGCTGAGGCACTTAAGCAAAATACAGCTCAAGGCATTGCAAGAAAGGGCGTCTCAAGTATTTCAAATTTATGTGTGATTGGTTTGGGCCTCATTGCGGTTGGGCGCGTGGGGAGTAGGAATCGATAAGATGACACAGCACAAAAGTATCCAGACTAGGGCATTCACCTTGGTCTCTACTCATCTGTTCCAAGTGCTCAAAACGCGCCACGGTCAGGTTGTGTTCAGCGGTTTGTTAATTGGACTCGCTTACCTGCCAGCTTGGCTTGGCTATTTAATTCCCCAAGCACTTAAAGGCAAAATAGGCTGGTTTTTAATTTTGAGTATGCTGCTGTTGTCAGGACTGGAAATTTGGTCAAAGCGCCAAACTCTAAAAGTGTCAACAGCATCCTCTGAAGATCGTATATTAGGGTATCTCTTAATTGTTGCCAGCCTTGTTTTATATCCCTTTTGTCGGTTTGCCATATGGCCGCAAGCCATTCTATGGTTTATTGTACTGTTGGGTATTGCCTGTAGCACCTGGGGGCTGAGGATATTTTCTCAGTTCATGATCCCAACTTTCTTTATTGGTCTCACGGTCTATCCTCGTATTGGTCTAATCTCGCGTGGGCTCTGGGATTTTTTTGTGCCCCATCAGTGGTTAGAGGTTTCTATGGCAACCGCAGGTACAGCCGCCATGAAAATGATTGGGTTTCAGGCTGAACAAAAGGGCATTTATATCACCTTTCCCGAAGGTGCGGTAGAAGTTGGGTGGGGCTGTAATGGATTAGATATGGCAATTACGATCGCAGCAGCGGCTTTGTTTATGGGACTTATCTATAAGCAAAAACGGAGTCAAATGATTGGCCTCATCGTTATTGCAGCTTCAATTGCCCTAGTTGCAAATGTCCCTCGTTTGATGTTGGTGAGCATTGCGCATGTTTACTGGGGGCCAAAGTGGTTTGATTTTTGGCATGGTTTTTGGGGAGGGCAAATTTTTTCAGGTATCTTATTCACTGGTTACTATTACGTCGCATTGGCGTTAATAGAAAAAGAGACGAATAATAATGCTGAGCCTACTGAATAAAGCTGAACAGATGCTGGATGAGCCTTACGATAAAAGCGCGGCAGTCATTAACATTTTATCTGTTGGCACTGACTATTCTTTCATAAACTTAAAGACTATATAATCATCAATTTTAATTGATGGAATTACGAACGAAGTGTGTTTTGATAGGTATAGAGAGGAATATGCATCATCACAGCTTCACCTGACTTCAACATATCTAACTGCTGGTTGTTTGACCACTGGTTATCCGACTGCTAAGTCTCAAGGTCAGCCTCTCTCTAACGATAAGTGACTTATCTAAGAAGCTATAGGAATCAGGTTAATAACGCTCTACGTACTCTTCTTTCATAAGTGTCATCCAGCTATATGCTGTTGACTCACAGCAGTGCGATCTACCTGTTCAAACACGTTCAACCGTATTAAGACCTAATGCATTTAAACTATGCATGCGCAATGTCTAATTGAGCGTATCAAAGATTTGAGCATCTCTTAATCTGTCGTTTTTAGCTCTCAGGATTCATTAATGTTTTCATCTAAAAAAACGAGCTTATTGTGCTCCTTTACCGCCGCGGCTGCATTGGCCTGTTTGCCAGGGAAAGCGCTCGCAGCTGTTAACCCTAATGGCTTCATTGATTTAACCAACACCGTTGGTGATGATGGTCTATTTATTAACGCTGATAACTTGGATAATGTATCCAATGCCGGAACCGGGAATTTCAGCGAATTCTTGTCAATTCAGAATAATCCAACTGAGTCTGGATTCAACTCCAATATAAATCCGCGTCCTCTGGATACTTCTCCGGGTACAGAAGCAAGGTTTCTCAATACATTGGCTGTTAATATTTTTGGTAATGACTTTGTTCAATTTGGGCTCGACATCAATGAAAGTGATGATGCAATTACGCTAACAGGATTGCAGCTTTTCTTGTCTGATTCGCCCACGTTTGACCCGACCTCTCCCGGCACTGTGACTCCTTTTTTTGATACTGGCACTATTGCTGAATCTCTTGTCAGTGCAACCTCTGCGGCTGGCAGCTCAGATATTGACTATGCTTTCCTAATCCCATTTGATATAGCTGGGATTGATCCTGCAACAACATATGTCACTGTGTTTGCTGCGTTTGCAGACGCAGCACCAGGCGGTTTTGAAGAGTTTGGAGAACTTCCCGATTTAGAGTTCACTCAGATTCCAACACCGGCTATGTTGCCAGGTCTTATTGGGATGGGCGTAGCCGCCTTCCGAAAGCGTAAACAACAAAACGAGGGGATAGAGGCATAGAAAAAGATTAGGGCCTGAATTTTAATAGGCCTTGTGCAAGTGCTCAAGAAAGTTCTTTTTCCTCAAGCAGTCGAATTAAATTCGACTGCTTTGTTTATCTAAAAAATAGAAACTTTAAGTTAAATATTATTTGCGAGGAGAAATTTTACGGTGTCATTTCAACTTAGTGATCATGATCTACAACAGTATGAAGAACTAGGATATGCAGGGCCGTTTAAGTTACTCGAATCTCACGAAGTTGAGATAATGACGCGCAAGCTAGTGGCTGAAAAGTCTAAGTTCTTCTTTCGCAATCGGTTGTTTAGCCGAATCCCAGGATTAAAGAACTTGCCCGCCTCCGTCAAGTGGGGCAAAGCTAAATGGTACAAAGCAATGCACATTGTTTCACCGCTTACTCGTGAGATTGCCAGCAGACCCGAAATTTTAGACCGGATTACCTCAATTATCGGTGAAGAGATGTTGATGTGGGGGGCCATGATGCTCACCATTAAACAGAGCGATCGTCCTGCTTGGCATTTAGATGATGAAATTGAGTTTCTATCTTTGTCTGAGGCGGCTAGTGTTTGGATAGCACTCACGAATGTAACGGAGGAGAGTGGGTTGAGGATTATTACGCGATCGCACAAAAT
>JBGCGG010000154.1:0-3750 GCA_045110585.1 Phormidesmis sp. | reverse complement strand
TTTACTCTCTGTCATTCAGACCTGTCGAAGGCAGGGGCGGTCTGCCATGGCATTTTTTACGCAAGCCCTCAGCGCTCAGCATCATGAGCGTATCGAAATGCCCTCGCTCATTCCACTGACTACGACCTGAATCTTTACGTTTTTTTTAACGAAACAATGTTTGACGCAAGTGGCATTCGGGATCGTTGCCCCTTTACTATTCAATCCATACTTCAGTGAAACAGCACAGGCTCAGACACCTTTACGCGTAATGGGGGCCAACACCACCAGCGGCAACCGTCAGTCTTACGATCCTGGAGAAGGCACGCGCATTTTTCAAGGGCTTATTTCTGATGTTGTGCTCATTCAAGAATTTAATATTGGCAACAATTCTGACACGGCCATTCAAGCATGGGTAGAGAGTACCTTTGGCCCAGATTTTGAATATTACCGTGGTTCTTGGTCTGTGAACATCAATGGGTTTATTCCAGCAGACTACAGTGTGAGCGCTGTGGTAGATAAGTGCCGGTAAATGCGATTCGGCATTATGAATCGCATTATAAGTCGGCAGCATTCCATATCTCCTGCACTACGAAGCAGCGGCATTCTATCGAGACTACGCCATGCAGCTACAGTTACAGGCAGCCGCAGTTACAGGCAGCCACAGTTACAGGCAGCCACAGTTACATCTGAGGAATGAGCTTAAGCTGACGGCTAACAATGTAAAGCGCAACCATAATGTCAAAGCTAAGACAAATAATGACGTATGCGCTAGGGACAAACAACGCACCAGCCCCTAGCCAGTGAAAAGCAATATCCCAAACAGGATGAGCCAGCCAGCCAGCCGCTAGCCACCAAGGTGACACAAATATTCCCAAGATCGCAGCGAGTCCGTAAATCATTAGCCCAGCGCCTTCGAGGGCAAGCCAAGCTGGACTGCCGGTAAAACTAGCCATCATCAAGTAAGCAGTCGCTGCGATGATTAGCCCTGCGGCCAAAACGCTCTGCTCCATATCAGGATTTAGCCTTGCCACATTAATGAAAAGCAAAGCAAGTGCCCAACCCATAACTAAAAGAAGCAGCATATCCATTGGCAAAGTAACCCTTTATATCTTTCGTTAGTGTGTTTCGTCAGTGTATAAAGGGTGCCACTTCTAACGGTTTAAACAGACACATCAATCCGAAAAATTTGTTCGGGGGGTTTTGCACCCGCCAACTTATCCCAATTAATTTCCTCTAAAAATTCTTCAGTATTAGCTGATTCAACGACATCTACGCCCCATTCACCAGTTTGCAAAGATGGCGGTGCGCCGGTCGGTGGAGTTGTTTTTTCACCGCCCAACGCCATTACAGTAAAGCCCTTACTGTTGTGACCTTTGCGATAAGTAGCAAGGATTTCAGCACACATTTGACCAACTTGAGCAGGTGTATAGCGAGCCGCTTCGTAGCTAACATCTACCACCCAGTGCGGATTATCAATCAGGCCAGCGGTAATCCCGGAATGCGCTGACAACCCTTGGGCAAATACTGCGGCAAATTCTTCGCGGTTGAGGGGATGAACGTCGCCTTGGGTGAGCGTGAAATTGTGAGAAAGCAGCATTCTGCCGTCGAGTTTGTCTGTCATAGTTTGTTTGGCGTAGTGTGGCGTTGGTCAAAAGCGCAACATGCCAGATAGCTTATCGGTTTTTGACTTTTCTGAACATCTACTTTTCTGAACATCTACCCTTTGGTCACACCGACTAAAATCTCTTTGAAATTAATCTCTCAACGCCCGCTCTTTCGGCCTAATTTTCCATTTTCTCCGGCTCAGTTTCCGTTCTTTTATGGCTGGGTAATTCTAGTCGCTAGCGTGCTGGGGGTGCTCACTAGCATCCCTGGTCAAACCATCGGAGTGAGCGTGTTTACGGATCATTTAATTGAGGCTACGGGGCTGTCTCGATTAGATTTGGCGAATGCGTATTTGGTAGGGACGCTCACGAGCGGATGCCTGCTGCCATTTGGTGGCAAGCTGTTGGATAAGTTGGGCGCACGGCGGGTGGCGGTAGTGGCATCGGTAGGACTAGGGCTAACGCTGTGTTACTTAACAGTGTGCGATCGCCTATCCGACGCTATTAGCCGTCTCCTCCCACTACCATCCACAATCATCGCCGCCGCGCTCCTTGTTCTTGGCTTTGTGAGCCTGCGCTTTTGCGGGCAGGGGATGCTCACCATGACCAGCCGCACCATGCTGGGCAAGTGGTTTGAGCGAAGACGCGGTCAGGTCTCGGGCATTGAAGGTATTTTTGTGGCGTTTGGCTTTTCAAGTGCGCCGTACTTTTTTAGTTTGGCGATTTCATCCTTGGGCTGGAGAGGCACTTGGCTAGCACTTGCGGCCATTGTGGGCCTGGGCATGAGCGCGGTGAGCTGGCTGTTGTTTCGAGATAATCCTGAAATTTGCGGACTGCGAATGGACGGAGAAAACGAACCATTGCCCCTGCAAAAAACTGAATCGATCACAACAGAAGAAACTCAGATGTGGGGCCTAACGCGGCGCGAGGCCATCCGCACACTCAGCTTTTGGGCAGTGACGCTAGCATTTGCATCTCAGGCGCTTTCTGTCACAGGTATTACATTTCACATTGTCAGCATTGGCGCAGAGCTGGGCATTACAGAAGCGCGAATGGTGACTATTTTTGTACCGATTGCGGTGGTCTCTACGGCGGTGGGATTTGTGGTGGGGTTGGCGTGCGATCGCGTTCGCTTACAAACCATTTTTATGTTCATGATGGTGGGGCAGGCGATGGGAATTGGGGCGATCGCTAACCTCAACATCCCCTGGATGATCATCCCCGCCGCGCTTGGTCTCGGCATCAGCGGCGGTTGCTTTGGCACCCTCACAACGGTAGTGCTGCCGCGCTTTTTCGGACGGGCGCACTTGGGCGCAATCTCAGGCGTGCAAATGATGGCGATTGTGATTGCTAGTGCAATCGGCCCGTCCATGCTGGCAAATGTGCAAACGGTAACCGGATCGTATAGAGGCGGGCTGTATGCCTGTTGTTTGTTTGCGCCTATTGTCATTGCACTCATGTTTGTCATTCAGCCACCGGAACAAGAGTTGCCTCACTAAAATATCCACAACTTATCGCAACAAAGCATTTCAGGTAAAAATGATTGAATCAATTCAGTTTGGAACCCAAGCAGATGCGCTCTCTGTTATCAGGCAGGCTGCCACACAGCTCATTGAACAACAAGCGACCCTTTGGGAACTAGACAGCTTAACCGCAGAGCAGGTTTTTCAGGATTGTCAGGATAACAACGTAGTAGCGGGATACATCGCAGGCAAGCCTGTGGCCGCAATGGTGCTGACCTATCATGACCCTAAATTTTGGCCAGATGTCCCGCCGAACCAAGCAGGCTTTATTCACAAGCTTTCCGTAGTGCCAGATTATCAAGGGAAAGGCTTAGCAGCCCAAATGGTGGACTTTGCAAAAAATGAAGTTAAAGGGCAAGGTTTGCGTTGGCTACGCTTGGACTGCCACTCAGATAGGAACAGATTGCGAAACTTCTATGAACGGCTAGGCTTCAAAGCTGTTCGAGAAGGTGTTGTTGATCTCAGTACAGGACAAAAGCTTGCAGGATAGTCAGGGAGGAAGTTTCATAGGTTAACCACAACTTATCAAACTCCCATGATTGAGCTTAATACCTTGCGTGCAAAATTGCAGCCTCATCTCGGTTGGCATGGTGCCAGAACACTGTTTGCCGCCGCTTTCATCATTGCCCTGTTCCGCACCC
>JBGCGG010000153.1:0-16880 GCA_045110585.1 Phormidesmis sp. | reverse complement strand
GGCATTGGGCAAAGGTGGGATGAATCTGTAGCGCTTGTGTAAAATCGGCGATCGCGCCTGCAAAATCTTCTATGTCTAGCTTGAGCAACCCTCGGCAGGCATAGCTTTGCGCAGAACCGCCGGAGCGAACAACGCCTTCTTCTAGATCGGCGGCGGCGTGATGATGGTGGCCTAGCTGACGATAGGCATTGCCTCTGTGAATGTAGAGTTCTGTGAGCTTGCTCGCCGGAACTTCGGCTGGGGTGGTGCTGGTTGCGTGTTGGCTAAAGTGGATCACTTGCGAAAAATCGGCGATCGCGGCTTCGTACTGTCTTAAGCTCGATAACGCGCAGCCCCGGTAGTAATAGCTTTTGAGGGTGATGACTGGATCGATTATGTCCTGATTGGCACTTTGGAGATGGAGTGCTTGTGTTAATTGGGCGATCGCTGCTGGAAAATCTCCACGGCGAGAGCTTTTTATTCCTTGGACTAGCAGCGTTTTAGCCGATTCCGTATGGCCTGATTCCGTATGGCCCGATTCCGTATGGGCCGCTTTAATATGGCCCGCTTTAATATGAGCCGCTGGTAGCTTTTGTGCCATTGCAGAGCGGTTGTTTGTAGGTAGAACAGAAGGCGTAATGTTTTGAATAGATAATCCTTTAGAGGTTTGCTCATCTGAGCAAACCTCATGAGCAAACCTCAGATGACTATCCAGACGAATATAAGAACAAATATTAGAAAATTGGCGATAGATCGCAGATAAAAGGGAGATGGTTCTAGGGTAAAGGAAGCATGAGATTCGCTCAACTGTGAAGACCTATGACTGCCAGCCAGCCTAATACTCGGACTGTGACTCAGCGCAACGGCATTTTCTCAGCCAGTGCTTTTTTGAAGCCTAATGATGGCGATACGTTTGAACGCTCAATTTTAGTAGTCGGCGGTTCGACCGCAGCCTACTCTGCTGCCTTAGTAGCGCTAAAGATGAAGGTAGATGTGTGCTTGGTGCAGCCGCTGAAGATGGTGGGCGGACAGTTTACCGCCCAAGCGCTGCCTGCCTCCGATGATGGTGACTTGGTCAAGCTGAAGGAAAGCCGTACGTCGGTAGATGGGGAGCTATTTTCGCTGTCTAAAGACCAAAAACAGTTTCGCGATCGCCAACGTCAGCTTCAGCCTGTTTCCGGTAGAATGCAGCAGAATCCAGGCGGTGCATGGGTGTGCCCGATTACGACAACGCCTGTTGTGGCTGCGACTGCGATGAATGAGCGATTTATGCCTTACCTTGAAAACGGAAAGCTGACGCTGATTGCTGACAGTGTGCCGGTAGAGGTGTTGCGGGCGGCGCAACCGGCAGATACCTCCTCTCAGCTTCCCAAGATAGTAGGTGTGGCGTTCAAAGATAAAAACAATGGTCATCGCTTCCGGGTAAACGCCCAAGTGACTATAGAAGCGACAGACTATGGGGATTTGCTAGAGCTAGCAGACTTACCGTCTCGGGTGGGGCAAGAATCACGATTTGATACGGGTGAAGCGATTTTGCGCGACGAGCCTATCCCTGAGTGTCAGCAGTCTTTCACTTTTAATGTGGTGGTGGAGCGGACGCCATCAGGAAGCGGTAAAACCTTTGCTGCGCCTACGGGATATGGGCGTGAGCCTTGGCTCAATCTGAGAGATTTTACGAGTGATTTTTGGGTGCGAAAATCTAGCCAATGGGATAAGCGCAGCTTTTTCGCGCCTTTTGGCATTTTTCGCTATCGCAGATTGCAGCGGCGATCGCTCAACCCTAAAGCCGTGAGCATCGGCGACGTTTCCGTCATTAACTGGGGAACTTCTGACCATCCCGATAGAGGCCAATGCTGCGGCAATGATTTTCGGCGCGGTCATTTAATTGGGATTAGCCCCGAGGAGCGAGAAGTGATTTTGCAGCGGGCACGCGATCGCGCTAAAGCCTACATTCACTATCTTCAAACCAGCGGCACGGCCAGTCTTAAGCCCAGAGGCGACCTCACTTGGAGTGACGACGGCATCGCGCTTGAACCCTACATTCGAGAGTCTCGCCGGGGCATTGCCCTCACGACTATCCGCCACGAAGATGTGGCTGAAAGTTTCTTTCCTAAAAAAGCCCGCGCCCGCTGCTTTGATGACAGCGTTGGTATCGGTCAGTATCACTATTTAGATTTGCATGGCAACTTATTTAAAGGCCATGTGACGCCAACAGGCAAAGCCGCCGCTGCGCTGCCCTTTTCACTCCCAGCCAAATCACTGGTGCCCATGACCGCCGATGGTTTGATTCTGTCGGCTAAAAGCATTGGCACGACGCATATTACGAATGCTGCTTACCGAATGCACCCCATTGAGTGGGCGATTGGTGAAGCCAGCGGATTTTTGGCGGTGTTTTCGGTTTGGGCGCAGCATCAGCCTCGCGACATTGTGGAGACATTGCCTTTGTTGCGAAAGCTGCAGGGCTTTATGACGCGCAACGGTATTCCTATCTTCTGGTTTGATGATGTCGCCCATCACGATCCAGATTTTGAACCCATTCAGGTGATGGCGGCAACGGGCATCATTCGCAGTGAAAATGAAGGCAATCTACACTTTCGGCCCTATGCCAATGTTTCACGGGCAGTGGTTTCTACGGCGCTTGTGAGCTTGTTAGACCTAGAAAAAGTCAGTCCCGCACAGCCTAGTTTTCGAGATGTCCAGCCAGGTAAGCACTGGGCCTACAGCAATATTGAAACCCTTAAAGCCCAGGGGATGATTGCTGGTGTGGGGCGAGGATTGTTTGCACCCAATGACATGATTACGCGCAAGCAGCTCTCTTATTTGGTTAAAGCAGCCTTGCCAAAAGCGCATGCTAAGGCCTTTGCGAATTTGCCGCAAGATGCACAAAAATTAAGCCGCCGCGAGCTGTCGCGAGCCTTTTATGAGCTGCTAAAGTTCCGGTTGGATATTTAGTCTGCTTATGCGACAGATGCATGAATCCGATAGACAACCCACCATAATATCGTTCTTCAATGCTTAACCTTTCTTAACTTTGTGGAATAATGAGTATATTCACAGAAAGTTTTTTGTAGGCACATTAATTTTTACAATGCGCACTCAACTGTACTCAGCTTTAAAAACTGCATTGCCCTTCACGCTGATGGCCTCGCCTTTGCTGATGGGGTCTGCTCAGGCAGCTGTTCAGGCAACTGCTCAAACGACTTCCGCTTACCCAACAGAGCGATCACCCTATGGTGCCAACTGTAACGCTGAAACATATGAGGCTGCCCAGCTTGTAAACGGCGGTAGAAGCCAGCGCGTCGATGCGGTCGCTCATCCTTCTGATGCCTCCTCCCACGCAATTATTACGTCCCAGCAAGAGCTATCTACCCTTTCTCGGGAGAGCTTGCCGACCCTCTCCCGAGCGCGATTGTATACGGCGGTTCGGCGGCTGTTGCTCTCTAACCCATACGCCAGTGACTCTGCGGACAGCGAGCAGGCTGAAAATAACTGTATTGCGTTGCTTAATCTCGATGTTTTGGTTGCTCAGGCCGCTGACCCTTTGCCCATTCTAGGGCCGGTGAATGATTCGTTTGATGTGCCGCCAGCCAGTTCGTCTCCAGCCAGTGCACCTGTGGCGCTGCCAGTCCCTGCCTCTGCGCCGACTGCCCCAGCACCTGCCAGTACGCAGCCCGCCTCCACTCAGCCCGCCTCCACTCAGCTCTTTGCGCCATCGTTCAGCCTTGACCCTACCAACATCACGCCGACGAGAGTTAACCCTACTCCGTTTGATGGTGCGCCTATCTCGACGTTATCTTCTCGGCCAGATGGTAACTATCGCTATGTTTTAGGTGATGCTGAAAATCGTGTATTTACAGATGCAGCACTTCAGCAAGAAAATGTGCCTGTTTTTGTGTTGAGAAAAGAAGGCAACAGCGTTGTTGGTGAACTGATGCCCCGCTTTGGCGAATCAGGTATTTGTGTCACGGGTATTGTGAGCGGTGATAGTATTTCGGGCGTGGCTTACCCCGTTAGTGCAGCGCGATCACTGCCCTCCGGGAGTACGGTGTACGGTGTGCTATCGCTGAAATCATCGCCTGAATCTGCTGACAGAACGCAGGCGAATGCCGTTTTGGATTTAGCTCGATTTTCGATGATTAATGCAGGCTCGAGTCTGCCGCCTAAATCTTGTGTGGCTGACTCCGCGGCTGACGACTAAGCTGCTGACGACTCCAAAGCTGAATAAGTGCAATCACCGTCTAGCGATATATACTGATGAAATCGGGTGCTGATAAATACATCGGCAAGGTAAGGCCCCTTACCTTTTTCACCTCATGCAAAATACGTCATCAGTTGTGTCGCTAGGCAGAGTGCTTTTGGTCGCGATCGCAGCCAGTGCCTCAGCGTTATGTACAAGCGCTGCTCCGCTCTTTGCCCAGTCCTTTTCTGAGCCTTCCGTTTCTATCGACGTTGAAAACTTAGAGCCTAATCTATCTACATTCACGTTTACCATTCCAGAAGAAACCCCACTGCAGCTGCCTTCTCCTAGCATAGAAGTGCGTCGCGTAGTGAAGCCAGCACCGTCCACTGAACCCACGTCCACTGAACCCACGCCCACTGAACCCATACGTGTGTTGCTGTTGCCGAGCGAGCGGCGCTTTCATCCAACTTCTACCACGGTTGTTTTCCCCTCTCGGCCTCAAGTAAGTGATTTACCAGATGGCCGTTATCGTTTGCTGGTTTCCCCCAGACGCAGTCGTCGTTTCAGCGATGGACTACCCGCAGATGGCCGGGTGTTTGCATTTCGCAAAATAGGAGATGTTGTCACGGGCACGTTGACCTATTTAGACACTGGAGAAAGCGCCTGTGTGACGGGCAACTTGGATGGCAATATTATTTCGGGCCAAGCGTTTCGTAGAGGGCCAAGTGTCGGCGGACTGAGCACCCGAACAAGCACCTCAATCATCTCTAATGATAACTTTGGTCTATCTCTGCTACCTAGCGACTTAACCATTAACAGCGCTGTTCTAAATTTAAGTGGTGCGGCTCTGATTGATCCAGGTAGAGTGGCTCCCCCTGCTATTTGTCCATAGCTACTTGTTTCCTCTGCTATTTGTCCATCTTTTGGTTGTGCTCTCTTTTGGATGTAATGGCTGAATTCATTGTCATAAAAGGGTGTCTAGGGTTGTCCTTAGCAAGAAAAAACATCGTGGAGGGGTTCTGGCAGTGGGCAAAATACGCTGCCAGAACCCCTCTGTCTACATCATCATCTCTTGAGTACGAAGAGATAAGCACTCAGACTTTGTTCAATCGAGTTTCTTTCCTCGAACTCAGGCGATAATTTGTGTGGAAAGATGGACGTCTTTTGGGGCTATGAAATCTTTCTCTATGCAATCTTTCTCTATGAAATCTCGTTCTTTGAATCCTGTGAATATCCCTCTAAAACGGTTCTTGATGGCAGTTGTTGGCGGGGTGAGCGCAGCATGGTTATCTCAACCTGTTTATGCTCAGGCCACTCTTTCTGACTCGACGATTACGATCTGTGAGTACGATGCAACTGTTGGTGTGAGAAGCCCGCTAGCGGCAACCGCTTCGTTGGATGGGGGCGCTGCGATCACCGCCTTGGAAATGAACGGTCACAGCGTATTTATTTACGAGGAATTTCCTTCTATTTTGGCATTGGAAAATACGCCTGAAAATCCAGCCATTAACTCAGATATTGCCGGTAAGCGGACGCTGACGCTATACGAGACGCCGCTTTCTATTGCGCGGGCTAGGCTGAGTGCTCAGCCCGCTTACTATGCTCAGCTACTGGGCTTGTCTTCAGCCGATGCGCTAGGCGATCGCACCTATGCAGACGTAGACGAAACTCTCAGCTGTCGTCTGACTGCTGAAGTGCCTGAAGGACTCGTCACCGCAAATCTGCAGCCAGCGGCAGATGCTGAGAGCGCAGACTTGGAAAGAATGCTACAGGCTTTGCCAAACGGTAATTATCGTTTTACCTCAGCTGATTTGCCCTTTAAGGTTGTTTCCACACAAGAGCTGCTAGAAAGCGGTGGTGCCGTATTCCTCTTTCAAAAGCTGGGTAATACCGTGGTGGGTGATTTTTATTATCCTGAAACCGACGCGAGCATTTGCTTGGAAGGTACCTTAAATGGCAGCATTGTGACGGGCAAAGGCAAGTTGGATGGCACTGAAGCCACTGCGCCAGATGATGCTGCGTTAACGCTGGGCGATCAGTCCATGGACGATCAGTCTATGGGCGGGCGGTTTGGCAGCGCGGTGCTAGATTTGAGCGGATTTTCTCAAATTAATGCGGGTACTGTCTTGCCTAGAGAATCCTGTGAGTAAGTGACTCGCTAGGCAAAGACTTGCACGGGTTTGATTAATCCCGACTTTGTTTGAGTTTGACCGAGGCCAAGCTGGGTTTTTATCAGGCGCTACGCAGCCTCAAAATTCAGGGCAACGCCGTTAATACAGTGTCGTTTGCCTGTTGGCTGTGGCCCGTCGTTAAAGACATGGCCCAGATGTCCGCCGCAGCGATCGCAGTGAACTTCTGTACGAGTCATTAAAAAACTGTTATCTACAGACGTCCCGACTGCATTCGGAAGGGCCTCATAGAAGCTAGGCCAGCCCGTGCCGCTATCAAATTTAGTCTCTGAAGAATAGAGGGGTTGCTCGCAGCCTGCGCAGGTGTAGGTGCCTGGTGCGTATGTTTTGTTTAGCTCACTGGTGAAAGGACGCTCTGTACCATGCTCTCTGAGTACGGAAAACTCCTCTGGGGTCAAAATCTCACGCCATTCGTCCGGTGTTTTGCTCACTTCAAATGGATTCGACTCGAAGCCACCTTCTGGTGTGGATTCGGCGTTTGCCTGGGTTTGTTGCGATGAACAACTGGATAAGGCAAAAACACCTAAAAAGGCCGCACTGGTTTGTAAAAAATGACGTTTTTTCATGGGGTGATAAATTCGATTGGATAGGGCAGATAGAACGGCCCAGGCTTAACTGCTGTTGTAAACGACCGCTGCCGTGAAAGACTGCTGCTGTGGAAAACTGCTGTCACTAAAGAACGAGCTTGATGTATTAGCCATTCAGCGTGATCTCCACATAGCTAGATTAAACCAGTCCTCCTAATTTCCCTCTAAGGCTAAGGTAAGAAACTGCTGAGTGGGTTGTGTCCTGACAGTTGCTTGTTGCGCTTACTGGATAGCCTGCTGTAGTGCCTCATAGTGATGGGTGAAGGCTGTTGAGAGGCTAGCGTAAACGGGGAGGATTTTTTGGTAACGGCTGACATTTTCTGGAATAGGGTGGCAATGCTTGGCCAGAGAGGTGGTTGCATCACACGCGATGCTGCCTTTTGCCCCAACGCCGTCCAAATTTTCCCACTCTCCCACCGCCACCAGCGCCAAATGCGCCGCACCCAAGGCCGAACTTTCTATAACTGCCGGAATCTCAATCGGTCGATTAAACACATCCGCCAGAATTTGCTGCCATAGCCCAGAGCGGGCAAACCCGCCCGCTGCACGTAGCTTGTCAATAGGGCCACTGGCTTGCTCTAAGGCCTGGAATACGGTGTACAGGTTGTAAATCACGCCTTCCATAACGGCTCGAACTAGATGCGCCTGAGAATGCTCTCGGCTGAGGCCAAAAAAGCTGGCGCGGGCCTTTGCGTTCCACAAAGGGGAACGTTCGCCGAGCAGGTAAGGGTGGAAAATAAGGCCATCAGAACCGGCCGGAACGCTGCGGGCCATTGCATTCATGCGATCATAACTAGACTCGCCGGGAGGTTTCCCAGGAGATTCGTCGGGAGATTTGCTAAGGTCTGAGCCGTTGGCGTCTTGTGCTTGAGCGGGCATGGAATCGGGCACGAGGCGATCGCGTGTCCATTGCAGGGCAATGCCGCCATTATTCACAGCGCCGCCCATGACCCACTGTGTGTCTGTGAGGGCGTAGCAAAATAGCTGGGCGTCAGGTGCTGTTTTCGGATGATTGATCACGCGTCGAATCGCACCGCTAGTGCCGAGGGTAATGGCGGCGGTATCGGCTGCGATCGCTCCCACCCCAACATTGGCCAGTACCCCGTCACTTGCGCCAATTATCACAGGCGTTTTTGATCCCACGCACAGTTTGCTGGCATAGCTGTTACGTAGCGTTAACGCATGTGTCGTGGGCACGATGGGCGAAAGTTGTTCTTTTTTAATGCCTGTTAGCGCTAGCGTGTCGGTATCCCACTGAGACGTGTGAATGTTCAATAATCCTGTGGTAGATGCCATGGATTGATCAATCACCCACTGATGGCACCAGTGCCACAGCACGTATTCTTTAATGCACACGATGCGGGCTGCTTGTGCAAACGTGTCTGGATATTCATGCCGCAGCCATATGAGTTTGATGGCTGGTGACATGGGGTGTGCGGGAATGCCTGTGCGCTCGTAAAGGGCTCGTTGTGTAGGGGCCTTTTGTTCTGCGATGTGAGTGTAGCGATCGCTGCGATTATCAGCCCAGGTAAATAGCGGTGTTAGCGGTTTATTCGCTTTATCTATGAGCAGGAGCGTATGCATTGCACAGCTAAAAGAGATTGCTATCAGCGCATCTGCGCCAATAGCACTTTGCTCCATGACCTGCGATACGGTTTGAGTGGCGGCTTGCAAAATGTCGTCAGGGTTCTGCTCCGCCGCGCCGGGTGCAGGTGATTGGAGCGCATACGACTGCGCGCTGCGCGCAATCTGCTTCCCTGTCGTATCAAACAGCACTGATTTTGTACTGCTCGTCCCAATATCTACCCCAATGACGTATTTCATGCCTGACAGTAAAAGAAAGCTTTACCATCCTAAATTCGATTGAGCTTCAATGACTGAGCTTCAATGGCTGAGCTTCAATGGCTGAGCTTCAATGACTGAGCTGAAACGGCTGAGCTTAATTTTGGTTAGCATCAGGTTGCTGCTGCTGCTGCCTGCTCGATGGTGAACTAGCATCGGGGGCGATGCCTTCAAGGACAACGAGAGACTCTAGTACTTTTTTCACTAACGGGGCCGCGACGGTGCCACCATATGCGTTCTCCCCTTGGGGTTCATCAATCACTGCCAGTACAACATATCTCGGGTCGCTGACCGGTGCGATGCTCACAAAACTAGTGATGCGCTGATCGCCATATGTGCCGTATTCAGTTGCCTTTTGGGCCGTGCCTGTTTTTCCCGCAACTTGATAGCCGTCTAGCTTAGCGGCTGAGCCGGTACCGTCGTTCACCACATCTTTCATCATGTCCAACACAATTCGCGTGGTCTCAGGCGAAAAAATTTGTTTGGCAGCGGCGCGCTCAGGTGCCCAAGTTATTTCTCCTTCTGCATTGGTTAGTCCTCTTACCACATGGGGGGTAACCAGTTTGCCCCTGTTGGCTAAGCTGCCGTGGAGCTGAGCCAGCTGCAGTACGGTGAGCGAAAAGCCTTGTCCAAACGAGGTTGTAGCGGCTTCTACTTCACTTCCTACAAACTGATCGCGCGCTTTAATTTGACCATTGGTTTCTCCTGGAAGATCAATGCCGGTGCGATCGCCTAAGCCCAATTTCTGTTCTAGCCACTCATAATAGTTGGCTCGTGGCAGCCGTTCCATAATGCGCACCATGCCCACATTGCTGGAATAGCGCAGCACGTCTGTAATGGAGATTGGGCCGCGCGGGCCATTGGTGGAGTAGTCTACGTTTTGAATAGGCCATTTGCCAATTTGGATGCGCCCCGCATCATTGACTAAATCGGTCGCGGTGATGGCCTTATCTTCGAGGGCGATCGCTACATTAATCGGCTTAAATGTTGAGCCAGGTTCGTACAGATCGCTGACTGCCCAGTTGCGAAAGTATTCAATGTTGGCGTCATAGTACTTGTTGGGATCGTAGGTCGGAGCGATCGCCATCGTCAAAATCTCCCCGGTACGGCTGTCCATCACCAGCAGCGCCCCTCGCTTAGCCCCGTATTCAGCTACTGTTTTGGCTAAGTTATCTTGAGCAATACGCTGTAACCGACTGTCAATCGTGAGCTGCATTTGCAAATCATCTCGCGTGACATGCTGTAGCGGTGTGGGTTCTCCAACTTTAGGGTCGTCGTAGCTTAATTGCTCCTGAAGGGCCAGCTCTATACCCGCTTTGGGCTGACCTTCTAAATCGATATATCCTGTGACCTGAGAAAACAGCGCACTTTGGGGATACACCCGCTTGGGTGAAGGCAATAAATCAAGGCCATCTAGTCGTAGCCCTCTTAGGCGCTTGGCCGTTTCTTCCGAAATATCTGTACTGAGCTGAATGCCGCTTTCTTCTGCAGCAAACTTGCGGGTGAGCTGCTTGGGATCCAAGCCGAGAACGGTGCTAATCGACTGGGCGATCGTGCTACTCGGTTTTTTGAACAGCATGGGATGTACATACAGCGTGTACACGACCCGATCCATCGCGATTACATTGCCTTGCCTATCTACCATTTGCCGCCGAGAGGTGCGCGGCGTAGCCTGAATGGCCTGCTGCTCTTGGGCAATGACTTGCAAATCATCGGCAATCACAAGCTGTAGGTAAGCCAACCGTGAGCCTAAGCCCAACATGCCAGCCACCAGAACCAGCCACACACTAATCAAGCGCAGCCGAGGTGAATTAAGCCGAAAATCTCTAATTTGTTCCGGCGTAGAGCGAGGTCGAGAACGAGATAGCCGGGCCAGATGCGCCGAAGACTTGCGCCGACGATGCCGTGAGCGAGGAGATGCATCCATATCAATGTTGCGTTTATTAACCCTGCGCTATTAACTCTGCGCTATTAACTCTGTGCTATTAACTCTGTGCTATCGATAGCGCACTAGTAGCCTAATGGCCCAGGCAGTTCTGGTGCAGGTTCTTCCGGCGCTGCTCCTGGGCGTCGTGGCGCAGGGGTTAAAAGTAGCACATCACCTGCTTTGTAGGGTTCTAGTCCAGAGTCTTCGCGAATGGCCTGCTCTGCCAAACTCTGCTTAATAGACTCATTGGCCGTTGTGAGCTGTTGTGACTCGCCTTGTAATTCATCCAACTGAACTAGCGCACGGCTGGTTGACTTGTCTACATAGACTGTCGATCCATAAACCACGAGTGCACCCGTCACTAAGACGCCCATGATGACAGCAGAACCTTGCTGCACTCGATTTAAAAGCTGAAGGCCCAGAGGCAGCTTAGGCTGGCGCGGTAAAAGCAGAGACTTATTTTCAATTCTGACGCGGGTCGCGGGTTCGCCCCAATGCAGCGGCACCACATTATCTTCAACCGGCTTTCGAGCAGCAGCATTCTGGATGTCAGTGCGCTGGGCAGCGGCCTGCTCAACGCTACTTGCTGCGGGCTGATAGTTGGTCGGGTGATTTCGCGCTGGGCTACCCACGCCTCCGTTTGACAATGGCCTGACGGGGAGAGCTCGAACAGTGGAGTGAGTAACTGTAGGAAGACGCTCAGCGTTGGAACGGCTGGTGCGCTCTAACTCATCATAGGGATCAAAATCGGTAGCAAATACCATGCGATTGTATGGAGATTTATATGAAGCGGTAAATTTACGTAGTTTGCTACATCGCTTGCGGATAGGAGCTTTCGACCCGGTGCAACATGACTATCAATTAAATTACGCGCATACTACCGTGGGATCGGGAGAAGAACAAGCCTATCCAGAATATTTCTGTAAAGGGTTCATAAAACTCTCCGTGTAGATACGGATATGGATGCTCGAACGTTTCTCGAAGCGGTTAAGAACGTTACTTTCTAATCCGTTTCCTGTTGTTCGTAGCTGCGTATTCAAAATGTTTAATCTTTAGCCTTGTACCGTCCGTAAGATCACGGTTAAACGATGATTTCATTTGCCTCAACACCAAAAAGCCCCCAGCTTTTGAAGGCTTCTAAGGGGAAAGTTCCCTGAAAGAATGCCTTGTGAACTAGGGGTAATTATGGAATTTGAGCTGAAATGTGTGCTTCTTATCACTCAGCAGTATTGGAAAATCACTTCACAGCTGCTTGATGATTTTTTGCCTAATTACATGGCAGATTCTCTCTGCTTGAATTTCGCTGATGCCCGTTTATACATGCACGCCAGCAGGTGCCCGTGCATGTATAAACGAGGGTTATGTCATATCGCGGATTATGTCATATCGCGTTGTATTGACGGCTTTATATATAAGCGCGCTAGATATCAACGTGCTCCATGCAAGCGGCCTAGATGCAAGCGGCCTAGATGCAAGTGGCCTAGACGTTGGGTCTGGGCTTACCCTCTGGCAATCCGACCATTTCTGCATTGCTGCTACCGGGCGGAATCATGGGGTAGCAGTTTTCATCTCGCTTCACTTGGACATCTAATAGCACTGGGCCATCGTGTGCCAGCATCTCAGCTATTGCACTTTCTATTTCACTCGGATCACTTACCCTCATTCCTTTCACGCCAAAGGCTTGGGCCAACATCATAAAGTCAGGCATGCCGACTTCCATATTGGAAGAAGAGTAGCGTTCTCCAAAAAAGGTTTGCTGCCACTGGCGCACCATACCTTGCCAGCCATTGTTCAAAATGACTGTTTTAACTTTGATGTTGTACTGAGCTAGGACGGCTAACTCTTGTAAGCACATTTGGAAGCTTGCGTCACCACTGATGCACACGACTTGCTCGTTGGGTAAAGCGACCTGAACGCCGAGTGCCGCAGGTAATCCGAAGCCCATGGTGCCAAGCCCCGCACTCGAAATCCACTGGCGTGGCCCGTTCTTTAAAAACTGCGCCGCCCACATTTGGTGTTGTCCTACGTCAGTGGTGTAGTAAGCCTTGGGGGCCTGCTTGGCAAGCTCCACAATGACAGACTGTGGCGAAACTTGATCCGAGTAAGTGGGGGCGACGAGAGGGTAATCTTTTTCCCAAATATCAATGCGATCGCGCCATGCCTTGGTCTTTCCCTGATCAGGTGCTGCTTGCGTTTTCACCTTGTCTAAAAGCTGTTGTAAGACAACTTTCACATCACCCGTAATCGGCACTTCTGGTATTCGCACTTTGCCGACTTCTGCGGGGTCAATATCGATGTGAATGACCTTAGCCTTAGAGGCAAATTTCTCCAGCTTGCCCGTCACTCGATCATCAAAACGAGCGCCAATACAAACCAATAAATCGCACTCACTAACGGCAAAGTTAGCGTAGGCCGTCCCGTGCATACCCAACATCCCGACAGAAAGTGGATGGTGCTCATCCACAGCGCCTTTACCCATTAAGGTGGTGGTAACGGGGGCCGCAAATATGTCAGCTAAGGCTTGAATCTCGGCATGTGCACCCGATGTAATGGCACCGCCGCCAACATACAGGAGCGGACTGGTGGCTGAATTGAGCAGTTCTAATGCGGCGTCTACTTGATGATCTTCGCCTTTGCCGTAAGTGGTAAATCCAGGAATATTGACCTCACCCGGTTCTACGGGAATGTAATCAATTTCTTCTAGGCCAACATCTTTAGGCACATCAATCAGCACGGGGCCTGGCCGACCCGTGCTGGCAATATGAAACGCCTCTGCGACAATTTGAGCCATTTGATTGGCGTCGCGGACGACATAAGAATGCTTAACGATAGGTAGCGTAATGCCGTGAATATCGGTCTCTTGGAAGGCATCGGTGCCGATCGCCGCGCGGGTCACCTGCCCAGTGACAACCACCATTGGAATCGAATCCATTTGTGCTGTGGCAATGCCAGTGACTAAGTTCGTTGCGCCTGGGCCAGAAGTTGCAAAGCAAACACCAACTTCCCCAGTTGCTCGGGCATAGCCGTCGGCCGCGTGGGATGCCCCTTGCTCATGGCGAACTAACACGTGCTGTAACAGGCCCTTTTCTTCTGCCTTATAGAGCGCGTCGTAAATCGGTAAAATTGCGCCGCCTGGGTACCCAAAAATATGCTTCACCCTATGCCGCACAAGGCTGTCAATAAGTGCGTATGCGCCACTAACCTGCTGGGTAGCCGCGGATGATTCTGACTTGATGATAGAAACCATAAGCAATTGCAGTTTAGGAATGAAAGCAGTCGTCATCACAGCTAAGGAGGCCGCAAAGCTTTAGTGATTACGTCAGTGTAAATTGTAGCTAAATCTACAACAAGCTTTTAAATGGATGCAAGATATGACAAAACGTCATACCTCTGAGGCCGTAAATTACTGAGGCCGTCAATTGCCACTCTGTAAATTACTGAAGGCCGTCAATTGTCAGTCCGTTTTCAATTCCCAGCGTGCTGGTAATGAGGATGCCTGTTTAAGTTAAGGGCAAAGCTCGTGGTAACAATGCTGTAGCTGAGCATGTAAAAAGAGTTGTGCGCTGATGGCTGCGCGGTTATTGGCTGGGTGATTATTGGCTGCGCTCTTCTGGCTTAATTGTTTTGAGCTCGTTGTGGATAGTAAGCTCGTTGTGGATAGTGAAGGTGCGCCGATTTGCCATCCTTTTACGTGCGCAGGGTTGGCCCACATCTGTAAATGCTCAACGCTCGGTTCGGCATAAAAATTTACGTTGCCCATACCCAGAGGGACGCTGCTCCAGTGGGTAAATGCGTCATGGCTCATACGGCAGACGGGTAACCCGATGGTGGGGATGCCCCAGCCATCCATCGCAAATAGCCGTTGGATCTGGCCGCCTTGTTGTTGCCAAATGGTCAGTGCGCCCACCAGCCCAACCACCCCTGCACTAAAGCCGATGGCTACCACAGGCTGACGCTCAAAGGTATGTTTGAGTGCTTGGAAGGTGGTGAAAGGATCGGCTGGAAACTGCTGAACAACATGGGGCGTAATGAAGGCGGGCAGCGATCGCACAAAGGCATCTGTGAGTGAGCTGGCATGAAAACCCGGACAGATTAAGACTGTGAGGCGCGGCTCATGACGGTGGCCTTGATTTGAGGAGAGGTTTGATGATGAGGGGGTTGGCAAAAGGTTTTTTGTGGAACTTCTAAGAAAAGCCTGCTGTACCGAAGTTGTCGCGTTCGGTTTTACGCATAGCTATCATAAGACGCTTCCAGTAGTGTAATTAAAGGAGCTTTTGCTAACCGCATCACCACTGGGGTTTCGACGCAGTTTATGGGCGTATCTGAGCAACTATTACCCACCATTAGCGCACTGGTCGCCCTTGGCGAATTTTCCCAGGGGGATGCGATCGCGGTTTCCGATGTTCCTTCTGCGCTTCCAACCGTTCGCGACACACTCACAGCTGCTGCGAAACAAAACCGTGCTGAGAAAGAATGGCAAGGGGCGACGGCTGCCCTTCATCAGCTACTCAGTCAAGAAATGACAAGGGCAACGTCTGCCCACGCCAAAAAACGCCAGAAACCGCACACCAAAAAACGTCAGCGCAAAGGGCAAAAATCCCCTCAAGCTCTGGTTCTTTCTGGGCCAGTGCCTTTGTTTAATGACGCTCAAAAAGACGCTGAACTAACAGCACATATCTCTAACTGGACGCTTGTTCCTCAGTCTTCGGCGCAGTTCGCTTCCTCCTTTTGTGCTCTTTCTCCGGTTGAGCGCCTGTTTGGAAAAAATAAAAGAAAACAAAAGAGTCAGGATTTTCACACTCGCCTATTGCCGTTGTTAGAAAACGATCCGCTCACTCAGGAGCAGTTTGTTTTAGCGTTGACCCCCCAATTTTCTTTGATTTTGGTTTTGGGTAAGGATGCGGACGATGAGCTGCGGTTTCAATTTTCATTTATGCCACAGGTCGTAAGTTCTGTGTGGCGAATGCTCAGATCTCGTATCCGTGTGGTTCGCCCCCAGCAGCTCGAATTTATTGATCCATTGGTCGAAAAATTTGAACCGAAAGAGCCGCACTATCGCGTTGTTAGTCAGTTCAACCGCTGGATGTTGGCTTGTCTTCCCCAACCTGCGACTACGCGCGTCGTTCCTAAGGCGATTGCTACGACAGATGCGAGATCTGCTGAAAGTTCTGAACCGTTCTCTGACAGTGCGTTGCTAAAGGCCATGGCCCATGAGATTCGAACGCCGCTGACGACGATTCGAACCTATACGCGATCGCTTTTAAAGCGGAAAGATCTCGATCCGCAAGCCCTCAAGCGTCTGACAAGCATTGATAGAGAATGTACTCAACAGATTGATCGGTTCAACTTGATTTTTCGTGCAGTGGAACTCGAAGCTGCGAGTCAATCACCCCTGTCGTCTTTTCGCTCTCCGTTGAGTGCGATCGCGTTGCATCAAGTTTTTCAAGATGCCATTCCCCAGTGGCAACAAGCGGCCCAGCGTCGTAACCTGTCTTTGGAAGTAGCCCTCCCGAACGAATTACCCATGGTTGCCAGTGATCCCACCATGCTCCAACATGTCCTCACTGGTTTGGTTGAACTGTTTACCCACAGGGTTGCGCCTGGCGGACATATTCAGCTCCATGTTCTTCATGCTGGAGATCAGCTCAAGCTGCAATTTCAATCTCAAGGTAAAACTCAGCCACAGTCCGAGAGTCAGTCTCAAGCCATCTCAGACTTTACCAATCCGCATTACGCCGCGTCTTGTGCTGCACCGCCTCTACAATCCTTGGGACATTTGCTGATGTTTCAGCCAGAAACAGGTGGCCTAAGTCTTAATTTAGAAGCCACGAAGAATTTATTTCATGCGTTGGGGGCAAAGCTAACAGTTCGCGAGCGACCTAACCAAGGCACTACTTGGACGGTCTTTCTCCCGCTCGAATCCAGTGGCCTCAAGTCCTATCCTATTGTGTAAGTCCTTGGTGTTCTGCCTCGATGTCAGGACTCATTTATGCCATGACTTATTTGAGTCATACCATTGCCTGAATAGCATGCTTTATAGAACCCATTTGAGATCTACTAGAATGCCAGAGAACCGATAGTAGAGCATACAATCAAGTCATCATGGGCTATTCCAGCAGTCTCAGCGATAAAGAGTGGGAAATTTTTGAACCGCTGTTGCTAGAGATTTTGCCGAA
>JBGCGG010000152.1:0-20911 GCA_045110585.1 Phormidesmis sp. | reverse complement strand
GCAGGTGCGTGATGCCCTCAACAAGGCAGCGCGAATGGTCGTCAACTACTGCCTAGAGAATCAGATAGGCGTTGTTGTCTTTGGCTGGAACAAAGGGCAGAAGAACGCAGCCAATATGGGCCGCAAGACGAATCAAAAGTTTGTGCAGATACCAACCGCACGGCTCAAGAAACGAATAGAGGAGCTATGCGAGTTGCACGGAATTGAGTTTGTTGAACAAGAAGAAAGCTATACGTCCAAAGCCTCGGCATTAGACCTAGATGTGATTCCCATATTCGGTGAGAAACCCGAGGGATGGAAGCCATCTGGACGGCGCGTAAAGCGAGGACTATACGAGAGTGCTGATGGTACGCAAATCAATGCAGATTGCAATGGTGCGTGGAATATTGGCAGAAAAGCAAACGTAACTGGAATGCTACGCAAACCGGCTAGTGGGCAATTGACCAGCCCAAGGCGTCTGAGGATTTGGACTCTCAACTCCAATCTATCAGAAGTGCTGAAACCTTCGAGCGAAGACGGGGAATCCCCCGTACTTCAGTTGGGGGAGTAGTCAAATGAGTTACTTTAAACAACATGTTAGGTTCAATATCTATATCTCTTGGGTGCTAGTAACTGTGCGCTGACCGTTTTTCGGATATGAAGTTTGAAGCGGTTTATCTAGAAAGTTTATCTGTCTCTTACCATTCTCTTGATGCTAATTAATTGACTATTAGCAACATGTCGATGAGATAAAGCTACTGTTCGGGAGTGTTGAAAGAGGAACAATCTTACATTCCAAAGGTCATTCTTTACGTGTAAATATGATTACCTGCTTCCTGCAAGAGCACTGCCTTACTGAGGGCAAGGTTGCTACATGAAATTAACGATACATTCGTTAAGCACTTCATAGCTGCTTCATAGTTAAGAGACCTCTTAATAAGTCTTTCTAGGGCGGAATATGTTACTTAAAGTAAGTATTACGTATGAAGTGTGTATTATTTATTCTGTAAGGGGGTGTTGTTAATACTTAAGTTAGTGCTATTTGTAAGTATCTAAAGGTGCTATTTGTAAGTAGTTAAGATTGCTGAATGTAAGATGTCAAACTTCAATTTCACTTTTCAGTCTGGAGTATCGTCGGAGCAAATAAGGGGTTTTGAAGTTGCTGGACGCATTTGGAGTCAATATCTTGATGAAGATGCGGTTTTCAATGTAAATGTGGCCGCGACGAATGCGCTGCCTTCCTCCGTTGTGGGAGGAGCTCTTCCCGCTTACGTTTCCACTGATATAGCAACTGTACAAGATGCATTGAACCAAGATGCGACATCGGCTGATGACTTTGTGGCGATCGCAAACTTAAATACGACATCAGCAGCTAACGGGGAAACGCAGTATCGTGCCCTCGTTGACGGTAGACAGTACTCGTCAAGTGAGCTCACCATCACTCAAGCTAATGCAAAAGCGTTAGGGTTGGAAGCCCTAACGCCACCCAACTCAGTGGATGGGTACGTTCTTTTTAACGCGCTTGATGATAGTCGCTATGAGTGGAACTACGATTTTTCTGGCACCTCCGAAAGTTCTGATCAGCAGTTGGATTTTCTGGGTATGGCCCTCCATGAATTGGGTCACATTATGGGTTTTGTCAGTGGGATAGACTCTATGGACGCTCCCACCGTTCAATCAAGCCAATCATCGACTCCAAGTTTTAGCCTTTTGGGCTTGGGTAGCCGTTTGTTCGGGTTTGGGGACAGAGGTAATAATGCTACGACAAATCAACAGCTTGACTTGTCGGCAACGTCTGTTTTTGATCTCTTTCGCTACAGCGAACAGAGCACTGATGTTAGGGCTCAAGAGTTAACTCGCGGTGAAGAGGCTTACTTTTCTATCGATGGTGGTCAAACCCGTATCGCCCCTTTGTCAACGGGTATTGTTGATGGCTCTGATGAGGCAGATAACTATCAGGCTAGTCACTGGGGTTTCGAAGCGCCAACGACTACCAGAAGAGGGTTAGGATTTCCTTCACTTTTTGACTTCATTGCCAATCCTTTTCAGAGTCTTTTCGGTTTGGCGGATGCCGTTTTGTCGCTTCCGGGAACTTTGCTAAGCGGCCAGTTTACTACAGTTGTTCAGAACTCTTCACAGGCACGTAGTAGCTTAGGCGTTATGGATCCCGCCCTGGTTCCTGGTAAATTGTCTCGCGTTTCCACCTTAGATTTACAAGCGTTAGATGTTATTGGTTATGATCTTAGTGATTCAGTCTTTTCACCGCTAGACTACAGCACCCTATTACAGGATCAACAGATACAGAATCAACTAGCATCCTCTTCTCAAACGATTATCATTGACTCGGATACGATTAACAATGATGGAACCAGTGACGTTGAAACGTTTGTTGAGCCGCAGTCTGTTACATCTGGGAGTCCGGAAGACTTTGAAGGCCTTAATAATGTTGATGACGATCTTTTAGAACGACGGCGCAGTCGGGTGCGCACTCGAAGAGCCGTTTTCTTTCAAGAGGTAGAGACATCGGATAGCAGAGAAGCGAGCACCCTTAGTGTTTCTGACCAATATTTTTCTCTTTTGACAGGAAATGATGGTCAGAATCTCTTACAAGGTACCGAGGGAGATGATAATTTTGAATCAAAAGGTGGCAATGATTCTATTGAGGCTGGGGCTGGCAATGATCTGATTTTCCCGACTGATGAGTTGAGTCGAGGAGCTGGTGAAACCGACTACGTGGCGCTGGGCACAGGCTTGGACATTGTTGTTCTCGGAGATGAGAATGGCAGCTATTACAGTGCTAATGGCTGGGCAGATAGCGTTTACATTGACGACTTCACAGCTGGAGAAGACAAGCTAGTTTTAGCTGGTCACGCTGAGCAATACCGAGTGCTCAGTGATGCCAATGGCAGTTGGATCCTATTGGGTAATGATGGAAGTACAGCAGTTGCTTATCTCAACGGAGTCACAAACATTGACCTGAGTGGCAACAGCCTCATCTACACAGATGTTACTGAGACAGGTGTCATGGATCCCATTAGCCCTATCGCATCAACAGTCAACTCTTCGGCTAGTGATGCTTTCGCAACACCTTCCCCTTCTGAAGCATCCCCTCCGGAGACGGAAGTTGCTGGCAATAATGTCTTGCGAGGTACAATCGGAGATGATGCGCTTGTAGGAACTGCTGGCAGCGATCAACTGTTGGGTATTGGAGGAATCGACTACTTGGAAGGCGGTGCTGGCGCTGACCAATTTGTTCTAGCAGATATTAACGGTAGCTTTTATATCCAGGCTGGTTGGAATGACAGTGTCTACATCGAAGACTTTGAAGCAGGGATTGATCAGTTGGTGCTAAGCGGTTCTGAGGCCAACTACACCATCCAGAGCGACGGACAGGGGACTTTTTTGTATGAAGGCGATGACTATATTGCTTATCTCAAGGGTGTTACGAATATTGATTTGAGTGAAGCTCAGTATGTTTCATAGCGTGCCTGACAAATATATTTTTATGATTCTTCGAGTAGATTAATAGCGCTCTAACGTATTCAGACTGACGCTAAAAAAACTGTGGTCAATTTGTTTATTTAAGGCTGTGAGCAAAGGGGGAATCTCATAAGGTTTGTTAAGGCTTGTGCTAATCATTAAATTAGGTGGATTTACAAATAAGTCAAGCTTAAGTAATTCTTACGGGTCAGATGACTAACTTCAATTTCACTTTTCAACCCGGAGTCTCGTCGGAGCAAATGATAGGCTTCGAGATGGCTGGGCGTATTTGGAGTCAGTACCTTAAAGATGATGCTGTTTTCAATATTCACATAGCAAAGTCAGATGAATTGCCGCCGACTGTCGTTGGAGGCGCTCTCCCTGTTTACATCGCTACAGATATTGAAACTATGCAGAATGCGATGGAGCAAGATGCAACGTCTGCTGATGATGTTACCGCGCTCTCCAATCTCAATAGTCAGATAGATGCCGAAAGAGTCACCCAATACAGCGCCATCCTCAACGACACTCTCTATCAATCTAGCGATCTCTCTATCACCCGTGCTAATGCAAAAGCCCTAGGCTTAGAGACGCTTATTGAGCCTAGCTCAATAGATGGGTATGTTCTTTTCAACAGTCTTGATAACAGCAGTTTTGCTTGGGACTACGATTTTTCTCGTAAGTTAGCATCCTCAAGTCGTCAAATAGACTTCCTGAGCATGGCCCTTCACGAGTTGGGGCACATCATGGGTTTTACCAGTGGCGTAGATGTCATTGGTGATATTACCAACCAAGCAAATTTAGGACAAACTTCACTGCTAGATCTCTTTCGTTACAGTAATCGTAGTACAGAACTCAATGCCAGAGAAATAACCTCTGGCCAAGCCGCTTATTTCTCAATTGATGGTGGAAGAACTCAAATTGCACCTATGGCGGAGGGACTGATTGAAGTCTCGGGTGGCATAGAGGGGTATCAGGCCAGTCATTGGGCTTATCAGTCACCTGTCAGTTCTGACCTAACACCAGAAATTCCTGAATTTGAACTCAACACTGCCTTTTTGGATCTAATCAACATTTCAGCTCCAGTTACTCCCCGAGATGCCCAGTTGGCTGAAACCCTACAGATTACCGAGTTCTTAGGGACTAATGAGGTGGACATTGGCCCCCAGACCAATACCACTATCCTAGAAAATGTCCGTCAGGCGACTTACAACAGCCTAGGGATAATGGATCCTGCCATCGTTCCAGGATCTCGCTCCAATATCTCTAGTCTGGATTTACAGGCTTTAGATGTTGTCGGTTACAATTTAGGAGATTTAAACGTCTCTCTAGACTACGCTGCACTTCTGCAAGAAACCCAGACAGCATTAGCTCAAACGGTGGGTGTAGAGGTAAGCACTCTAGATGAGAACCTTGGCACAAGTTCATTCATTCGAGATCGACAGACCAGTCTATCTGGAGCAATTGCCAATAATCAGAAGCTTTTTGAACGTCGTCGCAGTAGTGTTCGCACCAGACGTTGGGTCTTTTGGCAAGAAGATGGACTAGATCCAGCCGTTGTTAATATTGTCAGTGATGGGGCTGGCGATATTGCTCAAATAGCAGCCGTTGAAGGACGCAACCAAGTTACAACAGTGCAGGCAATTCCCTATGCTCAATTGTTTTTTCGTAGCGATACGCTGATAGGCTCCGATGTCGATGACTATATTTACCCTATTCTTCCAGCAAAGGAGTTTCTTGAGATTGATGCTGGTAGCGGTAATGATATCGTCTTTTTAGGGAGGTTCTCAGCTGATGTAACTGCTGCGGAAGGAGATGACACTATTATAGGCGTAGACTCTCGCTCCTCTACTCTAAATACTGAAGCAGGCTACTCCGTTGATGCGGGTGAAGGTGATAATTACGTATTCTTGACATCTGAGATTACGCCCGTTAGTGTGGTTGCCGGAGAAGGGGATGACTACATCACAGTTGGTTCAGACAACAGTGTTATCAAAGCTTCAGGTGGCAGCAATCAGATCTATAGCTATGGTCTTTTTGGCATTGGGATAAATGACATTAATGACTTAGCCGCCAATGCTGCTGCCCAGGATGCTTCGTTAGTGTCAACGCCCAATTCCCATTCAATTGACACAGGTGAGGGAAACGACTCAATTTATTTGCTTACCAGAAATGCTGTTGTCACCACATCAGGTGGTGACAACAGCATCCATATTCAAGGCGCCCAGAACAGTCGTATCACTCTGTCTGCCGGAGATGGTAACGATGAGATTACCTTAGTAAGTAGTGTGGGCACTGTTGATGCTGGCGATGGCAATAATGTTGTTACAATCACAGATAATTTAGAGAATCAAAACATATCTGCTAACCCACTTTCAGATGGCTTTTCGGTGATCACAGGTAAAGGTAGCGATGTTGTGCGTTTAAGCGTTTCCCAAGCACAAGTATTTACCGGAGGCGGAAATGATGTTGTTGATATTGCCTCTGGAAGACAATCGGTGACGACAGGCACAGGTAACGATTTAATTATTCTAGGAGATACTCAAGGTTCCTACACTCGCTTTGGCACCCAAGCCCTGATTGCCGATTTTTCTGCTCAGGATGCACTTTTACTGCACGGGACCCTGCAAGACTATCAACTGTCCTCTAATAGCCTGTACTACCAAGGTCGGAAACTGGCTGATTTTGAAGGTGGCGCGAACTTTAGCTTAGAAAACTCTCAGGTGTTTTTTACAGCTACCAGCTTAGGTAATGACTTAGCTGAGCAAGTTGGTGTTGGCCCAGATAGGTTTGCAAAACCGCGATCGCCACTAGACGTTGACAATGAAATACGGCCTTTGGAAGAGCGTTACAATGCCCGCAGAGAAGATCGTCCCATTAGTTATGAAATTTCTGGAGGTGAGGATGCAGCGTTATTTAGTATTGATCCAGCAACAGGCGACGTCCGATTTAAGGTTGCACCCAATGCTCGTGCTCCCCTTGATGCCAATGGTGACAATATCTACGATGTTATTGTCCGGGCAACTTTAGGGGATGGACAAAATATTAGAGACATCGATACTCAGCAGTTAGCTGTTTCCGTGTCGTCAAACTCAATCGAAAATCCTATAAATCTTCCTCGATCCCAACCTTCTCAAGTCCAAGTAGAGACTCAAGTAGTGCCAGATACAGTAGTTTCCGCGAATAACATCATTCAAGGCTCCATCGGAAATGATGCTTTAGTAGGGACCTCTGACAATGATCAGCTGCTGGGTATTGGGGGCATCGATTACTTAGAAGGTGGTGCCGGCGCTGATCAGTTTATTTTGGGAGATGCCAGTGGCAGCTTTTACACTCAAACGGGCTGGAGTGATAGCGCTTACATCGAAGATTTTAAAGCAGGGGTTGACCAGCTAGTATTGGCAGGATCTATTGATAACTACACCACTGAGAGTGATGGAAAAAGAAGTCTACTCTATGCAGGCGATGACTATATTGCCTATCTCAAGGGTGTTACAGACCTTGACTTGAGTGCAGTTAAGTATGTGTCATGACGTGGCTTAAAAAAATCTTCCAAATTCTTCGAACCAATGAGCATATCTAACGGCATTCACATTCAAAGTCTTGCAGCTACCCTAATTGGTAGTGTTGGATTCGCAGGCCCTGCCTGGGGCCAAATTATCCCAGATGCAACGAGTGGTTCTGTTGCATCCTCTGTCGGTAATGTCATCACTGTCACAGAGGGCACTCGTTTTGAAAACACCTTATTTCACAGCTTTGAAAGCTTTAACATTGCGCCTGGTCAAGTCGCTCAATTTGACAATGCCAATGACTTGACTACCCTCATTACTCGTGTCACAGGTGGTGATCCTTCTTTTATTGATGGGTTGCTAGCTACTCAGGGAACAGCGGATTTCTTTTTGATTAACCCAAATGGAATTTCTTTTGGTGCAGATGCAGCTCTTGATGTCGGTGGTTCTTTTATAGCTAGTACGGCTGAGAGCATTGTGTTATTGGATGACGTACGATTTAGTGCAACAACGCCTCAAGCTGCCAGCTTGCTAACAGTGAGCACCCCGATAGGCCTGCAATATGGTCGCAACATAAGTGATATAGAAGTTTTGGGTAACGGTCACGGTTTTACAATTGACCCGTTTACATTAGAAGTCTTGCCTACAGCGCCTCGTACGGGGCTGCGTGTGCCCACAGGTGAAACCATAGCCCTTTTGGGCGGAGGTGTCACGCTAGACGGGGGCAGTTTAACTGCGCCTCAAGGTAATGTTGTACTGTTAGGTGCTGGTGCAGACACTACCCTCACCTTGGACAATAATTTGTTGGGTTGGACAGTACATCCCAGTCAGTCTTCAATTTTTTCAGATGTAACCTTGCTCAATGCATCTTCTGTTCTGACAAGTGGGCTTGGCGGTGGCAGCGTGAAACTGCAGGGGCGGCGTATTGATGTTCTGGATGGATCTACTATCTTGTCCAACACATTTGATGCATCAGATGGCAGTGGTGTTATATTGAGCGCCACAGAGGCTATTAACTTGTTGGGCGCTGAGTTGGCTCCCCTTACAGCTGAAGCCTTGTTCCCAACCAGCCTGTTTTCTGAAGTGGGAATAGGCGCGGTTGGTCGTGGCGGAAATATACAGTTAGTTGCCCCAAGCATTTTGGTCGCAGATGGAGCCCAGGTTTCGACGAGTGTATTTGGCGATGGTTTGGGCGGCAATATTCTTGTCGAAGGTGACCAAGTAGAATTGTCAGGCGGTACTTTTGAGTTCGGTTCCAGTGGTTTTTTCTTGAGCGTTGCCGATCCATTTGCAAGTGGCTCAGGAGGAGATTTTACGCTTCGGGCTAATCAGTTACTGATTGACAAAGGTGCCATCATTGACGCTAGCACCTTTGGGGCAGGCGACAGTGGAGATATTACCATTGATGCTAGTTTGGTTGAACTGACAGGGCAAGCTAGCCCCTTCAATCCCAGTAGGATTCTATCTCAAGTGGAAGGAGTCGGTAATGGGGGAGACATTGTTGTGATGGGAGACGCTTTAGAAATTTCAAAGGGTGCCAATCTTTCTACCATTGTCTTTGGTCAAGGAGAGGGCGGCTCCATTACTGTATTGGTTGATCAGGTAAGTTTAGAGAACAATTTACCGAATGCTCAACAGTTTGAAAGTGGCATTTTTTCTACCCTCGAGCAGGGTAGTATGGGGTTAGGAGGGAACATTAACATAACCACTCAGCAGCTGACAGTCACTGAGGGAGGAGGGATTGATAGCTCAACAGCGAGTGCTCAGTCCGCAGGGGATATCACCATTCAAGCTCAGTCTGTAGAGTTGATTGGGCAAGATAACGTCCCGACAGGTATTTTCTCTTTTGTTTCTGCAGATGCTTTTGGAACGGGAGGGAAAATTGATTTGCAGACGGAAACTTTGGCGATCTTGAACGGAGCGCAAATTGGAACAGGTACCAATGGCCCTGGGAATGCTAATGACTTACAAGTGAGTGCCAGTGCTATTAATCTCGACGGGCGTAACAGTTCGGGGCGCAGTGGTTTATTTGCCAGTGCCCTTGAAGATTCAGGGACTGGCGGCACCATTATTGTTCAAACAAACTCTCTAGATGTGCAAAATGGGGCAACTATTAATGCTAGTAACTTTCCGAGTGTGAATGGTATAGATATCTCGCCCGGACAAGGGGCCGCTGGTAGTATTGATATCACTGCCCAGACAACGCGGCTCCGAAATCAGGGTAGAATCACAACCTCTACGTTTGAAGGTGATAAGGGAAATATTCGCTTAGAAAGCGATGTGATTTTGTTGCGTGATAATAGTTTAATTACAACCAACGCTTCGCGGGCAGCTACTGGTGGGAATATCACGATCCTGACCGATTTTCTTACAGCCGTTCCATCTGAAAATAGTGACATCACAGCCAATGCTCAACAAGGGCAAGGTGGGCAGGTAGAAATCACAGCTCAAGCCGTTTACGGTTTAAGCCTTCAAGAGGATATGACATCTCAAAGTGAGATTACTGCTAGTTCAGATATTGGTCTGGACGGTGAAGTGATAGTGAATCGCCTGAGCGTTGATCCCAGTCAAGATTTATTGCCCTTGCCCAGTGATGTCTCAGATAGTGCGAATCAAATTACGGCAGGTTGTCCAGCAAACCAAGGATCTAATTTTGTCGCTTCGGGACGAGGCGGTCTGCCTGACGATTTAGCTTCACAAGTCAGGCATTTTTCAGTACTGCCTGCTTTTGAACGTCAAGTTGAAGGGCCACTGGTTCAAGAACAGGTCAGTAACGTTCAGGATAATTATGCGAGCTTGGCTAACAATGGGACTATTCAACCGCCGGTTTTGGAAGAATCTCCCTTATTAGAAGCAAGAGGATGGATGCATGGTTCAGATGGGACGGTAACTTTGCTGGCTGAAAATGAGCTTAACAACAATGTTTCGGTAGTTTGTCTGGGTGGAGAAGCTACATGAAAAACTGTGTAGAAAGAATGAGTCAATGGCGCTCTGGTTTGAATCAATGGCGCTATGGCTTACTGATGTTAATCACTTGCATTGTTGTGACTATTTATGGTCAGTGTGCGAGTGGTGCAATGTTGACGAGCTCAATTGACCATCATCGGTCATTAGTGAGTTTGTCATCAGTGGATTCGTCATTAGTAGACCCTTTGTTCCCTGACAGTACAGATAACGTTGGCTCGTTGGAACCTGACTCGTTAGGCAATAGGACGGCGACGGTAGATGGCTATCTTGATAGTGGCCAAGCATTCTATAATGCGGGCCAGTTCAAGGCTGCTATCTCAGACTGGAAACAGGCGCTTGCCTTAGCCCAAAACACCCCGTATCAAAAAGCGATCGCACATAATTATGTGGCTATCGGTTACCAATCGCTCAACAATTGGTCACAAGCTAACAACCATATTCAACAAGGCCTCCAACTTCTGTCAGAGGCTCAGAGTCCAACATCTCAGAGTCCAACGGCCCAGGATTCGACATTTTTAACGGCTCAACTGCTCAATACTCAGGGCAGTATTCAACTACAAACAGGTCATGCTGCTAAGGCCTTAGAGACATGGCAGCATGCCATCGATCTTTATCAGACGATTGAAGCCGGTGATACTACTTTGGCCATTGCCCGTACCCGGATAAATCAGTCCCTAGCTTTACGAGTATTGGGGTTTTATCGTCGTGCCAAAACCTCATTAGATAAGGTAAAAGAAGAGCTTCCACTTTCCGCTCCCGTTGAGGTGAAAATTGCTGTGCTCCAAAGTTTGGGTAAAACCCTAATCCGAATTGGTGATCCGGGGCAAGCCAAGTTGGTTTTTCAGGAAGCGCTTACCCTTACCCAAACCTCAGAACAGCAGGCAGTGGTGACTTTGAATCTAGCTGGGGCGCTTGTTGTCTTGGGAGAAAGACAAGAGGCACTATTGCTCTTTCAGCAGGCCAAAAGTCAGGGCAGGTTTTCCACTCAATTAGAGGCTTCGCTTGAAGCGCTATCCTTACAATTTGAGGCCGCTGACGACTTGGCCCTTGAACAGCCTAAAATGGCTCAAGAGTTACAGCTATTGCTTACCCAGCTCTCTATAATAGCACCCAGCCGATGGGGCGTCAATTCCCAGGTTTATTTGGCCAATCTTTTAATAGATAAAGTTGGCGTTGATCACACAGAGAGTTGGGGAATATCGCCTAAAGCGATTGGTCAATTATTGGCGCAGGCATTGTCCCACTCTCGAAGCTTGCAAGATCATCAGGCAGAGGCAAGTGTCTTGGCACAGTTAGGACACCTTTACGAGCAGACTCAGCAGTGGGATGAGGCTATCAATCTTACCCAGCAGGCCTTGCGGCTGCAGGCGATGAGTGACTCGAATAGCTATGCTAATGCTCAAGGACAATGGCAGCTAGCTCGAATCCTCAAAGCCCTTGGCTTTGAGGAGGACTCGCTGACAGCCTACAGTAGCGCAGTCAATCAACTGGACGCGCTCCAGTACGATATTGTGTCCCTTAATCCCGATGCCAAGTTTTCATTTCGCGATCGCATTGAACCCGTTTATCGAGAGTATGTAGAGTTGCTATTGGCAGATGTACAGAAACAACCGGCTGAACTTCAGCAGAAACAGCTACAGCAAGCCCGAGAGACCATTGAGGCACTTCAGCTAGCCGAGTTACAAAACTACTTTCGAGAGGCTTGCCTCACCTATCAAACCCGTGAAATTGAAGCTATCGATCCCCAGGCAGCTATTGTCTATCCTATTTTGCTGAACAACCGTATAGATGTTATTGTCTCTATTCAACATCAGCCTCTGGTTTACTACAGTTCAGACTTTCCTGCCCGTGATAGAGAGAAGTGGTTTAGATCTATCCTAAGTAGCCTACATCCTGCAAGTCCTGTTGATGCTGTTTTACCGCTTGGGCAGCAGCTTTACAGTTGGCTGCTTGCTCCTGTAGCCTCCCAGCTAGAGCAACAAGGTATTGAAACGTTAGTATTTGTGCCCGATGACTTCCTAAGAAATATTCCGATGGCTATTCTGCACGATGGGGATGGTTATTTACTAGAACGCTATAACCTTGTGCTAACCCCAAGCATGCAACTGCTTAATTCTCAGCCCTTGGCATTGAGTAACTTAAAGACATTAACAGCTGGATTAACCACTGCACGACAGGGATTTAGTCCATTGCCTGCGGTAGATCAAGAAATTGACAAAATAGAGGAACTAGTACCGGCTAATGTTCTTCTCAACAGCCAATTTACAAAGGAAAATATTTTTGAACAGTCTCGCAAAAATGATTTTTCGATTATTCACTTAGCCACCCATGGGGAGTTTAGTGCATCCGCAGAAGAGACCTTTTTATTGACTTGGAATGATCGTATCAATGTGAAGGACTTAGGGGAGCTTTTTCAAGCTTCTCAACGCCGAGATGCCCCTATTGAGCTATTGGTGCTCAGCGCCTGTCAAACGGCTTTAGGTGATCGCCAAGCCGCTTTGGGCATGGCTGGTGTGGCCATTGAATCAGGTGCTCGGAGTACAGTGGCTACACTGTGGAGCGTTCAAGATGAGTCTACATCTAGTGTTATGGGTGAATTCTATCGCCAGCTAGTTGAGAATCAAAAACCGCGTGCCAAGGCACTACGAGACGCTCAGCTACGCTTGATGCAAAATCCTAGCTATCAGCATCCTTACTATTGGGCGCCTTTTGTCATGATTGGTAACTGGCAATAGCTTCTTCAATGATTGGAAAATAATATCAAAAGCCTTACAGTCACCTCGTAGCAGACAATATGTTTAAACTCTTGTGCATGAAGTCTTTTATCTGTTTGACAGTTTTTTCTCTAGCTTTGCTCCGTATGCCGGCGCA
This sequence comes from Phormidesmis sp., assembly GCA_045110585.1. GTDB lineage: Bacteria > Cyanobacteriota > Cyanobacteriia > Phormidesmidales > Phormidesmidaceae > Phormidesmis. The sequence continues at coordinate 8,105 of JBGCGG010000152.1, read as the reverse complement.
TGCCGAGCAAACACAGCCGTTGCTAATAGCAAACTTTCTAGGTTTTTTAGCGTCAGATTTCAATCCGCCTGAAGATGGGGCCCCTGATCGAACGGTCCCTGCAGGTTCTCGAGATGGTGCTCGCTGCCATGGTGACACTGTTCATATGCGTCCATTAATGCCTACAGGAAACTATGGGTTAACAGCTTCTGCTCGTCCGGTCATCTGGATGGAAATACCTAGTACTCGGGCTCAGGAAATTCTCTTAACCTTCAAAACAGAAGATAGTGTTGAGCACTCTCGTATCCGTTTGTCTATCCCCGAGGCTACCCATCAAGGGCTGTTTCAGCTACGTTTACCTGAAACAGCTTCAGAACTAACACTTGGGAAAAACTACTATTGGACTGTCAGTGTTTTATGTGAGGGATATCTAAACCCTAATGATCCGTTCTTCAGTGGGTGGGTTAAACGGGTTAATTATTCACCAGTGATTGCCCAGCGCCTAGCTAACTCATCCGTGCAAGAGCAAGTAAGGGTTTTACAAGAAAATGGTTATTGGTACGACATGCTACCCCTAATCCTTCAAAACCAGGAAACCTTTAGTTCTATCAGACGTCTTCTATAAGGGGGGCTTAGATAACGAGCGATCACCGTAAGGGCTTAAAGTAACCATGAATTATAGGTTGAGCATACGTTAAAGCTCTTGTTCCTAGACGGTAGGTGATCCAGATGATCAGTAATGAGGAACGTTTGAGTTATATACATAGGAAAAATTGTGTGAATCGGAAGTCGTGTCGCGATTGGTCCTCTTCCATGAGTTTTTTCGATTTTGGGTATTCTAGTTGAGCGTTATTAACTATGTTTTCAGACACTCACCTCTGAGCGCCTAGAAAATGAATGTAGATATCGAGTATTGTAGATATTTTGAAAATGGATAATGCCAATGACTCTTTGGAGGCAGCTCTGACGCTCGTTCGTCAGGCACTTTTGCCTGAGCGTTTGAATACCGTTCAGGAGTCAGTTTTTTCCCGGTGTTGGCAAGGGGCCTCTTACCAAGAAATTGCTAGGCTTTTGGGCTACGATGCTATTTACATCCGTGGCATTGGCTCGCGACTCTGGAAGCAACTCTCTGGTGTCTTTGGAGAGAAAATTACCAAAAGTAATTTCCAGGTTATTATTCGTCAGTGCCTTTTTGATCAACAAAATTCTACTGCTCAAGGGTTTTCCTCTTTCCCTGCAACGCTAGAGCAAACTTGCCTAGCTGCTGCGTGCAGGTCTGATATAAATCAGGATGATTTTTATATTCAACGCCCTCCCATCGAGAAGCATTGCTACGAGGCCATTGTGCAGCAAGGTGCGCTTATTCGCATCAAAGCACCAAAGCAGATGGGCAAAACCTTATTAATGACCAAGATTTTGCTCTGTGCTCAAAAACATCGACATCATACAGTGGTAGTTAGTCTTCGGTTAGCAGATGGACACGTTTTTTCGGAGCTAGATCGCTTTCTGAAATGGTTTTGTGCAGTCATTTGTGATCAGCTTGATTTATCAATTGATTTAGAAAAACATTGGAAACCAATTTTTGGCAGCAACTACAATTGCACACAATTTTTAGGACGTACTTTGCTGTCCCAGCTAAGTGAGCCCGTTGTGATCGCCCTTGATGATGTGGATGTGCTATTCGAGCACCCACAAATTGCTTCTGATTTTCTAGGTCTGCTTCGAGCTTGGTCTGAAAAAGCAAAGCATAGCGTTGCACAAAATGATCCATGGCACTTACTTAAGCTACTAGTCATTCATTCAACAGAAGTCTATATCCCTCTACATCAGCACCAATCCCCCTTTAATGTAGGGCTGTCGGTAGAGTTGCCAGATTTTACCTCTCAGCAAGTTATGAACTTAGCTGCGCTCTATGATGTTTCTTGGACAGAAACTGACGTGAGCTCTATTATGGCACTTGTAGGTGGAAAACCAAACCTCATTCGCCTCAGTTTGGACTGGGTGTTGGAGAACTCAACACCTGTTCAAGAGATAATTGAAAATGCAACAGAATCTGTTGGGATTTTTCACGAGCACTTACGCCAACAGTTTAGACACATTCAGAAATATTCAGACCTTATTCCGTTGCTCAAAGAAGTGATGACTAATGAGCAACCTGTCCCTTGCTCAGCACTACAAGGGTTTCAGCTAGAGAGCTTAGGCTTAGTGAAATTTCAGGGACAGGTTGCAGCGCCTAGTTGTGCCCTATATCGCCGCTATTTTAGCGTGCTACTAATCAACACCTAAACCACTATTCATGGTTGAATCACCCATGACAAAATCATCTAGCCTCAGCTATCAAGCTAGCTATCAAGTTGGAGGGAGCCTACCTCTAAATGCATCAAGCTATGTAAAACGTCAGGCTGATGAGTTATTGTATCAGACCGTTATCCGAGGAGAGTTTTGTTACGTTCTGAATTCCCGGCAGATGGGAAAGTCAAGTCTACAAGTTCAGACGATTGCTCGGTTGCGTCAAGAGGGAATTCGTTGCACGGCTATAGATCTCACCACATTAGGAAGTCAACATATTACGCCTGAGCAGTGGTATGCCAGTATTCTGCATAGTTTGATTGAAGGATTTCATTTAGATCTAGACTTCCCAACTTGGTGGGAGACGGTTGCTCAAGTTTCTCTAACCAAACGCATGGAGTTGTTCCTAGAACAGGTTTTGCTGAATCAGATTAAACAACCTGTTGTTATCTTTATTGATGAAATTGATAGTCTGCTAAGTTTGTCGTTCCCATGCGACGACTTTTTTGTTTTTTTACGATCGTGTTACAACAAGCGCAGTGAAAATATCGCTTATAGCCGGTTAACATTTGTCCTGTTAGGGGTGGCTACCCCTTCCGATTTTATTCTTGATAAGCGCCGTACACCCTTTAACATTGGCCGTTCAATCGATCTTTCTGGGTTTGGGAATGGCAATGTGGAACCTTTGTTAAGCGGCTTAGAAAATTATGTTGCCCATCCGAAAGAGACGCTGAAAGAGATCTTAAAGTGGACAGGAGGACAACCCTTTCTAACTCAAAAAATTTGCCAGTTAGTAGTCACGCATGCTCAGGGGAAGACACTAGAAAAGCAGGGCGCTATTACATTAACCTCGAGACTCAATTCTCCTGAGGTTAAGCCTATAGAAGTTAAGCCTATAGAGGTTAAGCCCGTCGCTCTTAACACTATAGAGTGCTCTCAAGATATAGAACCTCGAGAATATGATTCAGATGAATTGACTTCAGAAGCATTTAATCCGAATGTTGAATTGATAGTAAAAAAACATATTTTAGAGCGTTGGGAGTCTCAGGATGAACCTGAACATTTACGAACTATTCGTAATAGGCTTTTGCACAATAATGCTCGAGCTGCTCAATTACTTGGGCTTTATCAGCGAATCCTCATGGATGAAACTATCACAGTTGATGGTAGCCGCGATCAGCTAGAGCTTAGGTTGTCGGGGCTTGTTGTGGAAAGGCAGGGCCGTCTGCACATCAAAAACCTAATTTATCAGAGAATATTTGACTTTGCTTGGGTTGAAACCCAGCTAACCCAGCTTCGCCCATATGCTTTGTCGCTCAATAGATGGTTGCTCTCTGGCTGTCAGGATTCGGCCTTTCTGTTAACCGGATTGGCTTTAAAGGAGGCTTTGACCTGGTCTGATCAGAAATACTTGAGCGATGTAGACTATCGATTTTTAAATGCTAGCCAAGAACAAGCTCAGCGTTTTATAGAAGAGACTTTAGCTTCAGAGGTATTTCAACGAGAACAGGCACAAATTGCACTCAAGGCTGCTAGAGAGGCGAGTCAAATATTAGGAGAGTCTCGCCGCCAGGCCAGACAAACTAACGTCTTCTCCCTATGGCGGCAACGCCTTTTTATGGGAGTGACGATGGTAGTGTTATTGATGGTTGTAGGCTTACGATGGGCTGGATGGTTGCAGCCATTAGAGTGGGCTGTATTTGATACGTTTGTTCAAATACAGCCTTTGCCCTCCCTATCCTCAAAAGTTGTGGTAGTGACGATAGATGATGAAGATATTCAGACTATGGAGCAATATCCATTCTCTGATGAAATATTGGCAGAAGCTCTAGCTCGATTAAAGCAGCAGAAACCTCGATTGATTGGGTTAGATATTTTTCGAGATTTGCCGGTGCCTCCAGGGTCTGAGACACTCAGAAAAATTTATCAAACAACGCCCAATTTAATCGGCATTAATAAGGTTGTTGGTACTATGGTTGAGGCACCACCAGCTCTTTTTGATGCTGAGCAGTACGGGTTTTCAGATCAGGTTCTAGATGGTGACGGAGTCGTTCGGCGCGGGTTGTTGACCGTCGAACTTGAAGATAAACTGCATGCTAGTTTATCACTCGAGCTGGCGCTTAGATATTTGGCTCAGGAAGATATTAAACCTGAACTCCAGGATGGATTCCGCATCCAGTTGGGAAAGGCACTACTTTCTCCTCTAACGGAAAATTCGGGTGGTTATAGGCAAGCCGACACGGCAGGATATCAGATTCTATTGAACTATCATGGAGATGGCTCGCGCTTCCAAACCTATAGTTTACGAACTGTTTTGAACGATGAACTTCCTGCCAATGCCTTACAAGATAGAGTTGTTTTGTTAGGGTTTAATGCACTAACTGTGAAAGATCTGCTGCTAACACCATATAGCCGAAGTTTGTATGGCGTTGCTAACCCTATGTCAGGTGTGTTTGTTCATGCAAATATTGTTCACCAGCTGATTAGCGCAGCTCTGGAAAATCGCCCTTTGATGACAGTGTGGCCGTCAGCTGCTAACTATGGATGGGTTGTACTGTGGGTAGTGGTTGGAGGCTGGTTGGGTAGTCAAGGAAGGCAACGAATCTGGATGAGTGTAATCACTCTACCCCTAACCTGCTTAGGGCTTTTCGGAATAAGTTATTTGTTGTTTTCTAAAGGGCTTTGGATTCCAGTTGTTCCGCCGATTTTAGGTTTGTTGTTAAGTTATTTTAGCCTTTCTATTGCAACCAACCGCCAAGCTGAGACCTTCTTTCTACAACAGACGGTGAAAACTATAATGAAACGTTATAAAGATAAGCCTGTGGCTACAAAAATTGCCCTTGAATACTTAAAGCAAGGAGAAGGTGGTCGTCAGCAGCAGTTGATTGAGTCAATGGAAGCTCAGCTCAGAAAAAGATTGGATTCTCGTGAGTAATCGCTTGAATCCGTGTAATTTATGTCACTCAGCATTTGTTTGTAATAAGCAAGCTGTCGGATAGTCTGTAATATCTGCTGTACTTGTCTCTGTTAAAAACTCAATTTGGCCCCGATGATTGGTTTCCCAGTTACTGGCTTCTCTTATAAGGTTATTGTTAGCTTCCCCTTTGAGTTCTAGAGCTTCTACTTCTGATCTCAGTAAACTTCTCTCATTAGAAGGGAAATCAGGTAAAGTGCGAACATCATACCATAAGCGGCCTCCCGAAATTCTGCTATTTGGAGAAACTGGCATTCCACCCCGTCCCGAAGCAATAAATTGGTTGTCTCCGTTAGAGGAACAGGCAGCGACAACTTGATTGTCAATGTCAGCAGGAGCTTCTGGCAGTTTTACAAGGCTAGCGCCCGGATCAAAAGTGAAATTATTGATGTCAACTGTACCACTGACACCAAACTGAGAACTAGCATTAATGTCATTTTCGAGGGTTAGTTCCTCTCGAAACGTGAACCCTAAGAGACTTTGTGTAGTGATATCTATGTTGCCACCATTGCCAGTAATAGCACTTGCCACAATATCACTGTTCTCCAACCCAATAATGACTGGAGAATTTAAGGTAAGATTGCCACCGTTCCCAATCCCCCTTGATTCAGTATCAATCAGGCTGTTATCACGCATCAGTAACAGTTCACCTAAATTAAGCACAATGTCACCCCCGTTGCCCACCTTTGTTAAAGCAGAAAGTTTTCCGCCTTGATCAAGCAAAACTTGGTTGGCCTCAATGGTTAGGGTTCCGCCATCACCAGTGCCTCGACTTTTCACAGCAACTTCCCCCCCGTCTGTAACGATAAGAGTGGGGGTTGATACGCTCACATCTCCAGCACTGCCCGTTGGTAGCGCTGGTAAACCAAAGAGAGTTTGAAATGTTTCACTGGGAAAATCCGCTGATGAAGCAATCCCTAATCGTAATGGAATTGGTGCTTTTGGGCTTTCTTCAATCCTAATTTCTTGGGTGACATTCGCCGTTATACTACCCGCATTGCCGCTAGCAAAGGTAGATGAGTCAAGGCCGCCAGCATTTCGTAGTGTCAGCTGCTGAGTATTAACTGTAACGTCGCCTGCATTCCCACTGCCTAATGTGAGGGCCGAAATGGCACTAGATTGACCTGTAAGGAGGCTAAATCCTTCTACATCTATACTGTCTGAAATATTAAGATTCAAGCTACCGCTATCACCGCTGGACAATGTTGTTGTCAGTAATACGGCACCGTCTGAAATCAGTAGCCTAGAACTGTTGATAGTCACATTTCCGGCATTCTCACTGCCTGCAGTACTGGCCCCAATGAGACTAAAAGAGCGAGTTCCGCCTACACCTGATATGCTCACCGTCTCATTTACTTGAGCGTCTACATTGCCCCCTTGCCCTTGACCGGAACTGGTAGAGAAAATTCGACCACCTCCTTGTGCGCTCACATTGTTGGCACTGATGTTAATGTCACCTCCACGCCCTGTACTGAATGCACCTGTATTAATGTTGCTAGCGACAGCAACACCATTACTGTTACCCATCCCTGTGATGGTTATATCGCCAGTGGCTCTTATTTTTAGTGCAGGCGCCAGTTGGCTACCATAGTTTCGTGCTAACAACATTGAGCCATTTTCCACATTCAGGGCCTGGGCATCTATAGTTAGTTGTCCGACTGCTGTGCTGCTAGCATCTACCAACGCGCGCTCACCAAGGTGAATAGTGCCAAGCTTATTGATATTCGCGTAGTCAAACTGCCAGCCAGTGTCACTGGGCGTGAGTTCCACCGTGCCTGATTGAGGACTCCCTAAGTGGAGATGTCCGCCAAAAGTATTGCTGAGAATGCCACCTGTTAAATCGATGTCTGGGCCAAGCAGTGCCAGCGTTTTATTGGCTCCAATACGCAAACCTACATTAGGGCCAGTGTCAATAATGAGTCCACTACCGCCAGGCTGGATGAGCGCATGCCCTGTGTTGACTACCTCAATTTTGGAAGCGACTGTTGTATCTGGTACACCTGCATTAAACTGTAAGCCTGTGGGTGTGCTCACTGTTAATAGCGGGGCCTCTGACGGTGCAACTGCACTAAACTCAAAGCCCTCGTTAAACAACACAGATGTCGCCGTTGTCGGGATAAAGGAGCTGGGTAAGTCCAGGGTGGCATTGGGCCCGAAGGCAATCCCATTAGGATTGACTAAGAATAGATCCGGACTGTTGCCGCCTGTTAGAGATAGCTGTCCATCAATAAATGAGAGGGTGTTGCCTGTTATCCGCGCAATAACAAGGTTAACGGTGGGATTGGTTGATACATCGAAATCAACATTCGTATTCCCTGGTGAGAAATCTTCAAAGCTATGAAATAATGTATCTAGCCGCTGTGTCCCATCTGTAATGGTGTAGGAGCCTGTATCCGTTACTGTTGTGCCAACATTTCCAGCGCCAATCGTTGGTGTTACCGTTTGCGCGATCGCTGGCATCATCCAAGAGAAACCTGCAGCTAGACTGAGGAGCAGTCCTCTAAAACAAATTCGCATCCGTCACTTACTCCTTTTCTGGGTACAAGCCTGGGGGCAGCTTATGAGACTTACAGCATGTCTGTTGTAGACACATATCGAGAAGCGTGAGATCTCCTAAAAATAAAACGACTATTTGGAATGATGCTGCTTGGCGTCTGCGACAGTTTCACTTGGTCTTAATGGTGATTTTCCCTGAGATAAACTTCTTTGATCATTCGGAAAATGTAACTACTCAGGCTTAAATCTTTCAGTTGATTGAAATCGCTTTAAAGGTTTACAGGCTAAGGTGTCGTGAGTTCTGTTCAGGCAGTTTTAGATTGGTAAAACGAACGCCAAAATTCAATATCAGTGAAGCAGAAATCAG
>JBGCGG010000151.1:0-3608 GCA_045110585.1 Phormidesmis sp. | reverse complement strand
TCCTTTAAGGGGCACTTGAGGGAGTTCAACGTCAGACTGAAAGCTCAGCATCAAGAAAAGCCTGATGCTCGTTTTACAACCCTGGCTTGCTTGACAGCGAAGCCGTCTGGATAGGGTCTGGACTGCCTAATCTTCATCCAGCCAAGGCTAGGTAATTTAACAACACCTTCCCCTAACGGATGCTTACCCAACTGAGGAAAAACAAAGCTACGCATTCGATTCGGTTTCTTAAACCGGGGGAATCCGAAACCCTTCTTTTTCATGTCAGTATATGCTCTATCCAGGGTTTTCAGCACTTGCTGAAGCACCTGCGCATTCACTGAGCGCAACCAGGCGTTATTCTTTTTGGCCTGCGTCAATGCCTTTGCCTGCTTGAAGTAGCTAGGGTATGGCTCATCGACAGGCAGAATATACTCACCACGAACCCGGCAAGCGTTGATGGGGCACTTACGAGAAGCACTCCAATCTTTACGCTCACGCAGCGCATAATTCCAGACTGAACGGCACACAGTCAAGATGTGTTGCATCGCTTCTATCTGTTGTTTTGTTGGCTTTAGCTTGTATTCGTAAGTAAGGGTTAACATAGTCTTATTGTACTATTAAAAGTAGTACAATAATCATTGCGTTTAAGATTGTTCCCTTCACTCACCCGCTTACACCACCCCCTAAGCCTGCGGCTGTAGGCAGAGTACTAGCGGATATTTTGATAGCAAGACTCCTCCTAACACTGTAGACGCATTTCAAAGCTGGTAAAACACCTTTGATAATGAGTACCGAGAAGCTATCTGTACCTTTGTCCAGAGTGTAGCCATACTGCATTGATCTTGTCTGTTGCTGGCTAACGATACAGCTCACTGCTGCTGCTTTGCAGCGATCGCCTGGAGCATTAGGAGAAAATCCGATGGCAACAGATCGAGCTAACGTTGACTACGAGCGCGAACAGGAGATCTTAGCAGCTCTGCGCGACAGCTGCGCTGACTGGGTTGAAGCTGAAGCGTCTCAGCATGCCTTTCAGCCCCTACCCAAGGTTTGCGCTCAGTGCCTCAATTGGGAGAACGAACGGCTGCTACACCTGGCAGACGATAGCACTTGGCGTAGGCTGGGCTACTGCGCTGCTAGAGGAGCTGCCGATTTACCTCAGCTGCCTCAGAACTACGCAGAAAGGTGCAAGTTATACGAAGAAGAGATGCCATTTTGAGTATCTCCCATGAGCCTGTCGCATCAATTGCGACGGGCTTTTGCTTCGCAATGAACGGCTGAAGTTCATTGGGTATAATTTCATGCAGTCAACAATTCAAGATCTCCTGCCACTGCTAGAGCGGATTGCAATTGCGCAGGAGCGGATCGCAATCGCACAGGAGCGCATAGCCCAGATAGGTGGTTCAGAAGGTTTCTTCAACTACGGCAAGAAAGTCTATGCCAACCTTACGAAAGGTAATGGTGATGGCTGGTACGTGCTTAAAGACGATATTGCGGAAACGCAGCCTTCGATTTGCCGTGGTTGGCTTGTGGGCATCAGCTTTCCGAAGATGGAACGTCGTAGGCAGGAGGTCCGCAAGTTCCATCTGGTGATGAACGTGGCAGGTGAGACAGTCACGTTTGAGAGCGGCTATGATTGCTTCTTCAGCAAGACTATCCTCGCTACATTTGCCATCGCTTCTCCTGAAGTTCTTGCACGGCCTATCCAGCTGGCAACCTACCCTAAGAAGCTGAGAACTAGCGATCAGACATTGGCGGTATCCTTGCGCGATAGCAATGGCAATAAGCTGCCATCAGAGTGGTCCAACGACGATGACTGGAGTGCGATCGCCACCGCTGCTATTGCCAACGTGAAGGCGGCAGTGAGTAGCCGCTAGCTCTACATCAGCTGATTCTGGAGCATTGGTTGCATCAGAATCAGCTGATGAAAAATCTTTGGAAATGTAGTTAGGCGATTGCGCACCAATCGAGCATCCTGTCGTTCTTTCGATGTGTGATCTCGGTGGCAACTACATTTTTTCTAGGCTTGGACTGTTTCTCTAATGTAGAGACTTAGATTGTTCAGCAAAAGAGGCTTTCCTTCTTCTATTTACCTAAGTTTCGGCCAAATTAACGTCAACATGCTGCGATTTTAGCAGCTGAGATAAGCTGCGAACCCAAGGTTTGATCAAGGTATCAGCCTCATTCAGCCGAATCTCGCATAGCCGACCAGCCGAATCGAAAAATAACTCCCCAGTGGCGGTAAAGACATCCCGCATCAGCCGGACAAAGCCAATGGGCTTCACCGTATCGTTTTCTGTGGTCAGCCAGCGCTTCGCCCACACTAAAACGTTGTGCGCTAACGCATTCAGTTGGGTGAGCATCTGTTGGGCCTCAAAGCGTTTCTTATTGCGCTTCTTGACGCCCAAGGCTTGGTTATCTTGCTTAAAAGAAGTCTCAACCCCACCCCCTCTTTGGTCGTAGCAATAAACATAGGCCAGCCACAACTGCTGCGGGAGCTCGTTCAGCAGACCTGCCTCTAGCGTGCCTAAGCCTATCAGGTCGTCTGGAGAGAGATTGGTAATCAGTACGCCAATCGCCCACTGTCCGTTGTTTTTGCGGCACCGAACGGCGATGCGCACCACCGGGTTGGCGTAGTCTTTTTCGTTAGCGGTGGTGACCAGTCCCACCTGTCTTCCTGGATGCATTGGGTCATCGGCCCAGTGGGTCACGCTTTGAGCCAGCTTCTTCGCCCGAGCGGTGGAGTAGTCCTTGGTGAGAATACGATAGCCGCGAGCGAGCATCCAGTTGACATCGGCTTGACTACCGCCACCGCTATCAACGCGTATCAGCGTCCGCGCCCGCTGCTCTGATGACTGCTCGATTTTGAGTGTCTTTTCACTTGCTTGCAAGAGCGGCTGCAACGCCTTAGTCAGTTGAACCGTGCCTTCATACGTACGGTCTACAACGACTTCGTCATAGCGAGTGGCCAGCACACGACCGAGCTGTCGGCCCTTGCGATTCCGTTTCCCCGCAAAGTAGCCTTTGGTGGCAAACACAGCCTTGGGACCACAGGGCTGTCCACTCATATCGACATCCAAGATTTGCAAGGCTTTGGCGTAGTCATGGCGGTAGCCTTGAGAATGCTGTTGATAGATCTCGTCCATCGCCGCTTCTAGCTCTTTTACGTTTTGAGCATCACTGGCATCCAGCGTCTGTTGTATCACTGACTGCTCTGCACAACGCTCTCGTCCAAACGCTCGCTGTAAGCCTCGGTCACTGCGCACTAGCTTGTTGACCTCAACCAGGCCTTTCGCGCCACACAACAGACTAATGAACCCGTCGTAGAGCTTCTCAACGGGCGTATCCTTGACCGTCTTCTGACGGATGTTGACTTGTCGCTTTATCGGCTCGAATAGCCCTATTTTGTTGAGCTTTGCACCCACACCCGCTAAAAAACTTCGGGCGGACAGATGCCTGGTCTGAGTGCTGGCTTCATTTAAGACGGGGGGGTAGACTCTACTGTATGCATCGTGATGAACCTTGGATGTTTTTTCTTTTTCAAGCGTTCATCACTTTTCCTTTTTTGGCAAGGCTTTCAGCTATTTTTAGCTGAGCACACTGCCGCTTATTTGGCCCAAATTTGGGTA
>JBGCGG010000150.1:0-11127 GCA_045110585.1 Phormidesmis sp. | reverse complement strand
AGGTCTCTGCTGCTCAACCACCGTCACGATGTCATCAAACCACCCCGAGACAAGGGTTTCCCCCAGCGCCAGCTCCCGTAGCATGGGGTGGCAGCGAGGGCCTTGTTGACGCTCTTGGATGAGCAGTTGTTGCTTGATTAGGCGATTAATCGCAGCGCTCACCGGGGGCGTTTTATAGGGATTGCCTCGTTGATCCACAACGCCTAGGGCCGTCAGGCAACTCAGGATAATAAGACGGCTCACGGGTTCATATAGAACTGCGAGCAATTGAATAATTTGCTGCTCTAGCTCAGAAGCCTGGTGATAGCGCTCCAGCAGTTGGGTTCGCAACTGGGCATCAAAGGCATATCCATCGGTTGTTAGATCAGCGTTCTGGAGCATCGTCCGGGGGGGGGAAGTTAGACCGACTCTTTAAAGAATGCCATGACTCTGATGGCAGAAGCGCTGGCTCTCAAGACTTTCTCCATTCGGCGCTTCTGCCACCACTAAGAATGGAATGTCACTCCCACTCTCTAGGCTCATTCTTGGCGACTGATATCTGAAACAGCCCATTCAAAGATTCGTGACTTTATTTTGACGAACTTCTGGCGCAGCTTCTGAAAATAACGCGATGATATTTGAGTTTTTCCTTTATGAACGCAGTAAATCCATGGGGTCAACCCACTAACTAATGGGCATAAGTTAGTGAGTTCATGATTAGGGCTCAACGACGCCCTACCTTGGGCTATCTGCGGAGATCGGCAGAAGGTCAAATTAGAACTTTGGGCTCTCACCCAAAACTGTCCGAAGTGTTGTAAGTAGAATAGCTCGATTAACCTAATTTTTTCGCTCAATTACACTCTATGACCAAAGCGCAACTCAATTCCCCTTTTGAATCCATAGCGAAACGCATCGACCCACAAGCTAAACATGTTCGGCACTGGCCGCTGACCGGTGGAGTTTCGGCGCAGCTTGAGGCGATTGAATATGAGTTCGCTGAAGGGGCGGACAGACGGGTGGTTGTTCGCCAACACGGTGCGGCCGAATGGAAACAACTTGAAGACGACGTAACGGCTACGGAGTTTAGCCTTCAAACCACGCTTTTTCAGCGTGGGTTCCCGGTGCCGGAGCCACTGTTCCTAGATGTGTCGTGTTCAGTATTACCTTCACCTTATTTGGTAATGCCGATGGTGGAGGGCACAACAGAAGTCGATGAAACTCGACTGGAGGACGTGCTCCACCAGATGGCTGATTTTCTCCTGCGCTTGCACAATTTGGAGACTGAAATCCTCAACGTTACCAGGCAACTTCCTCACGGCGACAACCCTGTGAAGGGTGCGTTGGAATATGTGCCCGATACCGCCTCAAATGCTTTACTTCGCGCGGCATTGTCTAGCTGGGTAACCAAACCCTCCGGAACCAGTCTGCTGCATGGGGATTTTTGGCCAGGAAACATATTATGGAGCGACAATGAAATCGCAGCGGTTATCGATTGGGAGGATGCATCCATTGGCGCGGTTGAATCAGACCTGGCCGGATGCCGGTCTGAGATTTTGGTCATGTTTGGTGAGCCTGCGATGGAAGCATTTACACAAAGATACCTTTCAGGCACGACACGTGAGATTACTGATTTACCTGTGTGGGAAGTCTATGCCAGTTTCGCTGCACTGAGCACCATGTCAGAGTGGGGTTTACCTCAGGAAGTGGAAGCCACTAGGAGAGAGAGAACTGCAATATTTGCAGAACGTGCGGCTCGTGAAGTTATTGACCGAGCATAACCGGGTGGCGATATTAGACATTACTTCCAAAATTTAATGGATTTGCCGCTCCGGTTCACGCGTTTGTTATGCCACATGATTGGGCTTGGTGCAAAAGTGGCCATTTTTGCACCAAGCCCTGAAGCAACCGAACTCAGACAACGAAAATATCTCAACAACATTGTGGAGCAAGATCATCGCTTCCTCAAGCGTAGAGTCAAGCCTGGTCTAGGATTTGCCTCCTTCAACACGGCTCGTCGAACGATTCGAGGCTATGAAGTGATGAATATGATTCGCAAAAGTCAAGTTGAGGGGGTTGAAAAAGGAGATGTCAGGGGACAAATCTCTTTCATCTATCAAATCTTTGGAGTTGCTGCGTAAACAAGAAGTAATCTAATGGAGTTTTACTCGCTCCTAGCTTTTTTGCAACAGAACCTAATTGCCTTTAGGAATGTTCCTAAATCTTTACAACGAAATAGAGGAAATTATCCTTAGCTAGATATAAGAGCACTCCTAAAATGTGGTAACCGTGTCTCACAACTCCTCGTTTCCTCAAATCGAAGGCTACGGGTTAACGCAAGAGCTTTACCGAGGGAGGCGAACAGCCGTCTATCGGGGAATTTCGGATGGACAGCAGCGGCCTGTTGTAATTAAACTACTGTGCTCAGACTGTCCTCGTCCCAGTGAATTAGTAAAGTTTCGTAACCAGTATGTCGTTGCGAGTAACCTTTCCATTGCCGGCACTGTGAAGCCTTTGGCGTTGAAGCCTTGGCGCAATGGCTATGCCTTGGTGATGGAAGATTTTGGTGGGCTCGCGTTGGGGGACTATGTCCGCAACCAAAAGTTGTCATGGCAGGCGGTTTTGGCGATCGCCTTGCAACTCACCGATATCCTCCATGACCTGCACAAAGCCCGTGTCATTCACAAAGATATCAAACCCGCGAATATTCTCATTCACCCTGAGACTAAGCAAATCCAGCTCATTGACTTTAGCCTTGCATCTCTGCTGCCCAAGGAGAAACAGGAACTGAAAAGTCCCAATGCTGTGGAAGGCACCCTCGCCTACCTAGCCCCAGAACAGACGGGACGGATGAATCGGGGGATTGATTATCGGGCAGACTTTTATGCTTTTGGGGTAACCCTATACGAATTATTCACTGGCCAACTGCCGTTCATCAGTGATGACCTGATGGAGCTGGTGCATTGTCATATTGCCAAAGCTCCTGTGGCAGTACATGACATGAATGCCCAAGTTCCAGCACCACTATCGGCCATTGTGGCAAAGCTGATGGCGAAGAATGCGGAGGCTCGCTATCAAAGTGCTTTGGGGCTCAAGCATGATTTGCAAGTATGTCTCAACCAATGTCAGGCATCAGAGCAAATTGAGACATTTGAATTAGGGCAGCGGGATATGAGCGATCGCTTCCTCATTCCCGAAAAACTCTACGGACGCGAAGCGGACGTTAAAACCTTGCTTGATGCCTTTAAACGAGTATCTCAGGGCACATCAGAGCTGATGCTAGTCGCAGGCTATTCGGGGGTCGGCAAAACGGCTCTGGTTAAAGAAGTGCACAAGCCTATCGTCGCAAAACGTGGCTACTTCGTTCAGGGGAAATACGATCAATTCAATCGAGATCTTCCCTTCTCCGCCTTTGTGCAAGCTTTGCGCGATTTAATGGGTCAATTACTTGGAGAAAGTGACGCTCAATTACAGGAGTGGAATGAAAAAATCCTGGAAGCAGTGGGAGAAAATGGTCAGGTCCTCATTGAAGTCATTCCTGAACTCGAAAAGATTATCGGACAGCAGCCTCCTATTCCTAAACTTTCTGGGAATGCAGCCCGAAATCGCTTTAATCTTCTATTTGAGAAATTTATCGCTGTCTTCACGACCCAAGAACATCCCTTAACCCTGTTTCTCGATGACTTGCAATGGGTAGATTCAGCATCGCTAAGCTTACTACAAGTCTTGATGGGCGAGAGTCAGACAGGCTATTTACTGTTAGTGGGAGCCTATAGAGATAATGAAGTGTTCCTCACCCATCCTTTGACACTAACACTGAAGGAGTTGGAGCAACGACAGACAACAATTTCAACGATTAGTCTGGCACCTTTATCCAGCCTTAGTGTCAATCAGTTAGTAGCAGAAAGCCTTAGCTGTGAACTGATATTAGCGACCCCCTTAATGGACATCGTCTATCACAAGACAAGAGGCAATCCATTTTTTACAATCCAATTCCTAAAAGGATTATATGAGGATAGATTGATTACTTTTGCTCGAAATCTAGGCTACTGGGAATGTGATTTAGGGCAGGTGCGAGCAGCAGCGCTCACGGATGATGTTGTGGAATTCATGATTGGCCGCTTGCACAAGCTATCCAGTGCCACACAGAAAGTGTTGAAGTTAGCTGCTTGTATCGGCAATCACTTTGACCTAGAGACCTTAGCCATTATTTGTGAAGCCCCTTCGGTAGAAGTCGCTAATGATTTATGGATTGCTCTGAAAGGTGGGCTTGTTCTACCCCAAAGTGAAACCTATAAGTTTTTTCAAGGGATGATAGAGCAGGATAAACCCCAAAATTTCTTAGTGAATTACACTTTTTTGCATGATCGGGTTCAGCAGGCTGCTTATGCTTTAATCGAGAAAGATAAACAGCAGATTATCCACCTAAATATTGGACGTTTACTATTACAAAAATTCTCTTCAAAAGAACAATATAGAAATCTTTTCAAAATTGTCAATCAGTTGAATATGGGAATTTCCTTGATCAAGCAACCCAGGGAAATTGAAGATCTCGTGCAACTGAATTTAGAGGCAGCACAAAAAGCGAAATCTTCCGCAGCTTACAATGCCTCTGCAAACTACTCAAGTATCGCTATTGAGCTGCTTCATCATGATGTAATTTCTGCTGAACCTTGGCAAACTCACTCTGGATTGATGCTGACCCTGCATAATTTACAAGCTGAGGTCAGCTACCTCAATGGCGAGTATGAGGCATCACAACAACAGACTCAAACCATTATTAATCAGACTCAAGACCCTCTAGATCAGGTTAAAGCCTACGAAACTCGCATCTCATTATTCGTTGCACAAGGCAAGTGCCAGAAGGCTTTGGATGTCGGGTTAGAAATCTTCAGTTTACTCGATGTTTCTCTCGATGATGTGCCCTTAGCCAATATCGACATTGATCGCCTCTATAGGCTAGCAGCTATTAGCAACTCTCGAATTATTGCAGCTTTAAGTATTCTCAGTAAATTATGGGCCCCGGCTCTGATTTCTGGTTCCGAGCTGTTACCCAAAGTCATTTTAACAATGCTGAATCTATCTGTCACTCATGGCAATTCAGCCATCGGGGCATTTTCCTATTCGCTATATGGGATGTTGCTCTGTGCTCAGATGACGGATATTGAATTGGGCTACCGCTTTGGGAAATTGGCACTGCATACGCTTGAACGCTATGAAAATGCAGAACTAACCTGCAAAGTTAATCAACTCTTCCATGCCTTTATTCGCAACTGGAAAGAGTCAGCTAGAGATCGCGTCGAATGCTTAGCTGATAACGTACTCATCGGCTTAGAGATGGGTGACATTGAGTTTGCCTGTTATGCCAGCATTAACTATTGCGATAATTTATTCTTAATTGGTACCCCCCTCCATACACTGCATCAAAAACAGACTTACTATATTGAGTTAGCGAAGAGTCTCCAACAGCCAATGCAACATGCGACCCTTTGTAGTTGGGGACAGATGGTGGAAAATTTGATGGGTATGGCGGTTGAGCCAACACAGCTGGTCGGAAATCGGTTTAATGAATCCGAAAAAATCCCGAAACTCCAAGAGAGCGGAGTAGGTAGTACCTTGTTCTTTATCTATACTGCTAAAACGATTCTGAATTATTTATTTAATGATTACGAACAAGCCTTAGTTCATTCCCAGTCGGCAATTGATTATGAACAAGGTGGACAGGGAATGTTGCCGATGAATCAGATTTCTTTGTATCGGTCTTTAGGGTTGTTAGCTCTCTATCCTGCCGCTGATCCAGACAGGCAAGCCCAAAGCCTAGACGAAGTGGAAGTGCATCAACAACGTCTCAAAATATGGGCAACTCATGCTCCAATGAACCACCAACATAAGGTGGATTTAGTCGAAGCAGAAAGATTCCGAGTATTGGGGCATAAGTTAGAAGCACTTGAGCTATACGACAAGGCAATTGCCGGAGCCCAGGAAAATGAATACCTCCAGGAAGAAGCCTTGGCCAATGAACTGGCGGCCAAGTTCTACCTCAACTGGGGTAAAGCAGACATCGCTGCTGTCTATCTAACCAAGGCTTACTATTGCTATGACCGTTGGGGGGCAAAGGCTAAAACGAATGACCTAGCCACCCGCTATGCCGATTTACTTCAGCCGATTCTTAAACAAACGAAGGCGATCGACCCGCTGGCAACCTTGTACAACATTGCCCCGTTGAATCTGTCTGAGCATTCCTCGGCTAGCAGCTCTCAACCGGCTACCAACAATCTCAATATTGCCCTCGACTTGGTCACTCTCTTTAAATCGGCCCAGGCCTTTTCAGAAAGTATCAATCTGGATGAACTGCTCAAAAAATTGCCTTTTATAATGCTCCAAACCTCTGGAGCCGAACGCTTGGCGCTATTGTTGCCTGATGGCGATCAGGCCTGGCAGATCAGAGTTTCGGCCAGCGCTGAAAGCACCCAGCTAGTTTCAGCCCCCCTGGCAGATCATCCTCACCTGCCGGTACGACTCATTCATTATGTTCTACGAACTCAAGAAGTTTTGGCCGTCGATGGAGCCAACTTGTCCCGCCCCGTTGTTGATCCCTACTTACAACAACATCCTCACCGCAGCGTATTGTGTATACCGTTGCTACACCAAACCAAACTTATCGGTCTACTGTATCTAGAGCATCACTTGGTGGCGGGTGTGTTTAGTCAAGACCGCATTACTGTCCTTAACTTTCTCTGTGCCCAAGCTGCTATCTCCCTAGAGAACGCACTGCTCAATCAAGCACTTGAAGAAAAACTAGAAATCCAAACTGTCAAACGCCAGGCCAGTGAGCTCCTCTTTCATAACATGGTTGATAACATCCCCGGTGTTGTTTACCAGGTCCATATTACCGCCGATGGAGCCGTTTCTATTCCCTATGTCAGTGCGGACTGTTCTGCTCTCTATGAGGTATCAGCAGAGTCCATTATGAGTGGACAGTATAGTTTGCGGGATTTTGAGTATGAGGAAGATCGACTCATGATCGATCAGACGATTGCTGAAATGAGTCAATCATTGCAACCTAGGGAACAGGAATTTCGCATCATGACTCCTTCTGGCATCCTGAAATGGGTTCAGGTCTTTACTCGTCCTATTTTAAATCCCGATGGATCAACGATCTGGGATGGCATTGTGATGGATGTGAGCGATCGCAAACAAGTCGAGCAAAAACTTAAATTCACTCAATTCACTTTAGACAATTTGGCCGAACATGTTCTCATCCTGAAGATGAATGCCCAGATTATTGATGCTAACCCCTCTTGTTGTGAAGATTTAGGCTACTCCCATCGCGAATTATGTTCCATGACTTTGTTCGATATTTGTCCCGAAGCAGTGGAATGGTGGAGTGACTATAGCGAAGCTATAAGGCAAAATCAGAGCATTGATACTGAGGCTTTGCACCGAAAAAAAACTGGAGAAATAATTCCGGTAGAAATGGTTGCTAATTTTCTGGAATACGCCGGAGAAGAATACATCGTTGGTACTATTCGGGACATTACTGAACGCAAAGCCACCCAGAGATCTATGAGCCTCGCCAAGTTTGCAGTTGATAATACTGCAATGGAAATTATCTGGCTCAATCAAGATGGAATAATCGTTGATTGTAACAAGGCGGCTTGTCAAAATCTGGGTTATCGTCCAGATGAACTTAAACAGCTTCCGCTCACAGAGATTAGTCCAAACTTTACTTACGAAAAGCTCCAATCTACTTGGCCAATACTTAAAGAAAATAGCTTTTTGAGATTTGAATCTATTCATAAAACTAAAGCAGGTAGAATCCACCCCGTGGAGATTACCAGTAACTACTTAAAATATGAAGAAGAAGAATTTATTTTTTCTCAATGCATCGATATTAGCGATCGCAAAGCGGCTGAAGCCTCTTTGATTCAAAGTGAAAACAAATTTCGTACGCTGGTTTCTAATGTTCATGGCGCAGTCTATCGCTCTCAACATGATGCGGATTGGACCATAGATTATATGAGTCCGGCCATTCAAGATTTATCAGGGTATCTAGCAGAAGAGTTTATTGGGAATACTGTCAGAACCTATACCAGTATTATCCATCCGGAAGATACCGACTATATTGAACAAGAAGTATTGGCAGCTTTAGCCAAAAAAGAATCTTTTATCTTGGAATATCGTATTATTCATCGTGATACTACTATTCGCTGGGTGTTTGAAAAAGGTAAGGGGATTTATAATTTTGACGGCGAATTACTCCATTTAGAAGGTGTTATCTTTGATGTTAGCGATCGCAAACATGACGAACAACAACTGCAAGATCTTTCAACCCGTCTAGAACTTGCCATTAACTCAACTCAAATCGGAATCTGGGAATGGAATTTCCAAGATAATCGTTTGTCCTGGGATCAGCGAATGTTTGAAATGTATGGTACACCCCCCGAGATGTTTGAAGGGACGCATCAAGACTGGGCAAGGTGTGTACATCCAGAGGATTTAGAACAGGCTCAATCTAGGGAGGACGATGCAGATCTGGCTGAGAGAGAGTTCCGCATTATCCGACCGGATGGCTCCATTCGACATATTTTGTCTACTTTCATTCTGCAATACGACGACCAGGGGAAACCGCTGCGGTCCGTAGGAACCAATATTGATATTAGCGATCGCAAAACTGTAGCACTCGCCTTAGAACAGGAGGTATTACGTCGAACGACGATTTTTAACACATCCTCAGACGGTATTCATATTATAGATACTGAAGGAAACCTGCTTGAGGCCAATATTAGTTTTCTCAAGGGTTTAGGCTATACAGCCGCAGAAGCCAAGCATCTAAATGTTGGCGACTGGGATGCTAAGTTGCTAATAGAATACATTCAAGCAACCCTTCAGGCACACCTTCCGGGGTCTTCCAAGGTCAAAGTGGTAGAAACACTCCATCGCCACAAAAATGGTTCGGTTTTTCCCGTTGAAATTTCTATCTGTCCCATGGAATGGAATGAACAGTCCTCCTTTATCTGCATTTCCCGTAATATTTCCAAACGAAAGCAAGCAGAAGAAAAACTCCAACGCACCAATGAAGAACTGATGCGTGCCACGCGCCTGAAGGATGAGTTTCTGGCCAACATG
Organism: Phormidesmis sp.; assembly: GCA_045110585.1. Lineage (GTDB taxonomy): Bacteria > Cyanobacteriota > Cyanobacteriia > Phormidesmidales > Phormidesmidaceae > Phormidesmis. Next base: position 2,022 of record JBGCGG010000150.1, on the reverse strand, counting down.
AGCCACGAGCTTCGCACCCCGCTTAATGCCATTCTAGGAATGACCGAAGGGCTAGAAGATGGCATTTTGGGTGAAGTCAACGAAAAACAGCTGAATGCCCTCAAAATCACGAGGCAGAGTGGCTCACATTTATTGGAGTTGATTAACGAAATTCTTGACTTAGCGAAGATTAGCGCGGGGCAAGTCGAATTGGTCTATTCAGAGGCCTCAGTTCTTTATCTTTGCGAATCCAGCTTAACCTTCGTTAAACAACAATCCTTCAAAAAAGGCCTGAAGCTGCATCTACAAGTCCCCTCAAACTTAGCCGATATTGAAGTCGACCAACGCCGTATTCGACAAGTGTTAATTAATCTCTTGAATAATGCCGTTAAGTTCACTCCTAAGGGAGGAAATATCACGCTCACAGCAGCGCTACACTCGCCTGATATATCCCATGATCAAGACTATTTGACATTTGAGATCGCGGATACAGGGATTGGTATTGCCCCAGAAAATCTGAAGAAGTTATTTCAGCCTTTTATACAAATTGATGGTTCTCTGGATCGGCAATATGAAGGGACAGGCCTTGGTTTAGCGTTAGTTAAACAGATTGTAGAACTTCATGGAGGCAATGTTGCTGTTACGAGTGAGGTGAATGTTGGGAGTAAATTTATGATTGAACTACCTTATTCCCCTGTTGCTGAGAATGATGCATCAGCTGATATAGCAGCACTGGAGCCAATGCTTCCTAAGGAAGTCATCAAATCTGAAGAGCAGTCACCTCTGATTCTCCTTGCTGAAGATAATCAAGCGAGTGTCCAAACGGTATCGAGCTATTTGGAAGCTAAAGGCTATCGCTTACAAGTGGCTCACAATGGAGAAACAGCGATAGAACTGGCCCAGGCAGAGAAACCGGATCTAATTCTGATGGATATTCAGATGCCGGGCATGGATGGTTTGGTCGCAACTCAGCGCATTCGCCAAATCTCTGAACTAGCTCAGACCCCCATTATTGCGTTGACTGCACTTGCCATGGAAGGAGATCGAGAACGCTGTCTGGCGGCTGGAGTGGATCGATATATGAGCAAGCCAGTCCGACTCAAACAATTAATACTGTTAATGGAAGAATTACTCAACAGTTGTTCTTGAAGTCGCAGAGGTTTCGCTGCATTGGCTTAATGTCAATAGAATCTCACCTTGAATACTGATCTATAGCTCAGTATTTTACTCAAAGTAAATAAGGGTATTTACGAGCCTCGATCTTGTATTTTTCAGTAAAATTTGCTGCGATTGAAAAATGATTTTGAGGAAGATTAGATGAATAATTAGGGAATTTTAGACATAGTTGCTCACGCCTAGAAGTCTAAATTCCCAGTCATGGCACAACCCATTAACCTTGATATTTCTTTGGTCTCTGGTTACAGGACCATTGCACATCTTTATCAGGGGAAGAGGAGCATTGTGTATCGAGCTGCCGCTGAAGAGAATCAGCAGCGGGTCGTCATTAAGCTCCTACGTGCGGAGCATCCCAGCTTGAGTGAGTTGGTCCAGTTTCGCAATCAATATGCGATTACCCAAAACTTACCTATTCCAGGGATTGTTGCTCCTTTGAGCTTAGAGCCCTGGCGCAATGGCTATGCGCTGATTATGGAAGATTGCGGGAGCGTTGCACTGGGGGATTATCTCCAGCAGCATGAGTTGACTTGGCAGGAGGTCTTAGCGATTGCCCTGCAACTCTCCGATATCCTCCATGAGCTCTGTCAACATCGGGTGATTCACAAAGATATTAAGCCCGCCAATATCCTGATTCACCCCGAGACTCAACAGGTAAAGCTAATTGACTTCAGTATCGCTTCACTGCTGCCCAGAGAAAGCCAGGAGCTTCAGAGTCCAGGTGATCTCGAAGGAACCTTAGCTTATCTTGCTCCTGAACAGACGGGGCGCATGAATCGAGGCATTGATTATCGGGCTGATTACTACGCCCTAGGCGTGACCCTGTATGAATTGCTTACTGGACAATTGCCGTTTGAGTCTGAAGACCCA
>JBGCGG010000149.1:0-3566 GCA_045110585.1 Phormidesmis sp. | reverse complement strand
CACGCCGAACCAACCTACATAGAGGCGGTTCTCGGTGCTAGTAACCCACTGACAGAACTGCTCCCACAGGGAAGCGCTTTGGCGCTGCTGTAGAGTAGTAGTCATTATTATTCCGAGTATTTAGGTACGTATTCGACAGACGAAATTCAAAAAAGTAACTTCGGTGCCGGTATGTAACCACTATAGCGAATGTAACGAAATATTGCAACAATATTTACAATTTATTCATTACTTGAATCTGTTGCCGTAAAAGGATTTCAGCACTCGCCCTGCATTCATCAGTTAGGTTTATGAGAGTGATAAGGAGATAGGCGGTACAGTACGTGCGATCGCTTTAAGTCCTATTTCTGGACTGGCAACGACGGACAACGCTGGACTCATATTTGCGATGGCAATGCCACTCCTGCGAATTATCGCTTCTAGCGGGCGGTGCCATCGCAAATATGAGTCGAGGTGATGATAAGCTTTCAGACGATCTGATCACCCTAAAGTGTCACCTTCTCCTGAACCACGCCTCAGCCAATGGAATGCTATCTTTGCAGACGACATGATGACAGTGACGGCGATTGCTCACCTGGTGCATCACGCTCTTATCATCGAAATTCGTGCTGAAAGCTATCGCTAACGTTCGGCAGCTCAAAATGGCGGCGAGATGGAAGCCAAACCTAACAGAAAAGATAGGTTGGAACGCTCATAGTTGTCGAAACGTTGGCAAAGCCTATCCGAAGGAAAATCCTAGTTTTCGTTCAAAGGGAGGAATAATATTGCTCTAATTCATTCAGTTTTATAGTTGTCGTTTATGCGCCATCTAATAATTGGCATTCGACACCCAGCTTATTCATTCACTATTGCTTTCAAAGAATCGGAAAGTCCCCGTAGCCGTTCTATTTGAGTCGTAGTCAATTTTTGTTGGCTTAAAAGTTTGATGGTCAAGTCCAATCGATTAATCTCCAGATCGAGATCAACGGCACAATCATCAGCCGAACGACTCTTCTTTATTTTCTTTTTTGTGATTGTTTGCTTATGTTCCTTCTCGTGAGAGCTGATCGCTTTACGCAGTGCAGAGAACGGAACATCACGCACCTCCAACACATTTTCCGATAAAGCTAACTTCCCAGAAAGCAGACCAGAAAGTGCAATGGGCTTAGGAAGCCTATACACCTGCTCTAATTTACTAACGCCTAATTCCAGGACGCCTGTAATAACCTCTGAATAAGACTTAAGAAAAGCATCTACGATATCTTGGTTGACCTGCTCGCCTAATGCAGATAGCTGCGCCTCAAGCTCCGGTGATAGCGATTCTCCTGCCCGAATCTCTTCTGCTAGCTCAAGAAATTCGTTGAGACCTCGCGTCACACTGCGATATGCCCAAACTTGTCTGGTGGTAATAGATTTTCCGCTAGGACGTTTGACTTCTCCGGCCTTAATGAAGGCCGTTAGGTTGGTATAACCTTTCTCCTCAAACAATTTTTCCTTCTCAATCGCATCTAGCCTAGTTCCGATGGCATAGGCATAGATAGTACTCTGCGCCTGCGCAGTCTGGAGTGCTTGGTCGATCTGCCCCTGGTAAGTCTCAATCTCTTTGAGTAAACCACCAAGAGACTGATCTGTGGTCGCTCTACAAAGATCTAGCGCTCTCAACCAATTCTCTCTATCGGATAGATCGACTCGTTCGAGATTGACAACTTTTCTCTCACGAGCCTGCGCAATGTCTGTTACTTCCTGCGGGACAATAGTTTGCTTAGGAATAGCAGCAACTCTCGAAAACTTCTTAGCCAACGACTGCTACCTCACTATTACTTGCTGCTTGATTCGTTAGATCTTCTAAGTGCTCTGCGATCTCGATAAATGGTTGGCGGTGTGCTTTCTTAACACCAGCGTAGTTATATAGCGATGCGCCTTGGGCGGAAAGTTCTGCATAGACCGTTAAATCTTTGACAGGTGGTGCGACCCAAGCAGGTTCTTTTTGCTGAGGTAGCTGCTCGCGTACATCCCATTCAAGGAGTTGTTCATAAATGCTTTTATGCAGGCTCGTTTGCTTCATGCGGCTAGGCACGAGTGTAGAGACCGTTACTTCTGGATTTGCTCTATCGGTAATTTGTCCAACGAGATTCAGCAGCTCAGGAATATTTTTGAGCGCGAAGTATTCGGTTTGAACTGGGATGATGACGTTGTCACAGGCAACAAGAGCATTCTTTGTAAAAAGCCCTTCTCCTTTCGGTGTATCGAGCAGAATATAGTCGTAGCCTTCATACTCACTACTAAATCCTGCGAGAGCATCCGCTAATCTGCTCTCGCTAGCAAGACCATTTTCTATCTCTGATTGATAGCTACTGAGATCAGAACCAGGCGTAATCAGGTGACAGCAATCTGGAATGTCGATAATACCCTCTGCAAGCATCTGTGCCTGTTGCCTTTTAGGGGCATACAGAATCTGCCCCAGAGTCGGTTTGGACGAGTTTTTATCTGCTCCAAGTGCAGATGAGAGATCACCTTGATGATCTAGGTCTAGGCATAAGACCTTCTTACCCATTTGAGTTAGAGTTGCTGCCAAACAAAAAGTGAGTGTGGTTTTACCAACTCCACCTTTAATAGCAGCGATCGCGATAATCATATTTACCCACCGCTTTAATTGCACAATCTAACAGCTGCATAATACATCAAGATCGCATCTGCACAACACAAAAATGTGAGAATGTGCAACTTAATGCAGACGTCTGCACTTGAACAAGAGAGAAATACTTTGCTTCCGACCTCAAGCAGAGCGTCTAGGAAATTAAACCCGTGTTGGGACTAAGTGTGAGGCAAACACGTAACGGTTTCATCCTTAGAAGAAAACCTTTGCTCAAAGGACATGGACTTGGCAGAAGGAGAGAGGAAGTTTGAGGGTTAGTATAACGCCTTGTTATGCTGCCACCATTTGAGTTACTAGTTCCCTTAGAGGAAATCGCAACTACTCTCACTTTGACGGCTCTGTCGTTGCTATTGGCTCTTGATTAAATACTAATTCGTTGATCCAGGAATTGCGAAATACGCCGTTGGGGTCAAGCTTCTCGCAGACGCTGCGAAACTCAGTCAATTTTGGATAAAGCTGCTCAGCCAATTCAGCATCAATTGGGCATACCTTGCCCCAGTGTGGTCTCGCATCAAACAACAGAGCGGTTGTACGCGCGAGCAAGTCCGCAAAGTCTAGGAAATCGTTGCGTCGGTTGGGCTCGTTGTAGTTGATGAAACTCACCGCGTAATAAGGCTCATCATCACTGCTTGCCATCGAGATTAGCGTGTCGTCGGGCTGAACTTTCCGAATACAGATTGGGTAATGGTGTGTGTACCGGCCGCTCAGTTCGTGTAACGGAGTCGTCAAGTCAACCGCTTCGAGTTGACTCCAGGTTTCGTCACTGATCGCAGTCGTGTCGTGGTCGAAATATATAGCGGTTCTCAGTTTAGTGAGGTACATAGCAGCGATATGTAAACCAATGCCGAATATCTTCAAGCGAAACAGCTTCAAAAGCTTCTGTAATGGCTTTGTCAAGCGCTTCAGCCGTCCGTGCTGCAACTGAACGAAT
>JBGCGG010000148.1:0-15629 GCA_045110585.1 Phormidesmis sp. | reverse complement strand
TCTTGCGTGGCTTTTGATTTGCTCTGCTTTGGATGCGTCCATGTCTAAATACCAGGGCTGAAAGCTACATTCAGCATAGCGGAAAGGAAATATTTTCAGACCTAAGTATTTATGCTCACCACAAAAGTGGGATGCACCCTTGACGACTATCTCAATACACAACAACCCAAAAGTGTACTCTGCTTGCCTTTACTCAATCAGGGTCAACTCATCGGAATCTTCTATCTCAAGAACCAAGCTGCCAGTGGAGCCTTCACGGAAGATCGGCTAATGGTACTAGACTTTCTGTGCACTCAAGCTGCTATCTCCCTAGAAAATTCTCGCCTTTATCAGCAATCACAAACCTATGCGCGGCAATTAGAAGACTCTCAGCTACAAACTATTCAAAGCGAAAAGATGGCCTCCTTAGGCAACCTCGTGGCTGGCGTCGCGCACGAAATTAACAACCCGCTAGGCTTCCTGAATGGCAGCATCAAAAACGCGCAAAACTATATCGAAGACTTGCAGAGCCAGCTTGAACTTTATCAGCATTATTATCCCGATCCTGTCGAAGCTATCCAAGACAATGCTGAAGAGTTAGAGCTAGATTTTGTATGTGAGGACTTACCCAAGCTCTTGAACGCCATGCAAGGAGCTACGCATCGGATTAAATCGATTAGCACCAGCTTACGCACGTTTTCTCGAGCAGATACAGAGCACAAGGTAACGGCTGACTTGCATGAGGGGCTCGACAGCACATTGCTGATTTTAAAGTATCGGCTGAAAGGAAATGACCACAGAGCTGCGATTGAAGTGGTAAAAGACTATGACAATCTACCTGCTATTGAGTGCTTTCCAGGCAGACTCAATCAGGTCTTTATGAATCTATTAGCCAATTCAATTGATGTTTTCGACGAAGTGGCTCAGCAATTACCAAACGGCCAAAAAAGCGACCAAGCCCTAGAGAGCCCTCAGCGGATTACCATTAAAACAGCCTTGCTGCCAAAAGATAAAAGCATTGAGATTCGGATTGGAGACAATGGCAAAGGTATGCCTCCCGAAGTAAAAGAGAGAATATTTGATCATCTGTTTACCACTAAAGGCGTTGGCAAAGGAACGGGATTAGGGCTGGCGATCGCCAAACAAATTATTGTCGAAGCCCACGGCGGCAGCATCGAAGTAGCCTCTGAGCCTGGAGAAGGCACTGAGTTTTGCATTCGCCTCCCCTTCTAAACAACAGCTAAGTAAAAGAAAGCATATGTGAGGTGAGGAATGACGCCTCAGCAAATTGCGAACAAATTATGCGCTTTGTTGTCTTTGTTTTTCCTTTTCTTGTTGAAAAGGTGATTTGTGCTTACCTAGCAGGCGATCGCGCAAATGCTTAATCCGATCCCGATACATACTCGCCTCTTCAAACTCCAGCTTCTTCGCAGCTTCTTTCATCTGCGTCTCTAGCTGGCCAATCAACATAGGAATATCTTCCAGGGGTAAATCATCACTATGGTCATACGCTTGCTCTAACTCTTCCGCATTCAAACGACGCGACACATCCAAGAAAGAAAGAATGGCATTGCTTTGACGGCGAATGATGGGCTTCGGCTCAATGCCGTTGTCTTCGTTGTATTTTGACTGAATGACACGGCGGCGCTCCGTTTCTGAAATCGCAGCGTCCATGCTGTCGGTCATATTATCGGCGTAGAGGATGGCTTTACCTTCTACGTGACGAGCCGCGCGGCCAATGGTTTGAATGAGCGATCGCTGCGCCCGCAAAAAGCCTTCTTTATCGGCATCCAAAATAGCGACTAAAGAGACCTCTGGTAAATCCAAGCCCTCTCTGAGTAAGTTCACACCAATTAGAACGTCAAACTCACCATTGCGTAAATCTTGAATAATTTCTATTCGCTCAATTGAATGAATCTCAGAGTGCAAGTAACGGACCCGAACCCCGTGCTCATGAAAGTAATCAGTGAGATCTTCTGCCATCCGCTTAGTGAGCGTCGTCACGAGCGTACGTTCATTTTTAGCAGCCCGCTCCCGAATTTCACCCAGTAAATCATCCACCTGACCATCTGTAGGCCGCACCATCACTTCAGGATCTAACACCCCCGTGGGCCGAATCACCTGCTCCACAATTCGATCTTCAGAGACTTCTTTCTCCCAATCACCCGGCGTCGCAGACACAAAAATGCACTGATTCACCTTCGTCCAAAACTCTTCTGCCTTGAGGGGACGATTATCCGCCGCACTTGGCAATCTAAAGCCGTGGTCAATCAGCACGCGCTTCCGGGCCTGATCGCCGTTATACATAGCCCGAATCTGTGGCACTGTCACGTGAGACTCGTCAATTGCCAACAGCCAATCGTCATGCGGAAAGTAATCGAGCAGACACTCCGGCGGCGCACCGGGGACACGCCCAGCCAAGTGACGGGTGTAGTTCTCTACGCCGTTGCAGTAACCGACCTCTTCCAACATTTCTAAATCGTAGCGGGTGCGCTGCTCCAGACGCTGCGCCTCCAACAACTTACCGTTGGTTTCTAAAAACTCAAGCTGTTCTTTGAGTTCAGCGCGAATCCCTTGGCAGGCAGCTTGCAGCTTATCTTCGGGGGTCACAAAGTGACGCGCCGGATAAATGTTCAGCGATTCCATGCTCTGGATCGTCGTCCCTGTGATCGGATCGATGTAGCGAATGGCATCGATTTCATCACCAAAAAACTCTACGCGAATCACCCGATCTTCATAAGCAGGGCCAATTTCTAGGACATCGCCTTTCACCCGAAAGCGACCGCGCCCCATCTCTAAATCATTGCGGGTGTATTGCACCGAAGCGAGATCGCGAAGCACCTGACGCTGGTTTGTTTCTGCGCCTACTCGCAATGGAATAGAGGCATTGAGATATTCAGAGGGAATGCCCAAACCGTAGATGCAGCTAATGGAAGCCACCACAATGACATCTTTACGCTCAAAAAGCGATCGCGTTGCTGAGTGGCGCAACATATCAATCTCATCGTTAATCGAAGCTGTTTTAGCGATATAGGTGTCTGTCGTGGGAATGTAGGCTTCCGGCTGATAGTAGTCGTAATAGCTAATAAAATACTCCACCGAGTTATCTGGGAAAAACTCGCGCAGCTCATTACATAGCTGTGCTGCTAGGGTTTTGTTGTGAGCCAGCAGCAGCGCGGGCTTACCGATTTTGTCGATGGTGCGCGCAATGGTGTGGGTTTTCCCGGTGCCGGTTGCACCCAGTAGGGTTTGATATTCGTGCTGAGCGTTTAAGTTTTTAACGAGTTGCTTAATGGCCTTGGGTTGGTCACCGGCTGGCTCGAAAGGGGCTTGAATATCGAACTGATTGGTCATGGGTCGGCGGATGTCGGTGAGGGTCGGTGTCGGGGGAGGCGACAGCGCGCGTTTTTACAGCGCTTAGTAGTTAATGTTAAACGATTTGAAAAAAGGCGATCGCTATTCTAAAACCATGACGTTTCGGCGATCGCCGACATGAATTCAGAACGGCTAATCAGCGGTCTCCATCATTGATTGGAATGTACTTGGCATCTAGTTGACATCTAGTTGGCGTCCGGTGCAAAGCGTAGGATAATCCGGGATGATCCAAAGTTGCGGACGCTTCCTATATGACTCAGGCCCATCCAAAATCTGATTTCAAATCGGGCATTCCAGACTGTGCTTGGCAGTGGCCGATTGGGAAAGCATGGGAGACACCTTATATCGTTCGCTATGCGAGTAACTTGGATGATGGGCCAGAGCATGGCAGTCCATTAGGCGGGTTTGGCGCAGGCTGCATTGGCAGGTCGCCTAACGGTTCATTTAATCTGTGGCATTTAGATGGGGGTGAGCATGTATTTGCTCAGTTTCCAGGCTGCCAGTTCAGTGTGTTTGAAGAAACCAATGGCCAGAAACAGGCTTATGCCCTCAGCACAGATAACCCCAGTGAAAACCCGACTAATACCTCCACGGAGCATCCAACTGACAACTCCACTGCGCCGCTCTCTGCATGGCAGTGGTATCCAGCCAGTACAAAAGAGAACATCACAGGCCACTATCACGCGCTGTATCCGCGTAGCTGGTATACCTATGAAAATGTATTTAAAGCGCAGCTGACCTGCGAACAGTTCTCTCCTATTTGGGCTAACAACTATCAAGAAAGTAGCTATCCAGTAGTGGCGTTTGCGTGGAAAGCACATAACCCAACTGATCAGCCCATTACGCTCAGCATAATGCTGAGCTGGCAAAACATGGTGGGCTGGTTTACCAATAGTGAAAACTCTCCTGAAATTCAACAAAGAGAAGATGGCAGCCCGTTTTATGACTATGTGCCTCCCTTAAAAGAGAGTGAGGGAAATTACAACAAACTTGTCTGCGAATCAGGGCGCTTAGCAGGCGTGGTGATGGATGGCCAGTGGCAAGGAGACCCCACAGAAGGTGCAGGACAGTTTGCCGTTGCAGCCAAACTGAAAGGTGCAGATGCGTTTTACCATACGCGGTGGAACCCAGATGGGGATGGCGGTGAGCTGTGGAAACACTTTGCAAACGATGGCAGTTTGGGCAATGTTGAAAATGCGACCCCCAGCCGAGGTGAACCATTGGGTAGCGCGATCGCGTTTCGGTTCACGCTCGCCCCTGGCGAAACAACAGAAATTCCCTTTGCCTTAAGTTGGGATTTACCCGTCACCGAGTTCGCCACGGGCAAGCAAGCCTACCGCCGCTACACCGACTTTTTTGATCGCGGTGGCCGCAACGCGTGGGCGATCGCCCAAACAGCCCTAGACCACCACAAAACCTGGCAACAAAGCATTCAAAGCTGGCAGCAGCCCATCCTTGAACAAGCCCTGCCCAACTGGTTCAAAATGGCCCTGTTCAATGAGCTGTACGACCTCACCAGCGGCGGCACGCTATGGTCTGCAGCCACCGACATCGATCCGGTAGGGCAATTTGGCGTGCTGGAATGCATCGACTACCGCTGGTACGAAAGCTTAGACGTGCGGCTATATGGCGGCTTTGCCACCCTCATGCTGTGGCCTGAGCTAGAAAAAGCCGTCATCCGTGCCTTTGCCCGCGCCATTCCCACCGCCGATCCGAAGCCGCGCATTATTGGCTACTACTACACCATTGGCGAAGAAAATCATCGAGCGCCGCGTAAGCTAAAAGGCGCAACGCCTCATGATTTGGGGGCACCGAATGAGAACCCTTGGATAGCCACTAACTACACCAGCTATCAGGACTGTAACCAGTGGAAAGATCTCTCTAGTGACTTTGTGCTGCAAGTATATAGAGCCTTTGAGGCAACGGGCAGCACCGATGTGGACTTTCTTGCTGAGTGCTGGCCTGCGGTAGTAGAAACCTTGGCCTATACCAAGCAGTTTGATAAAGACGGTGACGGCCTCATTGAAAACAGCGGCGCACCAGATCAGACGTTTGATGATTGGCGGTTAAAAGGCATTAGCGCCTATTGCGGCGGGCTTTGGATTGGGGCATTGAGTGCAGCGATCGCCATTGGAAACATCTTAAAGCAACATAAAAAAGGCCCCGCGAATCTTGTCATCTTGCTCGCTCAGTATCAGCGCTGGTGGAAGCATGGCCGCGCCGCATACCAAAAGCAACTCTGGAACGGTCAGTATTACCGGCTCGATACGGGCAGCGGCTCGGATGTGGTCATGGCCGACCAGCTTTGCGGCCAGTTTTGTACCTCCACCATGGGCTTACCCGATGTTGTCGATGAAGAATATGTAGCACCCGCTTTAGATGCAATCTACGACGCGTGCTTTATTAAGTTCAATGAATATGCGGCCAACCTTGGCCCCCAAAATCAAAAGTTTGAAGGCACCCAAACCGGCCACTTTAGCGCCGCCGAACTCGGCATAAAAATTGGCTGTGCAAACGGCGTCCGGCCCGATGGCTCACCCCAAAATCCTGATGACACCCATCAACTAGAAGTGTGGACAGGCATCAATTTTGGCTTAGCGGCCTTTTTTGCCCACGTGGGTAAAACCCAAGAAGCGATGGCAATTACCGAAGCAGTGGTGCAACAGATCTACCAATATGGTCTGCAATTTCGCACGCCCGAGGCCATTACGGCAGTGGGCACTTTCCGCGCCTGTCACTACCTCAGGCCCATGGCGATTTGGGCCGTTTATCGAAGCCTCAAGGCTTAGACGGATTGGCGGAGCGCCTCCCAGATGCGATCCCCGCCCCCTCATCCATCCAGCCTTACAACTGTCCAAAAAGACACAAGTTTTCTTTGATGTGATGGGTAGGCTAACGGTAGGCGCTCGCGTCCTCAACCGCTATCCTCCCTTTCAAGTCATGGCGTTTACTAGCTTTCCAGATCAGTCTCCAACCCCCTCTACATCCCCCCGAATTAAAGTCAGAAAAACACACTCTCAGCCCACACTTTGGGCAGTCGCAACCCTTTTCTTTTTGTTAGGCTCTGCGGCCAGCGTCCTCACCATTTGGCAACTGCATAAGCTCTACCGAGCGACCGTTGCCCCCGTCATTGAAGTCACGGGCACGGTGCAGGCAAAATATAGCTATCAAGAAGACGAGAACGAACTGAGGCCCGCCCCCAGCGGCTATTTTATAGAAAGCCAAGGCACTGGCCGCGTCTATCTCACAGGCAAACCACTCAATAGCTATGTGGGCCAACGCGTACAAGCCAACGGGAGCATTGCAGGCATCTGCGGCCCTAAGTCACTGCCTTGCTATCCACTGGTAGAAGTAAGAGAAATTAACTTTACCGAATAAGCGCCTTATCATCTGGTCGGCGCTTGGCAAGCAATAGCGTGCTCAGGAAAGGGAATAAACCAAGCGCCAGCGGCCACCGTTATTAGTAACGGTGGCCGCTGGCGCTATTGGGAAAGGTCATCGGCAACCAAACGAGGCAATGCACATCACAGGAACAGCGAGGACTTAGGCGCGCTCCTGTGTAGAGAGATCAGCGGTTTTAACGGATAGGCGCTGTGTGCGATCGCCCCTTCTCAAAGTCACCTGCAACGCATCGCCCACCTTCACCAGATCAACTCTTTTCTGTAGCTGATCGGCCTGCTTCACTCGCACACCCGCAATCTCTGTAATCACATCGCCCCGGCGCAATCCAGCCTCTGCGGCGGGCGTATTCGGCAATACGCGAACTACCAACACCCCATTGGTAACAGGTAGCTCAATCGCACTGTTGGGATCTTCGTTGTTCATCGTTGCCATATCGGGTGTCAGGGTCGCAATTTGGACACCCAGGTAAGGGTGAGCAATGCGTTCGCCTCGGGCCAGGCTGGCTTGAATGGTTTTCGCTTTATTAATGGGAATGGCAAACCCAATGCCCATCGCATCAGCGCGAATAGCTGTGTTAATCCCAATCACTTCACCTTGCGAATTGAGCAAAGGGCCACCTGAGTTGCCTGGGTTAATTGCCGCATCCGTTTGAATAAAATCTATTCGCTTATCGGGGATGCCAACAGCGGCGCTGGAGCGTTTGAGGGTGCTCACAATGCCCAGGGTCACGGTGTTATCTAGGCCCAGGGGATTGCCGACTGCGATCGCCCAATCACCCACTTCCACCAGATCCGAATCGCCGAGCTGAGATACCGGCAGCTTCTCACCGACTGGATCAATGCGCACCACGGCTAAATCAGTCAGATCATCGCTACCTTCCACAAAGCCTTCAAACGAACGCCCATCCTTAAGCTTCACAGTGACTTGATCAGCGCCATCTACCACATGCGCATTGGTCAAGATATCGCCCTGCTCGTTGATGATAAAGCCTGACCCTTGGCCCCGCAGCCGTTCTTCTTGAGGAATGGACTGAAACGGAGTCGGTGCGCCCAATCGACCTCTAAAAAACGGATCGTCGTAAAACATATCTGGCACGTTTCGCGTCACCGTGCGTTCAGTATCGATACGAACCACCGCACTGCCTACCTGACGCACCGCATTCGCCACAAAGCTCTCACCCGAGATCACAGCCGCCGCAGGAGAAGGCTTCGCCGCCGCGCTATCCTCAAATGCCAGTTCTGTTTGGGCCAGTTCTGTTTGATTAGGTGCAATCGTTGCCACTGATTCTTCAATCGCAGCTTGTGCCCAAGCCGGAAAAAGCCACAGACTATTTGTGAGAAAAAAGGCAACAGCAGCAGAAGTCATCCAACGAAACGCCTGCCCCACGGCCTGCTTTAGTTGTCTGCTAGAGGGCCAATGGCCAATAGAAAGCATGGACAGGCGTTCAAAGAAAGTCATTGGGATCAACTCGCTAAATTGATGCTGAAAAAAGCTATACAGAAGCTGCCCACATTTTGACAGCTTCTTTTAGAAATGGGGGGTGTGGCATACCCTACTATGGCAGCTATACCTTTGCCATTTATTCGGATCACGGCAGCTGAGGCGGCCACCATGATTGATGATTGATTCATGTACCAGCAAACCAAAGAATGGCTTAACTCGCCGTAACAGAGTGATCATTTTGGCCGTTTCGCTGTTGCTAAGTGGCTGCAATTCGCTACCAGGGTCTTATAACGGTAGGCTGGCCGATCATCTAACAGCCACGGGCGCAAAAATGTATGGCGCTTATTGGTGTCCGCACTGCGCGGCTCAAAAAGAATATTTTGATGGCGTAGTGGATAGGTTGCCTTATATAGAGTGCGATCCCAGAGGGTTTGGGGCGCAGCCAGAGCTGTGCGATCAGATGCAGATATATGCCTATCCAACGTGGATTATTGACGGAGAATACTACGAAGGCTCAATGTTACCAGGCAAGCTAGCAGTCCTGTCAGGATTCGAACTACCGCCAGGAGTAACCGATGATGTTGAGTATCCTGACCCCTCCGGCAATTTCAGCCCAGCACCATAGCCCAGTCTGTATCTAAGCTGACTGGACTATGGTGCTGGGTCAACGGATTGGAGGATTGGATGGAGGCAACGGACTGGGTGATGAACCTAGCAAGACACGCCATAAAATGCTGGCGCAGCGTTATCTGGATTAGGATGCGATCGCGTAATCCACAAGCTGCAACACTTTCTGCCTCAGCGTATCTAACCCCAGGTTATTCATCGCGGAAATAAACACGGCCTGCGGATACTCCTCTTTCGCTAGCTCCAGCGCATCTGATTCCGCCTCATCTAACTTATTGAACACCAGCAAAATTGGCCCAGGCTGAATTGGCATCTGCCCCAATAGCCCCATCACTGAATGAATATGCTCTTTCCACGCAGAGTGGCTGGCATCTACAACGTGAATAAGCGCATCCGCTTCCGTGACTTCTTCAAGGGTGGCGCGAAAAGCATCCATCAGCGCAGGCGGCAAATCTTGGATGAAACCAACCGTATCAGTAAGCACTAGGCTACGGACTTCATGGCTCTCAGCTTCTGTGATGCTAATCCGCCGCGTGGTGGGGTCTAGGGTTGCAAACAGCTGATCGGCAGCGTAAACATCGGCGTCAGTCAGGCGATTGAGCAGGGTAGATTTCCCGGCGTTGGTGTAGCCGATGATGGCAACAGAAGGCACCGACTGCTGCTGACGCCGCTGACGCAGACGAGAGCGGTGTTCTTGCAGCTGGT
Organism: Phormidesmis sp.; assembly: GCA_045110585.1. Lineage (GTDB taxonomy): Bacteria > Cyanobacteriota > Cyanobacteriia > Phormidesmidales > Phormidesmidaceae > Phormidesmis. The sequence continues at coordinate 6,098 of JBGCGG010000148.1, read as the reverse complement.
TAACTTCTTTTTGTAGACGGGTAATGCGCTTTTGAATAGCACGGCGCTCGGTTTCTAGCTTGGTTTCACCTGGGCCTCGGGTACCAATGCCCCCACCCAACCGAGACATCGCTTGCCCCCTGCCGGTCAGGCGAGGCAGCTGATATTCAAGCTGGGCAAGTTCCACTTGGAGCTTACCGGCACCAGACTTTGCCCGCTGGGCAAAAATATCGAGAATGAGTTCGGTGCGATCAACCACACGGACACCTACATGAGCCTCTAGGTTGCGGATTTGTGCTGGAGAGAGATCGCGATCGCACACAATCAGATTCGCCCCTTGAGTCTGTACCGATAGCGTCACCTCATCGACTTTACCGGCCCCGATTACAGTCCGAGGATGCGGGCGCGATCGCTTCTGCGTCATGGTCTCTAAAACATCACCGCCGGCTGTTTCCACCAGCCGCGATACTTCCTCTAGGCCATTTTCAAATTCCGCATCGCTCATCTTGTCCGTGAGCAAGCCCAACACAATCACCCGCTCGTGATCGCTATCTACCTGCTGCGCCACAAACTCACGGCGAAACTCTTCTTCCAAGCCTTCAGCTAAGTCTAAAAAGTCTTGAGCATCTAATTCATCTAAAGTCAGCGGCTCAGAAACCTCCCATCGCGTTTGGGGATCAGGCACTAAATGAGCCAAGTAACCTTCGCGGATGTAGCCGGTTCGGCCACCGCCTTTGCGCTTGAAACCGGTGCCTGTCAGGGTCAAAAGAGCGATCGCATCCAACCGCTGAATCGCCATCGCCGTCAGCACACTATGGCTTGGCGGCTCCACCTTCAGCTGAGTGGCCACACAGCGAATGCCACACAGACGCTCCGCACCATAACGCGGCAGCTCCAGCACAGGGATTTGCGTTTTGTGCGGACTGCCCACCCCCACACGAATCACGTGGCCGCGCCTATCCACATAGGCACACACCGCCTGATTAATATCGGTGCTAATCGCCGCCAGCCGCTGCGCAAACTCCGGCGTCGTCACCCGATCCACCGGCAACCGCTGGTGATAAATTCGCTTGAGATCTTTTAGCTGACTACTCTTGAGTCCTTTTAGTTCACCGTATATTTTCTCTATGGGGCCACGCCTCCTACAGGTTTAATGCTGCCGCAGTCTCTTTCATGCTGCCGCAACCTCTATTGTAAAAGCCCCATCCAGCCACACCCACCAGACCTTAAGAGAAATACTCATTCAGAGCCTCATCAGCACAAAATAGTACAGCAAGTAGTACAATAATTGCACGTAGCACGTGTTTCACCTAACACATATCTCAGGCAACACATCCTGATATATTTTGGCTTTTGTGTCAGAGGTACCTACCGCTTTCTGCAAAAAAATGCTGAAATACACAATGAATCAGCCAAACTTTTATCTGCTGATTCACCTTTCATGAGCACAGCCACAGAAATATTGAGCGGGTTCACACAACCCGGTTCCCACTATTTAGTCGCTGTCTGCGCTCACTCGCTCGCCAATGAAGGCGCTATCATAATGCCTTCATCTACACTCCGTCTTTCGCTAGTCAACGCTTAACCGACTCATTTATGGATGAGGCTGTTGGGGTTGGCTGTGACTTTTTGCACAGCCGCTAACTTTTTAAGGATCAGCCCACCGGGAAGCCTGCTTCAAAAGCAATCTTCAAAGGCATCCCCAAGACGGAGCCAGGGCATCCCAGCTCCATGACGTAACTTAACCTTATCAATCGCTATGGCTACCGAATTTAAAGCAGACGATGCAGCTGCACCCAACGAAACAACCACACCCGCTCCTGCTAGCTCAGATGCAACTGACGAAACCATCGAACAGGTAAAACGTGTCGCGGCTCAAGTGGTCGATAACCTGGGTGAACTGCCTAAGTACTTCGGCGAATTTTTCCAGGAGTATCGCCGCCCGTTACTGGCCCTAAGCCTCATCTTCGGGGCGTTTATTTCCGTTAAGCTCACCCTTGCCATCCTAGATGCCATCAATGATGTGCCTGTCCTCGCACCGCTCTTCGAGCTGATTGGCTTGCTCTACAGCGGATGGTTTATTTACCGCTACCTTCTTAAGGCATCCAATCGCAGCGAATTAGCGAGTGAAATGAATGCGCTTAAAGATCAAATTCTAGGGCGCACCTCACAGATCTAGACGGCTCCTATCAAAGAAGTCTATCAACGGCTTCTATCAGCTGCATTAGCCGTTCGTTTCATGAGCTGCAAAAGCAAGCCAACGCAAAACGCTGGCGTTCCCTCTAGGAACGCCAGCGTTTTGCGTTGGCTGACGGCATTCTGGCGTGCTCACCGCCGCTGAGCGTTAACCAATCACAGCTCAAGCGCTTACTCCACACCGCCTTCTGCACACAACGTAAAAACCGAACCTTTGCCCGTCCTGTCGCAATGAGTTGCAAATTCTATACTGGAGAAGAGAAAAATTTGAAGACCCCAATTGCTATCACAACGTACGATAGCCCAGTGAGGCGGAAAAAACGTGGCGCAACAACCAGAACTCAATAGCGACGTAATGAAGGCGGTAGAGTCTCTAAAATACCGAGTGACGGTCGGAGATGTGGCGGCCAAATCGGGCTTGAATCTTGCGATCGCAGAACAAGGACTACTGGCCTTAGCCTCTGAAACCCAAGCACACCTCCAGGTCTCAGAAGAAGGGGAAATTGCCTATGCGTTTCCGCGTAATTTTCGCGGCATTCTGCGCAGCAAATATTGGCAGCTCCGCGCCAAAGAACTGGCTGCCAAAGTTGGCCAAGTCGCGTTTTATCTCATCCGCGTTTCATTCGGCATCATGCTGATGCTCTCTATTGCCCTCATTTTTATTGCCATCCTTGCACTCACCATTGCGGCTAGCAGTCAGGGCGGCGGCAACAACCGAGACGATCGCCGAGGCGGTGGGTTTGGAGGATTCTACATCTCTCCGTTCAATATCTTCTATCTGTTTGATTTCAACTACGCGCGGGGCCGTAGACGCTACCCTAACCGTCGCTTCGCCAACAACGGCTACCGGCCAAACCGATCCTCACACACTGGTGAACAGCTCAACTTTTTAGAAGCGATTTTTTCCTTTCTGTTTGGGGACGGCGATCCTAACGCCGACTTAGAAGAACGCCGCTGGCAAGAAATTGGCAAAGTCATTAATAACAACGGTGGGGCCGTCGTTGCAGAGCAAATTGCCCCCTACCTAGATGAGTTGGGCACAGAGTCGGAGCAAGAATATGAAGACTATATGCTGCCCGTTCTGAGCCGCTTTAATGGCCGCCCGGAGGTGAGTCCTGTGGGTGATCTGGTTTACTACTTCCCTGAGCTTCAGGTTTCAGCGCTAGAGCGCGGCAAAGCGGCAGTGAGTGCATACCTAAAAGAAGCGAAACGCCGCTTTACCAGTGCAACCTCTAATCAGGTGATGCTAGCGATTGGCCTAGGCTCAGTGAACTTGATTGGCGCGCTAGTACTGCAAAGCATGCTGCAAGAGGCCACCGTTGTTGTGGGCTTTGTGGGCTTTGTGCAATCTATTTTCTGGGTGCTGCTGATTTATGGCATTGCCTTTTTAGCCACGCCGCTGATTCGCTACTACTGGATGCTGTGGCGCAATGGCAAAATTGAGGCCCGCAATGAAGAACGCCAGCACTACGCCGCCAGACTAAACCGTCTCAGCGATTCTGAAACATTTACTCAAAAGCTCGCCTTTGCGCAGCAGTTTGCAGCGCAAAAAGTGCTCAAAGCCGAGGAATCGGTATACAGCACTGAAACAGGGTTGTTAGAGCAAGAGATTGAGAAAGACGACCAGCTAGAAGCAGAGTTTCGTCGCCGCTTAAATGAAATGTAATGGCTAGGCATGCCCTGTCTAAGGCCATAACGCCCCATAAAATATCTAATGCCAGGGCACCTCATCCAATTTGGGGCAAAAAAATCCCAAAGACGCAGTGAAATCGCCCAGACGCGGATTTTACGGATACAGAATCTACCGAGTCAGAACGCTAAATGCCTGGGGCGAGGAATCATCACAGACCGTAACATTGCTGAGAGGTTAGCGGCTCAGCAGAGGAGGGAGATAAAAGAGTCAGTGCGATCGCTGACTCTTTCTCATTCATGGCCTTGTATTCTCTTACTTAACAAAAGTAGTCAATACATTTTTGTTGCCGGGAAACACTGATGTCGTGGATTTGAGTCAACACACTCTACACATTTGCATGTGGCTCCGCATCTTTTGTAACGGTAAACCAAGCCAATTTTTGACTATCGCTGTTGGTCATACAGAAAATAGACGGAATGTCGCTCAACAACTGTGAAGGTTGTCTGGATAGTTTCTGTCAATATAATTTTCGCCAATATTGTTCATTTGGGTGTTCGTACATGAGTTTTAACGCTTTCCATCGTGCAGGCTGCATCTGCTGCATCTTGAGTCCGGATATTTTGGATGCCATTAAACGCAACGGTAACGCTCAGCAGCGAGAGCAGGCCGAAGTTACAGAAGAGCTTAGCAATCAGTTTTTAGCCGCTAGGCTCGCAGCCACACCCGCTGGGTTTACAGTGGCACCGAATGTCGCGATCACCACAGCAAAAGGCCCTAACCGTCAGGTTTTTGATTCACAAGGCACGCGATCGCTCCAAAAGAAGCTAGTGCGCGCCGAAGGCGATGCCCCCACTGGCGACAAGCAAGTAGATGAAGCCTATGACGGCGCAGGGGCCACCTACGCACTGTATTTAGAGCAATACGGCAGAGATTCTTTGGATGGTCAAGGCATGCCGCTCATTTCTAACGTCCACTATGGCAAAGACTTTGAAAATGCCTTTTGGGACGGTGAACAAATGGCCTACGGCGATGGCGGCGCTGTCTTTAAAGAACTCACGGGCGATTTAGCCATCATTGCTCACGAGTTCTCCCACGGGGTCACTCAGTTTTCAGGCGGGCTACAGTACTTAGACCAAGCAGGCGCTTTAAACGAGCACTTTTCAGATGTGTTTGGCAGCTTAGCGAAGCAGTACGCACTCAAACAAACCGCCTTAGAAGCGGATTGGCTGGTAGGTTCAGATGTGCTTCAGCCAGATGTCAAAGGCGTTGCCCTCAGATCGATGAAGACCCCCGGAGAAGCCTATAACGACGAGCTAATCGGCAAAGATCCGCAGCCATATCATATGGATTACTACGTTGTGACCTCACGAGATAATGGCGGCGTCCACATTAATTCAGGCATTCCCAATCACGCTTTTTACTTACTATGCGTCATGCTAGGCGGCAACGCTTGGGAAGCACCGGGCCAAATCTGGTACAAAACCATGCAAGACATCAGCAATCCGTTTGCGACCTTCGCAGAATGGGGAAATCTCACCATTCAAAATGCAGAAGAACTCTACGGACGCGGTAGCCTAGAATCTATCTATACAAGACGCGCGTGGAAACTAGTCGGCGTTAATTTGTAATCACACCCCTGTGGGCAGACTCTTCTGGAAAAGACTCTCTTTTAGCAGACTCTCCTTTAAAGGAGAGTCTGCCCACACAACCATGATTGAAGTAGTCCAACACCTCTTACACCTATGAAAATTTTTATTCAAAGAGAGGGGGGTCAGTTACCCAACTACAGACCACAAGGCACCGTCGATACCGATGACCTTTCTCCAGAAGAAGCCTCAGCCATTACGGGAGCACTGCAACCCGAGAACTTAGTAAGCCGGGGCGTACGCGCAGCCGGCAACAATATCGCCATCCCCGATGGCTACACCTATCACGTGCAGTTTGAACAAAACGGTGCTACGCAATCTTTTGATGTGAAAGAGACTTCAGTACCGCCACAGGTTCAAGAAGCATTAGATTTGTTAGTGAAAAAAGTCTCTCAGTCTAAATAATCTGAATCCGAATCAGCTGCATATAGATAACCCAACTCTAAATCACCTGAGTCGACATCACGCATACTCACTTGCATTCAAGCGTCAGGTAAAATTGTTATATAGCGGTTCTCAGTTTAGTGAGGTACATAGCAGCGATATGTAAACCAATGCCGAATATCTTCAAGCGAAACAGCTTCAAAAGCTTCTGTAATGGCTTTGTCAAGCGCTTCAGCCGTCCGTGCTGCAACTGAACGAAT
>JBGCGG010000147.1:0-21040 GCA_045110585.1 Phormidesmis sp. | reverse complement strand
CAAATCGTTTCCGACGTCACTAACTACGCGCACTCAATGGTGGGATATCTCCGCAAAGACTCTCCACTTGAAGGCGCCTCTGAAGAGATACTAACTTGTTTCCGTTCTACGACCAGAAAAGCAGCTCAGGAGGGTTGCAATGAGATTCAAATCATTGCCCATAGTCTTGGCACAGTCATAGCTTTCAATGCACTAACTCGTTACGGAGCTAACATTTCAGAGACGTCTCATTACGCTGACTCAAAATCATCAGCAATCCCAATTACGTCTCTTTACACCTTCGGCTCACCCCTAGAAAAGTTTTTATTCATATGGAACAAAGTCATCCGGCCTTGCCAAAATAAATTGTCTATCCTCCATGAAGGAAGTGTGATCGCTGAAGCGAAAAACCTACAATGGCACAACTATCACTCTCCTTTTGATCTCGTCTCAGGGAAGCTCATTCACTACAATCAATACGCTGTCGTAAACAATCATCGCGTCAAAGGGCTAGGAGGATTAATCAATGCTCATATGAACTATTTCCTCAACCCCTGCGTTCTGAGTGATTTAGGTGCATCCCTAGGCGGAAATCCAACCAGGCTAAAACGCAACATCCTAGAAAATATAAAACTGCGTATAACGTATCTCCTAGAAACTTTATTACTGCCAATATTATTTGTGATTGCTTTGGCATTAGGGATTGCACTATATCTCCTATTCGGAGCTACCTTAGTCGCATTGGTTGCAATAGTACTATTCCTATTCAACCTTGTTCTCAGTATTTTTCAGATTAGCTTACCTTTAGCATCCATCATTTCATGGTATGGAATATTCGTAGCGGTTATGATGTTCCCTAGTCTCTTATACTTTTTTACGAAAGATGGATACGCTAGAGCTAAGACTAGACACAAATTGAGCTGGCGTAATTAGCGCTTTCTGGGAAAAGCATGAAAAGCGTTGAGACAACGTGATAAAAAAAGCGCTCAAAAATTTAAGCCCATAGCTTTTTGTCAATTTAGTTGCGTCATTACTGTCAGCTGAAACCAATACAAAACAACGACTAAAGTGATCGGCGAAGCGCGGATGCATTTGCACTTCGCGATCTGAGCCTTCGATTATCCTCAGAAAAATCTGGGTAAGCTCCTGAAATAGAAGCTTACTTGGATGCACTTGCCCATGTCTCAATTAATGCTGCTTTTTCGAGTGGGATCTGAACGCTATGCATTAGCAACGAGATGGGTCGTCGAAATTATTCATCGAGTTGAGCTAAGTAAAGTGCATGATGCAAGCACAACGATTGCAGGACGATTCAACTACCACGGTAAAATTGTCCCTGTCCTCGATGTCAGTCAGCTTTTGCACCGTAGCGCCAGTCGCCCTAAGCTAGGCACTCGAATCATTTTGGTTAAGCGAGAACGTGCCAACCAGATGCCGCAGCTGATGGGGCTGCTGGTTGAACAAGTTTCAGAAATACTCGAAGACAGTCAATTTGACCCTATCGTTGAAGATACCGGCAACGTTCAACATGCTTACTTAGGCAAAACGCTAGTGTATCAGCAAGAAATGATTCAGTGCTTACGAACAAGCGAATTATTTTCTGAACTAGCCTCTGATGAGCATCTGTGTCTCGAAAATACAACACTTCCGCAGCCGGATTCTAAGATGCCGGATTCTAGGATGCCAGATTCTGAGATGGCAGAATCTAGGATGCCAAATTCTAGGATGTCAAATTCTAAAATGGCAGAATCTAAGACAGAAAAGTCTAAAACAGACAAGTCTAAAATGGCAGAGGCTGTTGCTGGATAGTGGATGATAAAACCTTTCAGCAGGCTGACGCACACACTTCCTGGCAAACGGATCAACAGGCTATTGAAACATTATTAGGGAACCATATCGGTCTCAATGCAAGTTCTCTTGGACAAGATAGCTTAGCGAAAAGTATTGCTCGCGCCAGCACGGCACTGGGAATATCAAACACAGCTGACTACTTACATCACCTACGGCAGTCTCCTTCGGCATTAGACGCGCTGGTAGAAACTGTTGTCGTTCCAGAAACTAGTTTTTTCCGTAATCCTGAGTCGTTTGATTGTCTGCGTCAGCATATCTTACGTAACCTAAATCTACCGGTAGCAAATCCATCGATAGCGAATCCATCGGTAGCGAATCCATCCGCACCCCAGTCTTGGTCGCAGTCTGGGTCTTATCAAAAATCTCGGCAGCATCAGACATGGCGGATATTGAGCATCCCCTGTTCTACCGGAGAAGAACCTTACTCTATTGCCATCACGCTATTAGAAGCTGGTTTGACGGCTGAAAATTTTCACATAGATGGCATTGATATTAGTGCTAAGGCGCTAGAAAAAGCGCAACAGGGAAGCTTTAATCAGTATTCGTTTCGGAAAACGAGGGGCGGTACACCAGAACAATATATTCAAAAATATTTCCAGATGGACGCAGACCGCTATTGTCTTAGTGAGCAAGTGCGATCGCAAGTCACGTTTCATCAGGGCAATATCCTCGATCCCCTGCGTGTAAAAAGATGCCGTCCCTACGATGTTATCTTCTGCCGCAATCTGTTGATTTATCTGCATCCGGCAGCTCGCCGCCGCGCTTTAGACAACCTCAATCACCTGCTGGTGCCAAATGGACTGTTATTTATCGGCTATGCCGAAACCAGCCAGATCGATTTGCAGAAGTACGCCTCACTTTCGGTGCCTAAAGCGTTTGCCTATCGAAAATTACCCAAACCACTGCACCCGGCCACCGAAGCTGCCTCGGATAGCATTATCTCAGATGGCATCATCTCAGATGGCATCTCAACCAAAGCGATTTCCAACAGCGATTTTTCAGTGTCACCTTCAGTATCTGCGGAATCTTTATTTCCCTCTACTCATCAGAAACCGCTGATATCGACGCCTGCTTCATCCGAAGCAGCAACGACATCCTCAGGTCAAATTAGTCGCACTGATAAAAGCAGCCATGATTGCGCCCCAATGAATGACCTTGCTCAAAACCTTGCTCAAATTAGGGCTTTGGCAGATGGAGGGCAAATGGAGATCGCCTTAGAACAGTGCGATCGCTACATCAAGCACCATCCGACCAGTGCTGCGGCCTACTTACTACTCGGCGAAATTCATCAGTCTCAAGACAATATTGAACAGGCCGACACTGCCTTCCAAAAGGCGCTATACCTCAATCCCAAATGTATTCAAGCACTCACTCATCGTTTACAGCTGTGTGAGCAAAAGGGCGAGTACGTTACGGCCAAACGGCTGTACCTTAGATTACAACGCCTCGTCAATGATGTATGAGCAAGTCCCCAGTGATGCGTCAGGAATACCTCGGCAATACCTCAGTAATATCTCAGTGATATCAGCGTTACATCAACCTCAAGTGATTGACGCTTTATATCAATGGGAATGATTTTAATGAGTGCTACGACCAGTCTCCATAGGATCAACGCCAAACTGAAATGAAAGAAAATACTTATAACCGCAAAAAGCTCACCATTAGTCAAATCTTGGGCTTTGGCTTTGGCACCCTTTTCAGTTTGGTTGTTGTCAGTAACCTGTTCTCTCATTGGATGCAGCAAAAAGCCACCGCCGCCCTAGACGACGTAATGCTGGCCTACAAAATCCAATTTGAACTCGAAAAACTCCAAAGTATTTCAGTCTCGGCAGAAACAGGCCAGCGCGGGTTTCTCTACACTGGCAACGAGACCTTTTTAGAGCCTTACACCGCGGCCCGTGAACAGCTAAATACCATTATTGGCCAGTTGAGAGGGGAGATTAAAGACGAGACTCAACAACAAAGGCTGACGCAACTCGAAGATATTTTCCAAACCAGAATGGCTTATCTGGAAGAAACTATTGATTTAGCCAAAGCTGGAAAAGAAGCTGACGTTAAAAATCGAGTCAGCGCGGGTGAAGGGCGACAGCTCATGAATCAAATTCAATCAGCCATCCTGGATATGGAAGTGGCTGAAGAAGTCATTCTCTCTGATCGAAAAATAGCAGCCCAGGAGGCCCAACAACTAGAAGTTATCGTCATCTGGGCAAGTATGCTCTTAATCATTGTGGTGGGTTTGCTCATTTTATGGGCTACCAATCGCATTATTCAACAGTCTTTAAACCAAGCGGTAGATGCAGCAGAAAGTGTAGCTACAGGAGATTTAACGTATCCCATTGAGGAAACTTCTGGCGATGCGGTTGGCAAACTACTCACCGCCATTAAAAATATGACCCAGAGCTTGAATGGTTTAATTTCTAGGGTGAGCCAATCGGGCATTCAGGTGACTCGCTCCGCCACACAAATCGCCTCTTCCAGTCGGCAGTTAGAAGCGACCATGACAGAACAAGCCGCTTCTACCAGCGAAATTACGACCACCGCTCAAGAGATTGCCACCACGGCCAATGCCTTAGCACAAACCGTAGAGCAAGTGTCTAGTATGGCCAACAGCACTGCAACGGTTGCTCAAGACGGACAACAAAATCTCACCCAAATGGAAACGACTATTCGGCAATTGGCCACCGCCACCGAAGATATTTCTACACAGCTAGGCTTAATTAATGACAAAGCCAATAACATTAATGCGGTAGTTGTCACCATTACCAAAGTGGCCGACCAAACTAATTTACTGTCTCTCAATGCAGCCATCGAAGCTGAAAAAGCAGGCGAATACGGCGCTGGATTTGCCGTTGTCGCACGCGAAATTCGACGGCTGGCCGACCAAACAGCGGTGGCAACGCTAGAGATTGAAACGATGGTGCGAGACATGCAGTCGGCGGTATCTACGGGTGTGATGGAAATGGATCGCTTCTCTCAAAATATTGGTCAAGGCGTCACCGATATTCAATCGATTAGCGGCCAGATCAATATCGTTATCCAAAAAATTCAAAGTTTGACTCCGCAGTTTGAATCAGCGAGTCAGGGAATGGATGCCCAATCTCAAAAAGCACAGCAAATTCGAGCGTCAATGGAACAGCTCAATGACACCTCCCAGCAAACCTTTGGAGCGATGAGAGAAAGCAATCAATCTATTCATGAGCTTAACCAGGTAGTACAGAATCTACAGCAAGAGATCTCACGGTTTAAGGTCAGTGCTTAAGTCTTTAAAAGAACATGTGAAAACGTGTGAGAACAAATGCGTGATAAACCAGTAGAGATAAAAAAGTGTTGGAGTGACATCGGGGTATGGGGAGATTTTACCTGTCCGCAGCTCATTGATGATATTCACTGCCACAACTGCTCGGTGTATGGGCAGGCGGGCCAAGACTTACTAGAGCGCCCTGACCTAGACGGCTACACGGCTGAGTGGACGGCGCTAATGGCGTTACCGCGCGACCCCTTCCAAACCAAAACAAGGCAGGATCGGCTCTCGGTGACGGTTTTTCGGTTGGGTCAAGAATGGTTAGCCCTGCCCGCCAGCATTTTTCATCAGGTGGTCTCCCCTAATCCAGTCCATTCCCTACCGCATCGCCGCGATCCACTACTGAGAGGAATCGTAAACGTGCGCGGTCAGCTACTACCCTGCGTTTCACTGCACGAGCTGCTGAGCATTGCAGCACCCACACCCGATGCACCTGCCTCCTTAGCACTAACGTCAGCTCCGGCGGCTATTGGCGCGATCACCCATCTCAAAAGCACCCAACCAACCGACAGCGCTCAGCAGGACAACAGCACTCCAAGCCAAAACAGTTCTATCAAGAACAGTTCTACCAAGAACAGCCCAACCCAAAACAGCCCAACCAAAAGCACTCAACAAGGCGGCTACCCACGCTTAGTGGTCATCAAACAGCTTCGAGAAATCTGGGCCTTTGAGGTGAATGAAATCTATGGCATGCATCGCTGCCAACAGGAAAAAATGCGTGAGGCACCGGCCTTCAGCAACAAATCATTGGCTAACTTTACGCAGTCTATATTCCCTTGGAACGACCAGAACGTGAGCTATCTGGACGCTGAGCAACTGTTTTCAGCCCTGCGGCAACGAGCCTTATGATCTACACTCGCCCAGAGTTCAACAACGTTTCCATGCTGGCGATCTTTGGCATGGAAATAGAAAAGCAGGTGGTCTTACTCAACGACAACTTACTGGCCCTTGAAAGTCAGTCAGCAGTTGAAAATGATGACACCGAAAACACTAAAGGCACGGTACAAACCTTAGAGTCACTCATGCGCTCAGCGCACTCGCTCAAAGGCGCTGCCCGCATTGTCGGGTTAGATGTCGCCGTTAAAGTAGCCCATGTAATGGAAGACTGCTTCGTCGCTATTAAACGAGGACAGCTCACACTGAGCTCTGACTGCGCGGACGTTTTGCTGGCAGGCATAGACTGGTTTACTCAGCTAGGACAGGTAAAAAACGATACTCAGGCAGCGTGGCTGGTTCAACAAGCCGAGAATACTCACCAGCTAGTTGAACAAATGTCGGCACTGCTCGCTGACGCGCCAACAACGTCATCCACAACGCCATCCATAGCATCCTCTGTTCAAACGGAAGCCAAAAAAGTAAAGACAGCAGAAGCGGAAACAGTCAAAGTAGAAGCCGTCAAAGCAGAGACATTAAAAGCGGAAGCAAAAGAAGTAAAGACAGCAGAAGCGGAAACAGTCAAAGCGGAAACAGTTAAAGAAAGAACGATCAAAGCCTCGCCTATTGAAACCATCTTTGACGCTTCCCACAACAATAGTGCTGGCAACAACTTTAATGGTGGCCGCTCTCACGACAAATCAACTGCGGACTTAAACCCTAGCCACTCTGATCGAGTCGTTAAGGTCAATGCCGACAGCCTCAACCACCTAATGGCCCTAGCGGGCGAATCTTTAGTAGAAGTCAACTGGCTGCAACCGTTTGCTGACACCATGCAGCATCTCAAACAACGGCAACAGTCATTAACAGACCTGTTGGATCAGCTTCAGCGCGAAGTGAACCTCCCCTCCGCCAGCCGCAAAAAACTAGAAACAGCCAAATCAGTGGCGCTGGACTGCCACACATTATTAAGCGATCGCATTGGCGATCTCGACAAGTTTTCCAGGCGATTTTCCCAACTCTCTGACAATTTGTATCGGGAAGTTATTGCCAGCCACATGCGCCCCTTTGCCGATGGCATTCAAGGGTTTCCACGAATGGTGAGAGACCTGGCCAAGGCCCAAGGGAAACGGGTAACGCTAGAAATTTCAGGACAAACGACTCAAATTGATCGAGACATTCTCGACAAGTTAGAAGCACCCCTCACTCACATGCTGCGCAATGCTATTGCCCACGGCATTGAATCGCCGGAGCAGCGCCAACAGCTTGGAAAACCAGAAACCGGCACCATTCGCATTGAAGCCACCCATCGAGCTGGGATGCTCTCTATCACCGTCAGTGATGATGGCTGCGGCATTGAAATCGCAAAGCTGCGCCGCACAGTCATTCAAAAGCAGCTCACCCCACCCGAGCTAGCCGCAAAGCTGAGTGAAGCTGAGCTGATGGAATTTTTGTTTCTTCCTGGGTTTTCAACCGCCGAGCAGGTAACCGAAATTGCCGGACGGGGGGTAGGGCTAGATATTGCCAAAAGCATGGTGCAGGAAGTGGGCGGACTGTTGCGGGCCTTAAGTAAGCCCGGTGAAGGGCTAAGCTTTCACTTTCAACTGCCGCTGACGCTGTCGGTGATTCGAGCCTTAGTAGTGGAAATTTCAGGAGAACCCTATGCCTTTGGTCTCACCCGCATTGATCAGGTGAAGCTGGTGAGCCGTAAAGACATTGCCATTAGCGAAAACCGCCCTTACCTAGTCATAGACGATGAAAATATTAGCCTTGTAAAGGCCCAGCAAGTGTTGGAACTGCCGGAAACCAAACGCCAAAATGAAACAACTTTGCCGGTTGTCATTGTGCGAGATCAAGGTCACAGCTACGGCATCGTTGTCGATAAATTGTTGGGAGAGCGTGAGCTGGTTGTGCGCCCACTGGATGAACGCTTTGGCAAAATTCAAGATGTTAGTGCAGCGGCGCTCACGGAAGAAGGATGCCTGCTGTTAATTATAGATGTGGCTGATTTGGTCTGTTCAATTGAGCAGATGGGGGCGGGCAGCGACCTGACACTTTTGAATGATTACAGCACCGGGCGATCGCGCAAGAAACAGCGTGTCCTTGTTGTTGATGACTCTCTCACCGTCCGCGAGATGGAGCGGCAGCTTCTGCAAAATCATGGGTATCAGGTGGATGTGGCCGTCAATGGCATGGAAGGCTGGAACACAGTGCGCACCGGCAACTACGATTTGGTAATCTCCGATATCGACATGCCCAGAATGAACGGCATTGAGCTGGTGCAGCACATTAAAGACCACCCTCAGCTGAAGCAGCTACCGGTCATTATTGTCTCTTACAAAGATCGTCAGGCCGATCAACTAGCGGGGATGAATGCAGGCGCAGACTACTACCTAACGAAAAGTAGCTTTCAAGACAACAGCCTGCTAACTGCCGTCAAGGATCTGATTGATTAATGCTCAATATTGCGATTGTCAATGACACGGTAATCGCCGTCGAAGCGCTCCGTCGGGCGATCGCACTCACGCCTGAGTATCAGCTCCTATGGGTCGCCTACACCGGCATCGAAGCCGTGCAGCGCTGCGCCGTACAGCGGCCCGACCTGATTCTAATGGATCTCAATATGCCAGCGCTCAGTGGAGCTGAAGCGACTCGCCAAATCATGCAGCGCTCCCCCTGCGCTATTTTGATTGTTACGGCCAGCATCACCCGTAATACGGCCCAAGTTTTTGAGGCAATGGGGCACGGCGCGTTAGATGTTGTGACGACACCTGCGCTGGGCACGGGAGAGCCGGAGGCTGTGCAGACCCTGCTGAGAAAAATTGAGATTGTCGCAAGGCTGGCTTACAGCGCAAGGCGTTCTAGTCTGAATGCGTCTAAGTTGAATAGCGCTGAACTGAATAGCCCTAAATTGAATAGCGCTAATTTGCAGAAGGCTAATTTACAGAAGACTAATTTGCAGAAGGCTAGTTTGCGGAAGACTAACTTGCAGAGCGCTAATTTGCAGAATAAAGAGATCGCGCTATCTCCTCAAAAGCGCCCTTCAAGTTCGCCCCAAAGATTGCCAAACCTAATCATCATTGGCACCTCCACAGGTGGCCCAAATGCCCTTCAACACATTCTGAGCCAACTCCCGCAAGCCTTTCATGCCGCTATTGTCGTCATTCAGCATATCGATGCGCAGTTTGCCCCCGGCTTAGTTGACTGGCTCAATCAATCGTCCCAGTTACCCGTCACATTGGCCCGTAACGGCGATCGCCCTCAAGCAGGTCACGTGCTAATGGCCGGAACTAATGACCATCTGATGATGCGGACGAATCAAACCCTACGCTACATCCACGAGCCCGCAAACTCACCGCACCGTCCTTCGGTAGATGTGTTTTTTAAGAGTGTGGCCCGTCACTGGCCGCAGCCCGGAATAGCACTGCTGCTAACAGGCATGGGGCGAGATGGAGCCGGGGGGCTAGCCCTACTGAAATCCACAAAGTGGCACACCGTGGCGGAAAGTGCTGAAAGCTGTGTGGTCTTTGGCATGCCTAAAGCAGCCATTGAGCAAGGGGCCGCAGGCCAAATCTTACCGCTCTCGCAAATGGCATCTTATTTAGCCCAAATTTAGCCCAAATGACAGTGCGATCGCCGTTTACAGCCTAATCACGGCACCCTCCAAGCAGTAGCTCAGCACTGATCGCAAACTGGCTGGGCACTATTAATTAGTGTCTGTGTAGGGAGTAATCTCTACGTGCAGATACCACCCCCCTGCTGGCGTCCTACTGTAGCTGTCTCAAAACAAATGAATCATGTTTTAGAAGTTAAATATTCTGTTACAGATCCAGCCCCAAACGAGCCATCAGCATCAGTAAAAGATATGTCAGCGAACCCAGACGACACTACCATAAAAGTCTTGCTGATTGACGATCAGCCACTGGTAGCCGAATCCATTAGTCGGTTACTCACCGATGCACCCGATATCGAGTTTTACTATTGCAGCGATGTCCAACAAGCCATTCCGATGGCAACTGAAATTGAGCCGACCGTAATTTTGCAAGATTTGGTCATGCCCGACACCAATGGCCTGATGCTGGTCAAATTCTTTCGAGCAACGCCGGTAACCCAAAAAACTCCCATCATCGTACTCTCCACTCAAGATGAGTCGGCCATTAAAGCAGAAGCATTTGCAGTAGGTGCCAACGACTACCTCGTCAAACTGCCCGATTCAATTGAGCTTGTAGCCCGGTTACGGTATCACTCAGCAGCCTATACAAATCTCCTCAAGAGCCAGGCTGCCGAACTCTCACTCGCCTACAGCAAAGAGCTAGAACATCGTGTCGCTGAACGAACCGCCGAACTCGAAACCGCTCTAACGAGCCTACAACAAGCCCAAACTCAGCTCATTCAAGAAGAGAAAATGGCCAGCTTAGGCCAGTTGATGGCCGGTGTTGCCCATGAGATAAACAACCCCGTCAACTTTATCTACGGCAATCTCAAACCTGCCAAACAATATGCGCAAGATTTACTCTACGTAATTGAGCTTTATCAGCAAGCCTATCCTCAGCCCACAGATTTCATTCAAGAAGAAATAGACGACTTAGATTTAGCCTTTTTAGCCGAAGATTTTCCTAAGCTGTTAGTGTCGCTTCAAGTCGGGACTGAGCGCATCCATGAAATTGTACTTTCGCTGCGAAATTTTGCCCGCTTAGATGAAACCACCATGCAGTCGGTTAATATTCATGACGGCATTGAAAGTACGCTATTAATCCTAAGTTCTAAGCTAAAGTCTATCAACATTGTCAAGAACTATGGTGATTGCCCATTAGTGGAGTGCTTACCAGGGCAATTGAATCAGGTCTTTATGAATATTATCTCGAATGCCGCTGATGCCCTGATGGAGACACAAGAGGGCGCAGAAACGCAAAAAAAAGAGACACACAATAAAGAATCAGCAAACACACAACAACAAACGCAGCAGAAACTTGAGATCAATATTCACACTCAACTACTCAAAGATAATCACATCCAGATTGGCATCTCAGATAATGGCCCCGGCATCCCAGAAGATACACTCAATAAAATTTTCGATCCATTCTTCACGACCAAACCTGTGGGGCTAGGCACTGGATTAGGGCTCTCTATTAGCTACCAAATTGTGACAGAGCGGCACCAAGGAAAGTTGGAGTGTCAGTCTCAAATAGGTCAAGGCACCTCATTTATCATTGAAATTCCAGTGGTTCATGAAACTCCAAATGCTTCAACCTCTCAGGCCCCAGAGGAATAGCCCCAGAGGAATAGCCCCAGAGGAATAGCCCCAGCGGAATAGCCCCAGAGGAATAGCCCCAGAGGAATAGCCCCAAAAGACTAGATTACTCACGTTTAATTTCAACAGTCAGGGTGCCACCGAACAAGACTTTCTTTCTTCGAAAAAACCGGTATAACGGGCATAACCCAGCCCAAATGGCTCGAAGGATATCCCATTCAGTGGCCAATTTAGGTATCTGCCAACGAGTTGGGCAACAGTAGGAAAAATTCACTACCTTCCATAAAGTTCGGGTATCTACTTCGGGAAACGAACAACCAGTGACGATGCCAGGCTGCAACCAACCTTACCATTGATGACAAAAAAGCTCGCTGTAGACAGGCAATAGGATGGCATCTGATAAAGAGTTTCTTCGCCTAATTAAATGCTTCGCTATCGGTAATGAATATCTGGGAAAAGCTGGCATAGTCATTGCATTCGATAGCATTGTTGTCGCAATTTTCTCCGCATATCTTTTGACAACTCAGCGCAATGCCTAAAACGAGCAGACAAAAGACGAGCAGACAAAAAATGAGCAAATCACTCTATCAGCAAGGCTCTCCCATGTTTCCACTCATACCGCTGACAGCAGTCCATTAGCCTCATCACAGATGAGAAAATGATAGGAAGCATATAACGACAGCTATAGCATTCAGAATCTAGTAAACGGTCAGCGGTTCAGATTCTCTTTTAGCAGCAATTGGTTGATTCTCAAAAGAGTTATATTTACTATCAGTCTGCTGGGCTTTTCGCTTGAGAAAAGAGAATGCCCAGCGCAGCAACCTGAGCTGAACAAACACCACCTGCGGATCAGATAAATGGGTTTTCGGTAGGCCCAAGCCGAGTTCTTTAAACACCAATCCTAGCGGAACATCAATTTCATCCTGCAATTGCAAAAGCCTTGCAAAAATAGGGCCGTAAGCCGCCATAAGAGAGCCCACCCCACCCCGAGCCTGCCCCCAACCAATAAAAGATAGCCCCTTATAATCTGGGAGAAATGAGCCTCCGTAGCATTCAACAGTAGCGCCCTTCACCCGCTGCAATTCAGGAGGCAAAAACGGATAGGACAAATAGTATCCCGTGGCGCAAACAATGATATCGACCTCTTCAGCAGTGCCATCCACAAAGTGCACCTGATGACCTTCTAGGCGATCAACCGCTGGCTTGGGGGCAATGCGCCCATGCTGAATGTAGTAAGGAACTTCGTTGTTAAGCGTGGGATGTTTTTTAAAAATGCGATGCTTGGGCTTGGGGAGTCCGTAGTTTTTGTGCGGACCAAAGGTGAGGCGAATAATAGAATGCACTATTAGCCTTTGCATCCACTCTGGCGTCCAAGGTTGAAACAGATTAACGATAGGAACACCCGCAAAGCTTTTGGGAATAAACCACACCGACTCCCGTAAGCTGAGGATGGATTTTTCACCCACACGGGCGGCCTCTGCGGCAATGTCACAGGCAGAGTTACCGCCGCCAATCACCAGCACTCGCTTACCCCGAATTTGATCTGGATGACGGTAGTCTTTGGAGTGCCAAATCTCACCGCTAAAGTCTCCTTTAAACTCGGGAAAGCGCTTGCACCAGTGGTGCCCATTGCAAAGTACGACACCTTTGTAGATGGCCTTGTAGGTGGATTTGGAAGTGGTTTTGGAGATCGTGCGATCGCTCTTTTCAGCATCTCCCTCAGGCATTCTCTCAAACGTCACTTCCCACTGATTCTGTTCAATGGGCCTCACCAACGTAACTTTAGATCTCAGTTGGATATGCTCTCGCAACTGAAAATGATCAGCAAAGTGATCTAGGTAGTCCACTATATTTTGGGCACTGGGGAAAGGCGGATAGCTTTCCGGCATGGGGAAATGGGTGAACTGAGTGACTTTCTTAGAAGAAATGATGTGAGCCGTGGAATACACCCCGTGGTGCCAGTTGCCACCAATATCGTCACTGGCATCCACCTGATCGTAGGCAATGCCCGCCGCCTTGAGAGCTTGGGCCATCCCTAAACCAACAAACCCAGCTCCAATAATTAACTGTTTTTCTTGAGTCTCACACATACAGAAATCTCACACGTCCAAAAAACAAAAATCGCAACAACAATAAAATCGGGCCAGCTAAAGAACGCCAGCGAGGAAACGCCAGACCAATAACGCCAGACCAATAACACCAGCTCAATAACGCCAGCTCAATAACGCTAAACAACTATCAGCCGCGCTCCAAGCTCAGCTCGAGGAAAGGCTCACCCGATCAAACACCCTAAACACAAGAGGGAAATAGCGTTTTACCCAATGCCCAACCAGCGCAAATTTATCTGGGAACAATTCATTCTGATTCCGTTCAATGGCTCGAATAGTAGCCGCCATAATCTTATCTGGATCCGTGGTCAGCGCTGAAGGCAATGTGCGCTCATCTTCAGCGAACTTGCCAAATCGAGGAGATTTTAGTAGCGGCGTACGGCTAAAGAAAGGATAAACGGTGGTGACTCGCACATTGTGAGGGGCAAGTTCATGACGCAGTCCTTCGCTAAAGCCTCGGAGTCCATATTTGCTCGTAGCATAGGCTGTCAAACCTGGCGTCGCAATCCAGCCCGCTAAAGAAGAAATATTGACAATGTGTCCTTGACCACGAGCCATCATATCGGCCGCAAAGCGACGACTTAGGCGCATGGGCGTGAGTAAATTGACTTTCAGCATGGTTTCCCATCGCTCCGGTGGGAGATCAACCATCGCACCCACCAGGGCAATGCCCGCATTGTTAATCAACACATCCGGAACGACCCCAAGTTGTTCTATGGCAGCGTAGAGGGCTTCGCAGCCATCCGCCTCTGCCAAATCTATATCTAAGCAGGCCAACACCTTCCCCTTTCCACTCTCTGTTTGTAGGGTTGCAAGCTGTGATGACAACTCAGCAGAGGGATGATCCGTCAGAATGAGCTGAGCACCTTTTGCTAATAGCTGACGGGTCAGCGTTTGGCCAAAACCACCCCCGGCCCCCGTAATTAAAACTGTTGCAGTTTGAAGTTGAGTCATGGTGAGAAAAAATGAACAAGCCCGAGGACTAAAGAGGGGCAGCTAATATTTAAAGGTGCCGGTGGCGATTTTAATATCTTTGGCAACGGCAGCAATGGCGGGCGCAGCACGGGAACAAAAGTACGGAAACATCAAAAAGGCATGAACCATACCTGGATAGTTTTGGTAACTCACGGTGACGCCAGCGGCTGTGAGTTTTTCGGCAAACGCCTTGGCTTCATCATGGAGGGGATCGTACTCGGCTGTCAAAATAAATGCCGGAGGTAGCTTGTCTAGCGTCTCGGCCAAGAGAGGTGAAAAGTAGGCGGTTTCGGTATCCGCAAGAGTGTTCATGTACTGCGCCCGGTAAAAGTGAACAGCCTTTTGGCTGAGCAAGGGCGCGTTGGGATAGCGCTGATGAGACGGATAAGACAACGTGCCATCCACAGCCGGATAGAGCAAAATTTGCCGCAGAATGTGGGGAGATGCCTGCGATCGCGATCGCGTCTGAGCCTGCGTCTGAGCTTGCGCTCGGGCCATCAGGCAAACTGCCGCCGCCATATTGCCCCCGGCGCTATCGCCCATCACCATCAGCTGGTGGGGAGCTGCGCCCAGACGCTCTGCCTGAGCAGAAGCCCACACAACCGCGTCATAACAATCTTCTAGGGGCACAGGATATTTATGCCAGGGCGCTAATCGATAATCGACGGCCATAATCAGGGCATCCGAGCTTTTGGCTAGCCATCGGCACAGGCGATCATGGGTTTCTAGGCTGCCGGTCACCCAACCGCCCCCGTGAAAAAAAACAATGAGGGGAATATCAGCTTCTAAATGAGGGTAGTAGAATCTAATGGGAATCTCGCCATGTCGTCCGGTCAGAGTGCGATCAACAACTTTTGGCAGTGACCGTTTTGGCCCTAAAAATAACCGGGCTAAGGCGCCTTCCATTGGCTCAGCATTACGCTGCTCAATGTCTGACAGGCTGAGTTCGGATAGTGGCTTACGCCGCTGAAGCAGCCAGCTAAGGAGGCGAATGCTGAATTCAGGCGTCATAAAGTTTGGGCGTGATGATTTTTTGTGGAAAAGAGATTTAGGGCAAAGAGAGAGCGGAAAGGAGAGAACGGAAAGGAGGCAGGCCGCAAAAGGCTTGATCAAAATCCAGAACGTGCAGCTAGCCAAGAGGAACAAATGGGTGGAAGAATAAGCGGGTGAAAGAATAAATAGGGGTGGAATTTAGCTAGATAATGGCTAGGTTGCATTAACGGAGGATATTTCAATGGGCGATCGCAAGGCCAGCTACGATTTGGTCGTTTTTGGCGCTACGGGATTTGTGGGTCGTATCCTCTGTGGTTACCTGCTCAACCAGGTAGGAACCAACGAGTCGGTGAAATGGGCCATTGCCGGACGTTCTGAGGCCAAGCTCGAAGCCCTCATTACTGAACTGGGTGCCAAGGCAGACGGCCTGCCCCACATCACCGCAGATGTTACCGACGAGGCCAGTTTAAAGGATTTGTGCGCCCAGACCCGAGTAGTTATTTCCACCGTTGGCCCTTATGCACTGTATGGAGAACCCCTCGTCAAAGTGTGCGCTGAAACCGGCACCGACTACTGCGATCTCACCGGAGAACCGCAGTGGGTTCGTCAAATGATTGATCGTTACCACGCTCTCGCCCAGGCCTCTGGGGCACGTATTGTCCACTGCTGCGGGTTTGATTCCATCCCATCTGATTTTGGCGTTTACTACCTACAACAACAGGCCCAACAGCGGTTAGGGCAAATGTGCGATCGCATTAAAATGCGCGTCAAATCAGCCCAAGGCGGCGTCTCTGGCGGCACTGCTGCCAGCGGCGTTAACCTCATCCAAGAAGCCAGCGGCAACCCTGACCTGCGCCAGGAACTAGATAATCCTTATTCCCTATGCCCGCCTGCCCCCGGCGCGGATACATCTCTGGCGCATCCGCCAACCCTAGTTCCCGTACAATACGACCCAGACTTTCAGGGGTGGGTAACCCCCTTTGTCATGGCCGCAATTAACACTCGCATCGTTCTGCGCTCCAATGCCCTACAGAATTACCCCTACGGTCAACGCTTCCAGTACGAAGAAGCCGTATTGACAGGGCCGAACGCCACAGGCTGGTTGGCAGCCCAGAGCCTTAGCGTAGCCCTCGGTGGCCTAGCGGCAGCCATGGCATTCTCGCCCACCCGCTGGCTCCTCACAAATACAATCATTCCGAAGCAAGGAGAAGGCCCCAGCCAAGAATCTCAGACACAGGGATTTTATGATTTGCGTTTTTGGGGGGTCACTGGCAATGGCCAGACCATTGAGGTAAAAGTGATGGGTGATCAAGACCCTGGCTACGGATCTACCGCCAAAATTTTGGGGCAAGCAGGGCTATGTTTGGCAGAAGATTTTGCCGGTACGGATAAACCAGGCGGCTTTTGGACACCCGCATCGCTGTTTGGCAATAGCTTCATAAAGCGGCTGGAAAAAGATGCTGGACTAACGTTTGAGGTGTGCTGTACCGGAGACGCGTAAACCATGTTAACCCTTCCAGATTTTCGGCTTGAAACGCACTTTTCAAAGTGGGAATTTAAAGCCAAATATCATATGACCGCATCAGACGCCGAAAGCTTTTCTCTGCGGGAATTGTTAGCGATGGCAGATCCTGAAGATCGAGCCCAATTTGAAGAGATGTCGCTAGGGTACACAACAACTTTCGGCGCGCCAGATCTTCGAGAAGCCATCGCTAGTATGTACAGCCAACGGCAGGCAGCAGAAATTCTTTGTTTTGCCGGTGCGAGTGAAGGCATCTTTGCCGCCAACATGGTCATTCTCGACAAAAACAGTCACGCCATTGTAGTCACCCCAAACTACCAATCTCATGAAACATTACCAGTCACCATCTGCGAAGCGACAGGCATCCCGCTAGATCCGCACGACGGATGGTCACTCGACATCGACAGAGTGGCCGATGCCATCCAACCCAACACCAAATTGGTGACTATTAATTTCCCGCATAATCCAACCGGTACCATCCTGCCGCTTGATCGCTATCACGCCCTAATAGCGCTATGCCAGAAGCACGGCATCTACATTCTCCATGATGAGATTTTTCATGGACTTGGGCCAACAGCAACCAACCATTTACCATTTGTAGCGGATTTATATGAGCGAGGGCTATCGCTCAATGTCATGTCAAAAGCGTTTGGATTGCCGGGGCTGCGTATCGGCTGGATTGCCTGCGCAGATCCCGAAATTCTCTCTAAAATGGAACGGCTGAAGCATTATTTGTCTATTTATAATTCTGGCCCCAGTGAGCGATTGGCCAAAATTGCCCTGAACGTCCGAGACCACCTGCTGGCTCGCAATTGCGCCATCGTCGATGAAAACCTGCTCAAATGGGAGGCATTTTTTGCACGTCACCCGGATTTGTTTGACTGGTACCAACCGCATGGCTCCTGTACAGCATTTCCCAGGTACAAAGGGCCAGATGGCGTGGAAGAATTTACCCGCTCATTGGTAGAAGAAAGCGGTGTGTTATTACTACCCAGTACTATCTACCAATCGGAGCTGGGAGAAACACCGACAGACCGATTCAGAATTGGATTGGGTCGAAAAGATCTCGATGAAGGCTTAGCCGTAATGGAAGCACATGTCTCAAACAAATACAGATAAAGCAAAAAACACAGTCCGTATCGCCCTCGCCAATATCCGTGTGCCACAGACACCTCAAGAGTCTGTAGCACTAGCAATATCAGCAGTTGCAGAAGCAGGCCAACAAGGTGCACTGGTGGTTTGCTTTCCGGAATGCTTCATCCCCGGATATCGGTGGCCAGGGAAAGCGGCCCCACCACCAGATTCGGCATTTCTTGAGCAGGCATGGGCTAAGGTGGCTGAGGCCGCTAAGGCTGCGAATATTACAGTCATCTTGGGCACAGAACGCCTAACCGAGCAGGGTCTACAAATTACGACGTGCGTGATTAATCCAGATGGCACGGTGGCAGGATGGCAAGACAAAGGACAACTAGATCCATCGGAAGAGACCACCTATCCTGCAATTGCCACTGAACGTCGAGTATTCACCGCTGGGCCACTCACCTTCGGTATTGTGATTTGCCATGAAGGGTGGCGCTATCCAGAGACGGTGCGGTGGGCGGTGCGTCATGGGGCGCAAGTTGTGTTTCATCCACATGCGAGTATTGCAGAACCAGGCGGATACCGTCCTACCACGTTTGCCGATCCGGCCAACACCTTCCATGAGAAAGCGATGCTATGTCGCGCTGCCGAAAACACGTGCTACTTCGCATCAGTGAACTGCGCCAGCGAAGGCTCTGAAACGACATCAGCGGTGGTGCGCCCCGATGGAACATTGCAGTGCTTTCAACCGTATGGACAAGCGGGTTTGCTCATAGCAGATTTAGATCTCACCACAGCGTCTGGCCTCCTGGCTTCACGCTGCCGGACATCACCTTTTTAGGAGCGTTGTAGGTATGCGCAACACGGGAACGAAACCAGATGGCCTCGAAATTGGGAACGCATGGGAAATGCGATCGCCCGACATCCCAAACACAAATTGGTTTGTTGGCGATTTTCCCACCATTCCCAAAACGTCACTTCGATTTATGCAACAAAGCGACCCAGAGAACAATGTAGAAGGCGATACCGCCACAGACATTGCGATTAAATGGTTCCTTCATTCTCCAAGCGATCCACCAGAATGGGGAAACAACAAGCCCACTAGCTTAGGGCGATCAATGTCTATTCTTGCTGGCGACGGAGAATTCGAGCTTACCTTCACCACAAAGGATCAAATCTACACGCTCACGCTAGACACACCCGGCGACTTCGCCATTTATGGCCCAGGTCTGGAACATTCATGGAGACCGCTCAAACCATCGCCAATTCTGACAGTGCGATGGAACCCCGAAGGAGGCAGATGTACTTCGTAAACCCATGCCAAGTTAGGGGTTGGCCGCTTAGCGCTTAATTCAAGGTAGGTAGTATTAGGAGGCAACAATGATGACGGATAAGACTGATTGGCCTCAGCAGTTAAGCGCTGAGGAACTTTCAGAATGGTGGCGGCGGTTTGCTGAAGCCAATCGCCTTAATGTGTTTTGCCACTGTCGCCAGTGTGATGAAGAATGGGTGGCTTCTAGGAAGGAGGCTTGCCATCACTGTGGCAGTTTAAATGTGGAGGCAATCGCCTGTTGGCAGTTTCCTGATGGATAAGGTGATTAGGCAAAAAAGTTCTTTCTACTAAATAATTCACCTACGCCCACACTTCAAAGAGAGAGGCAATGCTTTACTTTTCCGAGTAGCTATGGGAAACGACACGATCACGCTATATGAACCAATCAACACCCTCAAACAGGTGGGTATTGATATTTGGCTCGTTGATGGCCCAATTGTACAGATGTCAATGTATGGAACAAAGGTTCCTTTTCCAACACGGATGACTATCGTGCGGTTGAGCAACCGTGATCTATGGTGCCATTCGCCAACAGCATTGACTCAAGAACTCAAAGCTCAAATTGATTCTCTTGGCTCAGTGCGCCACCTTATTTCACCCAACAAATTTCACTACGTTCACATTGGCACCTGGGCTAACGCTTATCCAGAGGCCATAGCGTGGGCATCTCCGGGTGTTCGCGATCGCACAGCACGGCAAAAGGTTGACGTTAAATTTGATGCCGATTTGGACCATAAACCACCGTCTCAGTGGGCCGAAGATTTAAACCAATTAGTCTTTCAGGGCAGTCGATTCATGGATGAAGTGGTATTTTTCCATCGAAAGAGTTCTACGCTCATCCTGACCGATCTCATTGAGAACTTTGAACCTGATAAAGTGAGTCAGCGATTTGGTTGGTTGACCAAGGTTGTTGGTATTGCTGACCCGGATGGACAAACGCCATTGGATTTGAGAATGACATTTTTTGGACAAAAGGAGCAGGCTCGCAGTAGCTTACAGCAAATGCTTCAATGGAATCCGGAAAAAGTTCTCCTAGCCCACGGTCGTTGGTATGAGGAAAATGGTGCTGCTGAGTTGCGCCGCGCTTTTCGCTGGGTTGCATAACGTCCAGGAAATGAACGTCCAAGAAATAA
The DNA here is from genome assembly GCA_045110585.1 of Phormidesmis sp. GTDB lineage: Bacteria > Cyanobacteriota > Cyanobacteriia > Phormidesmidales > Phormidesmidaceae > Phormidesmis. The sequence continues at coordinate 641 of JBGCGG010000147.1, read as the reverse complement.
TCAAGCGAACGCTTCAATAAAGCCAATACCATGATAGACGTATCCGTAGTGTCAATTTCTCAGGCGACGACAGCGACGTTTACAGATCTGTACTTTCAAAACACATTTTTGTTCTTCATTCAAGTGGGTAGTAAGCGGGTATTGTGTCCGATAAATGGAGAACTCATCGGATACGAGAAAGATGTGATGATATTTCCGCCAGGGTCTATGGTGACAATGGAAAACCGCCCTGTGCTTGGCGATGATTATCGGGCTACTGGCGTTTGCTTCCCACATCAGATGATAGAGACCGTATTCTCTAAGGAATCGCTCACTCTGGAGCATTCAAATCCTGATCCCACTGGAATTCAGATCGTGCAAGACTGTGCAGACCAATCTCTTCAAGTATTGAGCGCTGTTCAAGCCACACTCAACGACACAGCATTACCAGAATCGATTAGGCAACACCGTTTGCTGGAACCTCTAATCTGGTTAAAATACAGTGGCATTCATCTCTCCCCTCCCTCAGTACAGGACAAAAGCTTGCAGGATAGTCAGGGAGGGAGTTTCATAGGTTAACCACAACTTATCAAACTCCCATGATTGAGCTTAATACCTTGCGTGCAAAATTGCAGCCTCATCTCGGTTGGCATGGTGCCAGA
>JBGCGG010000146.1:0-7746 GCA_045110585.1 Phormidesmis sp. | reverse complement strand
AGAACAGAATGTACAACAAGTATTGAAACATCGTTGTGCTTATCTCAATGGTCAATTCTCAACAGCAACATAAGCTGCTGGCTCAGCTCTCGTTAGATTTCATAAGTAATTGTACTCATTGCAAAACTGAGATGCACCCCCGAAGCCCCAGTAATATTCTTGAGCCATCGTTGTGTAATGGCTGCGGTGTAACGGCTGCGGTGTCATAACGGTTACCGTATGACAACTTTTATGACAACTTTTATGACGTATGAGTTAGCTCAACAGAGTAGGTACTGAGTGCTGCAAAGATTCCATGGTTGTGGGTTCACCTGTGCGGGGAAAAAAGCGAATGCGATCGCCCACAATTCTGGCGCTAACGCGATCGCCCATTTCAAACCGCTGACTCGCCGACGTCCGCGCCTGAAACACCTGCTGAGAAGGCGATAGCAACGCGTACTGATACTCCCGGCCCAAAAACTGTCGGCCCTTCACCATCAGGGGGCCATTCTCATCCGCCTGCAAATGCAAATCCTCTTGCAACACCATCAAATCCCCATCGGCGCAGTGAGCATCCCCCTCACAAATCCCTCGATTCAGCGGCCCCAGCTCGGTTACCCAGCCCTGCGGTTGATGAGTCGCCGTAATAAAATTAGCCTGCGTCACAAACTCTGCAATAAACCGGGTAGCCGGACACTGATAGATATCTTCTGGCGTATCGGCCTGCACCAGATAGCCATTGTGCATCACCGCAACCCGATCAGAAATCGCCAGCGCTTCCTCCTGATCGTGTGTGACAAAAATGCCAGACGCGCCCACATTTTTTAAAATGTCTCGCACTTCCTGCCGCAGCCGCAGCCGCACCTGCACATCTAAATTACTAAATGGCTCATCTAACAGTACCAGCGGCGGCCTAGGTGCCAGTGCCCGCGCCAAGGCCACGCGCTGCTGCTGCCCGCCCGATAGCTCATGGGCATATCGCTTTTCCATGCCAGAGAGGCCCACCAAATTAAGAGACTCTTGAGCGAGTATTTTAATTTGTTTTTTAGGCAGCTGGCCTCGGCGGCACAGCTGCTTCAGGCCAAACGTCACATTCTCAAACACATTTAAATGGGGAAAAAGCGCATAGTCCTGAAAGACCACACCCACCTGCCTGCGCTCCGGCGGCACAAATTTCTGAGCGTTGCACACCGGCACACCAGCCAGCTCAATCTCTCCGTTTTCAGGGGTTTCAAAACCTGCCACCAAGCGTAGCAACGTGGTTTTACCACAGCCAGATGGCCCCAGCAAACCCAACAGATCGCCCTTATTCAGCGTTAAGCTCACCTGATTTACCGCCGGGTCAGCGCCTTTCTGGAACTGTTTTGTAATGTTCTTACAGGAAAGAACGAGAGAATTAGAAACAGGTGACGACATAACTTTACTTATAAGCTCTTAAATCTATTAACCGCGATTGTGAGACCCAAAACAGGCTGCTTCAAAACAGACTGCTTATTCCACCCACTGCCGCAACAAGTTACTCAGGCTTTTACTAATCAAATCAAATTCGTTGGTTTTACCATATTGCTTAAAAAGCGATCGCCTGACCGTATCTAACTCAAACAAAATTTCCCTTTGGCCGTGGTCTCGAATTTGACTTTGCACCCAGCCAATAGCCGCCCAGCGCACCCCCAAAGTAACCGGATCCACCCGATGCAAACTAGACGACGGATACACAATCACAGAGCCTGCCGGTAGCCGGTAGGGCTGCTCGCTATCTAGCCCTTCCACCGTTAGCGCGCCCCCTTCATAGGTTTCAGGGCCAGACAAAAACAGCGTAAAAGACAAATCAGAACGGTAGCCATTCATTAAGGCATTGTCCGTATGCCGCCCGTAGTGCATACCGTCCGCGTAGCGGTTAAAGCGGACAGTATGAATGCACTTAGGCCGCGCCGCCGCCTTAAACAAAGGATGCTTGAGCAAAGTTTGCCGCACCTCCTCAATTAAAGGAGCCGCCGGTTCGCTGGCCAGCTGCTGATTGTTCTTGACCGTTTTAGCATGCCAGCCAGCCGTTGTTTTTCCGGCCACAATCCCATTGGCAGCCTCGGCGGCCTCCAACCTTTCAACCAGGCTAGAAACCGCATCAGCAGAAAGCAAATCTGGAATGCTGAAAATCACTGCCAGCCTGCCCGGTCAACAATCTCATTCACTTCAGGGTTATTGCGCCCATAAGAAGACACATTCACCTCATCCACTTTAAATTCGCCCAGTTCAGCCACCACCGGATCCACCTCTACACCGGGGACAACGGGATACTCGTTGTTGGTATTAGCAAACACTTCTTGCACATCCGCGCTCACCAAATACTCCATAAAAGCGATCGCATTTTCAGAATTGGGCGCATTTTTCACCAGCCCCATGCCGCTCACATTCACATGCGTGCCCCGATCCGCTTGGTTAGGGAAAAACACCGCCGTTTTAGAAATTGCCTCAACGTTAGCCGAATCATCAGACTTGGCGAGTCTGGCCCAATAGTAATGATTCACAATAGCCACATCACATAGCCCAGACGCAACCGCCTTAATTTGATCGACATCGCCGCCCTCAGGCTGACGGGCAAAGTTCGCCACCAGCCCTTTCGCCCAGTCCTCAGTGGCTTCTGCGCCAATGGTCTCTACCATCGACCCCACCAAAGACTGGTTATACACATTACTGGAGCTGCGCACGCACACGCGGCCTTTCCACTGCGGCTCAGCGAGGGCCTCATAGGTAGATAGCTCACTAGGCTCCACATTGGCTGTGTTATATACCAAAAGCCGGGCACGGCTCGTTAGCCCAAACCAATCTCCTTCAGGCGATCGCAGGCTTTCTGGCACCGCGCTTTTCAGCACTTCCGACTCCGCCACCTGAAAAATGCCCGCCTCTTGCGCGCGCCACAAACGCCCCGCATCGACGGCCATGTATACATCTGCCGGGCTTTGCGCGCCTTCATTCTTAATCCGCTCAATCAGCTCGTCAGGCTTGCCTTCTAAAATATTGACCTCAATACCCGTATCGTCGGTAAAGCGGTCGTAGAGCACCTCATCCACATCGTAATGACGCGCCGAATAAACATTGACAACATTGTCACCCGTTGCAGACAGCTCCGCATCCGAGGAGTCAGTGGTCGATTGCCCCTGACAGGCCGCCAGGCCAAACGCCAAAACCAGTGCCGTTATCGACAGTCGCGTTCTGTCTTGTCTCATCTTGTGTCTCATACGTTTCTTTTAAAAAATCACCTGCCGAATCATGTGCCAAGTTACAAGTGCCTATCTAACACTTGTTGACAATGATTACTACTAATAGTCTTTCTAGTCTAGTACCAAACCTCACCTTTTAGGGCATTTCCTACCCCAACGGCCCCGCGCTGGGTTATCAAGAACATTTATCATTTCTATTGATTCAGCTGTCTATAACCCTAAAACTTTTTCCAAAACCTTCTAAAATGATTTGGATTTATAGCAATACCCGCATTCCCTGTCACCCTGCTCCCCCAATTCGCTAATCCCCGGACTTTTCTATGCCCCGCCGAAGTGACCTCAAAAAGATAATGCTGATTGGCTCCGGCCCGATTGTCATCGGCCAAGCCTGTGAATTTGACTATTCAGGGACTCAAGCGTGTAAAGCCCTCCGCGAAGAAGGCTATGAGGTGGTGCTGGTGAACTCTAACCCAGCGACGATCATGACCGATCCCGAAATTGCGGATCGCACCTACATTGAACCGCTGACGGCGCCGCTGTTGGAGCAAATCATTGAAAAGGAAAAGCCAGATGCGCTGCTGCCCACCATGGGCGGCCAAACCGCACTGAATTTGGCAGTGGAGCTGGCCAAGAGCGGCGCTTTAGACAAGCACGGCGTAGAGCTGATCGGCGCGAAACTAGACGCCATTGAAAAGGCGGAAGATCGCAAGCTATTTAAAGAGGCGATGGTCAAAATTGGGGTGGGCGTGTGTCCCTCTGGCCTCGCGGAAACAATGGATGAAGCGCGGATTATTGGCAAAGAAATTGGCAGCTATCCGCTGATTATTCGTCCGGCCTTTACGATGGGCGGCAGCGGCGGCGGCATTGCCTACAACCAAGAAGAGTTTGAGACGATTTCGCGCTCTGGCTTAGAGGCCAGCCCGGTGTCGCAAATTCTGATTGAACAATCGCTGCTGGGCTGGAAAGAATACGAGCTGGAGGTCATGCGGGATCTGGCCGATAACGTGGTGATTATCTGCTCGATTGAAAATATCGATCCGATGGGTGTACACACGGGGGATTCGATTACGGTAGCCCCCGCCCAAACCCTAACCGACAAAGAATATCAGCGGCTGCGAGATGCCTCTATCAAAATCATTCGCGAGATCGGGGTTGAAACGGGTGGCTCGAACATTCAGTTTTCGGTGAACCCAGAAAACGGCGATGTCATTGTGATTGAAATGAATCCTCGGGTGTCGCGCTCTTCGGCGCTGGCCTCTAAGGCCACGGGGTTCCCCATTGCCAAATTTGCCGCCAAGCTGGCGGTGGGCTACCGCCTCAACGAAATCTCTAACGACATCACCCAAAAAACCCCGGCCAGCTTTGAGCCGACGATTGACTATGTTGTCACTAAGGTGCCGCGCTTTGCCTTCGAGAAGTTTCCTGGGGCATCGTCTACTCTCACCACTCAGATGAAATCGGTGGGCGAGGCCATGGCCATTGGCCGTACGTTCAATGAGTCTTTTCAAAAAGCGTTGCGATCGCTAGAAACCGGACGGGCGGGCTGGGGCTGCGACCAAGCCGAAAAGCTCCCCACGCTCTCTCAAATTCAATCGGATCTGCGTCGCCCCCATCCCGAACGTATTTTTGTCATTCGCCATGCGATGCAGCTGGGCCTCACCGTCGAAGAAATCTATGAGCTAACGGCCATTGATCCGTGGTTTTTAGACAAGTTCAAAAAGCTTTTGAGCGTTGAAAAATTCATTAAGCGCACGCCGCTGCCCGATATTAACAAGGCCCAAATGCAGGCCATTAAAGAAGAGGGCTTTAGCGATCGCCAAATTGCCTTTGCCACCAAAACAACAGAAGACACCGTGCGCGCTCACCGCAAATCTCTCGGTGTAACGCCTGTGTACAAAATGGTGGACACCTGCGCCGCTGAGTTTGAATCGCTCACCCCTTACTACTACTCCACCTACGAAGCAGAAAGTGAGGTGTTGCCGTCCACTCGCCGCAAGGTGATGATTTTAGGCGGTGGGCCAAACCGCATTGGTCAGGGCATTGAGTTTGACTATTGTTGTTGTCATGCGTCGTTTGCCCTACAGGCCGATGACTACGAGACCATTATGGTGAACTCGAACCCGGAGACGGTTTCGACAGATTACGATACGAGCGATCGGCTTTATTTTGAGCCACTCACCAAAGAAGATGTGCTCAATATTATTGAAGCGGAAAACCCCGATGGGGTCATTGTTCAATTCGGCGGACAAACGCCGCTAAAGCTGGCCGTACCCCTACAAGCCTATTTAAGCGATCCCGCCAACGCATCCATCAAAACTCAAATTTGGGGCACCTCTCCCGATGCCATCGACGCCGCTGAAGATCGTGAGCGCTTTGAACAAATCTTACGAGAGCTAGATATTCGTCAGCCGCCCAATGGCATTGCGCGTAGCTTTGATGAATCGTTAGCGATCGCCCAAGAAATTAACTACCCCGTCGTCGTGCGTCCCAGCTACGTGCTCGGTGGCCGCGCCATGGAAATCGTCTACTGCGACGCCGACCTCAAGCGCTACATGACGACCGCCGTCCAGGTAGAACCCGACCACCCCATCTTGATTGATAAATTCCTGGCCAACGCCGTAGAAGTAGACGTAGACGCCGTGTGTGACCATACCGGCACTGCCGTCATCGGCGGCATTATGGAACACATTGAACAAGCTGGTATTCACTCCGGCGACTCCGCCTGCTCATTACCGTCCATCACCCTCTCCGACGCAGCCCTCGCCACCATCCGAGACTGGACCTACAAACTCGCCAAACGGCTCAAAGTCATCGGCCTTATGAATATCCAATACGCCATTCAAGGCGATACGGTGTACATCATTGAAGCCAACCCCCGCGCCTCGCGCACCGTACCCTTTGTCTCTAAAGCAACCGGCATGCCGTTAGCCAAAGTCGCCGTGCGCGTCATGTCTGGCCAGTCCCTCAGCGAACTCAGCTTCACTGAAGAAATTGTGCCCACCCACACCTCCGTCAAAGAAGCCGTTCTCCCCTTCAACAAATTCCCCCAAACCGACATTCTCCTTGGCCCCGAAATGCGCTCCACCGGAGAAGTCATGGGCATCGATACCAGCTTTGGCCAAGCCTATGCCAAAGCAGAACTCGCTGCCAGCCAACAGCTCCCCCAAACAGGCACCGTCTTCATCTCCGTCAATGATCGAGACAAAGCAGGCATTGTCCCCATCGCCAAAGGCTTCATTGACCTAGGCTTTAAGCTGATCGCCACCAGCGGCACGTACCAAACGCTCAAAGCCGCCAACCTCAATGTAGAACAAGTGCTCAAAATTCATGAAGGCCGCCCCCACGTTGGTGATGCCCTCAAAAATCAACAGATTCAGCTCGTGGTCAATTCTCCTGTAGGGGCAGCCGCTCAGGTGGATGATCGCATTATCCGCCGCAGCGCCTTGGAATATAAGCTACCGATTGTCACAACCATTGCAGGGGCAAAAGCCACCTTAGCCGCCATTAAATCACTCAAAGAAAACGAGATTACTGTAAAAGCCTTACAAGACTATTTGCAAACGTAATCTTTTTTGCGCGGGCAAGCGCTGTTTACACACATTCACTAATATTCATCTGTAAACTTGTGTTCATCTGTAAGCTTGTGTTCATCTGTAAGCTTGGCTAGAAAGTTTGGCTGGCAAGCTTGCAGATGAATTGGCAGCGTGGTTAGGGATGACGATCTTGGCGAAATATGGCCTGTTTCAGTGCCAAAAAAACAAAGGGGGGAATAGTTGTCGCATAGCGACGCCATAGCCGACGAGGCTCTTGATACAGCCGGTATAGCCACTCTAGCCCTAGCTGACGAATGAGGGGAGGTGCCCATCTTACTTGTCCAGAAAAAACAGGGAAAGCGCCCCCCAAACCAATCATGACAGCATTAATGCGATCGCGATGCTCTGCCATCCATCGCTCTTGCTTCGGACAGCCTAATGAAACCAAAACAATACCAGCACCGCTACGATTAATTTGTTTGACCAAGGCGTCATCTTCATCTGGCCGCAAGGCCCGAAAGGGATAATCGGCAATGCCCGCGATCTTCACCCTTGGGAACTCCTGCTCCAGTCTATGCCTAACAGAAGCAAGGATATCTGGAGTGGAGCCAACAAAGAACAAACTGACATTACGCTCCTTGGCTCTTTTGCAAAGCCCCAAGAAAAGATCCATACCAGCGACTCTATCTTGCCATCTTAGGCGCAGCCAGCTCACCATCCACACCAGGGGCATACCATCTGGTGTGAGCATATCTGCCTTTACCAACACCCGTGCAAAGTCCCTGTGCCAATGCCCCTCCATCAGCATATGTACATTGGCAACACACACCACCTTACTCAGCCGAGCATCTGCCCAATCTAAAATAGTATCGATATGTTGTTCAAGTGAGAGTGCACACACCGAGAAACCAACAACATCCTGCGTATGCTTAAATCTTTCGAGGGTATTGTATTTAACAGATAGAACTTCTTGAGAACGAGAAGACATCATATTGAAAAAATAATGAGCGTTTAGG
>JBGCGG010000145.1:0-3596 GCA_045110585.1 Phormidesmis sp. | reverse complement strand
CGGGCACAGCGCCGGCAGCAGACTCGCCTCCGTAAGCGCTATCAACTGCCTGCCTCGGGCGCTTGTACCTACACGCCTATTCGTAAACGATTGTCTTTGTTGGAGAAATGCCTATGACCATAGCAAATGACCCACTAGCTGGCTTTGATCTCATTATTCTCGATGAATGGCTCAGAGACCTGCTGCCCAAGCCTGATGCCAGAGAAATTCTTGATTTCCTCGATGACCGCTATCGAAGAAGCTCTTGTTTATTTGCCACGCAATTCCCTGTCAATCAATGGCATCAGCAGATTCAAGAACCCACTCTCGCTGATGCTATCCTCGACCGCATTGTCCACGACTCCTTGAGACTAATTCTCAAAGGGGAATCCATGCGTAAGCTCACGAGCAAATTAACGCAGGAACCAGAGAAACTGGCGAAACCGAATGCCTCAGACAAACAAGATAAGTGATAGCTCATTTGACCCTCCTTTTTCACTTTTGAGAGGTGTCATGGCATGATGTTTTGATTACCTGTCTCGGTAGCCGCATCACTCGATTACGAGAGGGGTGCCGAAGCAAACATCACCGTTGCCGAAGTCAGGCTCATGGCAACTTTTGGTGAGCCGAAGTAAAAGAGTGGTAACCCCATTCAGCTCAAGATGAATCGCTTGGCGAGCAAGTCTAGCCCTGCCCGCCCAAACATCTGTCGCTTGAGCATCTTTAGTCGATTGTTTTGGCCTTCCACTTGTCCGTTGCTCACTTCTAAGGTGACACCTGCTTTGACAGCATCATAATCTTCTCTCAAACTTTTAGAGAAAGTCTGGAATGCCTTGATGGAACTGTTCATCGCGTTCTTTAGCCAATCATCCAATTGATCAGGCAAGCGTTGTCTCACCAATTCAAGAAACGCCTGAGCTAGAGAAATAGGCTCTGATAACTCAGGCTGCGCAGCTAGTTTTTCCAAGAGTTGTTTTTGTTCCTCATCTAGCGTTTCGGAACGCTGCAAGATGAGCCATGCGACCCGCCGTGCACTGAGTGCTTTCTGATTGGCACGTTTGACTTTTGGGGCAGGACCACGACCGGGTAAGTCATTCAGTGATTCAGGGTTGGGGCTCAATGGCGGATGGGATTGACGCAGTGGCTGAAGATAACGAGCAACCATCGCATAACTACCCGTAAACCCATGGTGTTGAATCTCTTCAAACAAATGTTTAGCGTGTCGTTTCCCCTGTTGCCATTGCTCAATCAAGTAGGGCTTGTACGGGTCAAGACCACTGGTATATTGTCGATTAGGTGGTTGCCACTCCGGAAAACTGTCATGGGAGAGATAGGTGTAGACGGTGCGCTTCCCCATACCCAAATGGTGAGCAATATCTTTGATTGTGTAGCCTTGTTTTCTTAAGGCATGAGCTTGATTGTAGTTTTCTAAACGCTGTGCACGTTTTTCATCTCGTCGCTGTTGACGTGACGTTTTTGGCTTTGGCAACTCTGGGAGGTCAATCCCAGCAGCTTGTAGTTGGGCGGTTTCAACGGATTTAATGGCCTGTGATTTCCCTTGAAAGGCTTTTTCGAGGGTCTCTTCTAAGTTTTGCAGTAAGTGGAAGCGATCTGCCACTTGAAGGGCGTGGGGTGCACCCTCGCTCATGCCGCGTTTATATGCCTTGGAACGGTCACGCGACAGGATTTCAACCCTAGGATGCGCTGTGAGCCATGCGGCTAAAGTTTCTGCTGTTCGGTCTGGTAGTAACGCAATCGGTTGGTGAGCTTCTAAGTCAACTAGGATAGTGCCGTAATGCTGGCCTCGGCGCAGAGCGAAGTCATCTACTCCCAAGATGCGAGGGGTTTGTATTGGTGGAAGGGAGACATGTGACAGTAGATTAAGGAACGTATTGCGACTGTGGCTAAAGTCTAGCTGAGCGCCCAACCGAACGGCTGCATTGCCGCCTAGGGCTAGGGCGATCTCCTTGAGCTGTTTTCGATAGCGAAGCGTTTGCCTCGCCCAAGGGGCGACCACATCGGGTAAGCGCTCGGTGAAGATGCGACGCTGACAACTGACATTGCCACAAAAGAACTTACACACTTCTAGCAAAATAACCAGGCTAAACTGTACAAATGACAGGTCTTTTAAGGTGCGTTCGTAGTGACTGTGAATGCGAGCGCTGGGGCAATGACACAACGGACAGTGAGCAATCTCCTGCATTGAACTGACTTTCAATATGAATTGATCGCTAGCGGTATCCAGCTTCCAGCTTTTCAGGTTCAATACTGATTGACTAGGGAGTATATGTTGCAAAAGTTCCATGAGATTGATGCACTGATTTATCAATCCTTATTTTGCTCTGCTGTCGAGGCTTCACCAAAAGTTGCCATGAGCCCGAAGTCACGCGAATACGCACCAGTTGACTCCTGAGTCTTATCATTGGTGATGATATAGTCCGTGCGGCGGGTAGACGCCACAACCCGGAACAGTTTCACCTTGTGGTCTTTGGGAAAGCCTCTGAGTTTGACGAGTTTGCCGCCTTCTGCCAAGTGAGACTATCAACTCGCTGATAGTCTCACTTGGCAGAATCATCTACTTTGCGGTTGGGCTTCAGCGGGCAGTAGTACACTTTGTTCAGCGATTCAATCAGCAACAACAGTTGCTTGGCGGCATACCAACTGTCCATCAACACGGCATGGAATGGTAACTGCTTGTGATGAACGACATTAAGCAGAATCTCTTTAACATGGTCTAGTTTGCTTTTACCATCCCCTGCCGGGTCATATATCCGATAATCGATAATCCAGTACTGGTCTGTGTTTGGGTTCACATAGACGCAACTAACAACACCGATACCCTTGATAACTTGTTTGGCCTTGCCACTATACTGACGGCGAACTAGCTCAATCGCAAACGAGTGACGTTTGTCGAGCACCGTGTCGTCAAACAACACATAACCGTAGGCGTCCGCATCGACTTGTGATTGAACATTTTCCCAGACCAAACGAGGGGTGATGCGTTCTCGTTTGAGGTAGCGATTAATCTGGTCGTGACTCCACTGCTCACTATGGTCTGCAAAGTGAGTCAGCGTATAGTTGATCTGGCTAACGAGCAGGTATTGGCAGTAGTCGTCTCGGTTGATAGGCTTGCTCATACCCACTATTTTAGCGATATTGCGCCTCCGGGAATGATACTGCGTATTCGCGTGACTTCGGGCTCATGGCAACTTTTGATACTGCTGGCGAAATATTGCTTAACAAGCAACTGGTTGTATCAGTTTGACGAATTGGGAAGTGCGAGTAGCCGCTTGTGGAACACCACTAAGCCAGTTATGTATACGTTTGCAGTTGATGGCAGTAGCCGTCATCAGATGTTGTAAGTGTGTTTTTGCTAAACCAATGTAGCGAGCATGGCGTAGGCCATGAGCCCGAACCCCCTCAGACATGGTGCCTTCAACTCCGGCACTCAACGCATAGTCTGCTTGATAGTCGGCTGGTAAGTATTCAGGTTTCCTTAACGTGATGGATTGAGCCGTAGCGATAAGGTGTACGCATGGCCTCTTTATCCACGAACATAACGCTATCATCCGCATTAGAGCCCTTGACTTCAGAGGGTCTGATAGAGATTGTCTTGC
>JBGCGG010000144.1:0-85696 GCA_045110585.1 Phormidesmis sp. | reverse complement strand
CATCCATCCACCAATGGCCATGAAGGCACAGGGGAAGAGCAGCAGACCGGACCAGCCTACGAATACAAAACGGTCGCGCTTTAGCCAGTCGTCAACGACGTCAAATCGTCCCCGACGGGCGGGCGCTTGTCCCATTGCAATGGTCATTAAAAGGAGATCTCCAAATGGATTATCTATATAAAACGGGGTAATGATTTAGTAGGCAGCGCTAAGCCGTTGCAATAACGCCTACTCACCAATAAGTAAAGGCAGGCGTTTACTAATCTTTACCTTGCTTCTCATTATTATAGATGCACTGCTCTAAAAATTCTCCTTAAAGAGAGATAAAATCTAAGATGGGCAGTGCTACGGAGATAAATGTCGAGATTGGCATCCCTGTTTTTGAGATTGTTTGCAATACTAGAGGGCGAACAAATCGCATAGACACTCTATATATGTATATCGTTGAATTTGCACTGAAGCAGACTGGCATGCCCCTGATGGTGCAAAAGAAAGAAAAAGACGAGGCAGAGGCGCTATATAAGCAAGCATCAGAAGCGATTACTTCTGGTCAACCGATTGTTTTAGAAGCCAGCTGTGACAAAGTAACGGATAAGAAGCTGACAGTTTCCGTGAGTCAGCTTGTTGCGGTGCAAATGTATGAGAAGACGGGGGGCGCTGGCGGTGGTGGCCGAGCACCTGGCTTCTTTGCACTTGCTGAAGAAGAGTAATAGGCAGTTTAGATGGAAAGCCCAGGTATGGAGCGGGCGATCGCGGTAGAAAACGTCAGCTTCTACTGGCCGACAGGTGCAGCCGTATTGCGTAATTGCTCGCTGGATATTGAACCCGGCGAGTTTTGTATGCTGCTTGGCAATAATGGCAGCGGAAAATCTACGCTGCTGAGGTTGCTAGCCGGACTGCTGAAACGGCAGACAGGCGGGATTGAGCTGCAAGGCCCAGTTGGGTTCGTGTTTCAAAATCCAGATCATCAGTTAGTGATGCCGACTGTGGGTGCAGATGTTGCGTTCGGTTTGGTGAAAGAAGAGTTGACCCTAGCTCAGGTGAGAGCGCGCGTAGAAGAAGCGCTCTCGGCAGTGAATCTCAGTCATTTACAAAGGCGGGCTATCTATGCGCTCAGTGGCGGGCAAAAGCAGCGAGTTGCCATCGCAGGTGCGATCGCTCAAAACTGTAAAATCCTCTTACTAGATGAACCGACAGCGCTGCTCGATCCAGATAGCCAAATCGACTTGGTGCGACAGGTACAGTCTCTGGTCAAAAGCAGAGGGCTAACGGCGCTATGGGTGACCCACCGGTTAGCTGAATTAGATTATTGCGATCGCGCATTTCTCCTAGAGAATGGTGAAGTGAGTGACCAAGGCGATCCGCAGCGGCTCAAGCAAAAGTTAATAGGATGAGCTAGGTGCTATATAGATAGTGCGCTATACAGGTAGTGCGCCGTACAGGCATTACTCCATATAGACAGTACTCCGTACAGGCAGTGAGGTGAGCCATACTAACGCCGCTCATTACAAAGCCACCTACCACAAAATAAATAAAAATCGCCTAATATTAAAGAAGCTTAAGTATTTATTGGCCCTCTCCTTTAGCCTCATCATGGCAGCGAAACCTTCTCAGGCAATACTATTGGTCGATGGCTACAACATCATTGGCGCTTGGGCTAACCTCAAGCAGCTTAAGGTCGAGAAGGGCCTTGATGCCGCTCGAGAATCCCTCATTGCTGCATTGGCCAACTACAGCGCTTTCCAAGCATACGAAACCTGGGCTGTGTTTGATGCCTATGGTCAACGCACCCCTGCCTCACAGCAGGTAGTGACGCCTTATCTCTCAGTCCATTACACAGGGTTTGGCCAAACTGCCGATAGCTACATAGAAAGGGCCTGCGCCAAGTTTCGCAACGACGCTCGCAAGTTCACCAAAAGACTCATCGTTGCGACTTCTGACAACGTTCACAGACAAACCGTGGTTGGTTACGGTGCTGAAGGGATGTCTGCGCTCCATTTAGAAAGTGAGGTCACTCAGGTCAGCCGCTCTGTGAAAACTCGTCAGAAGCCCCAGAAAAAAGGAGCTGGGAGAGTCTTAAATAGCTTAAATCCAGATGTGCAGGCCCGGCTCAGTCAAATGCGGTTAAGGGGCTAATAGCTCGCATTTGACTAAGTTCGCAGAGGCTCCGCAGCATCCAGAATCAGTTCTGAGGCGAGAATGCAGTTCAATTGAAGAAAGTTCTTGCCAAACTGTCCCTACCTTCTGTACTATGAAGTTCGCATTCCTCAGTAGCTCAGTGGTAGAGCGGTCGACTGTTAATCGATTGGTCGTAGGTTCGAATCCTACCTGGGGAGTTTAATTGAATATTGTCTCTAAGCGCGACTTAATGCTTTTCCGTAAGCTTATTGGCTCGCTCTTTAGAGTCTTCACTTTTTGACGTTTTCTTCAGAAAGTGAAGACTCTACTTTGGGTATAGCTCTGTGAAGGCATTTTTACCTCACTTGTATGAGGTTATTGAAAAGATTTTTGTCTCTACCATAGTTTTCATTTGATGCGTCGGTCAGAATCTTAAGCAAGCGTTTAAAAAACACATTATTAGACGACTACAAAGTAATGTTGACTTAAGGAGTACGACTGTTACTTTTCGTAGCAGTCGTTAATAAATCCTTCGATAAAGAGAACCCATGCGTTTTGTTAAAAGTAGTGAGTGCATATGCCTACTACTATTGACTGAGGTGGTAGTCTTAGTCCTATAGCAACACCCCTTTTTAATATGCCTCGTATACTCGTCATTGATGATGATCCAGCAATCGTGGAGCTAGTCTCAATCAACCTAGAGATGGCTGGTTATGACATTAGCCAAGCGGGTGATGGCATTAAGGGTCAGGCGCTCGCCGTCCAGATGGTTCCTGATTTGATTATGTTAGATCTGATGTTGCCTAAGGTAGATGGCTTTACCGTTTGCCAACGATTGCGCAGAGATGATCGTACGGCTGATATTCCAGTACTTATGCTGACTGCCCTGGGGGAAACTCAGAATAAGGTAGATGGCTTTAATGCGGGCGCAGATGATTATCTTACGAAGCCTTTTGAGCTAGAAGAAATGCTGGCGAGGGTTCGTGCACTCCTGCGTCGAACGGATAGAATTCCGCAGGCGGCTAAGCATAGTGAGATACTGAGCTACGGGCCTTTGACGTTGGTTCCTGAACGCTTTGAGGCCATTTGGCTAGATAGCACAGTGAAGCTGACCCATTTGGAATTTGAGCTTTTGCACTGTTTGCTGCAGCGCCACGGTCAGACCGTCTCGCCCAGTGAAATTTTGAAGGAAGTGTGGGGATACGACCCTAACGACGATATTGAGACTATTCGTGTTCACATTCGCCACTTACGTACGAAGCTAGAACCCGACCCTCGCCATCCTCAATACATTAAGACTGTATACGGAGCTGGGTACTGTCTGGAGCTGCCTAGTCAGGCTGAGCTTCAACCTGGCGAGAAAGTTGCTAGCACTGCTTAACGTATGTGGGGAACCTACCAGCGTAGTGACTTGAGAATAGAGGTGAAAGCGAGCAGTGGCGATATTAGGCGCTGCTTGCTTTATGCTGAGTCTTTGCAAGCATGGCTTCAACCTCAGCAAATACGTTCGGTTGGTGTTGATTCACCACTCAGTGGTGAGCTTTTTCTAGGCCAGTCTTTTGAAAGCAAGCTATGGCCGCTAAATATCCGCCATGAGGTGGAAATGCTGTCCGATAGCGGTGTTCGGTTTTTGCTCAGTGAAGGCATTGATGGCTTTCATGAGTGGCAGTGGGGGGATGGCTGGGTTCAGTCTCGCTTAGAGGGTATTTCTTTGTTTCCGCTGAGCTTGGGGCAAACCGCGAGTATTATCCGTTTACGCCTCTATTTGCAGCAATAGCATTATTTGCAGTAGCAGCGTTGCTTGATGGTTCGTGTTGCTTGATGAGTGTTCCGTTGCTTTCCTCTCAGAAAGAATGCCTAGGGCGTAATCTAGGTTTTTATAGATTGTTTTAAGAAGGGCGATGGATGATGGTTTCGTTCATTCTTCTTTTGGATTGGCGGTCTATGCTGATAAGACGAATGTAGTGGTTGGCGTATTCGCTAAGGCAGCTCTCTAGGGCTTGGATGCCTCCAGCGTTATCTCCTGCTTCTATCGTTGTGTAGCATTGCCAAGAATTGGTTTTGAATCGGCGTGGATCAGCGTGTTCTATGCCCAAGCGGTGCCCTTGCCCCAGGATCGCCTGAAGCGTTTTTGTACTTGTTTTAGATGTGCTTATTTTGTCTGACGCGCTTGTTCTATTGAAGTGTATTTCAGGTGACGAGGCGTGCTCACGTCTATATCCACCTATAGTTTGAGCATTACCTGTATGTTGAACGCCATTAGAGTCTGCCGCCTTATTAGCGTCGCGTTTCCCTAATCGATATGGCCTGAGCGGGTTTTCCCCAGGTGGTGTTAGTAACGCGCTATCTCGACGGAGAGGGGTATAGCGGGTATGGTTTGCTGGCGTGACAGCTTGGTTGTATTCGCTAACGAGGCCCATTGTTTGAACCCGTTTCTGCTCACTCACTAGATGCTCTCCTGTTTCAATTAAGTGCTCTAGCGTGAAGTTGGGTTTAGGAAACGTTGGTACGTTCAGTGAGTTCACAACTTGACTGGCGACATTTTCTACTCCGACTGAGTGAATAAAGTCTGTGATTTGATTGTCATAGAGCTGCGATCGCACTGCGCCAAAGAAATCAATGGCTTGCCCCTCAAAGCGTTTTACTAGTGTCTCAACTTCTCCTTGCGAAAGCCCATCGTTGGCAAACATGCCATCTACTATGCCAATGCGATCTTCCGCGCTCGGTTCCCAATAAAATTTCTGCATGCGCCCGTCACGAATGAGTGGCGCGTACAGCGTTGCAAAGTCATTACCCGTTGCAATAATTGGAATTCTTGGCAGTGGCTTTTCATCGTAGCTACCAGGAAGTTGAACATTGGTAGGGTTATCCGCAATGTTCATGAGTGTGTTATTCACAAGCTGTGTATTGACGGTGTACTGCGTCATCCGATCAAAGCGCCCGGCGCCCGCATCCAAATCGTTGATCATCAGTACTGCCATGCGCCCGCGTACGCGAACCAGTTCAGCCGCCTCCCGGTATCGCAGACGAACGAGTCGGGCTGGATCGCCTGCATCTGGACTCTCTAACTCCCCGCCCGAGATGTAAACAACTTCTACGCCCATTCGCTCAAATACAAGCTCGCATTGAAAGGTCTTACCTTCTCCCTTGCGGCCGTGTACACCTAAGATCAAAGGAATTTTTACTTGGGGTAAGTCCAAGTAATTTTTGGTGATGTGTACCGCTAACTTGTTGAGAAAACGGGGCGAAACGTAATACGTCATGACCTGAACCAGTCCTGCCAAGCAGACCAACTTAAAACAATGCTTGCGAGTGCTTGATAGCCTGCCGCTGATGGATGTGCGCCATCAACTATCGCAACTTCTTCCATCCAAATAGAACTTTCACTAAGGGGGGTGAAAACGTCTAAATAGGGAACTCCTATGTCAGCGCATACTGCCGCATACGCGCATGAAATCTCACGAATCCGCAAGTTCATGGTTCGATCTTCAACTGGCGGTGCACCGATCATCAAAGTCGGATACTGCGTCTTTGCTCGTTCTAAAATTCGACGTGCACAAGCTGCGGATGTCTCTGTATCGGCGAGTACGGCTCCGGCTTCTATGCGAGCGTCATTTGCGCCAAAAGAAAATACCGTGCGTGCATCACAACTTTGCGGAAATCTTAGTTTGGCTTCCATCTGCCAGCGAGCTTCTATTTGCTGACTTGTATTGCCTCGAATGCCAAGGTTGTAGGCGGTGACAGGCGACTCAACGGCTGCGCAAATCCTTCCTGTCCACCCTAGATACTCTGGATCTAGGGTTCCATTCACAAATGAATCGCCGATAAAGCAGATGCGAATATCTGACATGCAAGATTACCCTATGCCTTGCTGCTCTCTGTGGCATCTGAGGCGGACGATGAAGCGGGTTTGGAGCGTTCCTCAATTTCGCTTAAGGCCTGCATCACTAAGCGTTTGGCCTGTAGCTTCCATCCACGCTTTTGAATCAAGATTGCTAACGCACCGCCTACAACTGTGCCAATAAAATCCACCGGTTGCGTGAATGAAATCCCAAATAGAAGGCCCAACCCGGCAATTCCCCAGAAAGGAAGGGCGACGGCCTGCCGCTGCTCCACTAAAATTTCATCAAAAAAGTTGCGCGGTAGTTCGTCGCCCAGTTCCTTTTTGACCTGTTTTTGCTGTGTCGGCGACACAGACAGCGCAATCTTTTGCCGCAATTTCTCAAGTTTTCGTGCGTCTGTACTGTACTCAGTTAGCTGATCTTCCGCCAACATTACTAAACGCTCTGTCTGAGACATAAGGGTCCTTTTCCTTCCGCACAACCTTTACTGTACAACTGATTAACAACAAAACAGCCCATAAAAAAGGGAGAGCAGTTGATTGCTCTCCCTTTCCACGCGGCTAAGTCATATTCTCAATGACTGATGGTGTTTAGTAACGGAAGCCGCTGTTGTTGCTGCCAGGCTTGTGAACGATGAAGCTCACAGCTTGACACTGCTTGACGTTGTCAAAGCCAACAACGCGGATGAAGCAGTTGCCGTACTCAGATCGGCATGCTTGTACTTCGTCCAAAACTGCACGGGTGTTAGTCGCGCCAAACAAAGGCAACTTCCACATTGTCCAGTAGTAAACTTCAGGATCAGAGTTCTCGTTGAACTCAACTGCGGGGATATAACCCATTTGCAGACAGTAGTTTAGCTGCTTTTCGATCTGCTGATCAGTGAGAGGGGGCAAGTATGAGAGAGTTTCATACCGGCGCTCTTTAGGCAATGTTTTCATGGGCATGGGTTTATTCCAGGGTGAAATTTGATTCGGAAAAATTGTTGCGTATCAGTTAGCTTGTTCGTCTGGTGACTCAGGCTCAGGGAACTCAAAGCCGGGAGACTCAGTTTGAAAAGAATCATCTGAGCCTTGCCCCTGGTCTGAACTGTCATCATCTATACCGATGCCCTCTACACTGGCGCTGAGCTGTTCCGAAGTCATTTGAGTCATGCGCTCCAAGTGCTTTTTTCGATGCTCCATGTTGGCCTGCTGAATACCGGTGGTCACCATTTCGGGAAGAAATTCAGTGACCTCTTCGGAGAGATGCTTGCGCACCGTCATGATTCTTAGGGCCAGTTCGGGCTGTTCGTCAAATAGCGCTTGGATATAGGCTTCGCCATCTTGGAGGCGATCGCGACTCGAGAACTCGTACAGCCAGTGATACCGAGGCAAATTGGTTTCTTTTAGCTGCGCTAGCACGGTGCGAACGGCTTGGTAGGTGAGGTAGCTAATCAGTACCTTGGCCGTATCCTTCGCAATTCGCTTAAGATCCATACGTTGGGAGTCTGGTTAAAAGAACTCCAATAAATCTATCGTGCTGTTCGTGATCTAATTAGTATCTAATCAGACGGCTAAATGAACCGCTTTGCCTGATACCCATCGGCGACGTGTTAGAGGATTCAGCATTAGAATCTCTGATACCAGGCGAATCGCTAATTTAGAGAGTGTCAACGGTGTCGAACTCGAACTTGATTTCTTTCCAGAGATCAAGTGCAGCTGCAAGCTCAGGAGACCACTTGCCAGCTTCACGAAGAATGTCACCACCTTCACGAGTGAGGTTACGGCCTTCGTTACGAGCTTGAACACAAGCTTCAAGTGCAACACGGTTAGCAGTCGCACCAGGTGCGTTGCCCCAAGGGTGACCCAAAGTACCACCACCGAACTGAAGTACGGAGTCGTCGCCGAAGATTTCAACTAGCGCAGGCATGTGCCATACGTGGATACCACCGGAAGCCACTGCCATTACACCAGGCATTGCAGCCCAGTCCTGAGTGAAGTAAACACCACGGGACTTGTCTTGCTCGATGTAGTTCTCACGGAGCAAGTCAACGAAGCCCAATGTACCTGCGCGGTCACCTTCGAGCTTACCTACAACAGTACCGGTGTGAATGTGATCACCACCAGATAGACGCAAGCACTTTGAAAGTACGCGGAAGTGGATGCCGTGATTCTTCTGACGGTCGATTACAGCGTGCATTGCACGGTGGATGTGCAGTAGAACGCCGTTGTCACGGCACCAGTGAGCCAACGTGGTGTTGGCAGTAAAGCCACCCGTGAGGAAGTCGTGCATGACGATGGGCATTTCGAGTTCTTTAGCGTACTCGGCCCGCTTGATCATCTCTTCGCAAGTTGCTGCAGTCACGTTTAGGTAGTGACCTTTGATTTCGCCAGTTTCTGCTTGAGACTTGTGGATAGCATCTGCTACGAACAAGAAGCGATCGCGCCAGCGTTGGAAAGGCTGAGAGTTGATGTTCTCGTCGTCTTTTGTGAAGTCAAGACCACCACGCAAGCACTCATAAACCGCACGACCGTAGTTCTTTGCAGAGAGGCCAAGCTTAGGCTTAATCGTACAACCCAGCATTGGACGACCGTACTTGTTGAGGCGATCACGCTCAACCTGAATGCCGTGAGGAGGGCCTTGGAATGTTTTGAGGTACGCAACGGGGATGCGCAAATCTTCTAAGCGAAGTGCACGTAGGGCCTTAAAGCCAAATACGTTACCAACCAAGGATGTTAATAGGTTAGTTACAGAACCTTCTTCAAACAGATCCAAAGGATAAGCAACGTACGCGATGTACTGGTTGTCTTCGCCAGGAACGGGCTCGATGTCGTAGCAGCGACCACGGTATCTGTCCATATCTGTGAGGAGGTCAGTCCAAACAGTAGTCCAAGTACCTGTAGAAGATTCTGCTGCAACGGCTGCTGCACACTCTTCGGGTGGAACGCCAGGCTGAGGCGTCATCCGGAATGCAGCCAAGATGTCTGTATCTCTAGGCGTGTAATCCGGAGCGTAGTAAGTTAGCCGGTAATCCTGTACACCAGCGCTATAACCAGCACCAGACTTTGACTGAGTCTGTGAGTAGGACATATTTCCCTATTTCCTGTCTATTTCCTATGAATCAAACTAGATATTGACTGAACTCGATGCATCTCATTGAATAAGAGCAACATCCAAAGCCCAAAAACTTCTCGCCAATAGAATCTACTAGCGATATTTCAGAATCTATATGGCCCATACACTGGCTGCTAGAGCCATATAGTTGCCGATGTCTGAAACCAGATTTTTAAGTCTGATAAGTCTGGAGCAGATCGAACAGCCTTTGCGTCAGCACACCCGAGGAAACGCCTGGAGTGAATGCCCAGGGAGCTGTTGAACGACCGCGCGATAAGGTCTGGATGCCTTGCAAAATGAATTCTTAAGACAAACCTATGCTTTTCAGAATACTACCAGCCCTTCAATAAGTTTCCTTTTAGAAGTTCTGTATCTTCTGATAACTAAAAATTATGAATATTGGTATCCAAAGGTTTCAGGACATTTCATGGCATATACAAAAGCAGTATCGTATGTAACATTCTGTAAAGGAAAATGTTAAAACAATCGATATTTGTCAGAAGCACTTCCTGAGGCGAATGGCAAGCCCTTCTTTGGCTGTTTAGCCGTTTATCTGCAAGGTTAGAGGATAAACCAACTTTTTTTGAACATGCCCAACTTGTTATGCGAACTTAAGAATTTAGTTCGTTGTTATGGCATGAGGGCTGCCTCAGACGCTTTTTCATAACAGTTGCTTATGTCTTGCGGAGCTATGACGTGGACCTATGGCTGCTGCTGAGGGCTGCTCTCGCCCCTACATTTTGAGCTTATTCAGGGGCTCCATTTGAGAGCGTTTTTGAGGGCGTTTTTGAGGCAAGGGTCTCTATACGCATCGAAAACCGTCTACCTGCAAGTTAATGCTCGTAAATGCCTGGGCACTTTTGGGCAGGTGATTGCATCAGGTTGCTTTGTTCTAAGGGGCGTTTTAAGGGGCCATCTCGTCTCCTGGCTCACTAAAACAAAGGCCTCAGGTGCGTGAAGTTGGACTAGAGGGTATTTTCGTGAGCATTGCTAGAAAAGTTGGATGTGTGGCAGGCGCTGCTTTTCTGTGGAGTGGGCTTGCGATCTCGCTAAAACATCCGTCTTCTAATGCACAAGAGCGTCGTACGCCTGTGCAAAACGTTGATATTGGGGTGCCTTCGCGGCCACTGACTGAGGAGCGTGCCGTTCGTGGTAACCCCATTGCCGCAGACTATACCGTGGGGGCGCTGCAAAGAGACTACACGGGTAGTTTGTGGGTTGGGTCGCGCCAAGGGTTGTCTCGCATTAATCCAGAAACAGGGCGCGTGATTGCCAGTGTGCCGGTGCCTAATTTATTCATCGATGCGATGGCGCAAGATAAGGTGGGTCGCATTTGGCTGGGCACACCGGAAGGGTTGATTCGGGTGGAGCCTCGCATTAATGAAGTGACGGCGCAGAATTTTCGCCTGCCCTCTAATCGAGTGTTAGATACCTTGGTGGATGATCGAGGCTTTTTGTGGGTGGGTACTGATCGAGGGCTGGCGATGATTAGTCCTGACGAAGGTCTTTTGATGACGACGCTGCAAGCGCTGCCAGGGGTGAGTGCGAATGCCCTGGGCTTGGCACCGGACGGTAATCTTTGGGTGGGTACTTTAGAAGGCTTAGTGCGGATTGATACGGCTTCGGCCTTTGTCACTGATGAGGTGGGTGACTTGCCTGGCCGCTCTGCCCAGTCGATGGCGGTGGGACCGCAGGGGAATTTGTGGGTGGGGACGCCAACCGGATTATTGGTGGTCGATAGTCGAACCGGACAGCTGTTGCGGTCGGTGACTCAGCTGAGGGGCCGAAATGTAGAAGCGATCGCGTTTGATAAAACCCAAAGCCTGTGGGTGGGCACGCGCACTGGATTAGTGAAACTCAATCCATACAATGGGGCGATTGTAAGTCGGGTGCCGAGCCTCCCTTCTGAGCACATCCTTTCCATTTCGCCGGATACCGGCAACAAAATATGGGTGGGTACTACTGAAGGACTTGGTTGGGTGAGCACGATTACTGGGCGAGGAACGCCGCACGGTTCTATCGTGAGTGCTTTCGGTGCCAGATAGAAGCGGTCTGGTTGGCCTGTGATCTTTGAGCAAGAATCGTTTAGCGGTAGTTGTTTGACTGCCTGCTTGAAGGGTAGGCCACCTGCGCGGTTATTTTGGCGGTTACTGGCACGGTGATTTAACCGTGCCGTTTGACTATGAGGGGAATTACTACTTAATGAGCCGTGGGCTGCTTTGATAGTCTGTTTTGGTAAAGGGGCTACGCTTGAAACGTGGGCTTGATTTAAAAAGCTTGTTGGCAAAGCATTTAACAAAGCAGGAGTAGCTAGGGTCATGATCGTCAATGTGCATCAGTTTGCGCAGTGGAAGCAGGAAGGCAAGGCGATTGCAGTGCTCACGGCTTGGGACTATCTCTCTGCGCAAATGGTAGAGGCCTCTAGTGCCGATATGGTGCTTGTAGGTGACTCCATGGCGATGACCGTAATGGGCCATGAGACGACGATTCCGCTGACTTTGGATGAGATTATTCATCATGCCAAGATGGTGCGCCGGGGCATTCAAAAGACTTTAATCATTGTCGATTTACCGTTCTTGAGCTACCAGGTTAGTCGTGAAGCGGCGATGCTGGCTGCTGGACGCATTTTAAAAGAGACCGGTGTGCAAGCTGTGAAGATGGAAGGTGGCTACGGGGAAATCGTAGAGGCGGTCGCGGCGGTTGTGCGTGCGGGCATTCCCGTGATGGGGCATATCGGCCTCACGCCTCAGTCCGTTTATACATTTGGAAGCTTTCGTAAGCAGGGCAAATCTGATCAGGAGGCTGATCGACTGCTGAAAGAGGCGATCGCGCTTGAACAGGCAGGTGCTTTTTCCATTGTGCTAGAGCATATTCCCGCTGATCTGGCCCAAAAAATTAGTCAGGCGCTGACCATTCCTACGATTGGGATTGGTGCAGGGCCTCACTGCGATGGTCAGGTATTGGTGACTTCAGATTTGTGGGGCTTATCGGAATGGCAGCCACCGTTTGCGAAGCCATATACGACCTTGCGAGAGCAGGGGATTGGGGCGGCCAAGGCTTTTTGTGAGGATGTGCGATCGCACCAGTTTGGCGTCTAACGATTCGGTGCATGGTGAGCGGTTAATTTATCTCATCTAGCACCGCGCTGTGCGGGTGTGTTAGACCTGCTGCTGGGTAAGGCTCACACCTTTCTTGTATGAAGCTAATTAATAGCATCAATATATATGCATCTGTGGAATGCATGGCGTAGAAGGCTTTTTGGCGTGTTTGGCCTAGTTTTTGAAGGTAAGCTAAGCAAAGACGATTCAGTCCGTAACAAAGAGATATCTGAACAAAATTATGGTTGCAACCACAGCTCGAATTCCTGACACTGCTCCTGCAGGCAAGCTTGATTATAAAGTTGCTGATATGGCATTGGCTGATTGGGGCCGCAAGGAAATTGCGATCGCTGAAGGCGAAATGCCTGCTTTGATGGCAATTCGCAGTAAGTACAGCGCATCTAAGCCTTTGGCAGGGGCAAAGATCATCGGCTGTATTCACATGACCATCCAAACAGCGGTTTTGATTGAAACCCTATGTGAGCTAGGCGCAGACGTTCGCTGGTCTTCTTGTAATATCTTCTCTACCCAAGATCATGCAGCAGCAGCGATCGCGGCAGCGGGTATCCCTGTCTTTGCATGGAAAGGCGAAACCGAAGAAGAATACATCTGGTGTATTGAGCAAACTTGCCACGGCGCAGACGGCGAACTGTGGGATGCCAACATGATTTTGGATGACGGCGGTGACCTCACAGGCCACATCCACGAAAAGTATCCTCAGATGCTAAAGACTATCCATGGCGTCACTGAGGAAACCACAACAGGTATCCACCGCCTATGGGAAATGTTGGAGAAAGGCGAACTCAAAATCCCTGCTATCAACGTTAACGACGCGGTTACTAAAACCAAGAACGACAACAAGTACGGCTGCCGTCACAGTCTCAATGACGCGCTTAAGCGAGGGACTGATAACTTACTTTCTGGTAAGAAAGCAATTGTGATTGGCTACGGCGATGTTGGTAAAGGCTCCGTTGCCTCTCTTCGTCAAGAAGGCATGATTGTTAAAGTAGCTGAAGTCGATCCTATCTGTGCCATGCAGGCTTGTATGGACGGTTTTGAAGTTGTTTCTCCTTTCAAGAACGGTGTTAACGATGGCACGCCTGAGTGCTTGAACAAAGCGCTACTTGCCAACACTGATTTGGTTGTGACAGCAACTGGCAACTACAACGTTTGCGATAAAAACATGTTGGCACACCTCAAATCAGGTGCGATCGTTTGCAACATTGGTCACTTTGATAATGAAATTGACACCGCATTCATGCGTAAAGAGTGGCGCTGGGAAGAAGTGAAGCCTCAAGTCCACCAGGTCTATCGCTCTGACGATCCAAAAGATTTCTTGATTCTGCTGGCAGAAGGTCGCTTGGTAAACCTCGCGAACGCAACCGGCCATCCTTCTCGAATCATGGATGGCTCCTTTGCTAACCAAGTGCTGGCACAAATTTTCCTTTACGGGAAGAAGTTCGCAGACTTGGCTGAAGAGAAGAAAGCAGATGCTATCACCGTTGAGCTACTGCCTAAGAAGCTTGACGAAGAAGTGGCTCGCTACATGGTTGAAGGCTTCGGTGGTGTCATCACGACTCTCAGTGAAGAGCAGGCTGATTACATCCATGTTTCTGTAGAAGGCCCCTTCAAGAACGAGACTTACAAGTACTAAATTCATCGGTACTTACTGTCAGCCTTATGGTCAGATGCCCAGCTGTATCTGGTAGCTAAGATGACTCATTAAAGTGAAAGACGTTGGCTGGGCATATGCCTGACCAACGTCTTTCACTTTAAACCGCAATATTGATGTTCTGTTTTTGGGAGGGTGTTCTCTTGTTCTGGGCGTTCTCTTGTTCTGGGCGCTAAAGCATTTTGAATAGGACGCGTGATCGAGTTTCTTCCTCTTTATTGCTTTCTCTTTGTTTCTTTTCTCTGTTTTTCCCGCTCTGTTTTTTTTCTCTGTTTTTTTCTCTGTTTTTTCCGCTCTGGGATGGCTTTTTCTCTAGTTGTTGAATTGTTTAAAAGTAGTAGTGGAGTTTCCCTACAGAGAGCGTGCTGTTGGTTTCGTCTGTGACTGCAAATGTGCAGTCAGCCTCGTAAGGATAGTCTAGGTCGTCTGTTGTGCATGTGCCACCGATTGCACGGAGTATGCTGCTATTAGCCATGTCTAGCATTGTTCCTTCTGTGTAAGGAATGTACCGGACGCTGAGAATATCGAAAGTATAGATGTAGTCTGTTGGATTGGATAAGCTCGGTTCAGCACCTGTGATCACTTTATAGACACCTTTGGTGGCGTGCAGGTAGTTGATGTTTTGCGTGGTTCTGTTAAGGGTGGCTGTGACGGCCGCACAATCGACGATGGATGCAGATGAAAGAATGCTCTCTACAGCCTGCGAAAAGTTTTGGTTTAAAGAGGCTATCCGATTAGCTACTTCTGCTGCGTCGTTGGTATCGCTGATTTGTCCTGTACATTCCGTTGGTGAATAATCTTCGATGGATTCAGCGATGAATCCGTCTTCAGATGTGGGGGACACAGGTGCAGATGTCGCAGGCGCAGGAGGTGCAGGTGCTGGCATCGGGAGAACTTCGTTAGCGCTGACTGGCGCGGCGAATAAAACGAACCCGCTGATGGCGAAAACTAAACGTAGCTTGAGCATAGAGCGCATATTTGAGAGGTGGTTGTGCCTGTGGAAGAAAGTAGTTGAATATTGTCGGCGAACATCAAAGTTGTGAAGCTTAAAGGCTACCAAGCATAGTTGAGCTGACCTACCAGGACGTTGCTTTCTTCTTTCACTTCAAACGTGCATACAACGCTGCGTGGCTGCTCTATGGCATCGGCGGTGCAAACCTGTGTATCAGCAGGATAAAGGTACTCAACCTCACTGAGATTAGCCGCGTTGCCTGCTTCATCTAAAGGGACAACCTTCACACCTTCTACCGAAAATTGATAGGTTTCATTTGCTGTTTCAGTGATGGGCGCACTGGATGTAATGACTTTGTAGAAGTTATTTCCTGAGACATTGAGGAAATTGAAATTTTTGCTATCGCCATCGTCCGTGCCACTCACGGCATCGCAGGGGATGGCGGGTACTGTGCTGAGGATATCGGTCGTGTTGTGCTCAGACTCTTCGAGCGGCACTGAGATGACTTGGATGGTGCATGCCGCTGGTGCGCTGTCCGAGAGGAATTGAGTGATTGCAGCGGCTGTTGCTGGAGGGAGGGTTTCTTGGGCAAGGGCGAGGGGGGCAGAGACCGCAACGAGACCGGCGGTTGCTAAAAGCGCAGAAAACTTAGTCATGAAGAGTCCTCTTTGAGACATTTGCTAGACCTGGGAAAAATCAGATTGAGGGACTGCTGAGTTACCCTTCCTTTCGCTTCTTTTTTACATGAAAAAGGAAGTGATTTCAGGATAGTAACTACACCGAAGAAAAAGCATTTCCTGAAACCTATTATTGCCAATAGCTACGAGCAGATATCTGTGAAGTGGTTGCTATTCTGCTTTGAATCCTATGCAAAACTCAGATGTGTCGTTTAATTCTGAAGATCCGAATTATCACGGAGTACTGGCTCAGCAAAGTAAGGTGCCCCTTGGTAAAGTTCAATCTCGTTTTTTAGATGTTGGCATTATTGGTTGTTTGCTGGTGGCGACACTTTTAATCAACTTGCGGTTAATTCGTGATGGGATAACGGGCCTGGGAGACGTGCGCTGGCATCTTACCTGGCTACAGCATTTTTCTTATCAGCTATCAGAAGGCAGTGGGTATCCGCGTTGGTTGGCGGGTACTAATTTTGGCTACGGCAGTCCAACGTTTGTGTTTTATCCGCCCTTAATTTACTACTGTGGCGCTGCGCTGCGGGCGTTGGGATTCACCTTTGAGCAAATGGTGAATATCTTGTTTGCTGGGGGCGTGTTTTTATCGGGGGTGAGTTTTTATAGTTTTGGGCGGTTTCGTTGGGGGCAAATTCCTGGTGTGTTCGGTGCGTTGGCTTACATGCTCAGTCCTGGTCTGTTGGGTGTGGCTCATGGTGGTGGGCTAGCGCCTTTGTATAGCTTTGTTTGGCTGCCGTTGCTATTGCTCTTTACCGATAAGAGTATTTCTAGCGGGCGTTGGCGTGCTGCTCTGGCCATGGTGTGGGGGTTGGTGGCGCTGACACACTTACCGAGTTTGCTGATTTATGCGATCGCTTGGATTCCCTATACGCTCTATCTTTTACGTCAACAACCTTGGTCTATCAAGATCTGTATATGGTTAAGTGCCCTCATTGGTTGGGGGCTGGCTTCTTTTTTCCTGATTCCGGCCATCTTGGAACAGCGCTATATCAACATTGACTATATGTTGGCGTCTCAGGATGGCTTTGAGGCGGCCATGATGAATGTGATGGATACGGTGAGACAGGGCTGGGGCGATCGCATTGTGCAACAGTGGTTAGCCTGTATTGCACTCAGTCTCATTGCTGCGGTGGGTTATCTGTCTCGGCCTAAGCAACAAAAGACGGTTGGGATTGTGCTGCTGGTGGCCATCGGGATTACCTTTCTCATCAGCGACTGGTCTTGGCCGCTGTGGAAAATTGCGCCCGTTGTAAAAAAAATTGAGTACTCAACGCGTATAGATCGATTGCTGTACATGGCCCAAGCCGTTTTGTGTGCTCTGGCGGTACAGGCTTTACTGAGGCCGCAGTGGGCCGTGCGTCAGGCGGTTAAGCGCTTTGGGCAAGCCCTTTTGATGGTGATCGTTTGCGCTATTTTGTTTGGCAACTTTAAAGCGCATCATTTGGAGGTTCGTAAATTTCCTGGTTTATACAGTAGCGGCAATGGGGTCATGCTCAATCGAGATTGGATTGAGACGATTGTCCATGATCCGTTGAGCGATCGCCTGATAGATGTGCCTGAATATCGTCCCCGGCTTGCGGCTTCTGCACCTCAAACGTTTATTAAAGAAGTGCATACAGGCGCAGGCTTGCCTGAAATTACAGCCACTGTATCGGGTTCGTTGCCAACACCTCAGCCGAATCAACCTAAATTTGAAATTGTCGAAGGGGACGCAGATGTGGTGGTCTTAGATTGGCAAAGCGAGCAACGGCGGCTCAACATCAATGCGAAAACAGAGGCGTCTGTGATTTTGCGCGTTTATAACTATCCGGCCTGGAACATGGCTATAGATAATGAGCCGCACCCCATCCAAACAGCCTATGACGGTAGAATCCAGTTTGATATTGCTCCCGGTCAGCACGAAGTCATTTTGCGCTACGGACTGACATCCGCTTTATGGCTCGGAATCGTCGCAACCATTCTGAGTGCGGTAGCCTTTGTGGGTATATATTGCTATAGACCTTTGAGTTAACGCAACGGATATATGGCTAGGCTATCGGTAGAGCTGCAACGATATTTTTTGAGTGATGAAGATCCAGCTCTGGCGGATGCACCCTCCGTTAAAGAATCCATTACGCTGAACGAAGTTTTAGACATCGCAGGTGAGCGCACGTTTGGCTTTCTCTTTGTGCTGCTCTCAATTCCGTCTGCGTTACCTATTCCTGCCCCTGGCTACTCCACGCCGTTTGGCCTCGTTATGTTTTTGTTAGCTGTGCAGCTGATGGTTGGCCGAGATCAGCCCTGGCTCCCTGAGAAGTTCCGTAAAAAAGGATTTGCCAGAGAGCAAGTTCAGGATTTGCTGAGGAAAGGGATGCCTTGGCTGAAACGGGTAGAAACGGTGGCCCGTCCCCGGCTTACACCTGTGTGCACTAGCCGTCCAGGTCAAGCACTCATTGGTGGGTTAATTGCGCTCGCGGCTGTGTCGATGATGCTGCCTTTTCCGCTCACTAATACGCTTCCGGCAATGGGGATTTTTGTGGCGGGCCTAGGGCTGTCTGATGATGATGGTTTTTTGAGCTTAACAGGCGTGACGATTTGCTTGCTCGGTGTGGCATTAACCAGTTCGCTGATGTACTTTATCCTATTCAAATTTGGATTTCAGAACATTGATAAGGCGGCAGAATTTATCAAAGAGTGGATTAAGTCGCGTGTGTAAAGTTGCGGTTTTCGATTGTTGTGATGAATTGTAGGTGGCGATTAATTGTGGGTGGCGATTAAGGGCTGTGATTGTGGGTTGTCATGCCTCTTAGATTCAGAGCAGTTGAATTGCGCTTCACCTGAACCTAGCAACCAACATGAGTTGCTGACATAGTTGCTGACGTTGCTGAGGTTCAATCGCTGGATGTTTTTTATGAAGCGTAATTTAAGTCAGTGATGCGATAACATCACGGGTTTTGACGACGCGATCGCGTCAGCATAAAGGCAGTAAGCCCCATTAAGCCAAGCATAGAAGGCTCAGGCACTGCCACAAGATCAGATGAATCATCCAGTGTGGAGTGATAAGCGTTATCTAAAAAGACTTCTTGGAAAAGTTGTCCGTAGCCAATTTCGTATAGTTCACTGTCTCGAATCATCTGATCGAGTTCAGATGTGCGATCACTGGTAAGCCAGGCCGCGGCAGAATCGTTCTGACCATTATTGATGTAGCTATCAATCCAGCTGCCATAGCCGGTTCCCCATCCCTGTTTATCCGCAATCTTTTGGGCAATCCTTTGCTTGGCTTGCGCCTCAATGACATTCAAATTAATAGATGCATTCGCATTGAGATCCCAACCGATTACATCTAGTGCTTGCAGATCCAGGGCGGTAATGTCTCGTCGCTCACCGTTACGAATCGTTGGCCCCATAATGCCTAACTGGTTCTTTTTATTATCTTTCCAGTGGCTGCCCTGAAACCCATCTGAGCCTAGTCCAAAATCTTTTTTCCCTCGGGCAAAATCAGCAATTTTTGTGTTTCCACCATCAATAGAGAAATACGATTTTTCTCCAACGGCTAATTCCACAGTGTCTTTGCGTTTGCTGTAGTCAGAATAACGGAACATGTCCAGTGTCGTCGTATTCATCAAGCGATCTATATTTTCGCTGTAGCTTGCTTGGCTGTCAGATTTTTCTGCTGCATCTACGCTGCTGACAAAACCAAGCGTGTGACCAATTTCATGTAGCGCTACGCTTAGGAAATCGAGTGATTTTTTATCTTCTGAATCATCACGATTGAAATCGTAGTTCCACTTATGTTTTGTATTTGAGAGATCATTCAAGAGAATGCTGCCATCTAATGCGTTGCTATTGGTCAGTAGACCTAGTGCCTTCGCATTGGCATTGGTGAGGGCAATGTTTTTGTTGTGCCATGTATTACCCTGCTCAAAGATAGCGTTGTATCTTAAGTGGCCATCTGCATGGCGATGAGCCTGCAAATTCTGAGCAGCGGTGTAATCATCGGCGGAGGTTTTATCTGCATGGAGACTGTTGTAGAAGCCTTCATAGCTCTGGAAAGCTTGCATTCCAGGTAGTGCACCGCCTACGACCTTGTCGGACAAAGTATTAGAAACGCCTACATGCAAATTTACGGTGACATCGTCTGTGAGATAGCTTGACCAGATGCCAGCGGCTGTTTCAAAGCCAACAATTTGCTCTAAAGATGTTCCTTGCCCGTAGGAGAAATTGAACTTGACAGCTTGTGCTTGTAGATCAGCATTTATCACAGCTGTGAGTGCTACCGCACCAGCTAGTGATAAAGAATATTTCTGTCCCATGTTTGGTTTCGGAGCCTCTCATACTCAACTTCACTTGTTCTTATGATCGTATGGGAGAGAAATTTGGGATGGTTAAAGCGACCGTAAGCATTTTGTTGAAAGTCTGGTGTAAAACCGTGTAAGCACGGAGCTGTTCTTTCCAGAAATGGTCATTGCATATCCGTAAAAATGCTGTATCCGAAAATGTAGCTAAGAGACGTAACAACTTTGGAGCCGTGAAATTACGGATGTGTAGAAAAGCGTGACAGGCGTTTTTGCTGCTTTATCTATTATTTGGTTATGGCTCAGTCAATGACTCATGCTGTTGCTGATGTGGTATTCACAATCAAAAAAAAGAGACACAACTCAGTTGTGTCTCAAAAGTAGATAGATTTACTAGAAACCCGGTAAGTGGGTCTGGCCGAGCTCCTAACCTTTCTTTTAGCGCTGTTTGCCTTTTAGTTCTGTTGGAGTAATGGGTTATTCAACAGAACGGTTTACTCAAAACCCAGCAGGTCAAAGATTTCTCTATCTTTGAGTGGGTTTACCTCAAGGGGTTTAGCATCTTCGATCATACCTTTGGCAAGTTTGAGATATTCTTGCTGCACTTCGAGTACTTCAGGTTCTGGATCCATCTCAAAGACAGTGCATTTCTTGAGGCGGCTACGACGAATGGCATCTACTGTACGGAAGTGTGCCAGTGTTTTAAGGCCAACGCGATCATTGAATTTGTCGATTTGGTCTGTGCCTTCGCTGCGGTTAGCAATAATGCCGCCGAGACGCACTTTATAGTTTTTCGCTTTTGCTTGGATGGCGGCCACAATCCGGTTCATTGCAAAGATGGAGTCGAAGTCGTTAGCGGTGACGATAAGGCAGTAATGAGCGTGCTGCAAGGGGGCTGCAAAGCCGCCGCATACAACGTCACCAAGGACGTCAAAAATGACAACGTCGGTATCTTCAAAAAGGTGGTGCTCTTTGAGGAGTTTAACGGTTTGGCCGGTGACGTAGCCGCCGCAGCCAGTGCCTGCGGGTGGCCCACCAGATTCGATGCACATGACGCCGTTATAGCCTTCAAACATGAAGTCTTCAGTAGCCAGCTCTTCTGAGTGGAAGTCGGCTTCTTCGAGTACATCAATGACGGTGGGCACCATTTTTTTTGTGAGCGTGAAGGTGCTGTCGTGCTTGGGGTCGCAGCCAATTTGGAGAACGCGCTTACCGAGTTTGGAGAAGGCTGCGGAGAGGTTCGAAGAAGTGGTTGATTTCCCGATACCGCCTTTGCCGTAAACGGCAATGACGAGGGCACCTTGTTCTATTTGAACGGATGGATCTTGAAGGACTTGCACGCTACCTTCACCGTCTGCGCCTTGATTGACGACGCGGGGACGGACGTTGTTAGATACGACCATGTGACTGTTCTCCTGTGGGTGGTTTGGTTGTGGCGGTCTGGAATGTTTGATTGGGCGGGATATTTGGTTCTGTAGCGGCGTTGCATGTAACGCCGCTACAACGGAGATTTTGTTTATTTGCCGATGGCGGCTTTGGCTTCATAGAGGGTATCTACCGTGATGGTGGAGATGCCGCGATCTCCCGCGAACTTTTCGGTGTTCCGTTTCACCTTGCCGCGCACAAAGAACGGAATCTTCTTTAGCTCGGCCAAACCATCTGCGCTCCAGCCAATGCCATCGTCGCTAGTGGCAGATTGTTCGGGGACAGCCGCCATTGGCTTGCTGTCTGCATTGGCAGTGGCGGCTACCGGCTCAGCATTGATACTCTTCTCCTGATGAGGGGCTGTATGCAAATGGCTCATATGTCCTTCTGCAAACTCAAAATCTTCTCGGAACATGCCGATTAGATGCTCTTCTAGGCCCATCATCAAAGGATGTACCCAATCATCAAAGATGACGTTTGCACCTTCCCAACCCATTTGAGGTGAGTAGCGAGCGGGCACATCTTGGACATGAATGGGGGTGGAGATGACGGCGCAAGGAATGCCTAGCCGCTTGGCAATGTGACGCTCCATTTGAGTGCCAAGAACAAGTTCGGGTGCGGCTTCGGAGACGGCTTCTTCTACGGCTAGATAGTCATCGCTGATGACTGCTTCAACGCCGTGTTGCTTGGCTACGGCGCGTACTTGCTTGGCAAATTTGCGGCTGTAGGTGCCAATGCCCACAAGGGTGAAACCGAGTTCTTCCGTGGCGATGCGGGCCGCAGCGATCGCATGGGTGGCATCGCCGAAGATAAAGACGCGCTTGCCAGTGAGATAGGTGGAGTCAACCGAGCGTGAATACCAAGGTAGGCGCGAGGCACCGGGCGCTGACATTGAAGACAAGCGAGATGCATTCCAGTTACCCAAGGTGTCGGATTTAGAGCGCGCCAGAATTCGACTGACGTCGATGCCTGCAATTTCTCCAATCTCGGCAATAAAGTCACGCGTGGCACCGACCCCAATCGGTACGGTTTTTACCGTGGGCTGATCGAAGTTTCGCTTTAGCCAATCGCAGGTGGTTTGAGCAATTTCGGGATATAGGCAGATGTTGAAGTCGGCATCTGGAATGCGCATCAAATTGTCGGGGGTAGCGCCCAACGGTGCGATGACATTGGCATCTACGCCCATTTCTGCAAGTAGCTTCAGGACTTCTTGAATGTCGTCGCGGCAGCGGAATCCGAGGGCCGTGGGGCCGATGATGTTCGCTTTGGGGCGGATGGCCTGGTCGCGTTCGGGGCGTTGGGTGCCGGGCGGAAAGGCGTGGGGGAGCAGGAGCGATCGCACCAAATGGTACAGGGTCTCACTTGCGCCCCAGTTTTCTTTCTTGGAATAGGCTGGTAGCTCTAAACTCACCACCGGAACCGGCAACCCCATACTTTTTGCCAGGGAACCAGGCTGATCTTGAATCAGCTCTGCTGTGCAGCTCTCACCGACGAGCATCACATCGGGCTTAAAGCGTTCGTAAGCTTCTCGCACAGAGGTTTTTACCATTTCTGCTGTATCGCCACCGAGGTCTCTGGCTTGAAACGTGGTGTAGCTCACGGGTGGGCGCTTGTCTCGGCGCTCAATCATTGTGAACAGCAGATCGGCGTAGGTGTCGCCTTGAGGGGCGTGAAGGACATAATGTACGCCTTCCATTGAGGTGGCGACGCGCATGGTGCCGACATGAGGCGGCCCTTCGTAAGTCCAGAGAGTTAATTCCATAATTTATAAAAAGCTTGTCCGACAGGG
Organism: Phormidesmis sp.; assembly: GCA_045110585.1. Taxonomy (GTDB): domain Bacteria; phylum Cyanobacteriota; class Cyanobacteriia; order Phormidesmidales; family Phormidesmidaceae; genus Phormidesmis. Next base: position 62,744 of record JBGCGG010000144.1, on the reverse strand, counting down.
CGTGAGGGGAAGGGTGAGCGATGAAGTTTGGAAGTTCAATGAAGTCTGGAGGTTCAATGAAGTTGTAAGCCTGATGACAGCGCGAACTACACTGTCAACCGTCGTCTGCGCTCTGAAGATCTCACGAATAGCTCTGCTAAATCTGCGGCTTGGTCGTAGCCATGTAGCGGTGAAAATACAAGTTCAATGGACCACTTGGTGGACAGCCCTTCCGCCTCTAAGGGGTTGGCTAAGCCTAAGCCACAAACTGTGATATCTGGGCGTGCTTCTCGGCAGCGGTCGAGTTGCTTTTCTACGTCTTGCCCTTCAGACAACGCTGTGCCTTCTGGGAGCTGCTCAATCTCTTTGTCCATGAGCAGACGATCAATGTAGGGCGTGCCGACTTCAATGAGGTCCATGCCACACTCACGGGAAAGAAAGCGAGCAAGGGGAATTTCTAGCTGAGAATCTGGGAAGAGAAAAGCTTTGCGACCGTTGAGCACTTCTTTGTAGCGCTCTAGGCCAGTATTGGCCCGCGATACCGCAGGTGCGATCGCTTCTTCAAATCGCGCTTCATCGACGCCCCATTCTGTGGCAGCGGCTTTGAGCCATGCGGTTGTTCCTTCTATACCAAAGGGGTAAGGAGCGGGCAGGAGTTCTGCACCCCGACGAATGAGCGATCGCACCGTATCACTCAAAAATGGCTGTGCCACTAGCAGCTTCGTGCCTTTGCCCACACTCGGCAAATCTGATGCTCGACGAGGTGGAAAGAACGAAACCGGCCCAATGCCGATTTGATTAAACAATCTTACGAACTGATCTTCAACAACATCAGCAAGAGAGCCTACCACCATCAAAGCAGGCGTTTCAGTCTCTTTCTCTGGCAGCACTGGCACCATCGAATTCAAGCAGGCATCTTCACCCTGCGTGAATGTTGTTTCAATGCCGCTACCGGAATAATTGAGGATTCTTGTCTTAGGGAAATATTGGTGATTGAGCTTTTCAGCAGCGGTAGCCAAATCCAGCTTAATAACTTCTGACGGACAAGAGCCTACCAAGAACAACGTGCCAATATCAGGGCGACGCATTAACAGTTCTTCAACAACGCGCTCTAATTCGTCATTGGCATCTGCCAAACCTGCCAGATCTCGCTCTCCTAAAATGGCCGTTCCAAAGCGAGGTTCCGCGAAAATCATCACACCGGCTGCTGACTGAATCAGGTGTGCGCAGGTACGAGAGCCTACGACTAAAAAGAACGCATCCTGCATCTTCCGGTGCAGCCAAACAATGCCTGTAAGACCACAAAAGACCTCTCTTTGTCCGCGTTCTTTGAGAACGGGCAGCGTCTGAGGAGAGGACGCGGTGCTAACTGTGTCGGTCGGAGTATCCGTGCAAGCCTGTAGCGCCATTTTTTGCCTATAAAGAGGTTTCAGTACTCGCTGCTGTTGAAAATCCTCTGACGGAGATATTTTCTCTACGCAGCAAGATTCAGTATAGTCACGTGGCTTCGGTCGGTTTACGCGCGCTAGTCCTTTATTTACAATCAGCCATTAATGTTCATGATGAAGCCATTGCTCACTTCAGTGCGCTTCATTAACGGTTTTTCTTTGTGCACAATTAATTGGCGCTCAAGGCCCGCTAGAAAAATCATGGAGAATGGGCTTTGTTGTCTTGATTTCTAGTCAATAGACTGATTTAGGAGATGCGCCTATAAAGAGAGCCCCATCTCCTAAAAAGATGAAGCTCGCTAAATAAACAGTTTTTTGTGGATGATGTTGTTCAATAAAGTTGAACTTTCAACAACTTATGTATCTCATTATGTTGGATGGCGTTAGCCGTTAAGTAACGCTTCTACAAATTCGTAGCTAGAGAAGGGACGCAAGTCTTCGATGCCTTCGCCTGCGCCGATGAATCGAATGGGCAGGCCAAGCTGCTGCACAACGGCTAGGGCCACGCCGCCTCTGGCAGTGCCGTCTAGTTTGGTAAGGACAACGCCGCTAAGCTGGGCTGCTTCTGCAAAGACCTGGGCTTGTCTGAGTCCGTTTTGGCCAAGGGTTGAGTCCAGTACAAGCAGGGATTCAACGTTGGCGTCGGGGGCTTTTTTGTCGATGATTTTACGAACTTTAGACAGCTCGTCCATGAGGTTGCGCTTGTTTTGTAAGCGTCCGGCGGTATCAATCAGCAGTAGCTCGGTGCCGCGTGATTTGGCTGCACTGATGGAATCGAAGACCACGGAGGCCGGATCAGTGTTCTGTCCAGGGTTCGAAATAACTTCTACGCCGCTGCGCTGACCCCAGACTTTAACTTGCTCGACGGCGGCCGCACGGAACGTATCAGCCGCGCCAATTAGGCACTCGAAGCCGGACTTTTTGGCGATGTGAGTGAGCTTACCAATGGTGGTGGTTTTGCCTGCGCCGTTGACGCCGGTCATGAGCCAAATGCTGAGTTTGTCTTTTTCCGGCGTAAATGTCAGATTGTGGCCGCCTTCTAGTGGGGCATCTAGCATGTCGCGCAGGAGCTTTTTCAGGTAGTTGATAGCCTGCTCTGGTGGCAAGGTCTCTTCTTTCAGGCGATCTTGCAGTGAGCCGATGATTTTGTCTGTGGCAGCAACGCCGACATCAGCTTGCAGGAGCAAAGATTCAATTTCATCAACCGCTTCTTGATTGAGCGGGCCTTGGCCCACAATGGCCTTAAGCTGATTGACTAAGCCTCGGCGGGTTTTATCGAGCCCTTGGCGCAGTTTGTTGAGCCAGGTAATTTCTTCGATGGAAATTTGATCTGGGCGGCGACCTTGTGAGGCCAATACTTCCGCAGACCAAAGGAACGCTTCGTCTAGGTCTATATCAAGTGGGATAAACTCGGGGCCGGATGCAGGTGCTGACTCCGGTTCTGGTTCTAAGATGGCTTCAGCTTCTAGCCGTTCTAAGCGCTCTTCTCGTTCTGCCTGTGCTTGTTCTGCTTTTGCCCAAAAGGCTTGAACGGGTGAGTCTTCAGTTGAATCGGTGCCTGTGGAATCAGCCTCTGTGGAATCGGTATCTGTGGCATCAGGAGCCGTGGCCTCAGTATCTGTGGGTTTTGCAGTGGCGCTCTCATCCCCAGAGCTGGCAACGGTGTCATTATCTGCAACCGCGTCAGCCGCTGATTCTTCTGCATCAGCGGCTTCAGTTGTTTCGCTTGCGTCTTCTTCCTTTGCTTTTTCTTCCTGTTCGTCTTCTTGTACTTCTTCCTGACGCTCCTGAATATTTTGATACGCCGCTTTAGCCCATTTTAAGTAATCTTCAGGGTTGGCTGGCGCAGCTGTGTCAGCGGACTTTTCTTCTGTCGTTTCACTTTCATTGGTCTTATCCGGCTCATCGTAACTGCGGTCAAACCAGTTAAAACCTGTCATTACCCTAAACTCACTCGTGTCGCTTTCAATGCTAGAGGTGCCAGCTATTTATGGCTAGCTCACTTCCTTTAGCTTATCAGTCGCACGGCGCAAAACCCCATTGATAAAGCGATAGCCGTCTTCATCGCTATAGCGCTTGGCCATTTCAATGGCTTCGTCTATGGCGACTTTTATAGGCACATCAATTTGAGTGATTTCTAACATCGCAAGGCGCAAGATATCCCTATCTACGCGGGCTAAGCGGCGCATATTCCACTTTTCCATTGCGTCATCTAGCTGTGCGTCTATGTCGTTGCGGTGCATAATCCAGTGATGCAAAAGGTCGCAAGCATAGGTTCGGATATCTGTACGCTGTATTAAGGCGGTGAGGTTTGTCGGCTCTAAGGATTGATTGAGCTGCGCGATCGCGCCTCTTACTAAATCAATTGCGCCTTTAATTTCATCCCTCGCATCGCCCACATCTGCCGTTCGCTCTGCTTGGGCAATCAATAGCGTATCGCCTTGGGTCAAACGAGCTGCTGCGCTGGTTAGTGCTTTGCGCACATTGCCCAAGGCTTTGGAATTACCTTGCTGGGCAAAGATGAGTAGATCTAGGGTGCCGCCTGCTTGATTGATAGCGGTTTGTACGAGCGGCACCGCTGGTTTAATGCGATCGCGAATTTTATCTTTATCAATGGTGCGCGTTTCACTTTCTAAAATCAGCCGCTCCCCCCGCTGCAATGCACCGTCTGCGGCCTCTAGCGTTTCTCGTGCATCTGCCCCTAAGCTCGTCAAGGCTTTGACCAGCAGCGCATCTAGCTGTTTGGTCGTCATCGCTGCTTTGGGCGGCTCAGCGGTATCGTTGCTTTGCCGGCCAAGGCCATCGGTTAATTGGCTGATACCCAAAAGGGCCATTTCACGGGCAATAGAACGCGCCTTCATGCTTGTGCCTAAGCTGAGAACCTCGCTATTCTAGGTCATTACTGTCTCAGGCGGCAGCTCCGAAGGGGGCGTCGAATCTGAGCGGCTACTGCTCTCTAGCCGATTGTGTCCGGATACTTCAGCGGCTAAATTAGGGCCGACGATGCCGCCTGATAGCAATACTTTAAATGCTTCTTCAATGGAGATAGATAGGTTGAGAACGTCATCTTCCGACACGATGGAATACCAACCGCTGGTGGGGTTAGGCGTGGTGGGTATGAAGACACTGATCATTTTGTTGGGCGTATCTGAGACGGCGATGCCTGTGACAAATGCGATCGCCCATAGTCCCCTGCGCGGATATTCGATTAGCACCACCCGTCTGAAGCGGCTTTTAGAATCTTGAAAAACCGTTTGTAACAGCTGCTGAATTGTTTTGTAGACAGAGCCTGCCAACGGAATCGATTGGACGATGCGCTCACCCACATCCAGGAGCCAGCGCCCTGCAAAATTACGAGCCATGAGGCCGATTAGCAAAATAGCCAGCAAGGGTACTGATAGCCCAATCCCTAGATTAATCAGCCAGCCCCAAACCGGATTGAGTTCGGTGAAGGGGTTTAGCCGGTTGGGAACGCGAGTCAAAAACTGCACTACCCATATGGTTACGTTGACTGTAAGCCAAATCGTTGTGGCCAGCGGAATGATGACGACTAGCCCCGCAATGAGGTCGTTTTTTAGATCCTGCTTAAACTTTTGCAGCACGATTTATTTACCTGTCTTGGTCTTGGGTCACTGGTCTGGGGCTATGGGGTTTTAATGACTTGCTTTAAGGCGTTTTCTGCTCAACCCAGTCATGTCGCTATGATTCATTGAGCTTGCTATAAGCCAGTGAGCTATGAGCCATTGAGCTATGAGCCAGTGAGCTTGGCTATGGGCCATTCAATGAGTCATGAAGCTAAGTCATTAGACTAACTGGGATCATTTTATCGCAGGCGTTTTATCCTCAGGCGTAGTTTAGACAGAACGATTAATATTTTCTTCACTATATCAACATTCATCGATTCATTTAGCGCTGCCAATCGCTACAGGCCCAGAACCTGACGTGCCAAGTTGAGATAGATCAATACCCCTAATACATCTACAACCGTTGTAATAAAGGGCGCAGACATAAGGGCGGGATCGAGGCCAAATGACTGAAATAAGAAGGGCAACCCCGCCCCTGCACTAGAGGCCAAAATGGAGATGCCTACCAGTGAGATGCCCACCGTGATGGCGACGGGCAGATCGGACGGGACACCGCCCTGTAAAAAATACGCCCAGGCCGTGACGACGATGCCTAGCATGAGACCCAGAAAAGCACCTGCGATCGCCTCTCGCCGAATCACCTGAAAGGCATCTTTAATCTTGATCTCATCCGTATTCAACCCACGAATAACCACCGTAGAAGACTGTGCACCGACATTTCCGCCTGTGCCAATTAAGAGTGGAATGAATGCGGCTAGCACCACGACACTTTGCAAAATGTCTTGCTGTGAGCGAATGACGGCTGCGGTGACTGTGTTGGTAATGAGCAGTACCGATAGCCAGACCACCCGCTTGCGAGCAATATCTAGCAAGTTGCTCTGAAAATAGCTATCGCCCCCTGACTGGACGCCGCCCAGCGTGTAAATATCTTCGGTGGCTTCTTCTTCTAATATATCGATGACATCATCTACCGTAATGATGCCAACTAATCTATTCTCGGCATCGACCACGGGGACAGCTAAAAAGTCGTAGCGCTGAATGACCCGTGCTGCTTCTTCTTGATCGGTGCTGGTTTGAACGGAGACCACCTCACGGGTCATGATCTCACCAATAGATTGCTCTGCTTGGCCGACGACGAGCTGGCGCAACGAAAGGATGCCGGTGAGCTGACGGGCAAAGTTGGTCACAAACACGTAATAGACCGTTTCACTCAATGCGGCTTGCGCCCGAATATGATCAAGTGCGCGCGCGACGGTCCAATTTTCTTTGAGGGCTACGTATTCGGGCGTCATGATTCGCCCGGCCGTTTGTGCCTCGTAGCCAAGCAGCAGGGCGGTGGCCTGTCGTTCTTGGGAGCTGAGCTGCTCTAGGAGGCGGCGCACAACCTTTGCAGGCAATTCATCGAACAAACGTACCCGATCATCGGGTGACATTTGATCGACGATATCAATGAGATCTTGTCGTTTGAATTCTTCAATTAGCGCCTGTTGCACAGAGGAATCGAGCTGTTCGTAGACCTCAATGGCTTCGTTTTTGGAAATTAGGCGAAAGGCGATCGCCTGCATTGTTTCCGGCAATCCTTCAATGGCTTCGGCAATGTCAGCAGGCTGCACAGGGACCAGGAGTGCTTTTGCCCCTCGAAAGTTTTCTTCTTCTAAGAGCACTTGAAGCTGCGATCGCACTAGCTCTGTCAGCTCATGGCGAGAAATTGTCTGCGCTGTAGAGTCACTGTTTGGCAAAACCCTTTCCTCCCCACTGGTTCCGGTCTTACTCTATACAACGGCTACACCAATGACCAGAGTGTTCTTGATACCTACTACTGAGGAACCTGCCAAGCTTGAGAAAATTGAGGCTGCCAATGATAGCGCTTGATGTCACTTCACTCAGGCATCGAGTTAGTCCTAACCCACGGCAACCGGTACCGTGGGGTTGACCACGAGCTTGGCGGGATGGGTGCGAATAGCTTCATCAGGGCCGCTGTAAGCACAGCTATTAGATTCAATAGATACAAGCCCTTGGGCCGTGTTGATCACAGAGCGATCGCGTCCTCTCAGTTTGGCCGTGTACAGCGCTTCATCTGCGCCATGAATCAAAATTTCATACTGCTGCTGCACGTCATCAGGCGTCAGCGTACAAATGCCGACGCTCAAACTGACAAAGGGCTTAATTAGGGATGCCTGGTGAGGGACTTGGGCGCGAGCCAGCTCTGAATGTGCCGCTAAAGCAACCTGCTGCGCACCTTTTGCATCCGTGTTAGGCAGCAAAATGGCGAACTCCTCACCGCCGTAGCGCGCTACCTGATCGTCTTGGCGGTGGGTTGCGCGCACCAGCGCATTCGCGACTGCTTGCAAACACACATCTCCGGCAGGATGGCCGTAGGTGTCGTTATAGCGTTTGAAGTAGTCGATATCACACAGGAGTAAAGAAATGGGCTGTTTGGTTTCAGCTGCTGTTTGCCAAATTTTCGGCAAGGTTTCATTAAAGTTGCGGCGGTTAGCCACTTGTGTGAGGCCATCTGTAAAGGCCAGTCGCTGTAGCGTTTTATTTTCTTTCGCTAGCGATGCCTGCACTTCTTCTTGCTGTCTCAAGATGGTGTTATAAGACCAAATTTTTTGATGCAGATGTGCCTTTTCTGCTTCCAGGCTTTTCACCATATGAACCGCACGCAGATGGCGCTCAAGCCGCAGCCATGCTTCTTCCAGGCTGATGGGCGTTCGAATATACTCATTGCCCCCACAGCGCAGTGCGTTAATAATTTCTAGTTCTGTATCTCGGGTGCCGACAAATGCAATGGGTAAGGTGCGGGTGCGGGGCAGCTTCCTTAAAATTTCACAGAAGTCATATCCTTCACGCCCAGACGTTTGTAAACAGATGATGAGTAAGTCTGGAACATCGTCTAGCACAGCCTGTAATACGGCTTTCTCGGTGGGGAGAGAAGTGACACGATACCCCCGCTGCTGTAAGGCAGGCAGTAAGGGGGCTAGGCAATCGCTAGATTGAGTCTCGAAATTGATCACCTCTCTACTGGGATCTTGCCATGCAACGACGTTGCCAACGACAGGAGTCTGGAGTAGATGAGTCATGAATGAAAGCGTAAATAGCGGTGAGAACGGTTAAGTCGAGATCGCTCAAATGAGAGGGTTCCGACTCCTCAAAACGTATCAATTCTTGTTGTTAAGGGGTTCCGTACAAATACGATTTACCCGAGTGCAGCCACCTGCTGATAGCGGCTTTTTTACCTGACGGAAAACAAAAAAAAGTCTGAAGCCCAAGCCAGTCCGAAAATTACTACGTGGCAATGCTCAAATCTTTAGAATTTATGAAAAGTTTGACACTGTGAAAGAGTAATGAATTTTATGTTTAATGAATATGAAAAGTACGTAGATAAGAATCGAGAATGTTCGCTTGTGAATATGAATTAAATATTAAAAAAACACTGATAAAACCCCGCTGCGATCGCCGTTTCGCAGCGGGGTTTATAGAGCTAATTTATGATGCTTATAGAGCTACGTTAATGGTGGTGTGCCTAATAGCTTAAATGCCGAACTGGAGAGGCTGAGCTGGACTCCCGTTCTCCAGTTCGACCTCTCCAGCTCAGTCTCTCGACTCCGTTGCGGCTTAGGCTGCCACTAACCCACGATGACGCAATAGCGCTTGAGTACTTGGCTCGCGGCCTCGAAAGGCTTTAAACACCTCCATTGGATGGCGGCTGCCGCCCAACGCAAGCACTGTGTCTCTAAATTGACGGCCAATAGCTTTTACTTTTGTTTCATCTTCTAAGCCGGCTTCTTCAAAGGCTGAGAAGGCATCGGCGCTGAGCACCTCGGCCCAGAAATAGCTGTAGTAGCCTGCCGCATAGCCACCTGAGAAAATATGGCCGAAGCTGCAAAGAAACGCATCTTCAGGGAGTGGGGGCATGAGGGTGGTTTGTTTAGCAATGCGATCGCGTACTTCCCACACTGATTCTGGGCCGTTTGGTAGGTACTGCGAATGCAATGCAATATCTACCCAGCCAAAGTTCACCTGCCGCAAAATGGCATTGCCCGTCATAAAGTGCCGAGCTGCCAACAGCTTTTGATACTCTTCCTCTGGCAGGGATTCTCCGGTTTTGTAGTGCTTAGCCATGCCGAATAGGGTGTCACGGTCGTAGCACCAATTCTCCATAAACTGACTGGGCAGCTCCACCGCGTCCCATTCCACATTGTTAATGCCTGCGGCCCCGGCGTAGTCTACCTGGGTGAGCATGTGCTGCAAGCCATGACCAAATTCATGGAACAGTGTTTCTACCTCACGGAAGGTCATTAGGCTCGGCTTGCCGTCTACCGGGGGAGATTGGTTACACACCAGATAGGCAACCGGCAACCGCACGGCTGGCAGTGCTGATTCTGCTTCCCCAGCGATCGCGGCAGTCTTTTCTTTGGCCCGTACAATGCACTCATCCATCCATGCTCCCCCGCGTTTTTCGGCGGGGCGACTGAACGGATCTAAATAAAAGTGAGCGATGCGTTTTGCTGTTTCTGTATCAGCAACCTGGAAATAACGGACGTCTGGATGCCAAACGGGCGCCTGACCATCTGCTGCCGAAATGGTGATGCCAAATAGTCTTTCCGCCAGACTAAACAAGCCTTCTAACACTCGTGGCAAGGGGAAATAGGGGCGCAGTGCCTCGTCGTTTAGTTCAAATTGACTCTCCCGCATGCGCTCCGTCCAGTACGGAACGTCCCATTGCTTGAGATCGTTCGCTTCTGGGGCGTTTTGCGTCGCTGCAAAGGCTTTGATCTCTTCTAATTCCTTGCTGGCTGCATCGTAGCTGGCTGCTCTTAGCTCTTCCATCAGGGCCTCGACGGCGGCCACAGAAGGGGCCATTTTGCGAGCGAGGCTCAGCGCTGCGTAATCTTCAAAGCCCAACAAATCAGCCTGCTGTTTCCGCAAGGCCAAAATCTTCTCAATCAGTGGCCCATTATCCAGATCGCCCGCAGACGCACGTGTGATAAAAGCGCGGTAGAGCTGTTCGCGCAAGTCACGTCGCTTGGCATGCCGCAAAAAGGGTGAGTAGCTTGGCATGTCTAAGGTGATGCGCCAAGGGCCTGTTTCCACAGTGGCAGCTTCATTGCCTGCTTCACGGGCGGCCTGCGCAGTTAAGCTCAGTAAGCTTTCAGGCAGACCTGCGATGTCTGCTTTTTCGGTGAGTGTGAGGTTAAATGCTTTGGTTGCATCCAGTACGTGGTTAGAAAACTGGGTAGACAGTTCGGCTAAAGCCTGCTGAATTTCATTGAATTTAATTTTTGGCTCGCCGGTGAGGCCCACACCCGATAGCTCTGCGTCACGTAACGCTGCGTCCACAATGCGCATTTGGGCGTCATCAAGGGTTGCCCAATGGTTGCTGGCTTTGAGCCTTTTTAATCCAGCATAAACGGCCTGACTCTGACTGATTTGGTTGGCAAATTGCACCAGGATAGGCTGCACTGTCTCATAAGCGCTTCGCAGCTCTGGGCTATTTTTAACGCCCATTAAATGGCCAATGATCCCCCAGCTCCAGCTCAGCCGTTCCGTAAGCGAGGTTAAGGGCGCTACAATCGCGTCCCAAGTGGCTGCGTTAGAGGACTGAATATTGTTTTCTAAAGCCGCTAAATCGTGGCGCAACGTCTTTACTAACTGTTCAATGCCTGGAACCACATGCTCAGCTTTAATGGCTTCAAAAGGTGGCAATCCCTTTCCTTTTAGCAGTGGGTTCGTCGCATGCGCAGGTTTGACGGGTGAGGAAATGGCGCTCATATTTTTTCTGGGATCTTTGGTAGAAAGGCTAATGTTTTAGCTACTTAGAATGCTAACTCATACTCGTTATGAGTTATGCCCCCATCATAGCGTTGTGATCGCTGATCTCTTATTAAACCTGAGTAAGAATTGGGCACTAATTTGGACATGAAAAAGCAGCCTTTTAGTAAAGGCTGCTTTTTCGGGAATGTTTTGGCCGGTATGAGACCCGGATAGGTATGCGATTTGGATGGACTGGCGAGATCGCGGGGTGACTAAGCGCTGGGCTTAGTAGGTACCGGGTTCTTGATAACCCTGTAAGCTTTCTGGCCGTAGTGGCCGTATGATTCGGCTGGCCTCACCAATTAAGCCTTCTGATCCTTTAACTGCGATCAGATATTTGCCTTCATTTAGTCGGTTTCGATAAGAAACCGCATCGCCGCCAAATCCGATCCCGACGCCGCCCCCAATAAAAAAGCCGCCCATGGCACCTGCGCCTGCGCCCAGCAGTCCGCCAATGATTTGGTTGCCTAGCACGCCTGCCCAAGGAAAGGTGTTTAATCCGGTGATGGCATTGAATGAAAATCCGCCGAAGAAGCCAAATGGAACGGTCCATATCGCCAAGCGTTTAATTTGCTTCCAAGCTTCATCGTTGGGATCGATGAGGCCATACTCATCGGCGGACTGAAAGCCTTTTCCCAGAATGGAGACTTTATCCATGGTGATGTTGGCTTTTTCTAGGGCGGTGTACACTTCTTCTGCTTTGATGCGATCGCCCACCACCGCCACTAAATAGCTCATCGTTTTCCTGTCTCCTGTTGTTGCTGAAGGTCTGGCGTTGCTGCTGACGCGTTAGTTGCTGATTGGTTTGCCGATGATTTTACATTGGAACCTTCCTGGGTGCCTGGGTCTTTAGCGTCTGCTAAGTTTTTGGATGCATCTTGCTGAACGGGCTTGGGGCGAAAGAGGTGATCGTGGCTGGGACTGTATAGGCGCGATCGCACCTGCTTCTCTTGAGCGTTGTTTGCGCCAGCGTTTTCCGCTGCTGCATTTTCCGCTCCCGCATTTTTCTCCCCGGCGGTGTAATCGGCGTCCAGATTCAAGGCTGGAGACACAATATAAAGCGTCGTCCTGACTAAATTCTCCTGTTCTGTAACCTCAGCCATCTGCGCTAGCGGCACCACTAAAATCTGTTCATCGGGCCACCCAACCCGAAAGCAAATAGCCACAGGCGTCTGGGGAGGATAGTGCATGAGCAGCTGGGCTTGAGATGCCTGCACATGCCGTGCACTCAAATACAGACATAAGCTCGCTCGATGCGCCGCCAAACTGGCTAGCGCTTCAGTATCGGGTACTTGAGTGCGCCCGCTGATGCGCGTCAAAATAATGCTCTGAACCTGTGCTGGAATCGTTAATTCCACATTGAGCTTGGCAGCAGCAGCCTGAAACGCGCTGATACCTGGAATCACTTCAAAAGGTATCTCTGCCTCACTCAGCCTTAGCATTTGCTCGTGGATCGCACTATATAGGCTGGGATCGCCTGAATGAAGCCTCACAACCGACTTCCCCGCCCGTACTCGCTGAATCATCAGCGGGACGATGTCTTCTAAGGTCATATTGGCGGTAGCAATCTTTTCTGCACTAGGCCGAATGGCTGAGAGGATTTGAGCTGGAACCAGCGAATTGGCGTATACCAAAACGTCAGCTTGCTGTATCAATTTAAGTGCTTTTACTGTCAATAAGTCCGGATCTCCAGGGCCAGCGCCAACAATATAAACTGCGGGAGAAATAGTAGACGGACTTGAGGACATTGTCGGAGTCGAAGAGGCGTCAGAAACCATAAGAGACTTAGCTTTGGGGACAGACTTAACGGTGTCTAAAAAGATACAAAAAAATTGATTTATGGGCTGATAGATGTATCTAAAAGCGGTATTTCATTTGTGAATTTAATACATTAAATAAAGTGAATACTGGAGTTCCTAAATTCACTAACTCACTACTATCATTGGCTTTTATTTGAAGACTAAATAAAGTCAACAGTGAAAGTCATGATGGGGCAAAAAAATGCTGCATCTTGGTATGTAGATGCACCCTGATTCCAAGCCCTGAAGGTTTTACGACCTCCGGGGCTTTTTCTTTGCCAGGGTTTGAGAGGCTTCTGCTGAGACTGTCGCTGTGGGTGTTTGGAATGTGTTTTGGGTTGGGTTTGATAGAGGTTTGATTAGTTTTGATAGGGCTTTGATTAGTGCTTGAGGTCGCTTTGACGAGTTTGCTGCCATAAGCTGCTCTGCAATCAACTGCAAGATCGGTGGCTGCTGTTGGATCCTTGCCCTATCCCTGGGCGGTATCTGGTAGTCGCTTGCCCATGCCATAGGTCCAAATTAAGCCAGCCCAGCCCACTGCAATGCCCAGGAGGCTGATCGCCTGTGCTATCCGCAATGGTCCAAACATCAAGCTATCGGTTCGTAATCCCTCAATCCACAGTCGCCCTGCGCTATAGGCGATCATATAAACCAAAAACAGCGTGCCTGCTCTAAACTTGCCAGGATTTTTGAGGCCCCAAAAGAAAAGGGCCAGCAGTAGGGCAAATACGCCCAAATTCCAAAGCGATTCGTATAGAAAGGTGGGGTGAAAATATTCAAATTCTTGATAGCCTGCGGGACGCCGGGCTAGAGGAATAAATAATTTCCACGGTAGGTCGGTGGGCGCGCCAAAGGCTTCTGAGTTGAAGAAGTTGCCCCAGCGACCAATGGCTTGTCCCAGGATGAGTGAGGGAGCAATGATATCGCTGAGCTGCCAGAAGGAGAGTTTGTTGAACTTGGCGAACAAATAGGCTGCGAGCGTACCCCCAATCACTGCGCCATGAATGGCAATGCCGCCTTTCCAAATCGCAATGATATCGCCAGGTCTCGATGCATAGGAAGACCATTCAAACAGCACATAGTACAAACGGGCGCAGGGAATGGCTGCGATGACAAGCCAAATCACCATGTCTCCCACTTTCTCTGGGTCGATCCCCTGCTTCTTCGCGAGGTATTGGGAGATGACAACGCCAATGAGTACCGCAGAGGCAATGAGGAGGCCATACCAACGGAGTGTGATGGGGCCAATGCTGACAATGTCCGGGCCAGGGGATTGAAACCTGAGCAGGACAGGATGAATGAATGAATGAATAAGGATCTGTAAATTTGAACTGATGAGCGGCTCGAAAGCAGCGTCCATGAAAGATACCTGCGCGCTAAGGGGAACCTCCTAAGAGGAATCACTGATTTATTGTGCCAGCGATCGCCCCATCGCCTGCGCCCAACGTAAATTAAGTTTGTCTCTCCACTCGTTCGGCGGAAAGATCCCGAAAGATGAATCTTCTCATGACTAAGTTTTTGATGGGTTGGGCAGTGAACAGTTTAGGTCGATGATCCCTCGCAAGGCGTCCTTATAGAAATGTCCTTAGTTGAGTACAATTCCTGAACTCAAACACCCAAGGTATTTATAAAATTAAATCAATAAAACTTGATTTAATGTGCGAGCTGATGTGGGCTCCAATGTATTAAGGCAGATGTAATGGGTGCGAATAATATGCTGCCTGCGATGAACGATTTTAATACGCGGATAGATGTAGACCGTTGTCGCCCTTGAGATGGGCGCCACGAGGTCTGGTGTTTCCATTGCTAAAAATAAGTAAATAAAACTTGATTTAACGTGTGGGGTTATGTGGGCACAACTGATATGCCGCCTACAATAACGCGCTTAAAATCGTGGCTTTGTGCAAGGTCTTGTAGGCCACAGCGCACAACCCAAAAACTTGTAATTGCTAGACTTTGGACGTCTTAACACATGGGAACACGTATTGAAGCACTGCTGATTGAAGATAACTGTTCGGATGCTCAGCTAGTTGAAACAGTGCTTGGCTTATCAAATTTCACTCAACCTCCGTCGCTTCGCCATGTTGAACGTTTCGATGCCGCTATCGATATGTTGGAGACGTCTCCATTTGATGTCGTCCTGCTCGATCTACATTTACCTGATGGCGTTGGCCCTTCACTGGTTAGGCGCTTGAAAACAGTCGCGCCAAATGTGCCTGTCATTGTCCTTACAGGTATGAGTGATCAAAAGATGGAGGCGGTTGCCTGGAGTGAAGGTGCCGATGATTACCTGGTTAAGTCCAATGCCTTTTCGCCCCAGCGCATCGCTGAGATGGGGGGGGTAGATGTTGGTAATGCACTCGTAAAGCGGCTATCTCGAGTCATCAATCAATTTAGGCTCTCCGCTGATTTCGATGCGCCCACCCACTTTTCGGCTTCCTTGCTGCAATCGTCTTTGCACTCTCAGGACTTTAACTCCGAGGCTTCTGATTCTCCAGCTTCTGATTCTCCAGTTTTGGATTCTCCAGTTTCTGAGCACACGGTTTCTAACGCCCAGAACCCTAGCCCGTTGATTGAAGAGGTGGCCTCTTCTTCATATTTGCCTGATGAGCTATCGCCCTCAGAATATTTTGTGCAGACTACCTTATACAGCGTAGGGATTACCCTGATGTCTACGCTGGGGTTAATGCATGTAGATCAAGGGCGCTACACGCAGGCAGAGCCTTTGCTGAAAGGTGCTGTAGATATTCGGAAAAGATTGCTTGGCCCTACTCATCCAGATGTGATTGTGAGCCTGCATAACCTTGCCACGCTTTACGATAACCAGGGCCGGTACATTGAGGCGGAGTGTCTGTTTTACGAAGCGCTGAAGCTGTGTGAAGAAGTTTTTGGTGCAGACAGTGCTGTGACTCGGAAGTTTAGAAACCATGCTCTAGTCATCTCCCGACTGAACCAAGCACTAGATCGATTTACGTAAGTTATTGGGCTTTTGCCGGTGGGTGAGATTTAGATGTGGCTAATTTTTATTCTAGCCAGGCTTTATTTTGGCCCCGGTCTTATTTTGGCCCCGGTTTTACTTCGTCTCGCTCAGTTCAGTACTGGTTGGCAGGGAGTTGGGCTGCTTCTATCCAAAAACTATGGATATGCTCTGCAATCAGCTCATACCCTGCCAGCGTACTTGGCTTCGTCAAGTACGCATTGGCCCTCAGTTCATAGCTTTCGAGAATATCGGCTGGTGTCGAAGAACTAGAGAGCACAATGGTGGGTGTTATTTTCCACTGCGCGTGACTTTTGACTTCTTCTATAACTTCGTGTCCAGATTTTCCGGGTAGATTCAAGTCGAGCAAAATAAGATGAGGCATTTGCCGCTTTGCAATAGCATTCCTGAGTATGGCAAGTGCTTCAAGGCTATCGGTCGCAACCTGAATGCTAATGGGCGAGGCAATGCTGGCAAAAGCTGTTTTTAAGATAGAGGCATCAGTGGGTGAGTCTTCTATAAGGAGAATGTTTGTTTGCTTCTGAAGCATATGGATTAAATCCTTAGCTCTTTGTTTTATGTAAATTGATATGAAATTTGATTTGAAGCAAGAATACAAAACAGGAGAGATCCCAATCTCTCTCAAAAGAGAGAGGCGAAGGCCTCTAGTCGCAGAATGTAAGATTTCCTTTACTCGTTGGAAGAAAACCTTATTATCTTGATTGGCGTAAGGGCTTAAATTGTTTTCTGGATTGGGATTGTGAAGAAGAATGTAGTGCCTTGGTCGGGATTCGCCTCTACTGAAAGAACTCCATTATGTCGCTGCACTATTTTTTTGCAGATGGCAAGGCCAATGCCATAGCCTTCTTGTTCTTGGTAAGAGGGCAGGCGTTGAAACAAGTCGAAGATGCGGCTTTGCTGCTCCGGGGGAATGCCAATGCCATTGTCTGTAATCCTGAATAGCCACTGGTCAGCTTGCTGTGTCGATGAAATATGAATGCGAGGTGGCTCAGCGCCGCGAAACTTGATGGCATTGCTAATTAAGTTTTGAAATAGCTGGGTAATTTGGCTGCTGTCTCCAGTGATTTGAGGCAAGTCGTCATAAGTGATTTTGGAGTGGGTTTCTTCTATGGCTGCCTGTAGGTTTTGTAGTGCTGTGGTCAGTGCCTGTTGTGTGTCGGTTGGCTCAAAGTTGTTGCGACTGTAGCTAACGCGGGAAAAGGCCAATATGCCATTAATGAGGGCCTGCATTCGAATGCCCCCTTCTATGACGTGGTTGATGTAGCCGTTGGCAGTGTCGTCTAGCTGCTCGCTATACTGCTGCTCCAGTAATTGTGAAAAGACGGTCATTGCCCGTAGTGGCTCTTGCAGGTCGTGGGAGATGACGTAGGCGAACTGCTCTAAGTCAGCGTTGGAACGCTCTAATGCGTTTGCTCTCTGGATGAGTTCGGCTTGGGCTTGCTGGCGATCGCGTATTTCTCGTGTCAATCTCTCATTGGTTTCTTGCAGCTCCGCAGAACGGATCTCAGCCATCTTTGCTAGTTTTTCCTGGTATCGCATCCGCTCCGATTGAGGGTGGTTGCATTCAGTCATATGGACGATTACGGTCGGCGATTCTTCAATGGTCTCTACCTGGATATTTTCGGTAGAGGCCGATATCAGCACCTCAATAACATCACCATCTTTTTTCACCATCTGATAAGGTCTCTCTACATAAGAACCCATTTTTAAATCAGCAGCAGAGGTGTTGTTGTTTGTCTGTGCTCGAGACTCCTCCGTCAAAAAAATGAGAGTCAAAAAATCAGCAGTCAAAAAATCAGTGGACGGTCGGCCAACGACCTCAGTTCGCGTATAGCCCATGGCTTTGAGCCAAACGTTACTGACATTGATGATGTTGCCTGCTGAGTCGATGGAGTGCATCATTGCAGGCGTACTTTCATAGCGTTGAAGATAGTGGCTTGCGCTTTGCGGTTGCTGTGTGCCTGCGTTTGCTTGCCCAGAACAGGCCAGCGTTTTATCGAGAGAGGCCTGTTCTTTGTTAGTCATTTTTGAGTTCTTCAATCGCAGGGTGGCGCTCGTTAATAGGCTGCAAGCCGTGGGGCCTAATTTTGTGTCAAGCAAATGTCAGCCTAATACAAGCTTTAAACCCGAAGTAACCGTGCTGAAATGAATGTTATGAACCCGTTGGGTGTGTTAACTAACCAGTCATGTTTCTTTGCTTAATGCTGTATGGCTGGCTCAGGTAGCTTGTTGTTAGTCGCAAATGGATGCAGTCGCTAATGGATCATCAGTCTTAAACGCATCAAAGGCGTGCACGCGTAAAGTTACTGAGCTTTTTCTAATAGCCTGACAAGTATGTTTCCAACACCCCGAACTGGTCAACGTTGAGGCGGTAATAAACAAAGCGCCCTCTTTTGTTCGCTGTGACGAGTCCTGCTTCTTTTAGTGTTTTGAGGTGAAAAGAAAGGTGGGACTGACTGATGTTAAGGGCGGCAATCATGTCTTGAACACAGCTCTCGTTTGTTTTGAGCAGCTCAAGAATTCGGATACGAGTGGGTTCTGACAGTGCATGGAAGCATTGAGATACAAGATCGGAGTTCATGGGTTTTACGTTGCTCGCCGGTCTAAGCTCATGCAAACGCTCACCTGCTGGCTCAGCGTTTGTGATGGTTGTCCGCTGCATTCCTGAACGTTGCTTGGACAAAAAGTTAAGAAAACATTATAGCAAGTGTGAAGCATATTAACTGCAACCCCCTCACCTGTCATGACAGGTGAGGGGGCATGTGTGGACTTTCTGTGCCGGCTTTAGTGATGCGTCACTGAGATCTTCTCAGTTTGTGGCGCGGTTCGGGTTGTGGCTTAGTGCGGGCTAGTTTTCTACTTCGGCCATTTCAATAATTTCTCCGTCTAAATCTTTGACGAGGAAGTTTAAGGGGCGATCGCGTCTTAGCTTATGTCGAATCCCTCGCGTCTGCACCTGCATCAGCAAATATTCTAGGCAAGCGTGATCAAAGCACACATGACGCTGCCGGTTTCGGTTTCCCAAGCTTGCACCCGCAATGACGTGGAGCTGCGTATTCTTCTTGAGCTGGTACCACAGGCCATCGGGGGTGCCGTAGTTGCTGGTGGGTGATGTCAGCCCTGTTGCGCCCAATGACGATGCGCCAAACATGGGGTCAATGCCTGCGGTGCCTAGGGTTTGCTCGTAGTTGTAATAGTAGTGAAGCGGTACATCTGCCGCCGATAGGCTCAAGACCCCTTCGTAAAACCGCCGCGCTGTGTCCAAATCAGACACCATAACAGTATGAACTTTTGGCGCACTGCTTAAAAAGGCCCACATGGCTCCGGCATAGGCCACCAGCAGCATCACCATAATGCCTTGCGTAGACACCAGCGTATCTAAGGGCAACCCTTGAAAGATGCTGGCTGTGATGTTGCTGATGGGCAACCCGTGGAAAAGGAGATTTGTAGAAACCATATTAATGGCCGTGTCTACCGGCATAAAACGATGGGTGCGAGGCTGCTAGCGCAAAGCTTGGCAGCGTATGAGTGCAGAACTACTCGGCACAAAGCTATCAAACCGAAGCTATCAAACCGGCGCAAAGCAAGCTATTAAATCGAAGTCATGACTTCGAAGCTATTCAGTCGAAGTCATTAAACCAAGATCATGAAATTGAAGTCATTAAATCATGGCTTCAGAGTAGCGCTCTCTAAAATGTGGTCTTTTAAGCTGCACTTATCTTACCAAGTGAGTTTAGTTCGTGTGGTGTGGTTTTAGGTGCGGGTTTCAGGTGTTTTTTAAAGGTGTTGCTATGTCGCTGCCTGGTGGGAACACTGACCCGGAATAGATTAATCAAAATTGATTTGAAATGCCGTGCAGATACCTGATTTCCCCGCATGTGACCACGATTCCATCAAATCACTGGGCGCTGTGAGCGATTACGATCTCATCGAGCGCTTGCAGCAGTCGCCTGCGGAAGGCAAATACTTTACTGCGCTGTTTTGTCGCTACAGCTCAGTTGTCTATTCGCTGATTCGCCATTCTGCCAAGTCGCCGGTTCAGGCCGGTTATCTGTTCGCCATGACGTGGCGACATATCTTGAATGAACTGGGCGGTGTCGATCTCAGCAACCTTAATCAGGAATTTTCGTTGCAGGCATGGCTGATTAGCCTCACGGCTGCCCATATCAATCAGGTCAAAATGCCTGATGTGGAGTCCATTCACTACTCTTTGCAAGATGCACCTCCACCGCTGTGGTGCTATACCGAACGCGCATTAGATACGCTAACGCCCAAGCACCGTTTAATTATTTTGATGGCGCAAACGTTTGCCTGGAGCCATACCCGGATTGCGGCTTATTTACAGGCTGAGGGCGATCGCACCACCGCTGCCGAGGTTCAAATTGAACTAGAAGCGGCCTATCAAGCCTTAGAAAAAGCCATCCCCGCAGATATTCGCCACCTTTACTTAGATAGCCCGCCGCTGATTGCACCTTCTGTGACTAAGGCCATTGCTGGTGATACTGCTGCTGCCATTACGGCAGAAATGGGCCGGGATATGGCCGCTGAAATGGCTGGCATGCTCAAGATTGAGTTCGATTAAGTATCAACAGAACTGGGTACCTTAATAGCTGATAGGGCTTACCTTTTGGAGAAAACCTCAATGTCTTGTGGGCGGATCTATTGGCTGGATCATTTGCGTGTCTCTCGACGAGTGTCATGTGCAGCGCTTTCTGGTGTGGTGTTGGGTGTGCTCGCGATCTCAGGTAGCGCTCAAGCGGCCCCTAGCCTAACTGAGCAGCTTCAACGTCAGCCCCAAGACGCGATTCGCACGCAGCGCGATGTTGCCGATCAATTTCTATTAGTCGGCAAAGCGAAAATTGAAGCGGGAGATCCCAGGCAAGCCATCATTGCGCTCAATGAAGCCGCCAATGCCTACCATTACCTCGGTGATTTTGTGGGCATGGGCGAAGCCTACGAACAACTGGTGAGAGTACACAGCAACTTAGGCCAATACGATCAGGCGGAGCGGGTTGTCCGCCGCCAGCTTGCGATCGCAAACAGTAATAACAACTTCAGCGACCAAATTCTGGCTTACAACAACCTCGGTACCCTAAAGCTGCAAGACGGTGATTTAGCCAACGCTCAAGCGGCCTTTGCCGAAGCGCTCACCGTTGCCCGCGATGTGGACTCTGAAAGTGGTATCGGCCTCTCTCTAAGCAATTTAGGGCTGGTGTCGGCGGCTAATGGTCAACTCAACGATGCGCGTAAATACTATGAAGTGGCCGCTAACTACCGCGCCCGCGCCCGTGACTACGCAGGCCAAGCCAATACAGACAGCAATTTAGGTGACGTTTACTTCGCCATGGGGCGCACTCGCCAAGCGATTGGTGCTTACCGTCTGTCATTGTCACTCGCACAAGACGAGAACGACCTCTACTTACAGTTACGAGCCTTAGACGGCTTGATTTCGATTTACCGTCAGCGCAACGAACCTCAAGTGCTTGCGGACTATTTAAATCAGCGCGTGCAGATTTCTGCTGAGACGGGAGATGAGTGGCAGCGGCTGGTAACGCTAAGAACATTGGGCGAAATTTACGAAGAAAACGGCAATTTGATTGCAGCGCGTAGTGCCTTCCAGCAGGCGATGCGGATTGCAGATCTGTTAGAACGCAAGCCTGTGGAAGCAGATTTATCTAATCGCGTGCGATCGCTTTCTTTACGGATAGGAGACTAGAGCAGGACAGAGAATAGGAGCCTTAGCAGGCGCGGATCGGTTGATCTGCGCCCTTGCTGTTAGTTGCCCATTAGAGAAAGCTAGTCCCTGCCAGGGCGCTAGTATAGGTACGCTTCTGATGCCTATCTCTTGATAGTGATTTAATGGCTCTGCGCTTTGATCTCATTACCCTGTTCCCAGATTTCTTTACCTCTCCTCTCTCGTCAGGCTTAATTGGCCGTGCGTTAAAGAAAGACATTGCTTCCGTTCATCTGACCAATCCACGAGATTTTACGACTGATAAACACCACAAGGTCGATGACATTCCCTATGGTGGCGGCGTGGGGATGGTGATGAAGCCAGAGCCTATTTTTGCAGCCGTTGAATCTTTGCCAGTGTTGCCTCGCCGGGAGGTGATGCTGATGACGCCGCAGGGGGAGACGATGAATCAGGCCCTATTTACAGAGCTATCGACTCAGTTTGATCAGCTGGTGCTGATTTGTGGGCATTACGAAGGCGTTGATGAGCGAGTGCTCAATTTGGTCACACGTGAGGTCTCTCTCGGTGACTTTGTGCTGACCTGTGGTGAAATTCCGGCGCTGACGCTGATTAACGGTACTGTGCGATTGCTGCCTGGCACGGTGGGCAAGGCCGATTCAATCAAATACGACAGTTTTCAGACTAATTTGCTGGATTATCCGCACTACACACGTCCGGCTCAGTTCCGTGAGTGGGGCGTGCCGAAAGTTCTAATGTCTGGAGATCATGGGGCGATCGCCCAGTGGCGTAAAAATCAGCAGCTAGAGCGAACCCGTCAACGGAGACCGGATTTGTTAAATGAAGAGTGATCGCAGTCAATAGTCTGTGAGCCAAATAACTTCTTAAGCCCAAATAACTTCTTAAGCGCGGTGGGCGGGCGTCGATGCATAATGGCTGCATTGGATGGCTATCTGCCTCCTCTGCTGACTACTTTCCATTTGCTTTAGGTTTTATGACGATTCGCATTGGCAACGGCTACGATCTTCACCGCCTCACAGAAGATCGCAAACTGATTCTCGGTGGCGTAACGATTCCCCACACGAAGGGGTTGTTAGGCCACAGCGATGCCGATGCTCTGACCCACGCCATTATGGATGCCTTACTGGGTGCGCTGAGCCTAGGCGACATTGGTCTGTACTTTCCTCCCAGCGATCCGAAGTGGGCCGGGGCCGATAGCCAGAAACTACTAGAGCAGGTTCATCAGCTCGTGCGCGATCGCGGCTGGCACATCAGCAATATTGACAGCGTAGTTGTGGCGGAGAAACCCAAGCTCAAGCCTCATATTCAGCCAATGCGCGATCGCTTAGCCGAGACCTTAGGACTTGAACCCGATCAGATAGGGATTAAAGCGACGACGAATGAAAAATTAGGGCCAGTGGGCAGAGAAGAGGCGATCTGCGCTTACGCTGTGGCACTGCTGGTAAAGGATGTGACTGTCCCAGCTGAGTGATCTTTCCCAGGGCGAATCTCCCAGAAAGGTGATTCTGCGGAAGATACAAGGGCGGGATGTGTCAAAAAGGAAGTAGACGGTTCAATACCTGACCACTCATTTAGTGTCGTCCGGAAAGTTTCATTGTATTTTTACAATGCGCATAAAAAGTTCTTCAAAATCCTGCCTATTCTCCGGAAGAACACGGCATTTTTGAAAAACAGTTGTGCGAAGTATCAGAATATACGCAAATATCCCTGTATTATTTATACAATCTTTGTTAACTATTAAAGAGTGAACGGTATTTGCCTCAAGATGCGCTCAAATGCATTCGAGGTCTCAATGCATTTCACGAACGTTATGTAACAACTACTTAAAACTTTACGTATTCTTAGCAAAGCCTACGTAAAGAGGATAGGCGCTCTATTAAGAAAGCTCAATCCGCTATTCCGTAGTTGAGTGTTGATTTATACGATGGCATCAGTGAAATAGCTTTTGTAGTAAGCCTTCCTGATGTAACAAATCTGACAAGATCTGAAGCTGCAATCTGATTCTAGGGGTCTGAACAATGGGTGTGTTAGGAGAGTCTTCGGTGGTATTGATCCCAGCGGTTAACAAACCGTTCGGGGCAGTTGCCACTGAGTGGAGTGCGAATCGCTTCCGCACCAGTCCGCCAGAGCGGATTGGTCTATCGGGAGAATATGACTACAACGGCCTCGCTAAGCGAGTGATGCACTGTTTTCGCCAGCAGGTAGGTGACGAAGTCTCCCAGCTGAAGGTTCGGCAGCGCGGTTGCGTGGTTATTCTGACGGGTGTTATTCCTTCCCGTCGGCTGTTGACCAGGCTAGTGACCTTAGCGACTAAGGTGGAAGGGGCGGCCCTGGTAGAGCTGTATCGCGTTACGTTTATAGAAGATGAAGTTGTGGTCGCTCGCAAGGTGGGTTGAAAGCGTAAGCAGCAGAGGCTGCAACAGAGACTGCTCATCCAAATCTTACGAAGTCAAAACTTAAAAAGTCATCCCTTATAAAAGGCCATTCCCTCTTAGAGCGAATGGCCTTTTATTTTGTCTACTGCTTATGTTTGTGTGTGCCGCTGCCTCAGGGGTGTCTAGTTGCCAGCAGCGGCAGTCTATTTGCCCGTAGAGGGCTACTCCATCATATTGGCCACAAAGTCTGTGTATACTTCGCCTTCCAAGAATTTAGGATGCTCTAGGACTTGCTGGTGAAATCCGATAGTGGTCGGTAAGCCCGTGATCGCAAATTCTCTCAAGGCTCGCTTCATCCGGCTAATCGCCGTTGCTCGATCCGGCCCCCAGACAATCAGCTTCCCGATCAGCGAATCGTAATAAGGCGGAATTTCGTAGTCTGTATACACATGGGAGTCCATGCGAACGCCGAGGCCGCCAGGTGCAAGGTAGCCGCTAATACGGCCTGGATTGGGGCGGAAGTTATGTGCAGGATCTTCTGCATTGATCCGGCATTCGATCGCGTGTCCCCTCAGAACAATGTCCTCTTGGGTAAAGGAAAGGCGCTCGCCTGCCGCCACCCGAATTTGCTCTGCAATCAAATCTACTCCCGTCACCATCTCGGTAACCGGATGCTCCACCTGAATACGAGTATTCATCTCCATGAAATAGAAGTTGCCAGCATGATCGACCAAGAACTCGACGGTGCCTGCGCCAACATAGTTAATGGATTGAGCGGCCCTGACGGCAGCTTCACCCATTTTGTTGCGCAGTTCGGTATTCAGTACAGCGCTCGGCGCTTCTTCTAGCAGTTTTTGGTGGCGGCGCTGAATAGAACAGTCGCGCTCGCCTAAGTGCACAACATTGCCGTGACTATCGGCCAAAATTTGAAACTCAATGTGACGAGGATTCTCTACAAATTTTTCGAGATAAACGCCAGGATTACCAAATGAGGCTTCTGCTTCACCTTGCGCGGCCATGAACATTTTTTTCAGTTCCCCAGCCTCTCGTACCAAGCGCATGCCTCGGCCGCCACCGCCAGCCGTCGCTTTAATAATGACTGGATAACCAATCTCATCAGCCAGCTTAGCCGCCTCTTCAGGACTACTGAGTAATCCCTCGCTACCGGGCACAGTGGGCACCTTCACCCCTTGCATGGTTGCTTTGGCCGTCGATTTATCTCCCATGGCCCGCATGGCATTCGCGGTGGGGCCAATAAACGTGAGATTGTGATCGGCACAGATTTCGGCGAAGCGAGCATTTTCTGCCAGGAATCCGTATCCAGGGTGAATGGCCGTTGCGCCTCTCGTTAGGGCCGCTGCAATGATATTCGGAATATTGAGATAGCTTTTGCTGCTAGACGCTTCGCCAATACAGACCGCTTCGTCAGCTAGCTGCACATGTAGGGCGCTGCGATCTACGGTGGAATGTACCGCAACTGTTGCGATTCCCATTTCCTCACAGGAACGGATAATCCGCAGGGCAATCTCGCCACGGTTGGCAATTAGGATCTTAGAGAAACTCATAAAAAAAGCTTAGAGAGAAAGCTTGTAGAAAAAAAGCTTGTGGAAAAGCTTATTTAGCAGTCAGTAACTTTAGCGCTGTCACTGATTTCGAGTGAATGCGACACCCGATAACCTCTTTGCCCCTAATGTGCATAACGATTTCAAGAAACGCTATGCATAGACAAAAAGGCCCATAAGATAAGGCAGCCAAAGTCATAAGCCGTCAAGAAGATGATCGTATCACGCAGGGTATTCTCACTGATGCGATGACGCACTGGATAAAAGTGCGCGTTATATCGTATTGTTATTAACCGATACCACATGCGGATGTGGTGGAATTGGTAGACACGCACGCTTGAGGGGCGTGTGGCTCACGCCTTGCGAGTTCGAGTCTCGCCATCCGCATATTGATGAGTAAAGCCCTGGGTAGATGTCTTATACGGCACTGCTTGGGGCTTTTCTTTCGGCTGTGTGTGCTGTGCTGAGGGCTTTCGTCCGGTTGGTTTGCCGTTACAGCAGGCTTCTTCGTTATGATGAAGTGAAGTTTTGTAAACAATGCGGTAACTATTTTGACCCCGGCTGTTCCGATTAAGACACCTTCTGCATCCTTTGCGGCTGAGGTGGGTAAGGCTGACGTTGGCACTTGGCATTCTCTCCAACCGCTTTGGGCGGGTGATAAGGCCATGGTGGAGCAGGGGCTGCCTCACGATCAGCTGTCTCCTGCGTGGCAAATTTTGATGTTGGGGGATGGTTCCCCGACCCGCCATCTCAAGCTCCTCACCCGTGAGCCGACAGAAGTGGACGTGATTGACATGTCTTTGGTGGGTGAAGGCGGAGATGCTGCGCCAGCACCGATTGAAAAAGTCCCTGGGCCGCATTTGCGTAGGCAGGTCTGGTTACGTACTGCTTCGGGGCAGCGATTAGCATACGCAACATCTTGGTGGGAAGCGAGCCATGTAGATGAATATCTGCAAAATCGAGCTTTACCGATTTGGGCGAGTTTGGCTGAGCTACGCACCGAACTGTATAGAGATATTCAAGGTATTTATTTTGGCCATTCAGCAGCGTTAGAAGATGCTTTTGAGCAGAAAGGGCCATTTTGGGGGCGTCACTATCTGTTTTGGCATCATGGCAAACCACTAACGATGATTTACGAAGTGTTTTCGCCTTATCTCATTCGTTATCTAGGGCCGATGGGCGCAGAGTATTAGCGATCGCACAGTCTCTAATCGCCAGCAAACGACTGGCCGCAGAGGCACTGAGGAAGCTTAAAGTGGCTGACTGGGAAAATACTTTCTAGGCACTGTACCTTGCAAAAAATACAGTGCCTAAGCGTCATGAATTCTGAAAACGTAGGTGAATTCTGAAGACTACAGCTTCTTGGAGCTACAGTTTCTCAGGGCTACAGTTTCTCAGGGCTATGTTTTCTTCGAACTGAGGCAGGAACAATGTCTGTTCGCTTGCAACGGCTGGCTCTAACCGTTGGCTTGTTCCAATACCCCATTCAGGTCTTCTTTTTAATTACTTTAAAATCAGAAAAGGCACCGACGACTGGCCGTGTTTCGTCTCGGTGCCTTAACTGGTTCGCTCCTCACACTCCCTAAATATAGGGGATGGGGCTGCGTTTGTCATCTTGAGGGGGCATGAGTGCTAACTGGCACAGTGAGGCAAGCAGCGATCGCTCAAATCGTTTTACGGCTTTCAAAGTTGGCTGGGTGCGACAATCCCCAAACACCTTTCCAACAATACTTTTAGCGTTTTCTGTACAATCAGCGCGAGTGTAAAGTTCGCCTGAAAACGAGATTTAGTCGCTGCTGAGGATCGCACGTTCACCTCCCCAAAATTACTTAAATCTACCGACAAAAAACGCTCAAAAGATTGACATAGCTGACCTGTAGACCCTAAAAGCAAAAAATATTGTTTTGAGGGCCAACGATAAGGAATCCAAAACAGATCGTTCTCTGCTAAATCGAGCAGTGCTGCCAATGCGTGAATAACTTGATGGGTTGCTGAAGCTGATGCCATTTGAGAAGCCTCAGCCCCAGCCGTTTCGTCTGACATGGTTTTGGCTATAGTCAGGGCCGTATCATTCCTTACCTGATAACAGGGGCCGACCTGCGTGTTCCATAACTTCACAAGGCAACAGCAACGCGCGTGCACATATTGAGCTTTCCATACCTGTGGGTCATTCCAAGGGGCGTGCGCTGAGGCGTCAGAGAGGCTCTGGATAGAAGGCGCTAAAGGCACGTTCATTAAATGACTGAGCTGACTATTGAGATGTTTTAACCAAATATTGAGTCCTCGGTCAGAAAGATGAAAACTGACCCATCCAGCTCGGCTAGTTTCTATCTGAAACTCATCCCAGAGTTGAGAAACTATAAAATTATTAACCTCTTTGTGATCTGGCTCACAGCTTTTATGGTTTCTCTCATTGTTTAGTATCTTGGATTTCCTATTTCTGAGTTGATTAAC
Organism: Phormidesmis sp.; assembly: GCA_045110585.1. Lineage (GTDB taxonomy): Bacteria > Cyanobacteriota > Cyanobacteriia > Phormidesmidales > Phormidesmidaceae > Phormidesmis. Next base: position 35,015 of record JBGCGG010000144.1, on the reverse strand, counting down.
TATTTGTTCAGAAATCTCTAAAAGTGAGAGAGATAAGTGGATCTTTTTTCGCCTATAGAGAAGTTGAGGAAGGGCTGAGATGTACAAAACCTCTGATGCCCGTACCTTCTTACTCAAGGGGATCTCAGTCCAAACAGATGTTGCTAAGGAGTCGTTGTATAAAAAATCAGTAAAGTGAAGTGATCCCTCTTCATCTTCACTAAACAAAACTCGCCTTAGACCATAAATTAGCGTTCCTTTGAGGGATAAAAAAGTCACTTTATAGTTTTCTTGTTTTGAGTGCTAAATGATTGTGGTATAGCTATTTCTCTGGGTTTATACGAGCTTTCCTTCTATGTCCTTTGTGTAGCCTAGTTATAAATGCTGAAGTAGTTGTAAAGAAGACAATTTAGTCATACAAAACCTAACAATTTATATTAATGTACTTACAACATTCAACTTGTCTTGATTGATTACTGCATGCGTTGCCAGTTGGCGAATACAGTAATAGTGGTGCAAGAGCAGCTAATCGGTGACGTTCCAATCTGCGGCTGCGTAATACCACCCAAAATTAGTCTCTACGGCTCATAAAAAGATCAGTTCTAGCCTCCGTGATAACACGGGAATTCCGGCTGAATTGAGGGTTTTCTGCGCTTCATGCTCAAAGTTATGCAATTATCCACTACGTTAGATGACACTATCTGCAACGGTTAAACACACTTCTAGTATTGAAAATATGTCTTCCTCTCAGCAACCGGACAATGCTCGACCGTTCCTGGCATGGCAGCGTATTTCAGATTGGGCCAGTGAGCATTATCGCTGTCGAACTTTTAATAAAGATGAGAAGATTCCGGCCAGGCCGGGGCTTTTGTATCTGGTACAGAAAGGCTCAGTGCGGTTGCTAGGAAATGCCCAAGTGAGTGCCACCATGAAGAAGCAAAGTCCGAATTCTCGGATGCCTTTGGTGGCTGCTGAAGAAGCTTTCTTGGGTTTTGTCGGTGCTGGTCAGCCTTTTGAAGTGGTTGCTCAGCCTCCTTTTACACTGCAAAGCTTTGCGCATGTGGATCAAACAACCGTCATTTGGTTGTACTGGAATGATTTGGACACATGGCCACATTTCCAGAAAGAGGTACTAGATGCTTTTCGTAAGCAGCATCAGCGCAAGCTGCTTTGGCTCAGTACTTTAGGGCAGCGCCGTACGATTGATAGATTGTTAGGCTTCTTGACGCTGTTGATTGATGAGCATGGTGAGCAGTGCGAGCAAGGGTACTATTTGCCTTTCCCGCTGACTCACGCTCAAATTGGTAGCGCTATCGGCTCTACAAGGGTCACCGTTACCAGATTGATGGGCAAGCTTCGTCAAAGTGGTTTGATTGAAAGTTATGGAGAAAACTTGATCTGTTTGACACAGAGTACTAATTTTCAGCATCAGCGATAGAAACCATTATTTTTAATGCTTTTAGCGGCCTTTAGCATGCAGTTTTTGCAAGTTGAGGGCTTTTATTTTTGTTGTCTTTAGTCTTATTATTTCGAGTTTTGATATCGCAAATTTGTTGTTTGTGAGCACAATTTTCTGGATGGTGCCTTTTTAGGCCCGTATCCTCTGCGCAGGTTTCCTGGCATCAACGGTCTTTCTGAGTGCGGTTTTTCTGGGCTACCGTCTTCTGAGACATGGTCTTCTGAGGCGCGGTCTTCTGAAGCGCCGTCTTTTAAGAAAGGCGTTCTGTTCGTTGTCTTTTCAGTAATAGAGAATTGACAACGACAGTGACAGAGCTGATTGCCATCAGTCCGCCTGCGAAGCCTGGATTGAGGGAAATGCCAAATGCGGGAAGAAATGCACCTGCTGCTAGCGGAATGCAAATTAGGTTGTAGGTGAATGCCCAGGCTAGGTTTTGACGAATTTTGTTGAAGGTGGCTTGGCTAAGCTTGAGCGCTGCAGGGACGTCGGTAAGTGTATTCCGCATCAGCACGATATCAGCTGTTTCCATTGCAATGTCTGTGCCGGAGTTGAGAGCGATGCCCACATCAGCTTGTGCCAGGGCGGGGGCATCGTTGATGCCATCGCCAACCAGGCCAACGCGATGTCCTGTTTTCTGTAGGGCGATGATGGCGTCTACTTTGCCTTTGGGCGTGACGTTCGCGGTTACTTTGTCTGCGGCTATGTTGAGCTGAGTGGCGATCGCGGCGGCAACAGCTGTGCTATCTCCACTCAAAATGCGCACGCCTAGGCCAAGCGATTTCAATGCTTCGACCGTGTTTTTGGCTTCTTCTCGCAGCGTATCGGCTATCCCTAATACGCCTATGACTTTCTGATTCACGGCTACAAACACGGCTGTTTGTCCGGCCTCTCCCAATTTTTGTGCGAAGGGTTGCGCGGCAGATATCTCACAATCGTTCTTTTCCATCCAGCCTGAATTTCCCACTAAGCAGTGGGCTGGGGCCTCGTTTGGCAGCGTGATAGTGGCCGCAATTCCAAATCCGACCTCTGTATAAAACGTATCGGCATCTAGTAGTGCTAGGGTCTGTTTCTTGGATGCTTGCTCAATGGCAATGCCAAGTGGATGGCGAGTTCCACTCTCTACCGTTGCCGCAATTTGCAGTAGCTGCTGTGCAGAAAAGTGTGGTGCTAAAACAAGACTGTCCGTTAGTTGAGGCTGGCCGGTTGTTAAGGTGCCTGTTTTATCAAAGACAAGGGTGTCTAAACCGCGAGTCGCTTCTAAAATATCGCCACCTCGAATGAGTAAGCCTTGCTTGGCTCCAATGCCAGAACCGACCAAAATGGCCGTAGGCGTAGCCAAGCCGAGCGCGCAGGGGCAGGCCACAACGAGTACAGAAATTGCCAATTTTAAGCTCGTTAGCAAGCGTAAATGCGGGCTGCTCGCCATGTTCATTGTATGGATGCCTGCGCCATGATGGGCGTGCCCCATCACAACTTGTACGGTCTCAGACCACGTTGGGACACCGATGAAATACCAAAAGCAAAATGTCAGTAGCGCGCAGATCAAAACTCCATAGGTAAAGTAGCCAGCAATGAGATCCGCAAAGCCTTGAATAGGTGCTTTGCGTGTTTGGGCTGTTTCGATCAGATAAATCATCTGGGCTAAGGCTGTTTCATTCCCGGTATGGGTGACCTTCAAGGTAATTGCACCAGACTGGTTGAGGCTGCCTGCAACCACGTCATCACCTATCCGCTTGATGACGGGAACCGATTCTCCGGTCAGCATGGATTCATTAATGGTGGTTTGACCTGCAACAATCACGCCATCCATCGGGACTTTTTCGCTCGGCAGCACGCGTAGCCATTCGCCAACCTGAACTTGATTGGCTGATATTTGAATGCCTTGGGCCGTGGCTTTATCGTCTGTTTGGCTGGTTTCGTTGGGATTGGGGACAAGGCGGGCTAGGGATGGTTGGAGGGCAATGAGCGATCGCAATGAGCTGGCAGCTTGAAACCGTGCCCGCTGCTCCAAGGTTCGGCCTAGCAAAATAAAGCTCAGCAGCATCACTGGCTCATCGAAAAAGCAAGACCACCCTAGTGATGGAAACAAGAGTGCCGCTACGCTGGTTCCGTATGCACTCAGTGCGCCTAGTCCTACTAAGGTGTTCATGTTGGGGGTGCCGCGCCGCAGCCCTAACATGCCCTCTATGATAATTTTGCGGGCAGGCAAGAGTAGGGTCAGTGTGGCGAGTAAGCCATGAAACCAGAGCGTGTTAATGATGGGAATTGAGAAGCCTTGCCCACCTGGAAGTGCATCTGAAATGGGGCTGGGAAGGGCACCTAAAAATGCCCCTTGAAAATGCTCTAAATGTCCCAGTGTAGAAAGGACGAGTAGCACAGAGGCCGTTACAAGCTGGCGAGTTTGATTCTTTTGAGCTTCTTCTTTACGTAAGAGCCAATCCGACTCAGCTGCTAGGGGTTCAGTGTCTGCTGCGGAACGAATTTTGCTGGGGTAGCCGGCTGCGGTTAGGGTTTGAGCGATCGCGTCTGGATCTGCTTCTGGCGCATACTCTACTGCAGCCACCTCCGTGACTAAGTTCACCATTGCACGGGTGACGCCATCACACTGAGCCAGTTTTTTCTCAACCGTGCTCACACAGCCTGCACACATCATGCCTTCCACATCCAACACCATGGTTTGTGTGGTGACTGAATCCGCCTCAGTGCGAGTTTCAGTGCTGTTGGAGGTATTATCCGATGCTGCGTTTGGTGTGGCAGATGGTGTAACAGTTTGAGTCATAGAAACGTTGGTGCTCAGTTATTCTTTGCTTGCTTACTTTTTGCTTGCTTACTTTTTTCTCAACGGGCAAGATGCCAACCAAGCTTAGAACTAACCTGAGTTGAGGTAGGGTAGCTTAAACGGTGTGATCTAGCTCATGTGCTATTTCAAGCCTAGTTCAGATCTTAGATGCTGTTCACCAGACTTCCGTTATGTTTTTCGGTAGTTTTGGTCGTATCTTTTTTGGTGGGTGGTTTGCGTCTGCTTTCGTTTCAACAACCAGCGCTACGGATAACAAGTCAAAATCAGCCAAACATTAGATATGTTTACCGACATCAATAACCACTGGGCGAGTCCATGTATTTCAGTACTCGCTCAGAAACAGCTTATTAGTGGTTACCCGAACGGCAAATTTAGGCCCCAAGCAACTGTTTCGCGCGCTGAGTTTGCGGCTATTTTGCAAAAGGCTTTCCCTGAGGTGTCTGTTAATCAAGCGCCCCCTGTTTTTAAGGATGTGAGCGATGTTTACTGGGCTAGCGAGGCGATCTCTTGGGCAAGTGAACGTGGCTTGTTTAGCGGTTATCCCAATGGTACGTTTCGTCCGCGCTTAGCGGTTTCGCGGGCGCAGGCGATTGTGGTGCTTATGGCGGCAGTGGATAGTAGTCAGGGTGTCGATGCGACCATTACGCTAGATGCGGCGGCGGTCACCCAGGCCGTTGAGTCATCCGAGCCGTCAGCGGATACCTTGCGAAGCTTGAGTCAATATTTTTCCGATGCGGAACAGATTCCAGGCTATGCTCAGGCCGCGATCGCCTCAGCTATTGCCCAAAAACTACTCGAACACCATTTCCATCCACGTCCCTTTTTGCCTGCACGCGCAATTACCCGAGGTGAGCTAGCTGCATTGCTGTGCCGTGCTCTCGATATTCCTGCTTCAGATCTAATCCGCAACTATCCGACGCTGACAGCGGCACAAGATACCAATCGAGTTTTTCAGTCGTTCCTTAACCAGGAAAAAGGGTTTGATCAAGAGAAACTTGCGTTCCTAGATAAGGGCAGTCAATCCTCGCTGTACCGTAACGGCATTGCGCAATATGCGGTGCGGTTACAGTTGCCTGCGGGGATTGAGTCAGGTTCGCGTAAGTCAGGTTCGGGTAAGTCAGGCTCGGCCAAATCTAGTCCCGGACACTCAGCGCCCTATCCTCAGCGGGGAGAGGTGCTGTTTGTGGATGAAATAGGCTTGGATTTTTTGCCTGTAGATGTGTTGTCGGCGTGCGTGTGTGTGCAGACGCTTGAAGATGGAAAGATTCACGGGCGATGGCTGGGCCGAGATGCCCTAAGCGATCGCCAGTTATGGAGCAGCACCAAATTTATTCCATTGCTGAACGTAGCTGCGCAGGCTAACCGAATCGATCCCTCTGTAGATATGAGCCGTTGCCGAGTCCGCTCTGCTGGGTCTGCGGGGCGATTTAGTGGCTTTCCCTTTGAAGATTTGGCGACTTCGATTATGACCTACGATAATCGCATTTCCACGTCTAATGCTTTGGCCGTCATGTTCAAACGATTTGCAACCCCTGAGCGGTTGGAAAAATGGACAAGACAGATGACGGGCAATCAATTGCTGTCATTTCAGGGCCGTTATGGCGAAGTTCCCTTCATTCAAAATCCGGAGCTGTGGAGTTCACAAAGAAACAGTGTGCTACTCAAGTCTCCAGGGCTACGGCACAGCGGCCAAAATCTAATGGCCACCTACGATTTAACTCGTCTGATAACGATGTTGGGATGGCACTGGCGCTTGAGTCAAGAACAGCGCATTCCAGATATTCAAACCCGTAGTTTGGACTGCATCATTCGGGCGATGGGCCATGATACGGCTCGCTATGTGGATATTGCTTGGGAAACTTTAGGGTTAAGTCAGTGGGTGCGTGAGCCAGTGATTATCTCGAAAAGTGGGTTTGGCCGGAGTGATCAACGCGATCGCACTGAACTCACCTACTGTGCGCTAGTCCAATTCAGTCTCCCCCGCCAACTGTCTAATCCGAATGTTGGTGCTCCCGATCCAACGGCTGCTTACCAGCACTACTCCCTAGGCTTTACCATGATTACCGCCCAAAATGTTGGGAACGCCGACGAGGAAGCTCGCTATGTCGATGCGGTGATGGCAACAGCTGTCACAGAGCTGATTCGTCGAGCTGTTGTGGGTGATCTGTAAGGTTGGTCGCCAAGGTTAGTTGCTTTCTTGTGCGCGGTGCAAGGAGTGCACAATGCTCAGCTCAGCGGTTGCGATCTAGCAGCTTCTTTTAGCGGCTTCTCTTTAGCAGCTTCTATCTGGTGGCTTCTATCTGGTGGCTTCTATTAGGCAGTCGTATCAGGCTCAGTTTGAACCACATCTAACCGAGATGTCGCGAGTCGCTTCATCCAACCATTGAGATAATCACGGTTAAGCACCTGCTCTTTAGGATCTTGCGTGTCTGGTGCATAAGGCATGAGACCCCGCACAGCAGCTTCCGTGACACAAAACATAGATTTCTGAAAGCTCTGGCAAAGCTGTACCCGTACGTCATCTTGACCCCGTACCGATTGCCCATACATCTCGCTCAGATAATCCGGTACGTAGTGGCGCATATCTTGCATCAGTAGCGTCGGTGGAATGCCCGCGCCCCCAATGGGTAGCGGATCTGCAAAGAGTGCACCATAGCCAAATTCAGCCTGATCTAAAGGGATCTGCTGGGCCTGCGCGTTATAAGACACAGTGCCAAAGAAAGGCGTCCCCCGTAAAAAGATGCTTTCTACATAAGGAATGGCCGTATCGGGTAAAAAGGTTAGCCCGACGGACTTTGGAATGATGTCGTACTGCGTGCCGCCGACCGTTACTGCATAGGTAATGGGTTTGCCTGCATTGGCAACGAGTTCAGCTTTCACTAAATCAACAACGTCTTTGACCCGCTTGATATTGCCTTTATCGTATTCGTCGGCAAGCAGAATGAAGGCGTCGCTCATGACCCGCCAGAACTGCCCCAAGCCAGAATAGTAGGCGAGCTGACGAACTTGCTCAGGAAGAAAATCTGGAAAGATTCTGTTGAGTGCCACCAACACTGGGTTGAATCGACTTTTCGCCCGAATAGCTGGACTACAGCAGGCCCAAAAGTCTTCTGAGTCAAGGTAAGCATCTAACCCGCCACCGCCGTGCCACATCATCGTACGCATGACGTATTCTGCATATTCATAGTTGATGCGGTCGTGCCACAGATGTTTTACGATTTTCTGCGGCGTGATGTCACCGTTGAAATATTTGAAGATGGGCATCAGCACTAAAAACTGATGATCCGCAATATAGATCAAGTTTTTTGAATACGCATCTAGCACCACCCCATACGCATAGAGAACGCCAACCACTTCTTTTAGATTCTCGGGGGTGTCAGGTAGCAGCGTTCCCCCTTCTACGAGGCGGTCAATATATTCAGAAGACGCGTAGATGGGTGTTGTTTTGGTGGCAGTTGGTGTTGTGATCATTGCGAAAGCGCTGGGAGGTTGCCGGTTGGAGGTTGCCAGTCAATGTGTGTTGGTTGGATGACCCTTTGGTTATAGCTTCTGCTAATGGTTGGTTCGCAGTTACTGCTTAGTTGTCACTGTTTGGTGGTTACTGCTCCGTAATGAGAGCCACTTGTTCCGTATTCGCCATAAAGGTCGTTGTCGTAGAGGCCATCCAGCGTGTCATCCACTCTGGCTGTAGGCCAAAGGCAAAGATGAGCAGGACTAGAGCGAGCGCTGGAATGCGATCGCGCCACTTTACACCCGGAATCAAGGTATCTACTTCTGCTGTCAGCGTAGGTGGAACCACGTTGAGCCTGCCGAAGAATACCCGATTGATCATTAGCAGAAAGTATACCGCTGTCAGTCCAGAACCCACCATACAGAGCAAGGTCTGTGGGGCTTGGGTTTCAAAACTACCGCGAAAGACCACGAATTCTGAGATGAAACCCATCATGCCCGGAATGCCTGCGCTAGCCATCGCCCCTAGCACCATTAGCGATCCGATGAAGGGGAGTCCTCTTTCCGGGGCAAGCAATCCTTTGAGTACGGTTAAATCACGAGTTCCTGTCTTTTTGTAAACAACGCCCACCAGAAGGAACATTAATGCCGAAATGAGCCCGTGGCTCACCATCTGCATCACGGTACCTAAAATGCTAAGTGGTGTTGCCGCCGCCGCCGCCAGCAGAATGTATCCCATGTGGCCGACCGAGCTGTAGGCCACCATCTTTTTCATGTCGGTCTGAGCGATCGCTGCCAAAGACCCATACAGCACACTTACGACGGCCCACCATCCCAAATATGGAGAAAAGCTCATCCAAGTGTCAGGAAATAGACCCATGCAGAATCTCAAAATGCCATAAGTTCCCAGCTTAAGTAAAACCCCTGCCAGCAGAACTGAAACTGGTGTAGATGCTTCAACGTGCGCATCGGGTAGCCATGTATGGAAGGGAAACAACGGAATTTTAATGCCGAAGCCTACCAGCAGTGCGCCCATGAGAACGCTCTGCTGCACGAAGGTCAGTCCTTGCGCCATCGCTGGATTGTAGTCAAAGCTGTTGGTGGTAGACAGCAGATCGAGACCTAGAAATGCACCCAATATTAGGATGCCGGAGACAGCTGTATAGATTAGAAACTTGGTCGCTGCGTAGCCGCGTCTTGCCCCGCCCCAAATAGCAATTAATAGATATAGCGGAATCAGTTCTAGCTCATAAAACAGGAAGAACAGCAGCAAGTTTTGGGCTAGAAATGCACCATATACCGCACTTGAAATAATGAGCAGCATTGAATAGTAAAGTCTAGGCCGCTTTACCTGACCGCTGATGTAGACTGCCACCAGCGTGAGTAGCGCGTTAATGACCACAAGCGGCAGTGAGATGCCATCGACTGCAAGGCTGTAAGTTAAGCCAATTGGCTCCACCCAGTTAAGTTGTTCTATGAACTGGAAGCCTGGATTCCTAATGTCATACTGGGTCGCCAAATAAAGCGAGAGTATCAATGTGGCCGTCAGCGTAATCAGCGCCCCTAAACGAGCCTGAGTCGATTCTATCTCTGAGGGCCAAAGGCTGATAATCAGCGCACCCACCAGGGGAATCAATAGCAGCGAAGTTAGTATCATGATTTGTTTTCTCCTCTGGTCCTCTCCACTACCACATCGCCCAAGTTGTCATTAGCACCAGCAATCCCACGCCTGCAAGGATAGTGAGAATGTAGCTTTGAGAGCGCCCTGAAGAACTATATTTCAGTCCTTCACCGCCCAAGATTGAAGCGGCCCCTACAAAATTTACTGCGCCATCAATGATGTATGTATCTATCCAGTAGCTCAGGCTAGAGAGCGTGGAAACGAGTCGAACCACTGTTCTTTCGTATAGCTTCTCGGTATAAAAATCATTGCCTAGCAAATCTTGGATACGTCTGAGGGTGGCCATGCTAGAGCGAGACCAAGCTCGGTTCAGTGGTAGGTAAATCCCTAAAGCAGCACCGGATATTCCCGAAATAACAAGAAGTGCGATCGCGGGTACATTGAGTCGATCAACAAACGGCAGTAGCGGTTCGTTCCACATCACTACCGGCACCATCAAAACAGCAATAGATAAAGTCACCATGGGAATGGCCATTAACCAGCCCACCTCAGGGGTCCGACGGGTTTTGGGCTGTGGTTTGCCCAAGAACACCAAGCGAAACACGCGAACTAAGTTCAAGGCCGTAATGAAGTTGACGATTAAAAACACACCCACGAGCAATGGATGCCTATCCCATAAGAATTCCAGACTGAGAGAGAATGACCAGAAGCAGCCCAAGGGCAGAATCCCGGTCAGTCCTAGCCCGCCCGTAATGTAGGCAATGGTGGTTGCAGGCATTCGAGACCAAATGCCACCCAGCTCAGTGAGGTCTTGATTATTCGTCGAAAAAATAATTGCGCCGATACTCATAAAGATCAGAGCCTTCGCGATCGCATGTGTAAACAACAGCAGCAGCGCGATATTAGGTAAGTCTGTCCCGACCGAGATAAACACGAGGCCAATATAAGCACTCGTAGAATAAGAAAAGGTTCGCTTGAAGTCTATTTGAGCTAGCGAAACCAAAGACGCACCGATGGCTGTAATGGCACCAATTGCAATCAAGACATCTAACGTGATCGGTGAGATATCCACCACAAACTGCAGCTTAATCAACACATATGCGCCAACCGTCACAACTGCCGAATTTCTCAAAATAGATGCAGGGCTAGGTCCTTCCATCGCTTCGTCTAGCCACAGATGCAACGGAAACTGAGCACACTTACCCGTCGGCCCCGCAATGAGCGCGAGTCCTGTCAAAGTCGCGGCTAAGGGCGTGATGTCAGCAGTTTTTGCCCATTCAGATAAATCATCGAAGCGCAAACTTCCGGCATAGGCACTCAGCGAAATTAGCCCCATAAACAAGAGAATGTCACCCACTCGTTTGGTCAGAAAGGCATCTCGAGCTGCCGTAATGACCAGAGATTGCGCATACCAAAAGCCTACGAGTAGGTACGTCGAGAGCGTCAGCATCTCCAACAAGAAGTAAGAAGAGAAAAGTGAGCTGCTCAAAATGACGCCACTAATCGCACCCTCAAAAAAGCCCATCAGCGCAAAGAATCGAGCCAGCGCCCAGTCTTTCTCCAAATAGCCCATGGCGAATACCTGCGCCAGCAAGCTCAAACCTGTTGTGAGCTCCAAAAAGATCAGATTGATTGGAGATAAATCCAGCGAAGCAGATAAATTCAGCTCTGCAACCTTTAGCCACTCAAAGCTAACCTCCTGTGGTCCCCCTACTTCTATGGCCTGAAGCAACAAAAAACCATGCAACGTAGCGAGCAAGGTCATCAACACATTGATATACATAGCGGGCCGTGGACCGCTACGGCGAATTAGCCGAGTCGCCCAGGGTAGCGCCAATAGCGCCCCTGCCAAGCCGTACATTGGAATCAGCCAACTCCACTGAATTAAAAACTGCATCGTGGGCACTTTAGAAAATTTTAAAAATCGATGTAAAAGCCGGTCGAATACATCTCAGCAACGCACCTGAAAAAGTGTGTCAAGAATATGTATCAAGCTGTTTCACTCATCTCAAACAAAATTGATTAGGCAGAGAATAAATCCATCGAACAAACGCCTCTGTTCTACTGCTTCAGAAGGCACTCACACTTCATGGATTCCATCACCCAATAAATGCCTTTGAGAAAAAATCAGCCCCTCCACTTTTTGGCTCTTAACACAGGCAACAGATTTCTCATAATTTTTATATTACCTGACCAGTGCCTGCCAAATGCCCTGCCGGGCTTAATGGATAGCCAGGGACAAAATTTATCATCGGACGCAACTACCTGTTTGCTGCTACATCACTGATCCCGTTTAAAACTCACTCTTTATAAAGGCTTCGGCGGATGTAAACCCATTTCTTAATTTTTTCTGCACCAGCGTAGGAAGCTGTGATTACCACCCAGTGACCCCTTCATTATCCGTTACCTTTAAACACAAATAGCAATATTTTCTCCATAAGCTTAAATAATGCTCGGTATTAGCAACAATCATTGGGGCTTATATTGTCAAAGAGGCAGCGCCACTTTATTGTGAGTTATGACGCAGTAATAAAACACGCTTGCCTGATGTGAATTGCCTGACCCGCTCAGGTGTAAAAGTAACCTCAGATAACGGTTGGTTTTATCCGCTAAATTGGCAGACAATTTTGTACATTCTGCAAGCATCATTTCTGAACAACCAGACTTGGCGAAAGGTCGAAGTTTTCAGCGGATGATTGGACGATGTTAATGCCTTTGACCCTTTGAGTCATGCATTATCTCGGGCCGTAACTTTTAAGAGATTTATTTGAAGGAGATTTCGACTAATGCCTATCGCTGTTGGAATGATTGAAACCAAGGGCTTCCCCGCAGTCGTTGAAGCCGCTGATGCGATGGTTAAGGCCGCTCGCGTTACGTTGGTTGGTTACGAAAAAATTGGTAGTGGTCGTGTAACCGTTATCGTTCGTGGCGACGTATCGGAAGTTCAGGCTTCCGTTTCTGCTGGCGTTGAGTCTGTAAAGCGTGTGAACGGTGGTGAGGTCCTCTCAACTCACATCATTGCTCGCCCCCACGAGAACTTGGAGTTCGTGCTTCCGATTCGCTACACCGAAGCCGTCGAGCAGTTTAGGTCATAAGCTTATTTCCGTTCATTAGCTAGATCCTGTTTCGATCTAGCTAATGGCATCGCTTAAGTACAGACAACACAGTTAGGAAAAGAAAATGGCAATTGCAGTAGGTATGGTGGAAACTCTGGGTTTCCCCGCAGTCGTTGAAGCCGCTGATGCGATGGTTAAGGCCGCTCGCGTTACGTTGGTCGGCTATGAAAAAATTGGTAGCGGTCGGGTAACCGTTATTGTTCGCGGCGACGTCTCAGAGGTTCAAGCTTCTGTTGCCGCTGGCGTGGAGAACGTAAAGCGTGTGAACGGTGGTCAGGTTCTCTCGACTCACATCATCGCTCGTCCTCATGAGAACTTAGAATTTGTGCTTCCAATTCGCTACACCGAAGCTGTTGAACAGTTTCGTGAGAGCGTAAGCGGCATTCGTCCTTACGGCAGATAAGCACGGTAAATAAAACAATATGCGTCTAGCAAAAGTCAGAGGAACTGTCGTCAGCACCGTTAAGGATGACAGCTTGAGAGGCGTCAAGTTGCTACTTGTTCAACTTATTGAAGAGTCAGGTGCTCTTCAGGATGAGTATGAGGTTGCTGCCGATGTGGTGGGCGCAGGTATAGGCGAATGGGTGCTGATTAGTAGAGGTAGCTCTGCTCGTCAGCACCAAGGTTATAACCAAAGACCTGTGGACGCCGCTGTTATTGCAATTGTCGATACGGTCAGTTTGGATTCTGGGCTGATGTATGACAAGCGAGAAGACTTTAGTTGATTTGGCCTTTGATTTGTAGGCCGCCATTGCTATGCCAAGATTGAGCTTATCGGCAACGCCCAAGGTGCACCAGTCTGCTGATGTGCATGAGTTTTCTTACCTAGAGGGCGATGTCAGCTTGGCGGCTGGCGTGGTGGTTTCTCCGGGAACGGCCATTACCGCTGAGAGTGGAGCTTCGGTGGTTGTTCGTAAGCGCTGCTCTCTGTTGCCGGGTGTGCTTGTAGAGGGGGTTAGTGGCCCCAAGGTGACTGGGCAAGGCGCTAGCGATTGTTCTGTCTTCCTTAGTGAACAGGTTACCGTTGCGCACAAAGCCATTATTCACAGCCCTGCCTTTATTGGCACGGGCTGTTTTATCGGTTTTCGCTCTACTATTTACAACGCCCGGCTTGGGGATGGCTGTGTTGTTATGATGCATGCGCTGGTTCAAGACGTGGAAGTGCCCCCCGGTAAGTGCGTTCCCTCTGGCAGCATTATCACCAGTCAGCATCAAGCTGACCAACTGCCTGACGTCCAGCCTGATGACCTCGAATTTGCTAAGGAAATTGCCAAAGTTGCGACTGGCGGTGCTCGCAATTTAACCTCGAAGTCTCAATCCTTTGCTGATCGTCGTGCTAAGGCCCGCTTGGTTCCTGTTAGCGGTGCGTCTCGCACCTCTCCTAGTCGCTCTGCCACTCAATCTTTTTCTGCTTCCCCCCACTCGACCGACCCCTCAACCAATTATTCACCCCGTAACTCGTCCTACGATACCGAAGGAGCCAACATGCAAACGCAAAGACTTTCCCCCGAAATTGTTCAGCAGGTGCGCCAGCATCTTAGTCAGGGATACCGGATTGGCATGGAGCATGCTGATACGCGCCGTTATCGTAGTGGCGTATGGGAAACTTGCACCCCTATTAAAGACACCCGCGAACAAGCTGTCTTTGAGGCACTGGAACGTTGTCTGGCAGAGCATTCTGGTGAGTATGTGCGCATGTTTGGCATTGATCCTCAATTGAAGCGCCGAGTTGGCATGGTTACTGTTCAGCGTCCCGATGGAAAGGCCGTTGCTGCTAGTACATCTGTTAGTTCTAGTTTTTCTAGTTCTTCTAACTCTTATGCTCCTGGCGACTCTGGTGACAGCAACGGGGGCGGCCTGACTGAAAATGTAGTCGATCAGGTTCGTAATCTGTTGCGCGGTGGTTTTATCATCGGTACCGAGCATGCTGATACGCGCCGCTACCGCAGTAACGTGTGGAAGAGCTGCTCTCCTATTCAGTCCACGAATGAGCGCGATGTGCTTTCTCACCTAGAGCATTGTCTTGCAGAACATAGCGGTGAGTACGTTCGCATGTTTGGCATTGATCCTCATGCCAAGCGCCGTGTTTCTTCTGTGACTATTCAGCGTGCAGACGGCAAGCCTGTAGACACTTCGGGTAGTCGTCCTGTCGCAAGTGCTTCTGGGAGCCAGTCCTATGGTTCACCTCAATCGGGTTCGCAAGGTGGCTACAGTCAAGGTGGCGGTAGCGGTACCGTGGCTCAGGCCGTGAACCAGATTTTAGGGCAAGGTAATCAGGTTGGTGTTGAGGTGGCTGATGCCCGTCGCTATCGAAGTGGGATTTGGCAGACCGCGCCTACAGTTCAATCTGCTAGTCAACTGCAAAGCTTCTTGAGTCAGAATTCTGATAAATATGTTCGCGTCTTTGGTGTAAATAAGGCTATGAAGACTCGTGGGGCTTCTACGACCATTCAAAAGCCTGGACAAAGCGTGGATGCTCACTCTTCACAGGGTCAGTCTTCGCAAGATCCTGTTAACGCAAACCCTCCTCACTATGACGATCCAGCATTCCTGAATCGGAATAACGGTAGCAGCAACGGGTATGGCAGCAATGGCGGATATGGTAACGGCAACGGCGCAGTCGATTCTGAGGTGATGAATCAAGTGACTCAGCTTGTGAATCAGGGTTGTCGGATTGCGATTGAATTCGCGGATAAGCGTCGATTCCGCAGCGGCATCTGGCAAACTGGCCCTTCGATTGACGCGCGCCGCCCCGCTGACGCTATTTCGGCTTTGAGTCAGCAACTTGCTGCGCACTCAGGTGACTATGTTCGGCTGGTGGGTGTTGATCCACAGGCGAAGCGTCGTGTCTTAGAGACGACTATTCAACGCCCGTAGCGATCGCCTAACTTCTCTTCTGAAACTGCCGCATGTCTCAGCAAGCGCCAAAACTCGTTAGCGACACCCACTACTGTGTGGTGGGTGATGTGTCGGTAGATTCAACGGCAGCGATCGCGCCTGGTGTGGTTCTTCAAGCCGCTAGCGGTAGTCGAATCGTTATTGGTAAAGGCGTTTGTCTTGCCGCAGGCGTCTGCATTCAATCTCGTAAAGGTGTGCTGACCATTGCAGAAGGCGTCAGTCTAGGCGCTAACGTGTTGGTGGTGGGGCATGGCGAAGTTGGGTTGGATGCTTGTATCAGTGCGGGGAGTACGTTGATTAATCCTTCTGTGAGTTCGGAGACTGTTGTTCCGCCGGATTCTTTAGTGGGTGAATTACAAACGCCCTCTCCGCAGGGCAGTCACTCTCAGCACAGCAGTCAGTTTCAGTCTGGTGATCGGTCTGGCGCTCAGCCTCAGTACGTTGCTCAGCCAGCTAGTGGTTATCAGTCCACCGGTTTTTCCGACAACAGCTTTCAGTCGAATGGGTATCAGTCCACCGGCTTTCAAGGTTTTCAAGGCAACGGTTTTCAAGGCAACGGTTTTCAATCATCTGATTCCCAGGGAAGTCGTTTTCAGTCAGCTGATTCTCTAGGGAACGGTTTTCAAAACAATCGTTACCAAGGCGGTTCATCGCAAATTTACAGTACGTTTCAGTCGCAACACAGTTCTCCAGACGATGGCGTACAATCAACCTACGCTCAAAGCCAAAACAGCCGAGCTGGGGGCTATCAGGGCGGAAACGAACAGTTCGGAAATAGTCAGCGTGAAAATAACCGCCACGAAAATAGCTACAATGGCAAGAACGATGGTGGTAATGGCAGTGCTCATGCAAGCGATGGCATAGACAGCTCATCTCAAATGACGGTAAACCCTTCGTATGATCGCGTTTATGGTCGTGAGCAGGTTTCAAGACTCATCTCTGCGCTGTTTCCCAATAGACACACTCCCGACAGTTAATCTATCAAGCCTTAATAAAGTCCGAATAACCCCGAATAACATAAAGCATAACAACCAGGAACAACGGGTCTAACGACTCTCTCCAAAGGCACCTATGCACTCAGAAGCTACTCCCGTCCGCAAACCTGCTATTACAGCTACTCGTAACTGGCTGTACGATACGGCACTAGGCATGGTAGCAACAACGAGCTTCCCAGCCATTATTGGCACTGCTGACGCGATGATGAAGTCGTCGAATGTGTTTTTAGTCGGTTACGAGAAAACGGGTGGTGGTCACTGCACTGCGATTGTGCGGGGCGGTGTCGCCGATGTGAGAATGGCTGTTCACGCAGGTGAAGAAACGGCACGACAGTTTGGCCAGTTTGTTTCGGCGACGATGATTCCGCGCCCGCTGGCGAATTTAGAAGAGGTTTTGCCGATTAATACTCGGTTAGAAGCCTTGGAGGGCGTTGGTCAATCTCGTGGGGGGCAGGCTATTGGGTTGCTAGAGACTCGTGGATTTCCGGCGATGGTGGGCGCGGCCGATGCAATGACTAAGTCGGCTGAGGTCACGCTGCTTTCCCACGAAACCATTGGTGAAGGGCTCTGTACGATTATTATTCAAGGCTCATTATCTAACGTGGTGATTGCTGTAGAAGCTGGAATGAATGAGGCTGAGCGCATTGGCGAGCTGAATTCAGTGATGGTTATTCCCCGTCCGTTGGGTGAACTGGAGCAGAGCCTACCGAAGGCTAATCAGGTGGAAGAGAAGCAGCCAATGAAGCTGCCGCTGAAGTTGGATGAGCGTAAGGCTGATCAGCCTGAGCGTCAGAAGGAATTGGTTCCGGCACGAGCACCTGAGCTGGAGCTGCCTAAAGAGAAGAAGTTGGCAGTGCCGATTAAAGAATTAGAAACTGAAGAGCTTTGATAGTTGGCTTTTGATGGCTGGTCTTTGATGATTGCCCTTTGATGGCTGGTCTTTGATGGCTGATACAGAAAGTAAAAGACGTCCGATTTTGCTTAATCGTTAGGTAGATTCGCTATTCAGCGCACCATCAGTAGAGAAGCCTGCGATGCACTTAAGCTTCTCTGCTGATGGTGCGCTAAGCGGAGTCGATGTCCAATTTTTTTAAGAACGCCTCAACCCGATTTGACACCTGTTCGACTAAGGTTGGCTCGTCGGCTGTAAACCATTCAATGGTTGGCTCTTTCCGAAACCAGGTGCGCTGACGTTTTGCAAACTGACAGGTGTGCTGAATGATAAGGTCGATAGTTTTGTCTAGGGAGAGACTCCCAGTCAAGTGCTGTTGCATTTCTGCGTAGCCTAGGGTTTTAAGTAGGGGTAAGTCTGCGCCGTATTTTTCTATGAGGGTGGCTACTTCTTTTGCGAATCCGGCTTCGATCATTTGGTGGGTGCGTTGAGTAATGCGCGATCGCAATTTATCTACTTCACAAGCAAGCCCTATATATAAGATCGGATAGCTCGGCGGATTTTCTCCTTGCTGACTCGAAATCGTCTTTCCAGTCACATAGAAAACTTCTAACGCTCTGAGCGTTCTCACCTGATCGTTTTGATGAATTCGCTGGGTAGCTTGTGGATCAACCTGTTGTAGGAGGCTATAGCAGTAGGTTTGTCCCAGTTGGGTGAGTTGAGATCGCAGTTCGGCATGGGGCGCAACTTTCGGAATCTTCAATCCTTTGGCTACTGAGTTTATATACAGGCCCGTTCCGCCCACCAGCAACGGGAGCTGTTCCCGTTGGGACTGAATTTGAGCGATCGCCCCTTGAGCCTGCTGCTGATAATCTGCCACGGTGAGTACTTCAGTGGGCTCGCAAATATCAATAAACTGATGCGGAACCGTCCGCTGGTCTACGACCGAAGGCTTTGCCGTGCCAATATCAAACTCTTTATACACTTGCCGTGAATCGGCGCTGAGAATAATTGCCGGATGCTGTTTGGCGAGTTCCATAGCCAATCCAGATTTTCCTGAGGCAGTTGGGCCAGCAATGATAATTAAATGGGGCGTGCAATAGTACAAGTGGACTGTAAAGCGAAATCCGCTTAGCTCCTATCTCTAATAATTCACCTATTAATATAGAGGGCCGCTGACCGTCGCTTTTTAGTGCCGTTCAAAAAGGTAGCCTATGACCCTGTTTCGATAAATGCGCTCAGATAGCTCTAAAATCGCTTTTAACCCCTTTGTGCTAGAATTCACAGGCAAATAACACTTGGCCCTGCTAAAACAGCTTTTGGCGAGCTGTGTAGAGCTTTATAGAGCTTAACAAAAGGCTGACTCAGGAGAACATGTATGGCAAATAACTACGGCGCTCAGCAAATTCAAGTGCTAGAAGGACTTGAGCCTGTTCGAAAGCGTCCGGGAATGTACATTGGTAGCACCGGCCCACGTGGTCTGCACCATCTGGTGTACGAAGTTATTGATAACTCCGTTGATGAAGCTTTAGCTGGTCACTGTAAGCGCATTACGGCTGCGCTGAATGTGGATGGTTCAGTGACTGTCACAGATGATGGCCGTGGTATTCCTACCGATATTCATCCCACGACAGGTAAATCAGCGCTCGAAACGGTGCTGACTGTTCTGCATGCTGGTGGCAAGTTTGGCGGTGACAGTGGTTATAAGGTCTCCGGTGGTTTGCACGGTGTAGGTGTTTCGGTTGTAAATGCCCTGTCTGAGTGGGTTGAAGTGACTGTGTGGCGTGAAGGTAAAGTGCATACCCAGCGCTTTGAGCGGGGTAATCCGATTGGCACTTTAAAAACTGAAAAGGGCAGCAGTAAGACCGGTACGCAAGTTATTTTTAAGCCCGATGCGACTATTTTTACGCACACCGTTGAGTTTGACTACGATACGCTGGCGCGGCGTTTGCGCGAGCTAGCCTACCTCAACGCGGGCGTAGATATTACCTTTACGGACTACCGTTTGGAGCTGATTAAAGCCGATCAGCCCCGTGAGTCTCGTTACTGCTACGAAGGCGGGATTAAAGAATACGTTGAATACATTAATAAGGATAAAGAGCCGCTCCATCCCGAAATCATCTATGTGAATTCGGAGAAGAATGGCGTGCAGGTGGAAGCGGCTTTGCAGTGGTGTGGCGATGCTTTTTCTGACAACCTCATGGGCTTTGCCAATAACATTCGTACGGTGGATGGAGGCACTCACTTAGAGGGCTTAAAGGCTGTGCTCACGCGCACGATGAATGTGATTGCGCGTAAGCGTAAGAAGCGGAAAGAGGGTGAGTCCAATATGGCGGGTGAGAACATCCGCGAGGGCTTGACGGCAGTCGTTTCGGTAAAGGTGCCTGAACCTGAGTTTGAAGGTCAGACTAAAACGAAGTTGGGTAATACCGAAGTTCGCGGTATCGTCGATTCTTTAGTCGGTGAAGCGCTCACGGAGTACCTAGACTTTAATCCGGGCGTGGCAGATGCCATCTTAGAAAAAGCGATTCAGGCGTTTAATGCGGCTGAGGCCGCGAAGAAGGCCCGTGATCTGGTGCGACGGAAGTCTGTGCTGGAGTCTTCTACATTGCCGGGTAAGCTCTCGGACTGTAGCTCTCGCGATCCGAGCGAGTCTGAAATCTTTATTGTGGAGGGTGATTCTGCGGGAGGCAGTGCGAAGCAAGGGCGCGATCGCCGCTTCCAAGCCATCCTTCCACTGCGAGGCAAAATTCTCAACATTGAGAAAACCGACGACTCTAAGATCTACAAAAATAACGAGGTGCAGTCCTTAATCACGGCTCTAGGACTGGGCATTAAAGGTGAAGAATTTGATGCGGAGAGTCTTCGCTACCATCGCATTTGTTTGATGACAGATGCAGACGTTGATGGTGCGCACATTCGTACCCTGCTGCTGACATTCTTCTATCGCTATCAGCGTGACTTGGTCGATCAGGGCTACATCTACATCGCTTGCCCGCCTTTGTATAAGTTAGAGCGCGGTAAAAATCATACTTACTGCTATAGCGACCGAGAGCTGCAAGATGGTATCAACGCGTTACCTGATAATGCGAAGTACAACATCCAGCGCTTTAAGGGATTGGGTGAGATGATGCCTCAGCAGCTGTGGGATACCACAATGAATCCGGAAACGCGCACGCTAAAGCGGGTGGAGATTGAGGATGCGGCTGAAGCAGATCGGATCTTTACGGTGCTGATGGGCGATCGCGTAGCCCCCCGCCGTGAGTTTATTGAAACCCATGGCCCTCGCCTAAACATGACTGATCTAGACATCTAATGATTAGATATCTAATGGTTCGATATCTGATACTTGGCTATCTAGCGATGGGTTATCTATCGATTTGATATTTCATCGGAAGAGCCTCTAATTTGCTCTTCCCAATTGATGCTTTTCTAATTCTTCCGCAACATGAAAAAATGTTGCGGATTCTTTCTTTAGGTAGAGTCATCGCTCTAAGCTTTTAGAAAGTAGCGAAGAACACTGGATTCAAGTTTTCTTAACGCTCTTAACGCGTGATGCGCCCAAGTGCCGACAGGAACACCCAAAACAAAACACTAGAAGAAATCTCCAAACACATGAGCAACAATTTAGCGACCCAGCTCCGAGAGGGCACTAAAAAAGCTCACACTATGGCAGAAAACGTTGGATTCGTCCGATGCTTTTTGCGTGGTGTGGTCGAGAAGAAGTCTTACCGCAAGCTTGTGGGCAACTTCTACTTCATCTACTGCGCCATGGAAGAAGAGCTGGAAAAGCACAAGGATCATCCTATTGTTTCCAAGGTGTATTTTCCTGAGCTAAACCGTAAGCAAAGCCTAGAGCAAGATCTAGCTTTCTACTACGGCCCTACCTGGAGAGAGCAAATTAAGCTGTCTAAGGGTGGCCAGAAGTATGTAGATCGTATCCGCGAGATTTCTGCGACTCAGCCTGAGCTACTGGTAGGTCATTCCTACACTCGCTACTTAGGCGATCTCTCTGGTGGTCAAATCCTTAAAGGCATTTCTCAGCGCGCTATGAACCTCACCGGTAGCGATGGCGTTGCTTTCTATGAGTTCCCCACCATCCAAGATGAGAAGGCATTTAAGAACGGATACCGTGAGTCTTTGGGCGAAGCGCCTGTAGACGAATCCACAGCCGATGCGATCGTTCAAGAAGCTAACGATGCGTTCGGTATCAATATGGAGCTGTTCCAGGAACTGGAAGGCAACTTGATTAAAGCCGTTGGTGTAATGCTATTTAATAGCCTTACGGGTGGCCGCCGTCGTGGAAGTACTGAGCTAGCGACAGAGGGCTAATTTGATTAGTTAAATCTGTTTTGGCTGGAAAAAGGAGGCGATCCGTGAAGGGTCGTCTCCTTTTCTCTGTTGGGTGGGTTGATTTAATGCTTGGTCGATTTAATATTGAATCGGACAGTTTGCGTGGCAAACGTGGCTTGAATATTCAAAGCATGATGATTTGGGTGGCATCAGCCTGTGAGTAAATCTTCTTCAGGGAAGTGGATGGCGGTGGGGCTGGGGTCGCCGATGAGAGCGGACATGAGCAGGAGAATGCCGACTCTGCCGATGTACATGGTGGCAATGATGAAGAGCTGCCCAAGCGTGGAAAGATCGGCGGTGATGCCAGTGGAAAGGCCCACGGTCGCGAACGCGGAGACGGATTCGAAAAGAAGGCTGATAAAGGGGATGCCAGGGTCGCTGAGGGAGATGCAGGTGGTAATGATGACCACGCTAATGGCGGAGGCAACAACGACAGAGAGTGCTTTGAGCACGCGCGAAAGGGGGATTTGACGCTGGTAGCAGTTGACTTCTTCTTTCCCTCGTAAGGCTGTGTAGGTGGAGATGAGCAAAATGCGGACAGTGGTGGTTTTGATGCCGCCACCGGTGCTGCCAGGGCTAGCGCCAACAAACATGAGGGCGATCGCCACAAACAAAGCACTGGTCTCCATCGCGCCGATATCAATTGAATTAAATCCAGCCGTCCGCATGACGACCGATTGCACCCCTGCCAGCAGCGTTTTGGCCCCCAATGACTTGCCGCCTAACGTTGCGGGGTTATCAAATTCAATGAACAGAAACGCAAGCGTGCCGAGGACTAACAGAAACAACGTGGTGCTGGTCACAATCCGGAAGTGAAGTGAGAACACAGTGCGAATTTTGTTTCGCATCAGTTTTGCGCGCACCCACATAAACGCTTCCATCAGCACCTGATAGCCTATGCCGCCAATAATAATGAGCGCGGAGATAACGACCATAGGCCATGTTTTCTCGGCGTAGCCCACCAGACTATCGGGAAATAGACTAAAGCCTGCATTATTAAACGCGCTGATGCTGTGGAAGATGGATAGCCAGAGCGATCGCCCCAAGCCAAAATCTTCTCTAAATGTCGGCATTAAAAAGCAGGCCCCGGTTAGCTCAAAAATCATCACCATTGAAATAATGGAAATGAGCAGCGCTTTTACATTCGCCAGCTCTGCGGTTTCCATGGCCTGTTGAATCGCTAATTTATCCTTCAGCCCTAACCGACGGCCAATTAATAACAACAACAAGGTCGTCGCGGCCATATAGCCCAACCCGCCGAGCTGAATTAGCGTTAAGATCACGCCCTGTCCAAACGCGGAAAAATATGTTCCTGTATCCACAACGATGAGACCCGTCACACACACCGCTGAAGTCGCTGTAAATAACGCTGTTAGTGGGCTGTTCCAGTCCCCGCTGGCCACAGAAAGGGGCAGCATCAGTAGCGCAGTACCCACCACAATCAAGGCCAGAAAGCCAACACAAATAGTTCTAGGGACGGTCATCGCAGTACCTTAGGCGCACAGCATATCCTTCCACTTATGGGCGCAGTGTCGCAAGCCCCAGTCAACAGATGGGTGCAGTGCCACAATCTCCAGCCAACAGGCCCCTATCGAATTAATCTCGATGCCTCTGTTCACCTTCACCTTTGTTTACTAGGTTCAATACCCCTATGAGCACGATTAGCGAAAAAATCCAGCAGTTTTACGATGAGTCTTCCTTGCTATGGGAACGAACTTGGGGTGAGCACATGCACCACGGTTACTACGGAGAGAGTGGCCAGCATCGTAAAGATCGCCGCCAAGCTCAGATCGATTTAATAGAGGCACTTTTGACGTGGGGTGGGGTATCTGATGCCGATGCCATACTGGATGTGGGCTGCGGCATTGGCGGCAGCACGCTGTACCTATCGGAGAAATATCAAGCGAAGGCCGTGGGTATTACGCTGAGTCCAGTGCAAGCGAATCGGGCGACAGAAAGAGCACAAGAACGAGGTGTTCCTCTGCATGCGTGGGAGAGTTTGGCGACGCTTAGTGTGCCTTGCGCCGTTGATTTTCAGGTGGTAGATGCATTGGCAACGCCGTTCCCTGATAACTCTTTTGATTTCATATGGTCGATGGAGAGCGGTGAGCACATGCCGGATAAGCACGGTTTTTTATCGGAGTGTTACCGTCAGCTAAAACCAGGTGGCACCTTTTTGATGGCTACTTGGTGCCACCGGGAAACGAATAACTTAGCAGGGCCACTTACTGAGAGCGAGCAGATGCATTTAGATCAGCTTTACCAGCTCTATCATTTGCCCTATGTGATTTCTTTGTCTGCGTATCAGGAGTTGGCTGAAGGCATTGGCTTTCGGAATTTAGTCAGTGCGGACTGGTCACAGCAGGTCGAATTTTTCTGGCAGGATGTGGTGCAATCTGCCATGGATCCTAAGGTGATTGCCGGTATTTTTCAGGCAGGTACAGAAACCATTCGGGGCACAGCCGCGATCGCGCTAATGACAACCGGATTCAGTCGTGGCCTTATCCGCTATGGTCTGCTGAAAGGCACCAAATAGTTGAAGGTGTAAGAAGTGTTCTAGTTGTAGTTGGTCTGGTTGTACTCGTTCTGGTTGTATTCGTTCTGGTTGTACTCGTTCTTGTGGTACCTGTTCTAAATATGAATAGGTAGGTCTGATGAGTACGGACTTAGCCATATGAGCTGCCTGCCCATTGCAGGCGCAGCCCTTAAACAGAAAAAAGCCCCGACTTTCGCCGGGGCCTGACAGGAGGTTCTATTTCCTTAAAACTGACTGACTAGCGTGGGTTTTTACTGTGCAGCCGCAGCTGGAGAGCAATCTAGCAGGCGAACCATGGCGGCAGCGGCATAGTTACGCTGCGCCGACTCATTGGGGTAGAAGCCCGTACCGGTCTCATTCAAAGGTGTTGCGATGGAGCAGTAGCTTGCCAAGTCTTTAATCACAGACTCAGCCCAGTGCCCTTGCGTATCGCTAAAAGGAACGCTGGATTCAGGTGAATCAATGTTAGAAAGATTATTCTTCAGCTTGGCAGCTTTGTTCATAATGGCGATCAGCTCTGCTCGGGTCACAGGCTGAGTGGGTCTGAACGTACCATCGTTGTAGCCTGCAACCAGACCTAGATCCTTCGCCTGCTCAATTTTCGCTGCACTCCAGCGGCTTGCGGGTACATCGGGGTAAGGATTGCTGCTAATGCTACCTTGAGGCGCGCGTCCTAAGCCTTCTAATGCAATGGATACCAGCTGTTCACGGGTGAGGGTTGCGTCCGGGCGGAACGTGTTGTCTTCTGCAAAGCCAGAGATAAAGCCAAGCTGAACCGCACGGTTGATTTCGTTAGCGTAGATATCGCCTTGTACATCTGGGAAACTGCTAGGCGCAGGTGTAATTGGAGGTGTCGTAGGTGTAGTGGGTTCTTCTCCGCCGCCAGATTGATCACCACCGCCGGGTTCTACCGCAACGTCTTGGTTGGTGAGAGCCGCTAGTGTGAGGTCGTTGGCAATGTATGTGCGACCTGTATTGGCATTGTTAAATGTCTGACGCGCCAATCTCCAACCTGGCTTAAAGAAGATTTGAGTGAAGCCATTGGCCGCGATGCCATCTGTTTGACCGATGATGAAACGCTCAGCATCTGGCCCCGCAGAACGGCGAGGGACACCATAAAGCACGAGCACGCCGTCTTCGTTTTCAATGACGGGGTCATACTTGATATCTTCATTCGCTGTACGAAGCAGGTAGCCATTGGTATCTGTGCTCTTGCCGCAGATACCGGAAAAGTCGAAGTTTAGTAGCAGTACGTTAACTTGTGTGGGGCTAGAGCCTGTGGTGCTGTAGCAGAGTGGATCAGCCTTCTTCTGCTCAATGATCATTAGGCCGTAGCGCTGTCTGCCGCCCAAACGACTGGTGGGCTGAGCGACCATGATGAAGGGAGCTTGGCTGGTCTCGTTCATTCCGAACAAAGACGATTGTGCGAGTTGAATAGCCGGTGCGGTCTGGGTGTTGATTTGTGCGATCGCGCCAGGGGTAAGGTTGGGAGCAACGCTACCCACAGCGGTCGTCATGGCTGTTGTAGCGAGAGCAGCGAGGGTGAGGCGGAGCGATTTCATCTTCTGTATGTCCTTAAAAATTAGTAGATTTCACGATATCGGCGATAGCGCTTGCGCACCCGATATTGAACCCGGTATTGGTTCGGCCCCGACATTAATTCGGGATAGGCGTCAACGCGAAGAGTGCTGAAGTGGCACCTGCAAAAATATGTAGATTTTGCGAACGTTTTGACTTTTCTTGATGGGAATAGTTCACAGAGTACCCGTGAACATTGCCAGATGACCTTAAAACAAGGTTCGTTTTAGACCCGAAAGAATCCCTGTTAATCAGTTCCCGTAAACGGCTATATGAGAGCGATCCGTAAAGGTTGTTATGTTCTTCGGTGTGAGCAGGGCAACCTTTGTAAGTATTTTGTGAGCGAATCATTAGGGCAAGCTCCGTAGTCTTGCCACACCCATGATGCATCTGACACCATGAGAGAAACGCTCTAAAGCCTTTCGGAGGCCCCCTCTGTCATGTCTATAGGAATAATCAATTTGATACGTAAGTGCGATCATTCCCGTGTCGCTTTCACGGTCGGCACACTTTTAGCTGGGGCGATGACGATTCTTCCTGCTGTGACACTTAATCCTCATTCTGAGGCTCAGGCCGCTGATGAAGACGCTATTGAAAGATTGATTAGAGATAGAGCCTGTCAGGGCTGTGACCTTCATGAGGCGGACTTTAGGAGACTGGATTTATCGAACGTAGATCTGCGCGGTGCCGATCTGGAAGGGGCTAATTTCTACTATGCCAATTTGGATGGCGCACAGCTAGAAGGCGCTAACTTAATCGATGTAAATTTGAGCTACGCGAGCGTTCGAGGCGTCGATTTGGACGGTGCGGATTTGCGCTACGCCATTTTTGATCATACCGATCTCACCAATTCTTCTATGATCCAAACCGACTTGCGTGAGTCCTTTATCGACGATGCAAACTTTACCAACGTCATCCTAGATGGGGCAAACATGCAGGACACGCTGTTTTTGGATGCAGATTTTTCTGTAGCGGCTAGCTTGTGTGGTGCCATTACGTGGGCAGGTACAGAATATCGCCACGGCTGCCAAGTGGTCGTTCCGACAGAAGTAGACGATAGCTTCTAAGTTTTTAGAAGCAGACGATAGCGTCTAAGCTTTCCCAGACAATAACGCAGCCCCAGAAAGTATGAGTTCTCAACTTTCTGGGGCTGCGTTATTGGTTTGTTCCATTGGTTTGTTCCGTCTGCGGTGCCTCTTGTTTGATTCGTTTTGTGTGCCACCAATTTTGCAGCTTGGTAGAGAGCTTCTCTGTGTATAGGGTCATGATGATGGGTTCACTGCGATAGCTTTGCCCTACGATCTCAACGCAGTAGGACGGATGCTTGCGGGTGGCTAAATCAACGATGAAGCGTTTGCCAATGCGTCGCCAGCTGGGTTCTTTGCTATGCCATTGAATGCGGCAGCAAGGCCAGGGGAGCTGTTCTCGATCATAGAGACGACAGCAAGGACCAGTGACTCGGTAAGTGAGGTGTGCTCCAGGGCTTTCAAAGATGTGGCCTGTTGGCCAAGGATGGCCTTGATCGAAGCTGTGAGGGGTGACTTTACTGGGACTTTGGGGCTGCTGTTCCTCCTCTGGTTTAAGAGGCGGTTGAAGTGAGGGCTGGGTGGAACTGGCGCTCATGAAATCAGCGATGATGGAGAAGGGGGCGGGTAAAGGGCGCACAAGGGGATGTTCACTTATGCCCTTTGAGCGTGCACTAAGTGAGTGCGCGCATAAAGGCTTGGACGTGAATACGTAAAGGCTTGGACTGAGATATCGAGACGAGAAAGATTGAGGTTATTCGATGCCGAATGGCTGCTGGAATTGTAGTCTGGAAAGGGAGCGTTGAAGGAAGCTTATGTCAGATAAATCAGAAACTAAGTCAGAAGTGATTACCTCACAGGTGAGCGATCGCATTTGCCGCCACATGAATAAAGATCATGCTGAAGCTGTGCTGACCTACGCCAAGCGCTACGGCAACCAACAATCTGCGACAGCTGCAACTTTAATGGCCATCGATCACACGGGTATGGACTTACAGGCCGAAGTGAATGGAGAGACTCAGCCTGTGCGGGTTTCATTTGATCATGAACTTAAAGACGCTGCCGATGCGCATCACACTTTAGTGGCTATGCTCAAATAGCCTTTCTCCAAATATGTGGGCGACAGATTATGTGGCTACTATTTAGCGAATTAGCGAAACGGTGTAAAAAAGCACTGTCAAAATTTGATTTTCTACTAAACGGTGTAAATGACCACTGTAAAGATCCACTTTTTGCCAGACGATGTCACTACAACGGCTAACGCAGGCGACTCTTGGTTAGCGGTTGCTGCCAGAGCGGGCGTTGAAATCTCTACCGGCTGTTTGGCTGGTTCTTGCCATGCTTGCGAGATTGAGATTGTGGGAGAAGAAGAGCCTGTACTGGCTTGTTTGCAGTCCGTGCCTGCGGAGCCTAAGCAGATAGACGTAAACTTACTTAGCGATCCTACTTGGTAGGAGATCGCCCCCCATCCTTCCGGATTTTTAGTTGTTCGGTTTTACGCATAGGCGATCTCAGTCCAGCTTGTTACAGTAACGATACACAGATGAGCAAACGAGCGAAATCTGGCTCTAGCCGCTCACAACAGCAAAAAATATAGCGAACCCCTCTATAGAATCGCGTTCTATCCGTTCACACGATAGGTACTCAACATGGATGATATAACCGGGAAGTTGCCAGAGTTCATGGAATCAAACTCAGCTAAAGCGCCCTCTTCCGAAAATTCTTTGCTTAGCTACGTCAAAATGATGGATCCAGAGACCATCACGCAGCTGTCGCGTCCTGCGTCTGACGAAGTCATGCAGGTGATTGAGCATAACGTTATCGGTTTGTTAGGTGGGTTGCCCTCCCAGAACTTTGATGTATCTGTGACGACTAATCGTGAGAACCTTGGCCGACTATTGGCCTCGGCGATGATGAGCGGATATTTCCTACGCGGCGCAGAGCAGCGGCTTGCCTTTGAAGAGCAGTTCTCAGAGTCACTGTTTGGCGATGACTTTGATACAGCCTCTGATGCATAGTCACGACTCGTTTGGTGTCTAGTTCGTCTTCTAATTCATTTGTCGCAAAAGACTCGGAGAAGCTTGCTTCTTCGGGTCTTGCTGCGTTTAAGCCTGACCTGACCGCTAAAACGGTGACTGATTTAAGGCAGCGCCTTTTAGATTGGTATACGAATCAAGGCCGCGATCTGCCTTGGCGGCGAACACGAGATCCTTACGCGATTTGGATCTCGGAGATTATGCTGCAGCAAACTCAGGTAAAAACGGTCATTCCTTACTACGAACGATGGCTGGAAGCTTTTCCGACGGTAGAGACCTTGGCCGCCGCAGATCAGCAAAGTGTCTTGAAGCTATGGGAAGGTTTGGGTTACTATGCGCGGGCGCGGAATTTGCATAGTGCGGCGCAGCAGGTGGTTACAGCATTGGACGGAGAATTTCCGCAATCATTAGAGGGGGCGATCGCTCTCAAAGGCATTGGCCGCACGACAGCAGGCGGCATCTTGAGTGCCGCCTTCGATTTGCCAACGCCCATACTCGATGGCAACGTTAAGCGCGTTTTGGCTCGTTTGGTCGCATTTCCGGCTATCCCGAACAAAGCACTTCCACAGCTTTGGGCCATTTCCGAGCAACTTTTAGACCCGCAGCATCCACGGAATTTTAATCAGGCCATTATGGATTTGGGTGCAACCTTATGTACGCGCCATAATCCTGCCTGCTTGCTCTGTCCGTGGCAGCGCCACTGCGCAGCGTACAATCGAAGTGTCCTCAACCAGAGCGCTGTAACTGACTTCCCCATGACGCAAGCCCGAAAGCCCCTGCCTCAAAAGAACATTGGTGTGGCCGTGATTACCGATGAGCAAGGCAAAATTCTCATTGATCGGCGTAAGCAAGAAGGCTTATTAGGTGGCCTATGGGAGTTCCCCGGCGGCAAAATTGAATCTGGCGAAACAATGGAAGAATGCGTAAGCCGGGAAATAAAAGAAGAGCTGGGCATTGAAATCGAAGTGGGTAGTAAGCTCATCACCATCGACCATGCCTACACGCACTTCAAGGTGACGCTAAATGTCTTTAACTGTAAGCATGTGAGCGGTGAGCCGCAGCCGATTGAATGTGATGAAGTGAAGTGGGTCACATTAGCTGAAATAAGTGACTACCCTTTCCCCAAGGCCAATACTCAAATTATTGAAGCGCTAAAGACTCAGGCTGCTTCGCAGTGAGCTGTCAGTTCTGCGGCGCAGATGTGAGCTGGTCAGTTCTGCGCCGCAGAAAAGAGAGATTGAGCGAAGGTATAGATTGAATCATTCAATTGCAGGAGCGCTGAAGGAATGGCTAAATTCATAGTACGCCTGTATGATTTGGGTGTTCGTTTTTGCCTTGGCCAGAATGCAAATTCTTTCCGTCACGCTGAATAACTTCAAAACTCATAAAGATAAGCAGTTTGAGTTTCAGCCAGGAACGAATGCCATTTGTGGGGAAAACGGAGCGGGAAAGACGAGTATCTTAGAGGCGATCGCCTGGGTCCTTTTCAACTACCAAGGCAGCTACCGCAAAGAAGACCTCATCCGTAACGGCGCTAGTAGCGCCCAAGCCAGAGTTGCCTTCATCTCCAGCCGCGACAGCCGCACTTACGAAGTTCAGCGCTCTACCAGCCAAGGCTATCTCCTCTTTGATCCGCAGCTGAACGAACGCCTGCCCTACACCCGCACCAAAGACGAAGTGTTGCCTTGGCTACGACAGCACCTGGGCGTTTCTCCTGGGACAGACCTTGGCCAGCTCTTTGCTAATACCATCGGTGTGCCTCAAGGCACCTTCACCGCTGATTTTTTATTGCCGACTGAAAAGCGCAAGCCTATCTTCGATACGGTGTTGAAAGTAGAGGAATACCGAGAAACCTACAAGCAAAGCAATAGCTTACGCCGCTATAGTGAAGCCCAATCGCAGCGACTAAAAGATCTAATTGAGCAGTACGAAGAGTCGTTACAGAGTTGGGATGGATTACAAGAAAATCATCAGAAGCTAGCCGCAGATATTAAAACCAATGAAGATCAGCTTGCTGCTTTCGACAAACAAAGTCAGCAGCTTGATAAACAAAGGAAGGCCGTACAAGCGCAGGCTGAGAAGGTGAGAACCGCACAAATGCAAAAGCAAGCGCTCATTGGCCAAATTTCAGCCCAGCAAGCCGCCCAAGCTCGCATTGCTGATGCTCTGACCAAAGCGCAGCAGGCAGCGGATATTTGTCAGCAACACCAGTCTGCGTATGATCAGTTCATTGCGGCTGAAGCCCAGATTCAATTGCTGAGTGAGCGCAACCAGGAAAGGCAGACGCTTGTAAGTCAGCAGCAGGCGCTACAGCAGACATTGACTAAAAGCCAAGGCGATGTGTCTCGGTTAGAGGCTCAAATAGAGCAGTTCACAGTGGCTGAGCAGGCACTCGATAGCCTGAGCCAGGATGTGGCTCAGCAATTGCAGCTTGAGGCGGAACAAGCGCAGTTGCAGCAGCGCGCGCAGCAGTTTGCAAATATGCATTTTCAGCAAAAGAACTTAACTGAGCAGCTAAAGAGCATTGAAAGGGAGAAAGCTCAGGTCGGAAAAGAACTAGCGCGATTAGAGGCTTTACAGGCCACAATTGAGAAGATTCCGGGGTGGGAGCAACAGCAGACGCGGTTGCAGGAGCAGTTAAGTCGCATTGAGGCGGCGCAGCAATTTGAGCAAGAGATCCAGGCGCTGGCAGAGAAAGGCCGCGGCAAACAAGATGCGTATCGTCAGCAAGTGGCAGATACGTTGAAGACCTTAGAAAGGTGGACAACTGAATTTGCCGGGATAGATCAGGCGGCGATTGTGCCGATTCGAGAGGCGCTTTTTCAAGGCGGCATCATTTCTAAGGAAACGCTGAGCGGTCTGAACGATATTCTTGCTGATTTAAGTGGTCAAACGGATAGAGCGCAGCTACAGCTACAACAGAAAGAGCTTCAGAGTCAGCTCAAAGCCGCCTATGCCAAAAAGGGCCAAATTATGAGCGTGAGCGCTCAGCAGAAAAAACAACAGCAGCTTGAGCAGCAACAGCAGCAGCTCAAAAAAACGCTCAGAGATTTAGACAACCAGCTGGCTGAAGAGAGCAAAATAACTGCATCTTTGGCTAAGCTTTCAGATCAACTGCAACAGCTCAACAATCCGAAAGGGCGGCAGCAACTGCTGCGCAAAACCCTTCAGCAACAGGCGAGTGTCACAAAGCAGCACACAGCGCTGATGGCTGCGCAGGCGGACAGTCGACAGAAGGAAGCCGCGATCGCTCAAAATCTCAAAGCTTTTGAAGCCTTAGATGGTGAACTAAAGGTGCAGCAGACCGCTAAACAGACTCACCAGGCTGGCTACTTGCTGCATTTACAAAATCAACAGGCCGCCCAGCAAGTTGACTCTATTACGGCTGAAACCAAAGTGGCTGCGCAAGCCCTCGCTAAGCTTCAGATCGAAAGCAAAGCCCTGGATGCCCAAATTAAAACCCTCACCGCTGAATTTGATCCAGAAGCCTTTGCTGAGTTAGATCAGCAGTTTGACGACATTAAATCACAGGCCGATCAGCTCCGGGGCAGCTTGCCTCAGCAGCGTCAGCGATTTACAGAATTAGAAACCCAAATCAAAGGATTAAAAGCGACTGCCCAGAAGCGCGATCAGGCCAAAACAGAGTTGAAAAAACGCGATCACATCAAACGTTTCATCAACTACGCTCGCAAAGTCTACAAAGCCGCTGGGCCTCGCATTACCGAACGCTACGTCCACAATATTTCTCGTGAAGCTGATCGTCTTTTCCGTGATCTGTTAAACCGTCAAAATGTAGCCCTGACTTGGAGCGCTGACTATGAAATTACAGTGCAAGAAGGCCCTCACACCCGCCGATTTATTAATCTCTCTGGCGGTGAACAAATGTGCGCAGCATTAGCCGTTCGCCTCGCGCTGCTGAAAGTCCTTGCCGATATTGATATTGCCTTCTTTGATGAGCCGACGACGAACATGGATAAGCCTCGCCGTGTGGGCTTAGCAGAGGCTATTAGCCGCATCAAATCTTTCAATCAGCTATTCGTTATCAGCCACGACGATACCTTCGAACAGGTCACTGAAACCGTAATTACAGTGACCAGAGATAACGAATAGCTACCGACAGAAGACGCTATGCCACGGAATTTACTCAATAGTAGGAGAGTCTAAAAGCTTCCGGGGGCATTCTTTTTAAGGAATCCCACACACAACGTCTGTCTCCATATGATATGCAGACCCGCTGTCTCTTCTTTCCGATGTTCAGAAGTAGCGGTCTCTATACGTTATGTAGTTGCTTGTGAGGGTGCCGCCTATCTCACCTCAGTTCCTTTTGGTCACTTATGAACACCCACTCAATCGTGGCAGAGTCTCCTTCTAAGCAGCGGACGACCGAATTCATTAAAGCCTCTGAGTATGGAGGTGATAAGCCTCCTAAAGAAGATAGAGATTCCTTCGCCGAACCATCGGATGCTGAGCAGGCAACTGATGAAGCGTTCTCTGCAGGAAAAACGAAGGCTGTACCACCGTCGCTAGATGAGGTGCAAGCTGATGGGCGAACGAATGCTGATGGGACAGAAGACCTCACCGCAGAGTCTATCAGAGCGCAAACGACACAAGCCTCAAAGCCTACATCATCAACCGATTCGGCTGATATGCCTGACACTCAAGACTCGCTGAATACTAAAACGCTGAAGCAAATATTTCAGCTGTCGCCGATAGGCATGACCATCTTGGATTTAGAAGGTGGTTTTTTGAGTGCGAACCAAAGCTTTTGTGAGGCCGTGGGCTACACAGAACGTGAACTCATTATGCTGACGTTCACAGATTTAACTCATCCAGAAGATGTCCCCTTGCTTAAGTCTTTGGGTGAGCAGCTGTTGGCGGGTGAGCGTCAGCACTTTCAGATTGAGACGCGGCATTGGAGCAAAGATGAAAAGCCTTTACACGTAGGGCTTACGGTGACGATGGTTCGCGATAGTAAGCAGCGACCTATCTGTTTCCTTTTACAGGTGATTAACCTGACTGAGCAGAAATGGATGGAAGCGCAGCTTCGTCATCGCGCTTTTTATGATGAACTCACTGGGCTTGCTAACCGTGCGTTGTTCGTTAACCGGTTAGAGCAGGCGGTGATTCGGTTAGAACGCAATGCCAGCATGCAGTGCGCGGTACTCTTTTTAGATTTGGATCGCTTTAAGGTGATCAACGATAGTTTGGGCCACACCATTGGCGATCAGCTGTTGACTGCGCTAGCTGGGCGGTTAGAGTCTTGCATTCGTCGCTGTGATACGTTGGCTCGGTTAGGTGGCGATGAGTTTGCAATTTTGCTGGAAGAAATTGATGGCCTTGATGATGCGATCGCTGTGTGCGATCGCGTTCATTTAAGTCTGAAAGCCCCCTTTAAACTTGGCACCTTCGAAGTATTTGCCAACATCAGTATCGGCGTTGTCTGTAGCAGCGTGGGTTACGAAAAATCGAGTGATTTGCTGCGTAATGCCGATACCGCCCTCTATAGAGCTAAAGCGCAAGGTGGCTCTTGCCACACGGTATTTGATCAAACCATGCATCAACGAGCCGTCGCGCTGTGGCAAATGGCGACCCAAGCGCAGTTTGCGGTTCAGCGCGAAGAGCTGAAGCTGCACTATCAGCCAGTCATAGACATTACTCAGAATAAGGTGGTCGCTGTCGAAGCGCTTATCCGTTGGTACCACCCAGAGCATGGGTCTATTTCACCGGGCGAGTTTATTCCGGTGATGGAAGAGACGGGTGTGATTACGTTGATTGGTCAGTGGGTGCTGAAAGAAGCCTGTGCGCAAATGTGCCGGTGGCAAGAAACCCTCGAAGCGACAGGCTACAGCCAACGGATAAAGCTGAATGTAAACCTCTCTGCCCGTCAGCTGACACAAAATGATATGGCGCAGCAGGTGGCGACGATTTTGGCAGAAACGGGTTTTCCTGCTGAAGATTTGAGGCTAGAAATTACTGAAACTGCGATTATGCATAATTCAGCCGAGGCGCTGAGCGTCCTGAAGGAGCTGCGCGCGCTGAACGTGGGCCTTTGTATTGATGATTTTGGTATTGGCTATTCTTCGCTCAGTCGTTTGCAGGAAATGCCGATCGATATCCTCAAAATTGACCGTTCTTTCGTTCAAAATATTAGGGGAAGGGGCGAGAACATAGAAATTGTCCGTACGATTATTGATTTAGCCGATAGCTTGGATATGGGCATTGTTGCAGAAGGCGTTGAGACCGAAGGTCAGCTAGAAGGACTGCGCTCTCTGGGATG
>JBGCGG010000143.1:0-6902 GCA_045110585.1 Phormidesmis sp. | reverse complement strand
GAAGACATTGGATGAAGAGATCGCCAAACTAGAAAAAGCGCTAAAACAGCAGGCAAAGGAAGATCCCAATGAATCCACTTACCGCTCTGTACCTGGCGTAGGGCCTCTGTCCGCGAGGATTTTATCGAACGAACTGGGCGAAGAGACTTATACAATCAACTATCAAGCCTCACCCAAGCCCGCTGCCTAAGAATTGGACAATGCACTGTTAGAAAAGAAAGGAAGATATCTGATCCAGAATTCATCGATAGCGTTTCAACTGCGACCGCGTGCTTAGGAGATATAGTCAAATCTGGTGTACGAGACAAAATTAGGCGACCTTCTGATTTTCTTCTTGTCGCTGCGCGATCGCTTTTTTCTCCTCCTCCTGAATGCGCACGCCATCTTTGAACTGCACACCCTCAATCACATCGCCTAAAGACTTAAACCCTCGGATGCGATGCCAGCGCTTTTGGGCACTCTGCACTAACTTGAACACGAACGGTGTCACGGTGACCGTCGAGACAGCCCCTCAGGTTTTGACCGTCCGCAGCCGCACGGTGGCAAAGGTCAATTCGATAGGATTGGTCGACCGAAATTGTCAGAAGTCAGTAGCCAAATTACGTTGAATCTCTAGCAACGCGATCGCTTCCCGCCGCTATCTCAGCTTAAGCGGCCTTGAATAAGACTTCCAATTCCCCGACCCCTTGCATAAATTTCTGTCTGCGATCACCAAGACACACGACTTCGCCCATACGTAATCGCGGCCTCAAAAATCAGAGCGCTCGTTGAAAGTTCGGCGACAGCGTTTGCAGCGAAACATGGTGTAGCCCAGGGTGGTCTTCCGCTGAAGCAGTGAGACACGAGATGATTGGTAGTGCGGGCAATCCATGAGTAGTTGGTGGGATGGGCTGATCTGCCCCTAGCCTAGCAGCCAGCCGGTCGATGCTCTATTTTGGCTACTCAGAGCTGACAGATAAAAATTAGAAGCAAAATGGCGCATGGTTAGGCATTAGACGGCCCCTAAACATAAGAAGGTAAATTTTTTCTACGTACTATTGATTCTCATCATGACTGACGGATTCCTTTGCCCCGTCCAAGTCTTAGTCTCTCAGTGCGTCTAAAGCCCTTTTACAAGCCTTAGGATTCTTATCCATCAGTTCGCCCGATGTAGCAGCTACCTCTAGCGTTTCTTTCAAAGCATCCATTTGGCGTTTACAGACCAAGTCCAAGAAATCATTCAGGTCATCGTTGTTAGTCTGTGCTTGGAAAAGAGAGTCAATATAATGAGCGCGATCAATAATCAGTAAAGTAATTGGAGGGTATCCGTTTTGCAGTAGCAACAGATTTTGCAACAATCGTGCGGCTCTGCCATTGCCATCGCTAAAAGGATGGATCGAGACAAATCGATAATGTGCTTCTGCAGCCTTAATGACAGGATGGTTTTTGCTTGCGGATAGCCATTGCTCAAATTGCGCCATCAGCTCTGGCACCTGCAATTGATCTGGGTACTTATAACCGCTGCCAGCAGCCATAACGTTAACTGTTCTGTATCGGCCAGCATCTTGACGATTGCCATACATAATGAGCTGATGCAACTGCTTAATCTGCCACTCGCCAACAGGTTCACCTTTTGCTGCAAGCGTTTCGATATAATCGATAGCCTGTTTATGCCCAATGATCTCTAGGTGCTCTGATAAGCGTTTGCCACCAATAGTCAGTCCATCTTGCAAAACAAGAGCCGTCTCGTTTTGAGTGAGTGTATTCCCTTCAATGGCCGTAGAGTTATAGCTGAAGCGAACATCGTTTCTCTGCTTCATTTCAGCCACTACTGATGGTGGCAAAGGCCGCAGGGTGTCTAGCAGAGATTTGAGGTGGTCGATTTCCTCAAGCGCATAGATCATAGTTGAGAAGACTGCTTAGGGCACTGTCAACTTAATATGATAAGAGCATGATGGGCGAATTTGGTGGTAGTGTTGCAAAAATAAGGTCTGGCGCGATCACAGGGCACTCTACGGTGTCGTCAAGCTCCGTTACCAGCATTCTATGCCTTCCTCAAAACCGTTCAAATGGCGTCACTTCCAGCCAGACCTAAGCTTGCTGAATGTCCGCTGGTATCTGCGCTATAGCCTGAGCTATCGGGATTTGGAAGAAATGATGCTGGAGCGTGGTGTCAACGTCGACTACACAACGCTCTACCGCTGGGTGCAGGCCTACAGTCCAGAACTAGACAAGCGCTGTCGCTGGTCTCTCAAGCCCACCAATGACTCATGGCGCGTAGACGAAACTTATTGCAAAGTAGAAGGGACGTGTAAGTATCTCTCCCGAGCCGTGGATTCGGCGGGCAATACCCTGGACTTTATGCTGAGCGGCAAGCGCGATGCCAAAGCGGCTAAACGATTTCTGTGCAAAGTTCTCAATGCTTCTCACACGATTGAACCGAGAGTTATCACCGTCGATAAAAATGCGGCTTATCCACCTGCCATCGAAGCCTTGAAAGCAACCGAGTCCCTGCCTGAAACGACAGAAACTCGACAGAGCCAGTACCTTAACAATCTGGTGGAGCAAGATCACCGATTTATAAAACGGCGTGTCAAGCCAGGCTTGGGGTTTAGCTCATTTAATACGGCCAGGCGCACGATTAAAGGTTATGAGGCGATGAACATGATTCGCAAAGGTCAGAGCAAAGGTGCTGACAAAGGAGATGTGATGGGACAAGTCTCCTTCATCAACGAAATCTTTGGGGTTTCTGCGTAATCAGGGGGGGGGGATGATGGAAATTTCGATCTCCGATAATTTATTGCAACAGGGCCTTCTCTAGTCCTTTTTGTGGACATGCTTTGCGAACGAGCTGTCGTAGCCATTGATGGGCTGGATCGGTCTCCCTGGTGTTTGACCAGATTGAAATGTAGGAGATGGGTGGACAGTTGACTGGGGGTGCGATCACTCTAAGTGAATACTGCTTGGCGTATTTTCTGGCAATAGATGTTGGCAGAGTAACCACAAAATCTGATTGAGCAACCGTTGCTAGGGCTGCAATAAAGCTGGGGACTTGCAGCGCAACTCGACGCTGCAGGCCTTGCTTTTGTAGGGCCGTCTCTATGGCTGACGCTTGACCATCGCCGACAGCGGTAATGAGTACATGTTTGAGCTTGCGAAACTGCTCGACAGATAAGCTACGACCGACTGGATGATGTTTTCGCATGAGGGTGGCGTAGGTATCTTCATAGAGCGTTTCCTGGCAAAGCGTGCTTGGCAGCGCAACTCCAGCGACCCCGAAAGCCATGTCGATGTTGCCGCTGTGTAGCTGTTCTGCTGTGATGTTGAAGAGTGGTGAGATTTTTACATTTAACTCTGGGGCGCTCTGGTTGATTTGCGCCATTAGCGTAGGGAGTAGTGTGATGGTCGCATGATCGCTGGCAGCAAGTGTGAGGTGTCCGGTTAGGTGCTCTGGCCGAAAAGGGGTATCAGAAACGAGGTGCGAAATATCCTTGAGTACCTGTTGTAAGGCTGGGTGAAGGGCGATCGCCTTGGCCGTTAAAACAAGGCCGCCTTGGCTTCTGGTCAAAAGCGGATCGTTTAGCAGTTTGCGAAGCTTGCTGAGGGCTCGGCTCATGGCAGGCTGACTCATGTGCATGCTTTCTGCCGCCTTGGTTACGTTGCGGTGCCTGAGCAAAACATTAAGCAATACCAGCAGGTTTAGGTCAATCCCGCGTAAATCCACTTGGCGCATAGTGACTATATTAAATATGCATCTGAATTATAGTGCTGCGCGCATAAACTGAAGAAAAGCGACTCGATTGCAGCACTATGAGGCAGGAGAAATGCAAGAGGCGATAGATAAAAGCAACAAAGCGCAGCGTATTTTAGTGGTTGGTGCGACGGGCAAACAAGGGGGCGCGGTGGCCCGCCACCTATTGAACAATGGGTTTGAGGTGAGGGCCTTGACTCGCAATCAGGAGAGCCCCGCCGCCAGTCGCCTTGCGGCGGCGGGGGCCATAATCACTGTGGGTGATTTAGAGGATGTAGAGTCACTGGTGAAGGCTATGGCTGGTGTAGGCGGGGTCTTTTCTATTCAAAATTATTGGGCTAAGGGGGTGGGCTATGAGGGCGAAATTCGCCAAGGGAAAAATCTAGCTAATGCTGCCAAGCGTGCGGATGTGCGGCACTTTGTTCAGTCAACGATGGCGGACGGACAGGCGTTTCCGCAACAGCTTCAACATTTTAGATCTAAGGCGACTGTTGATCAGCACATTAAAACGCTTCAACTCCCGTACACGTTTTTAGGAACAGTTACGTTTATGGATAATGTGGTCGATCCAGACTTTGGCGGTAGCTGGACATTTCCTTTTATTTCAGGTGTGATGTCGCCGCAGGTGCCTTATCACATGCTGGCGGTAGATGATATTGGCGGCGTTGCGGCGGCTGTGTTTGCCAATCCGGTCAAGTATATCGGCAAGAAGATCAATATAACGAGCGATCGCCTAACAGTTGCAGAAATGAAGCAACTTTATAAGGAAGTGACTGGGAGATCGGCTAAGCGATTTGTGTTGCCAGCTTGGCTTTGTCGCTGGTTGAATCGTGAGTTTGTTGAACAGTTGCAGTGGCAGTCTGCTGGGAACTGGACTTTTGGGCCTGAGGAGGCGAAGGAAATCTATCCCAATCTGACCTCGTTTCGAGCGTTTCTGCGGATGCATCAGGTTGTTGATTTGTAAGGAGAAGGACGGGATTTAGCCATGGATGAGTTACGGGTTCCAACAAATTTAGGACAGATTTCAGTTGGCTGGCGGCGTCAAGGTGTTGATAAAGGCACTGGCATAGGCTTAAGCGATAGTCCAATCGTGTATTTGCACGGTGTTTTTCTTGATCGCTCGCTGTGGGCCAATGTCAGCGCTGTGGGTGAAGAGCGATCGCAATTTTTTGTCGATATGCCTGCTCACGGAAAAAGTGACAATGTTGACAGAGACTGGCGCTTAGACGATTGCGTTGAGATGTTGTTTTGTCTGATGGATGAGCTAGCAATCTCGCGATGTACGGTGATTGGCCATTCTTGGGGTAGTATGACGGCGCTGAGAGCGGCAATTAAAAGACCTGAGCGATTTGAGTCTTTGGGGCTGTTTAATATGCCGTTTCGCAAAACCCGAGGCATGAGCCGACTTCAGTTTGAGCTACAGAAGAAAATGACTATTTTCCCGTCATTTTTTGCGGAGAAAGCGGCCAAAGCGCTCTATACTCCGCAACTGTTGCACAAGCGCCCCGAGCTAGTTACTCAAATGCAGGAGAGACTGTCGGCGCGCCCTGCCGTAGAAATTGCTCGCACCATAGATGCAGTCATTTTAAAAGCGCAGGATTCATTACCCTTGATTCAGAGGCTGCAGGTGCCTGCGATCACAATCGTTGGCGATTCTGACTACGTGGGGGTTCCACCTGGGATGACGGTATTGACGGTGCCGGGGGGACACATCAGCCCACACGAAGCGGAGGAAGATACAAAGCGAGCAATTAGTCAGTGCCTTGCTTTGGCTTAAACCACTGGTTGGCGTCGTTTGACGCTCTCCCTCTAACCCTGCGGGTATAGCCGGAGATTTTTGTTTCATCGACACTTAACTAGGCAACAGCATTAGCTGCACCCCTGCCAGACTATCCCCACAAGCATTTTCATAAACCGTGCGCCCCACGGCTGTCTTGGTGGACATTCCCTGTCTTGGTGAGCATTCCCTAGCGCCGGGAACCGACGCGAGGTCTCACCGCTAGCACCGCAAGGCGACGCGGGCTTCCACCGCTCTTTGCCTAATCACCATGCCACTGGCCACATCACGAGGCAGAGAATATCCACACTCACACCGATGCCATCGGTCACTCAAGATTTTCTTGCGCCTTGCTCCATACTGCGGACATTCCTGACTAGTGCCAGCCGCAGGCACTTTCAAATACCCAACTCCCCGCTTCAAGCAAACCCAAGGCAGTATCTGATTATCAAATGTCAACCTCTCATAGGGCTCATGGCAACTTTTGGTGATCCAGAGGATCGTGGCTAGTTCTGGGGTCACTCATCCTTATCTAATCTCTCAGGTTGCAATCAAACGCTTGCTCAGAAGGCTTAATCCAGCTCTGCCATACATCTGTCGCTTCAACATCTTGAGTTTGTTGTTCAACCCCTCAACCACACCATTACTCCAGTCAGTGTCCATACTAGCTTTTACAGCAGCGTAGTCGTCTAAAAGTCCCTTTGCAAAAGTCTGTATCGGTTTGATAGGAGAGGCTGCCGCTTTCAGTAACCAATCGTCAAACTCATGCGATTGCCGTTTGCGTAGTAGTTGCAAGAAACTCTCAGCTAGCTCGAAGAGCGGCGCTAGTGACGGACACTGCTGAATGACTCGTTCTAACAACTCGCGCTTTTCTGCGCATTGATTTTCTGGACGCAGTATCATCAAGTAAGCTGCTCGCTTCGGTGTGAGTAGAGGCGCTTGCAAATCGCTAACTTTGGGAGTCGAAGGCGTTGTGTGAACGCGAACGGGTAATCCTTGAGCTTGGCGCAGGCTTCTAACATATCGCTGAACCGTTCGTAGAGAGCCGTCGTAGCCTTTCTGCTTCAACAACCCTCTCAGCGTAGTAGGTTCCAAGATGCCTGCGTTCCACCATTCTAAAAGCTGTTGTTTATAGGGTTTGAAATGAACCCCTAAATTTGGACAGCAAAATCAGGCACTAGAGAGTCTGGACTTACCAGTATTACCTTTAGACGACTGCTGTTTCCTCCGCCACTGTGTTTCAAATTCAGTAGATGTCAAATAGCTCAAAGAAGAGTGAATTCTCTTCTTCATATACACCTCTTCTAAAAACTCTTCTATCCTTTCATACACCTCATTAAAGTTTCGATACTCCGACAAGTCAACCTCTTCTTCTTTGATTGTTCTCATCAGCCG
>JBGCGG010000142.1:0-32535 GCA_045110585.1 Phormidesmis sp. | reverse complement strand
ATTTACTCTCTGTCATTCAGACCTGTCGAAGGCAGGGGCGGTCTGCCATGGCATTTTTTACGCAAGCCCTCAGCGCTCAGCATCATGAGCGTATCGAAATGCCCTCGCTCATTCCACTGACTACGACCTGAATCTTTACCTCGCAGCAAGTCACCTTATGGGGATGAGCCACGCTATATTGAAATAGCTAGAGCACATGCCTTGCAGTGGCTGTGTTGGCTAGGTTTAAAGAAGTTAGAAAAGCAGTTTGGAAGGCAACGTTAATTCATGAATGTAATGGAGTTTTTCCAGCAGAGCGCTGGACAGTGGCAGTCTCAGCGGACAACACACCATTTGCCGTTTCGCAGAGCAGAACTCGGCGGCTCCAATATCGCTGTAGAGGCATTGCCTGCAGACAATGAAAAAATTGTTGAGATTTGCAAGATGCACGATGTGGATCCAGCCACTGCCGTAGGCGGCGCTTACGTAACGTGGAATGGCGAAATGGCCTGGGATAAAGAAGGCGAAGACCACAAAGGCTCTACGGTATTTGCCCTCGTTCCGGATGAGGACAACCCGCAGACTGGAAATTTGCTACGTGAGCGTGGCTATGCGGAAATTGTGCCGGTGATTGGCCGCTACGAAATGGATTCGGAAGATGGCCTAGTGCTGACCACAGATTACGAAACCATGAGTTCAGTGGAGCGCTTTTGGTTTGCCAATCCAGATTTAAGGATTCGAACCAGCGTGGTGAAGCGCTTCGGCGGCCTGAGTACAGCATCTTTTTGTGCGGAGTCTCGGGTAGAGACAGTGCCAGAGCAGACGAAGGATGAGTCAGCAGCCCGTGAGGCGTTTGATGTCGCATCTCAATATTCTTCGTTCGGCTGGTGATCGGCGCTGCCCCTTAACGATTAACGCCACGATATTCTAGGTGGCCTATATGGCGTCCTGTATAGCAGCATCACGCTACTGACGCAACCTCGTTGCCCGCTACGATTCCACTTCGTGATCGTAGCGGGCAACTTTATCAAATTCAAAGGGGCCAGCAACGGAGCCCCACAGGAGTTCGTCGGTTTCAGGATCGCGGCCCCGGTCATAGCTGGTCATATGATCAGCCGTCACGATGAATTCGTTATCGAGATAAGTATTCATGCCTTTGCGCATGACCATGCATTTTTTGCCCGGTTCTACCTTTCCTCGGAAGCTGTTTTCGGCCCAGTTCACAATGATGTCGCAACCGTTCATAGTTTCGAGATCGTCTGCGGTCAAATTGGCGAGTCTGGAGCGATCGCGCGCTGCGCCATAAAACCGTTCTTCATCTTTTACTTTGTAGTTCTCCAGCAGCACATCATTTTCGCGCTGAATAAAGTGCAACACCCGCACGCGATAAGGCAGATGGAGCTGATAGTGATAAGCCTGCTCTAAGTACAAACTAATGCCCGAAAGAAATCCTTTGGATAAAGGCCGCATACATACTTGAATATGGGCGAAAAAGGGTGGATTCTCAATGGCCTGGGGCTGATTACTAAAGTCAGCGGCCATCCAGCGAGTGAGCTTGCGGGCATCAGTGTGTTGGGTCATGAGCTAGGTTTAGCTGGGTTTATAAGG
This sequence comes from Phormidesmis sp., assembly GCA_045110585.1. Classification (GTDB taxonomy): domain Bacteria; phylum Cyanobacteriota; class Cyanobacteriia; order Phormidesmidales; family Phormidesmidaceae; genus Phormidesmis. Next base: position 30,948 of record JBGCGG010000142.1, on the reverse strand, counting down.
ACAGAGCACTCAACATTAAAAGGAACGAGCACGCCATTTGTTGAGCTTAAATTCAGCGATGTTCGCCAGTGAGCGCGCACTCATTAACTCACCTTTCAGCTTCTCAATGCGCGTTGCTTGCGCACTAACCTGGCTTTCCAGCTCAGACAAACCAGACACCTGAGACATTGCCTGAGGGGCACCCACTGCTGCCATCTGAGGACGTTGGCCTTTGCGCAACATTGCTGCGCCCATATTAGACAAGGGCCTTAAGTTAGCGAGCTGCGCTTCCAGCTGTTCTAGCTGCTTAGCTTGTGCTCTGGCTTTAACAGCGAGTTCAGAATTATCTAATCCGCTGATAGCAATATCACCCGTCGCCGTTGGAACCGTTGGGGTAGGCACTGCGCCGCCGCTCGTAGGCCGCTGCAAAATGGAGCGAATCCATTCATCGGTAGACATCCCCGAACTTCTGCCCTGACGGTTGGTTGCACCAGTAGGCGAAATGACTGAACTCGCTTTGTTGGCGAACAGCTGTGTAGAGAGCCTAGCAGGGTTGTTAGCCATGACATTTTTATCACTGCTAGAAGCACCTCGCAGTAGCGCAAACATATGAGTGAAACCAGCCAGGGTCTTGCTCCCTTCTGTTTTATAGCCCCTGTAGTAAGGCACGGTATCTGTACCAAAGGTGCGCAAGTACTCGTCACTATCTAGGTATGCATCAATCTCTGCTTCGTAACCGCCCCCATTGTCCAAAAGTGCACTGTGGTAAGCCACTTCTGCTCGGCTTTCAGGTGCGCGACCTAAAAAGTGCTTAAAGTTCAGTTCAATAAAGCGATTGCGGGGGCCATTTTCAAAAAAGCGGCTACGGTACAAATCGGAATAGGCGATTTGGCGAATAAATTCCATCACAGTGAGTTCACCGCGCCGAAACTGCGATTCTGGAATTTGCTGTCGTTCGCTCTCCATCACGTAGGCATTGCCTAGCACCTGGTTATAAATGGCTCTGATAACAATCTCTAGCTCATCGGCGGAGTCTGTTGCTGAGGAAGTAGGCCAGAGTCGAATGGGCGATCGCTCCTGAAAGACATTGACTCCGAGCTGCCTGTCAGGGTTTACAACAGGATTCACAAAGGTGCTGGGCATGGCAAGAAAGTCCTTTTTTACGTTTGTTGGTGAGGTTGTTTTATGGGTATTCGCATCTCACCCATCTTAGGAAGATTGATCCCCGCAAAATTTTAGGAATTGTAAAGCTATCTATGACAAGCACTTATGCATCTGAGATCAGCACACGCATCTCTATACCCAGCGGGATTGCTCAGAACGACTGAGCAGAACGGCTGCTCAGAACGGTTGCTCAGAACTACTCTCGCTCATCAAATCGTGTGCGAAAGCTCCCATATTTAATCCAATACTGATTTAGCTCATGGTGGGGGGTATGCAAGCTAGCTTTCGCCCGATAAAGCACAACGCGGCGATGATTACCAATCCAGATTTTCTTTAACGGCTCCACTGCAATTAACGTACCGCCTAATGCTTCTACGCAGTCTTGAAACTTATCTACTGTCGAAAACTCTACGGTCTCAAAGATAAAAAAGTTACCCGAACAAATGAGATGACGGCTGCGGATCCACGCCTGCATTTTCTTTTTTGCGGGGGGTGGCAGCATTGTTTTAGGTGGGATCGTTCTCTTTTAATGGAGCCATCTCTGCTGAACGCGCAGGCATCAGCTGAGCCAAAGGCAGTTCACTCGCAAAACTCTCTTTCTTCTCAAAGCGCAAAGCCCCTTCTGTAGATCCCCAAACATGTTCATGGGTCTCTACATCCATCCCTTGATCTAGGCTGACCCAGGTGCTTTCGGTGAGTTCTACACGGCTCACCAAATAGGTTTTTTTACCTTTACGCGGAATAAGACAGTTATTCCCTGGCTCCACACCACCAATAAACGCATCTTGACCGTTCAACTGTTCACGTTTGAACACCATCGAACATCCCTGACGGCGGATGGCACAGTCTGCGGGAATCGTTTTGAGAATATCGAGGTTGTGGCCAGAACCGGCAAAAGGGACCCCATCTTTAAACCCGTAGTTTTCAATGTAGATGCCATCTTCACCGTTATTAATCACACGATGCAGACCTTGGCGGTACGGACTCCACAGGTCGTAGTCGTAAACTTGCTCAGAGTAGAAGCCAACGCCCCCAGGAAAACCCAGCGCCGTAAAAAAGTCGAAGGGCAGCGGGCGAAAGAAAATGCGGATGTGGGCAAAGTCAGTAGGGTTTTCGTAGGACTGCTTAAAGTTACTGAAGTCCCCAGCCATCCAGCTAATGAGGTCAATAAAATTTTGGTGATGAGCGGCAGGTGATTGCGTAGGGGCAACGGTCATACGTTGAATTTTAAATGAGAGATTTTTTAAACGGGCAGTGTGGCCTGAGCTTAGATTGTAGAAAAGAGAGTCCAGAAAAGCATTTATTTCTTTTCTGCGTCTGGCTTCGGTAGGCGGACTTCTGAAGAGAACGAAGCGGTGGTTACGCCTTTACCATCTCCGGTTTTAATCAGAGATACGCGGAAGCGCAGATTCTCAGTCGTAAACCAAATTTTCTCCTCAGCAGCGGCGCGATCATAGCCAGTCGTCAGCACAAAGGTTCCGTCTGGTTGAATTGTGTAATGCCCTGCCGCAGGGACGGTTTCAGCGTACCCTTGGTCGCGCAAAAGTTTTCCGCTGTGACGGCCTTGCTCAAGTTCGAGCAAATCAGGAACAGGTACGAGTATCGTTTGTCCTTTCAGCACATCGTCTTCGTCCCAGTCGGTTTCGCCTTCCCAACTCATTTTAAAGGGGCTAACAATGGTTGCCGCATCGAAACCTTGACTTTCACACAGTGCAAGGACAGCAGGATCGTCTGTGGTGAGTGGCTCAATATCAATGGTAGAGCGAATTTCTTCAAAGTGGGCGAAGGCGAGGTGATGGGCACTTCGCTGAGATCGCCACCGACCTAAAGAACGCGCTACAAAGGTATCAATATCCATAAGAGAAGGAATCAGAAATTAGGAAGACTGTTACCCAATCATGCCTTAAACGCGGCCCCTAAAGGTAACCCCTTCAAAAACCGCTCAAAAGCAACAAATCCAGCGCTTTATTCAGAGTCGATGGCGACTTGATGAGCTAGCAAACACTAGCGGCGCTTACGACCTTTTTTGCGACCCGATTTAGCGGCAGGCGCACCGTCTCCACTGGCTCCTTGATTGACAACTTTTTTGTTATCGCCGTTTACGTCATCGGCAGATGCATTTGAATCAACCGATGGCGCAGAAGCTTTGCCGAGGAGGCTCACCGAGGCAACCTTACTGCCCTGACGATTAATGCGCTGCATCGTCTGAGACAGCTGACGGAAGGGGACATGTACTGTATAGCTGCCAGTTTTATTCACAGCTTGCTGACAAACACCTGTAACCTCAACGGTTACGGTGCGTCCTTGGTAATCACTAATCTCAGAAGTTCCGAGGATATTCATACCGTTGTTCTCCATATGAACTGGGTTGTTGTGTGGCACCGGACGCTTGAGTTAACCGATGGGATGAGCAATCACGAATCACGACCCCGCCCGCACAGGTACACTCAAGCGTCCAATCAACAGCATCTACGCCTTTAGCCAGAATCTCTTACCGCTAAGAGCCTCTGAACAAAGCGATCCTTACGCAGGACTGAGGATCCTTACGCAGGATTGAGGATCCTTATGCAGGATTGATGCTGACGATAGTGCCACCAGACTTTTGAATGCTACGAATTTTGTTCTGTAGCTGAGCGTAGCCTACTTTATAAGTGGCATTACTGCGAGGGGTACGCTGACCACCCATGTTGGCCTTAGAAACAACAATCGAAAACTGACCGCCGCGGCCCGTTTTACCCATGCCCACACCCTTAGGGGCTTGGATCTTAGTGGGCAAATTGCTACCGAGATCAGCCGTGAGCTTAGACTTAGCACCTGACTGGTTAGAGGCATTGCCTCCAGCCAAGGCTAGGGTACGATTGAAGCGAACATTTTTGACACCCACTTCAGTGTTTTGACCACGCAGATAAGGCACGGTATTTTCGCCAAAGCTCTGCCAGTACTCATCACTATCGATGTAGGAATCGATTTCTCCGTCGTAGCCCTTTTGCAAGCAAGTGACTGTGTGAGCCGTAATCTCGCTCTGGTCTTCAGGGGCGCGACCTAACAAATTTTGAAAATTGCTCTCTATAAACGTGTAAGTAGAAGAGGCTTCAAAAAAGAGGGCACGGTAGATGTCGGATTTTGCCACAGCGCGGACAAAACCACGGACATTGATATCGCCATTACGCAACAAAGACTCTGCGCTTGCGAGCCGCTGGCTTTCCATCACATGATGGTTACCCAATACCTGCTTATACACAGCTGAAATAACGGTTTGCAAATCGTCTTCGGACGCATTAGGCCGGAGCTCAACAGGCTCGGGACTGGTGACCCAGATAGACATTGTTAATGGTTCTCCATTTCTAGCAACACAAAGGCGCAGGAGTTATGGAAAAAGCATGCATGTATATGTAAATTCCTAATCACTTGGGTTGTTGTTTTACGTGGCAGCAACCATCAGCAAAAACATAACCAAAGAGACAGAAACTATAGATACAAACACGTGTTTGCCATAGTCTCCTATCTCTAGGTAACCGGACTGTGAACCTCCGCATGAGAAAATGTTTAACAAGTCCAACTAACTTAACAATAATAAAATCAGCCATCAAAAAAGTGCTGAGAGCAGGCTATTCATTTAGCCTGCTCTCAGCACTTTTAACTGTCTTCTTTGGCAATTGTTTCTATCGAATTAACCCTAAAGAGAAGGCATCAATAAAAACAAAAGCTCACGGTACCGCGTTACTTAATTTCAGTAATGCTGACAATTCTCGCACCGCTGCGCTGAATGCGCTGAATCTGAGGGGTCATCTTTCTTGCAGAAACGATGTACTCGTTAAAGCTCACACGGCGAGGCTGATCGAACTTAGCAGACGTGGTCTTAATCTTAAAGCGCTTTTCAGTAACAGAACCTGGCGCTGACTCAGCCGTTGTGATTTTGTTAGCGCTGTTAGTAGCGACTGCGTACACAAGCTGAGAAGACTTCACTGCGCTGCTCACCTGCGCGGGGCCGCGATCTACAGCAAAGTTACGGTTATAAACAACTTGCTTGAGGCCAACTTGGCTAACGTTGCGAGCGTAAGGAACAACATTCTCACCAAATGCCTGCTGGTACTCTTCGCTATCTACGTAAGAATCAATATCAGCATCAAAGCCCTCTTCCTGGCAGCGGCAAACATGCGCAGAAATTTCAGCCTGAGATTCAGGAGCACGACCCAGAATGTGCTGAAAGTTTAGCTCTACAGTGCGGTAAGGGCCACAGCTCTCAAAGTAACGCGCTTTGTAAAAATCGGACTTAGCCACAGCCCGCACAAACTCACGCACGGACATAGCTCCGTCGCTGAGCTGAGATTCCGCCGTTACCAGGCGCTCACTCTCCATCACGTGTGGGTTGCCAAGCACTTGCTTATAAACCGCACGAATAACCGCCTGAATATCGTCGCTGGAGCTAGTTGGCCAAAGTTCGTAGGTGTAATCAGACATCGGGTTCTCCTTCTAAATTTTATGTTTTAGTTTGAAACTCTCAACAGTTGAAACGCTGAACAGCAAACAGCGCCTTTATGAACGGAAACAGACAAGGCACAAAACAGCATAGAGGCGAGTAAAACGGGCTGATTCGCCTCTGAATGACTTGCCTCTACGCAGGCTCGTTAGTCTATTGGCTCGTTAATGGGCTCGTTAGAGGCTCGCTAGTCTACAGGAGTGATGCTAGCAATCACGCCGCCTGACTTATGGATCCGCTGATACTCCTGAGAGAGCTTCTCATAAGGCACCAAGTAAACCTGGTTAGCACGACGGAACCGGGATCTTGTCCGTACGGTGTTCGCACGAATGGAAGTAACTTCGATACGGTAAACCTTGCCGCGCTCACCAATGCCAGCACCAAAGCGAGCATTTGCAGCGATCGGAGGCTCACTGAATGCCCAGCCATCGGAACCTTCAGAAGGTGCCTTAACAGCGGTTGGCACGGCATTGATAACCAAGCTGTTCAACCGAGGCTCGGTACCAGAAGTACTGCCTTTAAGAGAGCTACTAGAGGAGCCACGAACCAACTCGAAAGTATGGGTGAAGCCGACCATAGTGTCAGCCGCCTCGCTCTTGTAGCCACGGATGTAAGGAACGATGTTCTCGCCGAAGGTATTTTGATACTCATCGCTGTCGAGGAAAGTATCGATGTCTGCCTCAAAACCTTCTGCATCGAGGACGTTGCTGTGGAACTTCATTTCGTTGTAGTCATTAGGAGCGCGGCCCAACAAATGACGGAAATTTAGTTCGGTGTAACGGTAGCGAGGGCAAGCCTCGAAAAAACGAGTGCGATAAAGGTCGGATTTAGCGACAGCGCGGACAAATTCGCGGACGCTGAATTCACCGAGCTTGAACTGAGATTCAGCGACCTCTAGTCTTTCGCTTTCCATGACGTAGGCATTGCCAAGTACCTGACGGTAAACGGCGTTAATGATGTCTTCACGATCATCAGCCGCGAGACCGGGTACCCACTCGATAGGCGGCGTTTCGTCAAAGAGCGCAACGCCTAACCTCGATGCTGGTCCGAAAGCCATGAATGCTATCTCCTACTCTTGTAATTAAAATTAAGCAAACCTTTCTACAGACGTAACTAAGTTAACGACTGGCGTAAATATTACTTGCGTGCTCTCATTTTGGCGGCAAAAGGGGCCGAAACCTGTCAAGTTTTGTAAACCAAAAAAGGCGCACGCACCTACTTTCAGAATACACGAAAAGCTTTACTGACATATATTTCATGCATTCATTTCGGTCGAGAAATAGTGCGTAATCAGCACCGGTAAGATGTCGATAATCGCCCATTTTCTGTTACGCAGCGTTACAAAAGTTAGTAGCCTATGGCTCTGCGCCCGCTGCGCGAAGGAGCGCAATTGCGGCGGCAGCCCGAAAAGACTGCTTGGCTTCACTCATCGCGGTTTGTCCCCAACGGTTGCTCGGTGTCCAGTCTGCGCCGTTCTCAAGCAGCAAACTCATAGTGTCTAAATCACCCCGTGCTGAAGCCATCATCAGCGGCGTCCAGCCTCCAATGTTTGCGGTATTAACATCCGCGCCAGCAGCAATCAAGGCATTGAGCGCGTAGGCCTGACCATTGTCGGCAGCTAAGTAAAGCGCTGTATCGCCAATTTTGTTGGTAGCGCTGACCTCTGCGCCCAGCTTGATGAGCGATTCGACGATATCGGCCTGCCCGTTGCGGGCCATCATCATCAAGACGGTTTCGCCGTAGGCATTACGACCTGTAATGTCTGCGCCTTTGGCTAATAGTGTGAGCACCATTTCGCGGCGATCAGATTCAGCGGCGTACATGAGCGCGGTGTACCCAGCATCATTGCGAAGGTTAATATCGGCGCTGGCACTGAGAAGATCGGTCACGATCGCGGGATGGTTTTCCATGGCAGCCCACATGAGGCCGGTGCTGCTTTGCCAGCGCACATTGGGATCCAGTCCTTGGGTAAGCGCGGCCTGCACTTGGGTGCGATCGCCTTTAATGCAAGCTCGAATAAACGCTTCAGCAGATTTCATTCAGCGGGGTTCACCATGTCAGGACAAGAAGCGAGACATCTGGGTAATGAGATGGTCAAAGTAAGGTGCTAAGGACTCATGCTGGGCGGCAGGTAATCGGTTCAAGCTAGCGGCTTTAATTCCTTTCAATCCAGTGACCATTGCGGGTAGGGGCACTTTCAACTCTTCGTACAGTTCTTCCATAGCGGCTAAGCCTTCAGCGCTGGTGTACTGAGCATGAGCCCCTGCAATGCCGTAGGTAATGCATCGCAAAAACTGCCAAAAATCGCGCCAGCAGGCTTCCGCTCTCATGGCGGGATACAACCCCCCGCCCGGCTCTAAAATGCCAGGGAACGCTTTGAGCACATCCACGCGCGCTTCATCGACGATCTCAGCGGCTTGGTCGCGAAGCTGCTGCACCACTTCAATATGGCTTGCCTGGGTATGGACGCTAACTGCCGCTAAGTCCTCATCTGTGAGGTAGCGCTTTTCTTCATTGGCACGTTGGAAATAGGCGATCGCGTCACTGGACATATCCTGCCAACTGGCAAAGCTGACAATTTGAGCTTTGGGAATGAGCTGTTTGGCTCGTTCACTAAGTCCCTGCATGCGTTAAATCCCCGCGTGAGTTAAGTCCTTGCATTTACGGTGTGCCCTTGGCAGCGCATCAAGCCGTTTGAGTCTGAAGCTGCGTCATTACCAGAGTAGCGACTCTCTGAACTTGAGGCGAGGGATCGTTCGCTAAAGGCGCGATCGCCTCAGCTGTCCCTTCCCGATCAAATTTTCCTAGCGCCAGAATGACTGCTTTTCGCACTGATGGCTCCGGATCGCCCAGTAGATCAATCAATATTTGGTAGGCATCTTGATCATTGAGACGGGCCAGATCGGCGGCTGCTTCTATGCGCACTTCTGGGCAAGGGTCACTCAGAGCCTGACGAATGGCTTTAGATGCGTTGGGATCTTTAGATTGGCGAGCCAGCTGAGCGATCGCGCCAATCACCGCCGTGCGCACCGTAGGCGAAGGATCATCAATGGCGTCATACAGCTGCACACTAATTTCAGCACTCATAGACGCGATCGCCCAAGCCGCCTGTCCTTTACAGCTTTCATCCGCCGTAGAGGACGCCAATACTTTGCACAGCGGCACAAACGCAGGCTCACCCACACTTGCCAGCGCACTGGCCGCGGCCCCTTTCACCACAATATCGGCATCGTTTTGCAGCACCTGCACTAAGCCCGACACCGCTTGAGAATCACCAATATTGGAAAGGGCGTGGCAACAGGCTTGGCGAGCAGTGGTTACACCATGGTTCGCCAGCCCGTCTAACAGAAAAGGCGTCGCGGGTTCGCCAATTTGGGCAAAGGCTTCTATTAAGCTCAGCCTGGTAGCTTGGCGGGCATCTGCAAACCCTTCGACCATCTGCCTAAGCAAATCTGGATCTGGCTCATCAAAGGCTAATAGTTCTATTTGCTCATTTACATAGGCAATGAGCTGATCTGTAATGAGCTGGTCTGCGCTGGGTTGCCCTGGACTGGACTGAGCTGTACTGGGCTGAGCTGTACTGGGCTGAGCGGTACCGGGCTGGTTATGAGTGCGTGAATCAAAATCATCTGAAGCGATCACGATGTAGCGGCGTTTTCTTCTGAGGGAGTGGCAGCAGGCGCTTCTCCGCGTAGCTGAGCTAGAGACGCGTCAATTTTGACAATTTCGGGGTGGCTTTTGAGCTGGGCCATCACCATAGACTTAGGCAGCTTGGCTTTTTTAGCCGTATTGGTAAAATCTTCGACCAGGCGATCGCGATACTTTTCTAACTCAGCAATCACCCCTGCAATCTCTTCTGGCGAGGGGGCTTCTTGGGATGGGCTTGCTGTCGTTTGTCCTGCTTCAGCCATGGGGGTTAAACCTCCTTTAGTTATGTATTTTCTCCTAATTCACGATGGTATCATCACGCTTTAGTGACATTCCATATGTAGAACGTTTCTACATACAATTTCTATTGTTGATCTGTTGAGTGAGTGAAAACACAAGCGCTTCTCCTCGAAGAGGCGACACCAACGCTAGACCCTTGAACCACAGCAGCTAACTCAACAAGCAATCAACGTCGGCCCTGCCTTCTCGCAGAGCATGCCAGCCGTTGCTTGCTGATCAGATTTTAATATCAGCCCCCTTTATAAGGCTTCGTCCTGCTCGCCCCCTTATGTCAGACCGGATAGATATCTCAGAAATTAAAGCTTTGCTCGCTAGCGAGGACCCACAGCTTAGGCTGCGGGGACTGGTGGCCCTAAAAGAATATGGCAGCGAAGAGGCCGTCCCGCTCCTGATTAATCAACGCCATGATGAAGCTTTTTTGGTGCGTTCGTTTGTGGCCATGGGGCTGGGGCGTAAACGATCAGAAGAGGCATACGCCGCACTAATAGAAATGCTAGGGGCCGAAACCGATCACAACGTTCAGGCAGAAATTTCCAATTCGCTAGGACTCTATGGACCGATCGCTGCAGATCGCCTCAAAGCACTGTTTTTTTCAAATAAGAACTGGCTGGTGCGCCGCAGCATTCTGGCTATCATGCCAGAGCTAGAAAGCCCCGAGAAACTGCTGGAGATTTCCCTAGCCGCCCTAAAGGATGAAGACGATACAACGGCGCAAGCAGGCATGAGCACACTGAGCACGCTTGCAGGCACGGAGCATGAAGCCATGGCCCTGCAAGCACTGTTGCCCATGCTAAGCAGCCCCAACTGGCGATCGCGCATGTACCTCGCCTACGCACTCAAGCCCTTCCAATCTGACGAGGCCAAAGCGACCCTCACAAAGCTCCGCGAAGACGACCATCACAAAGTAGTCGCAGCGGCACTAGAAGACCTACTCCCTAGCTAATTACACCTGGCTTCAGGGCACCGCATGCCCCACCATCGACCCCGCACCGCATTCTTTGCGAATGCCATCCCAAGCGGGGCATCACGCCATGCAAATAACCTTTAAAGAAAGCAAAACGGTATCGTAGTCCGCCGAATGAGTGTTGTTGACTGCGGTTTAATAGCCTAAATTGAAATGTAAACAAATATTTCAATATCGAGGCCATTTGGCCCGTTAATGCCTTTTGAGGAATGTCCGCTATGATTTTGACTGCGACTGCCGCCCTTCAGCCCCATCTTCAACCCCAGAGACAAGATGCTGTAGGTGGCACATCAGCCCTTAACCCATCGATGATTGAAGAAAGGGCAATGGCACTCTTTCAAGCATCCGTGGGCAACTGGAAATCTCGACGACGTTACTACACCCTCGCCAGCGGTGCTACCCAAGAGGTCGTCAGCGATCTGACTATCCGCTTTTTAGAGCATGATAGCGATGAACTGGCTGAGCTAGGAGATCGCCATGAGCTAACGGTGCCCATGCTTTGTGGCGCAAAGGTAACCTGGGAAAGCAACTATCTTTCTCCTGCTCGCAAGCCTTCTGTGGGGTCTACCATTTTTGGCATTCGCGGCGAAATCATGTACCGAGATCGCGGATTTGCGACCCCTAAGCCCGTCACCGCGCAGTATCGACTCATCGGAGATCGCACTATGGTGCTGCGTACGGAATACAACGGCTCCGCCTTTGAAGAAGAACTCAAGCTCATCGGTGACAGCTACCGCACTCGCCAAACTGTTATTTCTCGTGCAGGAGAAGAAATCATGATTGGTCAGTACCTAGAAACACGCGTTTAATAACACGCGTTTAATAAAGGGGCGTCCTAATCCTGAAAAGCGACACCTTTATCCTAGAAACAGGCGTCCTTAAAGGAGGCAATCCTCTCACCAAATAAGCAGGATCAGCAGCACCAACTGCAACGCCCACTAACGGCTACAACACCAAGGCACATAACACAAGGCACATAACACCAAAACACATAACAAAAGCTCAGCCCGTCAATTGCGACAGGCTGAGCTTTTCAGAATCTTTAGTCACTAACCGACGGCTTGTTCTGACCGACCGACTTCTTATTCTTTATAGATCTACTTCTTATTCTTGCTAGGGGGGTTTAGAGCGTTGTCCAGCACTTCACGGGCAGACTCAGCGTCGTCTTTAGCATCGCGATAGCGGAGGTTGGTTTGCGCAAAGGTTTTGAGGGTCTTGAAGCCGCTGTTGAGTTCTTCAATTTGCTCTTCTTCAATCACTTCGTCAGTAAAGAGTAAATCGATTAACTCGCGAACCTTCAGCGCTTCTTCTCGGGAGCCTTGCACTTTAATTTTCAGCTTAGATAGGTTGCTAAGGGTTTGTACCGCTTCGACAACTGCATTTTCCTCGTCGGAAGGCTCTTTCTTCTGATCTTTCACTTCAATAAAATCCTTAGGGTTAAAGCCGTCATCCAGCTCAGTGGGCAATTTATCCTCTTCCATGAGGGCCATGAGCTGATCCATCGCCTTTTCTCTGGCTTTGTTAGAGTCGCGTCCGGCCACATCAATTAAAACTTCAGGGCTCTGAGCAAGCGTATATTGAACCATCTTTCTTCAATAGTAATTTTGTACCATCCATAATAGATGGTCACGCCCCCTTTATTACGCTGTTTTGTGAATCTATGCAACCTATTGACCAAAACCAATTGCCAATAGGGGAAGTCGGGTTGGCCTGTCGATAAGATAGACAGGAGTAAATACTTACGGACTGACCAGCGCAAGACGAAGTATGGGGCAGACAAAGCGGCCCAGGGTTCCTGTAGACGATTAATGAGGTTATGAACAAGCAGAGTTTCGCTCGCCGAGCAAACCTATCGATAGGTTTGGGCGCTTTGAGCTGGGTGGGCATCAGTGCCCCTGGTCTATCTTCGGCGCAAGCAAATGAAGTGCCTTCTTTGGATCGTTTGCTAAACCGAACGCCCGCCCAAGAAATCCCTGTACAAGATGAGCCGACGTCAGCAGAGTCAGGCCAACGAGAAGACGGATTAACGATAGAAAACGGATTGCCGATAGAAGATCTGCCCACCGCAGGTGATGGGGAGACGGTACCCACCCCACCTTCTGAGGCAGCGATCGCACTTCAACAAGCCGAAGTAATGGCCCAGCAAGCCGAAGTAATGGCTCAGCGGGCACGCTCCGCAGCTGACTGGGATGCTGTCATGGCCCAGTGGTTAGAGGCTATTTCATTAGTTCAATCGGTTCCACCAGAAAGCCCTTCGCGGATTGTGGCGCAGCGGCAAATGCGCGCCTATTTGCAACGGCTGCTAGAGGTTCAGCAGCGCACGGAGCAGGCCAGTCCTGTGTCGGGGCTGCCCAGCTTAGGCAGTCATGTATTTGATTCACAGCTCAGTGGATATTTGTCTTACGTGGCGACCGTGGGTACGCCCGACATTTTGATTGTGGGCAGTTCACGGGCCTTACAAGGCATTGACCCGCGAGTACTTCAGCAAAACTTGGCGCGGCAGGGGCATGGCGACCTGCGGGTGTTTAATTTCAGTGTGAATGGGGCCACCGCACAGGTGGTAGATTTTGTGCTGCGTGAGCTGTTACCAGAACCACTGCCGTCTGTGATTGTGTGGGGCGATGGGTCGAGGGCCTTTAATGATGGCAGGCGCGATCGCACCTGGGAAGGGCTAGTAGCCTCACCAGGCTATCGGGCCGTGACGGGCGGGGTACTGCCTTCTGAGATGTTTTTGCGAGCCAATGTGAGGGCGACAGCGAATATCGTGACAGCGAGATCGCCTTTACCCGAGATTCCAGGAAACTTGGACGCGTTTGGGTTTTCGGCCGTGGGTGATCAATTCTCACCCCAAACCTACTATCAACAATTTCCTCGGGTGAATGGTCGCTACGATGGAGCGTATTCGCCCTTTACGCTGTACGGGCCGCAAACAGCCGCACTCGAAAATTTGGCCGCGGCTGTGAACCAACAAAATTCGCAGCTCATCTTCGTTAACTTACCGTTGAGTGATAGCTACTTGGATGACTACCGCCTGTATTACGAAGAACAGTTTCAGCAGTTTTTACAGGCGCAGGGCATCACCCTGGGGTTTGACGTGGTGGATTTTTTGACGCTGTGGCAAGGACAACCGGCCTTGTTTGCCGATCCGAGCCATATCAATAAAGATGGGGCAGCAGCGATCGCGGTTCAGCTTTCACAACATCCCAAGCTATTGGCGGCACTGAGCGCACCAGCGCTAACCCACGAGCCAAAAGCATCAGACCTGAACTAGGGCATCTTTACCCTCAAGGACACCCACTCAAGAGGGCACCCACTCAAGACAACACCCGCCTCAAGCACAAAACAAAACCGCTGGATATGCGAGAGAGCACCCGATCTAAATCGTAAAATGTTGCATAGGGCACAGAAGTGTGCATTTAGTCTCTTTATATTGTCATCAGCAATCAAAAGGCGATATTTAAGCCACGCGTGACCTCAGCGCTTGATTGGAGACAAAAAATAGCACAGCTATTGATGTCGAGCATTGTTGAGATAGGCTGCGTGCCTTTCTCTGAGCTGTTTTTAAACACTCCCTTTTACAAGCCGCCATAGATAACTCTTTAATCACTAATGGAACCCTTGGAGCCTAACTGCGGTTAGGCTCTTTTTTTTGGCTGGCGGCGCCCACACAACATTCAACCTTTCTGCCCAACATTCAACCTTTCTGCCCAACAATTGTGCGATGACGAGGGCTGTTAGGAAGAATGGTTGGGACCTCAAAGCCTGCTTGCTGAAAAGCCTGAGACATATCCAACGAAAAGTACTGATCCAAATAAGGTTCTGTGCTCTTGAGTAGAGTCAACACATAAGGCGGCATTTTCACAAATGTCTCGCACGCAGGGTTCATATCCATGATGGCAAAGTGGCCGCCTGGTTTCACGATGCGATAAGCCTCAGCAATAATGTTGCGGGCCGCCGCCGTTGGCAGCTCATGGAAAACCAAGCACACAGACACCAAATCAACTGAATTCGAAGGCAACCCAGTTTCTTCCGCTGGGGCATGAATCCAACGAATAGCCAAGTCTTCTTCTGAGGAGGCACTGGATTGAGGGAGCTTGGATGAGCGCATCTGCGGTTCCATATATTTGGCAACCGTCACAAAGTAAGGCGATAAATCGATGCCCGTTAGGGTCGCCTTTGGAAAGGTCTCTTGTAAGGTGGCCGTGCTACGCCCCGCCCCACAGCCGAGATCAACAATGCTATGCGGCGCAGCAGGTAAAACCTCTTTTAAAACTTTGTGATAGCTAGCTCTCAAGCTAGCGTCACCATTAATGCCACCGCGCTCGTCTGACCAAATGCGGGCATGCACCGCCCGAGCCGCCACATCTACTTCCATAGCCGGAAGCCAGCCCAAATTACCTTCGTCGTAAGCATGAAAGCTGGTGGTGTAGTAGTCAGGATAGGTAATGTTGGGATTCGCGATCGCCTGTAAGTCTTCATCCCACCCTTCTCGTGCTTGCAGCGTTTTTACTTCCTCTCGCCAGTGCACACCCAGATCTTCTGCTCGATCCATCATCATGGTGCGCGCGCGGCTTTTGGCAAAGTTGGCCAGGGGCTTGATAGAGAGCAAGCCGTTAATAACGGAAGAGGCGATGGCGTTCATGAAAAGAAACAGATAGATAAAAATAGCTTTCAAAAAAGCATAACGCCCCAAGGAGAAGCTAGTCTTGAAAAGCTATTCTACAGTTACTCTTTTTGCGCGCACGCTTCATCCTTTCTTATCTTTTATCCACATGACCAACGTCTACTCTGCCTTGTTCGATCAGCCTAGCCGCAAGCCGTTTGAGCTACCCGGCGCCTATCCTCACTACAACCCTGATCGCCCTGGCCAAGTAGAACATATTGCCCTCGACCTCACATTTGACATTCCTCAAAAGAGCTACAGCGGCACCTGCAAAGTCCGCATTTCTCCCATCGTCGATGGCATCTCCCATCTGACCATGGACGCTGTAGATTTGCAGATTAAAAGTGTCAAAGTAGGTAGCACCAAACAAGACTTTGACTACGACGGTGAGCACCTCAATATCACCCTTAAAAAGTCGACTGAGTTCGGCAAGCCTTTTACGCTCACCATTGACTACGCCGTCGAAAACCCTCAGCGCGGCATTTATTTTGTTGGCCCCGATGAGCACTACCCCGACAAGCCCACCCAAGTATGGACACAGGGCGAAGATGAAGATTCTCGCTTTTGGTTTCCTTGCTTCGATTATCCCGGTCAGCTCGCCACCTCCGAAATTAAAGCGCGGGTACCAAAAAAGTTTCGCGTGATTTCTAACGGGGAGCTGGTTAGTGAAGAAAGTGACGGTGCAGAAAAGATTTATCACTGGAAGCTAGAGAAGGTACATCCCAGCTATTTAATGACGTTGGCGATCGCCCCATTCGACGAAATTAAAGACGACTGGAACGGCAAGCCCGTCCGCTACTACTTTGAAAAAGGACGCAAAGCAGAAGCCAAGCTCACTATGGGCAAAACGCCCCAAATGATGGCCGCACTCAGCAAGTGGTTCGGCTATGAGTACCCTTTTGATAACTACGATCAGGTCTGTGTCAGCGACTTCATTTTTGGCGGCATGGAAAACACCACCACCACGCTGCTAACCGATCGTTGCATGATCGATAAGCGGGCCGCAATCGATAACGAAAGAGCAGAAACGTTAGTCGCACACGAGCTAGCACACCAGTGGTTTGGCGATTTAATCGTCATTAATCACTGGTCACAGGCATGGGTAAAAGAAGGCGCGGCCACCTATTCGGAAGTGCTTTGGATAGAAGAAACACTGGGCCAAGAAGAAGCGCTTTACTATCACCTCAACCACGCACGCGCCTACCTGAGTGAAGACCGCAGCCGGTACCGCCGTCCGCTAGTCACGCACATCTACCGCGAAGCAATCGAGCTGTACGACCGCCACATTTACGAGAAAGGATCATGCGTGTATCACATGATTCGGATGGAGCTAGGCGATGCGCTATTCACACGCGCTTTAAGCACCTTACTGACAGACCATGCGCACAGCACCGTCGAAACCATTGATGTGCTCAGGGCCATCGATAAAGCAACAGGGCGAAATTTACGCTTCTTGTTCGATCAGTACGTGTATCGCGGCGGCCATCCCGATTACCAGGTGGGCTACAGCTGGGACTCAGAAAGCCATTTGGCCAAAGTCACCGTCACCCAAACCCAAGTGGCAGACGGCACGTCTCAGGTGCAAGAAGGCTTGTTCGATCTCAAAGTACCGATTGGATTTGGCTATGTAGAAGGCGATAAGGCTGAAGTCAAAACGCTGAAAGTGCGGGTGCATGAGCGCGAGCAGGCGTTGTACTTTCCCCTAGAGAAAAAGCCCGACTTCATCAGCTTTGATGTGGGTAATCATTTGCTCAAAACAGTTGAACTCACTTATCCCATCAATGAGTTAAAAGCCCAGCTCAAGCACGATCCTGACCCCATTTCTCGCTTATATGCGGCGGAAGCACTCGCGAAAAAAGGCAGCTTAGAAGCCGTCTCGGCCCTAGAAGCTTCCTTACAAAGCGACCCGTTCTGGGCAGTGCGGGCAGAAGTAGCCGAACAGCTCGGCTCGGTACAGCTGATCCAAGCAGAAAATGCACTGGTGAAAGGGCTAAAAGATAAGCATCCCAAAGTCAGACGAGCCGTTGTAACAGCCCTCGGAGCAGTCAAAACAGCTCAGAGCTACAAGGCTCTCAAGAGCGTAGTAGAAAAAGGCGACGACAGTTACTACGTGGAAGCATCTGCGGTCAGATCCCTTGGCAAAATTGGCACTGCCACCATCGACGGGAAGGAAAAAGAGAAAAAGACCCTCAAACTTCTCGACACCGTGCTGCAAGAGCGCGCCGGATGGAATGAAGTGGTCAGAAGTGGTGCCATTTCTGGCCTTGCCCAGTTCAAATCATCTGAAGCCGCGTTAGATTTACTCTTGCCCTACACCGAACTCGGCGTGCCTCAACCGCTACGGTTAGCCGCCATCCGCGCCCTAGGGGCCATCTCTCTTGGCCAAGAAAAGCTCGCGACCGAACGTATCCTAGAAAGATTGGAAGCGCTCTCACGAGAAGCCTTTTTCCTCACGCAGGTGGCCACTGTTGGTGCACTGGGCCAAATGGACGTGCGCGGTGCGGTCAAAATTTTGCGACAGCTCTCTGAGCATAGTCCCGATGGACGAGTGAAGCGCCGCGCCGATGAGGCCGCGCAGCGCGTGCAAAAGAAAATTGGCACCGACAAAGCATTAGCCGATATGCAGCAAGCACTAGACGACGTGAAAAAAACAAATAAGGAATTAAAGAGCCGATTAGAGAGTTTGGAGGCCAAGGCAAAATGAGCCAGCCGAGTTGTCACAAAAAACACCGCGTTGAAGCCTCCATGCTGGATGGAGGCTTCAACGCGGTGTTTAATCCTTAGCACTAACAGCCCGTAAACCCACATCCCGTAAACCCACATCTACCGGCTGCTAGCGTTATATCGCAATTGGCCAGTTGAGATGAGCTAGCCAAGATGAGCTAGCGGAACTTAGCTTAGCGACTGGCCAAATCTGCCGCTGGGACAACAGCATCCTCAACCCCATCGTCGTCTAAAATGACTTCGCGCTTAGCAGCAGCTTGGGCCTTCATAGGGTTATGCTGCTGCTCATTCATGGACTTAAGCTGCCGACCAGCCGTCTCAAAAGCATCTCGAATAACGGCTTCTAAAGGCGTGTGTGGCTCACCCATTTTAGGGCTTTGATTTACAACAATTTCGCGGCTTTCTGGCACAGTAATGTCTAGTCGCACTTTGTAGGGCGAGCCACTATCGGGATGGTCATGAACCTTTTCGACCGCGACTCGGCAGCTACTAATTTGATGGTAAAACCGCTCTATTTTTCCAATCTTTTCATGAATTAGGCGATCCAAGGCATCTGTTTTACGAATGCCTCGATAGGAGATTTCGGGTGCAATTTTCATAAAGTGCGCTCTTCGTTGACAGCGTTTTTCACTCGGCGAAAGGCCAAACGTCTTAGCGTAATGGCTAAGGATGAAACAGCTAGGAACCAACGGGCCAAGTGAAACGCAGCGACACGAATACATCCGTACGCCGCGTTATCTTCTCAATATAGCGAGAGAACACTCACCGAGACCTCTATCAGAAGTGAACTTGAGATTTCTTCTCAGAACTTCTCAAGGCAGAACTTCAGCGATCGCAAATCATCTTTATGAACGATTTTGAGTTTATGAACGATTTTGAGCGTTAATCACATCCAAAATCTCTTGCGCACCCTGGCTACGCAATCGCTTCGCCAACTCTTTACCCATCTCTTCAGCGTCCACAGGCGCACCTGTCACCGTATCGGTTATCAGCTGCTGACCATCCAAGCTAGCTACAATTCCTTTGAGCGTGAGCGTGTCGCCTTCAATAGTGGTGTTCACACCGATGGGCACCTGACACCCGCCCTCTAACTCACGTAAAAAGGCCCGCTCAGCGTAGCAGCGGTGGGCAGTCGGCTCGTGCTCTAGCACTTTCAGCAAAGCCAAGATATCGTCATCGCCTTGGCGGCATTCAATGCCCAGCGCACCTTGGCCCACAGCATGAAGTGAAATATCCGCAGGTAAAATTTGATGGATGCGATCGCTCATATCCAACCGATTCAAACCCGCAGCCGCCAACACAATGGCATCGTACTCACCCTCATCTAGCTTGCGCAGGCGAGTGTTCACATTGCCGCGAATATCTTTGAACTTGAAATGAGGATAGTGGTGGCGCAGCTGAGCCAAACGGCGCAGACTAGAGGTGCCAATCACCGCACCTTCAGGCAGCGTATCGAGCTGCTTATCTTTATGCTTTTCGTGAACCACCATCGCATCGGCAGGGTCTTCGCGCTCAGTGACACAGCCCAAGCGCAACCCTTCCGGCAACTGGGTGGGTAAATCCTTAAGGGAATGGACGGCAAAGTCTATTTTGCCGCTGATCATGTCGTCCTCTAGCTCTTGGGTAAAGAGACCTTTATCCCCGATTTTGGAAAGGGCTACATTCAAGATTTTGTCGCCCTGTGTCTCCATTGTGGAGACCTCAAAGGTAATGTCGGGGAAGGCCTTGCTTAGCTCAGCCTGAACCCAATGGGTTTGAACAAGGGCGAGCTGACTTTTGCGAGAACCGATCCGGACGGTACGAGTGGCAACGTTGGAAGACATACTAAAGGAGGCGTTTGCTATTGTGATGACCACAAGATTACCGCAATTAAAGGCCGTTCATTCGCCATTGCCCCCGCATCGGCCCTAGTTGCCAGCAATTTCCCAGCAAATCATAAAGCCCTGTAAACAAACGTGTACTTTTCGTTACGAAAACCCAGTCATCAGCCCCTCTCATTAAGTGCCCTTTTGAGGGGGTTGCCGGGTCTGACCCTAAGCATTTCTTTGCTCACTGGAGCCATGCTGATTGGACCAGCGCCATCTGCATCCGCGCAGCAGCTCAGCCCTCAGGCTCGCCAGCAATTCCTCGCCGACCCGCTCACAGAAATGCCTCGCGATCCGCTCCTGCCAGACATTCCCCTAGATCGTCCGTTGAGTCCGCTAGAGCAAAGCCAGCTAGAAGCAGATTTAATGGTGCTGGATGAAACGGCTCAGCAGCTACTGACTAGTGGCTTTGCCGACGAAGCATTTGGGCTATGGCAACGCGAGCTAAGGCTCCGCAGGGTGTTTGGCCCAGCGGAAGAGTTCAAAGCAATTCAGAGGGTGGCTGAAATCGCGTGGAATGCGCAGCGACCGATAGAAGTGCAGCTCCTGACATTGCGAACCCGAAACATTTGGGAAACGGTGCGAGCGGCGCTAGGACTAGAACCGGAAGAATTAGCATTTGCGGAAGAACCCGAAGATGCATTGCAGCCTGCGCGAATGCTGGTACGAGGCAATACGGCATCTGATGTGGCGGTGCTCGATGCCTTAGCTCAAACCTTTGTGATGCTGCGCGATATCGATTCCAGCGTAGAGGTATATCAGCAGCTCATTGAACTCAGCGATCGCCAAAACATTGACACCACACGTCAAGCAACTGACCTCGCCGCCCTTCATCTCAGCTGGTTCCAGTTTGCCGAAGCCGCCGATGTCTACCTCGCATTACTTGCTGAGGCTAAAACCAACAACAATCTTCAGCAACAGGCCACCTATCTCAAAGGATTAATTTACAGCTATCAGCAGGCCGACGCTTTGCTAAATGCCACTCGGGCACAAACAGAACTCCTGGAGATTTATCAGATACAAGGAGACGGGGAAAAGCTGCCAGAGCTGATGCTCGCGATCGCGCAAAACTACCGCGCCCTAAACCGGCCCCAAAATGCCATTACCTACTATCGCGCCGCCTACAGCGCAGCCCAACGATTCAATCAGTTCAGCTTTTCAGCCCAAGTCCTCAAAGACCTCGGCGATTTGTATAGCGTCCTTGCCCTCAATGATCAGGCATTAGGCGCATATGAGCTACTGGTGCCGGTAGAGCAGCAAGCCTACAACACCTACGGCATCATGGAAGCCTACGACAATATCGGCAAGCTCCAAAAACGATTGGGCAATTCAGCAGAAGCGATACAAGCTTTTCAGCAAGGGCTGGTAGCAGCTAATCAACTCGGCATTCGAGAAGCCTACTTTATTGAACAAATAGAAGCGATATCCCAACGTTAACGATGCAACGTTGGCAATCCATCCCTTACACTGCTCACAGCAAAACTGTCCTTGATTCGGTTCGCCCCGTCTTAATCCCATGTCCAGCCTTTCCATCAGCGACAAAACCTTTCTCATCATCGTCGCCATCGGCTGTCTCAGCGGCCTGCTCATTGGCCTCCAAGAAATCGGCCTCGACTGGCTGCTCACCAAAACCTGGATGGGCTGGAAAATCACACTCAAAAAAATTGCCTTCAGCGTTCTCTCACTCGGTGCGCTCTTTGGACTCGGCGCTTATGCCGTCATTGCCTGGCAACCCACCCCAGCCCTGCAAATGTCCGTCCAAGAGGCCATTTCCCTCTTCGCCAAAATCGGCATCCTCATCACCCTCGTCACGCCCATCAGCGGACAACTCATGACGCTAGCCGGCAATACCTCCAACGACAGCGAATAAACGACAGCGAAACATCGGTAGATTCGCACACCGTTCGCAGAACAGAGAAAACCCACAGCGACTGTAAAGCCCCTGATTTCAAAAGAGCCTTATAGTCTCTATCAGCGCTAGCCCTATCAGCTCTAAATAGTCTCTATCAGCCCTAACTTTATTAGCCGTCCTACTGCTGACAAAGTTCGGCTAAACTCGCGCTTCCGCAAAAACAGATGCGCAAGGGTGTTGAAGGCGATAAAAGAAGGTTAAGGCGCTGAGGGATAAAGCGGCATGCCAATACCTTGCAGACATCGCAATCCAATTTGACTAGAAGCGGCAACCCATAAACAACCCCAAGCATTGCTTCACAGCCTTTTCAATTTTTGCATCAGCGCTTTGGCTGAATTATCCGATCCAGATATTTGCCTATGCATTTACGCAGTGACTTGGATCACAAATATTCAGAAAAGAATGAATTTATCGTTCTAATGTTCGATAAGATACCAAGACCAAGGCAAATACCTACGAAATTATACTTAATTGCCTTGTATAAACTGCACATTGCGCATAACAACGCAAGCATCTACATCGGAACTTTAGATATGTACGCACCCAACGCTTGGCTATCTCGCTTTCAGCACTCACTCACACGGCCACTCTCTTTGCCTCTTTCGTTAGCAGCCTCTGCAACGTTAGCGTTTCACTCAGCAGCGATCGCATCTCCGGGTTCAACCGCCGAGCCATTACCTGCCGCGCCACTACCTACTGCGCCATTATCAGAGGCTAGCGTCCATCGCACATTGCCCGCGCCAACCAGCGCACTCACCCGGCTCACTCCCACACTATCGAAGATCTCAAAAACCACCAAACCCACCACAGCCTTCAGCGCAAACAAAGCGAACGTCTACGCGGGCGAACTCAGCATTGCAGGCGTTACCCTCAGCTCCACTGAAGATGATATTCTCTGGCTCCTCGGCCCCCCAAAAAGTCGAGAAGTCATGGCTGGTTCATTTATAGACGAAATTCTTTACTACGGCGGCATCTCTATCTCTTTAGCAGGCGGACAGGTCTGGGATATTATCGCCACCTCGCCTAAGTTCTGCACGCCTTCTGGCGTTTGTCCCGGCGATTCAGTCAGCCGCGTGTTCAATACCTTCGGCCCCACAGACATCATTGGACAACGCGCCGTCTACACCGCCTCTGGCATGGGTAGCTGCGTCATAGATTTGAGCATCGCCTACGATGCCGTCAGTCAAATCCAGCTCGTTTGTCAGTAAATAGCGTTAAAGATAAGCGATCGCAGAGCATCCCTATCAACCCACACATCTCAACCCATACACCTCAGATTCGTCTTCTCAAGTAACCATTCTTCTTTAAAGAAAGGAGACACCATACAGCGGGTAGACTTGAAATGTCTTACCCATCAAGAAATCCTGTTATATGTCACTATACGACTGCATTATCGTAGGCGCGGGGCCTGCAGGAGCAAGCGCAGCCTATCATCTCAGCAAAAAAGGTCATAGCGTTCTACTCCTAGACAAAGCCTCGCTTCCGCGATATAAGCCCTGCGGCGGTGGTGTTTCGCCACAGGTCGCCCAGTGGTTCGACTTTGACTTTGATCCTGTCATTTCGCAAAAGGTCACTCGCGGCCGATTCACCTGGAAATTGGGCGAAGTGATGGAAGCCGATTTACACGCGCCCATATGGATGGTAAGGCGCAATGAATTTGATCATTACCTGGTGCAGCAAGCCCAAGCAAAAGGCACAACCCTTAAAGACAACACCAAAGTAACCAGTATTTCCTTTCAGTCCGCTGAAAACGCCGCTGAAAACGCCACTAAGAAGTCACCTCACTGGCAAGTCAGCACCCACTGTGGTCACACATTTCAAGGCACCTATCTCATCGCAGCCGACGGGGGACGCGGCCCTATGGCCAAGTGGCTAGGCTTTGACAAACGTCAAACCACCATCACGGGCGCCATTGAAATTGAGCCTGAAGTAAAACCCGAAAATCCGCACATTGTTCATTTTGACTTTGGCATGCTCAAAAATGGCTATGCATGGAATTTTCCCAAGCGGGATGGCTACTCCATTGGCAGCGGTGTTTTTTCCGGCAAAGCCAAAAAAGGACAAAATTTGATTGAGCCGATGGTAGAGTACTCAGCCGCCTTTGGTGTAGATGGTAACAAGCCCAAGCTTCACGGGCATCCCATTTGCCTATGGGGAGGAAATCAAGTGCTGCACAGACCTCACGCACTGCTCGCCGGAGAAGCCGCCTGCGTTGTCGATCCACTCACAGCAGAGGGCATTCGCCCGTCTATGTTTACAGGCGTTAAAGCAGCAGAAGCCATAGATGCGGCTTTAGGCGGTGACAGCGTAGCCCTTGCCAACTACACCCAAACTATCCAAACCGAACTCGGTAGCGAAATGAAGCTCGCGAAACGCCTCGCCAAGGTCTTCTACGGCAGCGGCCACTTCAGCTACAAAGCCATTTTGAAACATCCTTCAGCAGTTCAGGCTCTGCTCAAAGTGTTCACAGGCGAACACAAGTATGCAGATGTCGTCAGTAAAGCGATGCAACGCCTCAGCGGAGGGTTGCTGACATAGACATTAAGTTGCTGACATAGGCATCAAAAAGTACGTTCATCCAATACACAACGATGTATTGATATTGCCGCTTACTGTGTATTAGTCTTGCCTCTTTTGGATAGATCTGCTTCTGATAGCCCCTTTACGCTACGCTATCAAGGTAGTTTCTGGTTTTGGTCAGTTTGTCAACTGCGCGGCGCAATATTTCTCACCCCGGCAGTACAACACAGTCTGCACCCGTTCGTATGTGGTTCACCGACCACATGCTATTTCACTATCACCGGTGTAGCCGCCGCGTTCACCTGGATGCCTACGGTGACCAAAACCAAAAAGATCCGCCCAGTGACTATTTTGTAAAACTCCGCGAAGACAGCGCCCAGCATCGAGTTGACAAACTCGCTGACTTTGAGCCACTCCATCGCCCACAGTTTGAACGCTCAGACTGGGAAGCCGGGGCCAAAGCCACCCACGAAATGATGCGCGATGGCGTAGAAAGCATTTATCGAGGCGTGCTGATTGCCCAAGGCCCCGAAGATATTTGGTATTGCAGCCAACCAGATGTGCTGGTGAAGTATCCCGGCGAATCTTGGCTAGGCGATTGGTATTACGTGCCCTACAACGTCAAAATGGGCAAAAAGCCCAAACCGGAGTACCAGCTAGTGGCAGCATTTAGCGCGTATTTGCTGGCCGAAACCCAAGGCGTGTGGCCCGATATGTCTTGGCTTTATCTCAAAGAAAGGCAATACGCCGTCAACCTAGAGCGCTACATTCCCAAGCTACAAGACGCTTTAGATGACTGCTTAAATGTTCAAACCGGAGTGCTCACCCGCACCGAACCGCCGGAAGTCTTTATCTCGCGCAGCCGCTGCGACATGTGCCCCTGGCTTAGCTTCTGCTACCAAAAAGCCAAATCGCAAAATCATCTGTCGCTGCTCCCAGGCGTCACCAAAGCCAGATATCCCGTCCTCGCTGAGATGGGGATTACAACCGTAGAAGCATTAGCCCAGGTTCAGCCGAGTCAGCTTGCAGGTTTGTTAGAAGTGGAGCAGCCTGTCACCGAAAAAATGATTTTTCAGGCCCAGGCCCAGTGGATGCAAAAGGCGATCGCGCGCCTCCACACCAACACCTTCCCCATTACGCCCCATGACGTGCCCACCACCGATATTGAACTTTACTTCGATATCGAAGCCGCTCCCGACAAGGACTTGGTATATTTGCACGGCGTTTTAGTTGTCAATAATCAAACCCGAGAAGAAACCTTTCATGCGCTACTGGCCGAAACACCAGAGACAGAAGAAACCGCATGGTTTGAGTTTTTAGCCTTGGTCGATAGCCATCCCAACGCGCCCATTTACCACTTTTGCCCTTACGAAGCTCAAACTGTCCGGCGGCTCAGTATGGTCTATGGCAATGGTGGGGTAGATATCGAAGCCTTGTTGCTGCGCTTTGTCGATATTCATAAGCGCATTGTCGATGCCGTCGCGCTCCCGGTAGAAAGTTACGCGCTCAAGCACTTGGCCCGTTGGATGGGATTTGAATGGCGTGATGAAGATGCCAACGGCGCACAGTCTATCTGCTGGTACGACGATTGGCTTCGGACAGGCGATCGCACTTACCTCAACACCATCCTTCGCTACAACGAAGATGACTGCAAAGCCACTTACCGCGTCAAAGACTGGCTCGTCACCTTCGCAAAACCATTTTGGGAAACCGATCATCCATGACGCCTTGCCACTCATGATGCCTTGGCACCCATAACGCCCCGAGATCTATAAGCGATCCGAAACAGGACTCGGGCAATACGACGAGATCAGAGCATGATCGCGGTATCGGTTACAGGGCATTGGTTACAGCGCATCAATTACACAGAATCAATTACAGCGCATCAATTACACAGAATCAATTACCCCGGCTCGCTATCTTGCACTTTGCCAAAGCGGCGATCGCGCTCCTGAAAAGCCTTCATCGCCAAATGAAACTCAGCTGTATCAAAATCAGGCCATAGCGTATCGGTAATGTAAAACTCTGCATAGGCCAGCTGCCACAGCAAAAAATTACTAATTCGCATTTCACCGCTCGTGCGAATCAGCAAATCAGGATCGCTAATATCAGAGGTGTAAAGGTGGCGGCTAAACAAAGCCTCGTCAATGTCTTCGGGGTTGAGATCGCCCTGTTTCACTTGATGCGCGATCGCCCGACAAGCCTGTAAAATCTCTTGCCGCCCGCCATAGTTCGTCGCAACCGAAAACCGAATCCCTCGATTATCCTTAGTTTCCGTTACCGCCCGATCAATTTCACGCTGTAGCGTTTCCGGCAGCGCCGCCAAATTGCCCACAAACTGGATGCGCACATCCTCTTCCATCATCTCCTTGAGTTCCTGACGCAGCACTCTTTCAAACAGCGTCATCAAAAACTCAACTTCCCGCGTGGGCCGACCCCAGTTCTCCGTCGAAAAAGCATAAGCCGTCAGCGCATCTATCCCCCAATCACGGCAGCAGCGCAGCAGCTTCTTTAAAGTATCCACCCCTTTACGATGGCCCATCACACGCGGCAAGCCCCGCCGCTTGGCCCATCGCCCATTGCCATCCATAATCACAGCAACGTGGGAGGGCATCCGAGCAGGATCTAAGTCCTTCGGGAGGGCTTTTGGCAGCACCGAAGGCGCTCCCACAGCAGACGAATTTACCGCATTAGGACTAGCCGCCTTCGAACTGAGGGCAGCAGAGCCAAAGGAATTAGCGGTGGAATTAGCGGTCATTTCTTTTCCTGAGAGGGGGGCTAGGGAATTTACGCTTCAGATAGCTCAGAAAATTAATACCCTTCAGACTGAGCCGTCGCCCTAAGCTCCGTAACTGAGGGGCAACCGTATCACCATCCACTGAGGGCGAGAACTTATCCAACAACAATTCCCTCAGTTTACTGCTGGTCAGGGGCCGATTTAACATCCCTTGCTGAGCCACTGAAATAGAGCCGGTTTCTTCTGAGACCACCACACACAGGCAGTGCTCTACCCGTTCGGTAATGCCCATGGCCGCTCGGTGACGCGTCCCCAACTGGCGTGAGGCATCCTTTTCAGAAATCGGCAAAATAACGCCAGCTGCCAACACCCTAGAGCCTCGAATGAGCACGGCCCCATCGTGTAACAGCGTTGTCGTTTGAAAAATCGTTTGCAATAGCTCTCGCGAAAGTTCTGCATTAAGGCGAACGCCAGGGACGGAAAAATCACTCTCCTCAATCGGCTCGTCCGTCTCCAAAATCATCAGCGCCCCGGTGCGGTTCTGGCTCAGCCCTTTCACCGCTTCTACCAGCTCATCAATCACGCTATTGGCAGTCGAAAGTGAACTTTCTGGCTCGGCAAAAAGCTGAGCAATTTCACCGCGACCCAGCTGCTCCAGCAGTCGCCGAAACTCTGGAACCAGCATCATCGCCAGCGCCACCGAAGCGCCTAACAGCAGCTTCTCCATCGCAAAGTGAAGCAGCGGTAGCTTAAGCACGTCGCTCAGCTTTGTCGCAGCCATGAGCAGCATTAGTCCTTGCACCATCCACATCGTCCGGCGATCACCACGAATCACCAACAGCACCACGTAGACCAGTGCAATCACCAAAAATATATCGATGACATTTGACACCACAGGAGTCAGATCCGTTTCACTCAAGCTAAACCTATCAGACCACAGACCCTAAACAGCTGTCCTCTATACCTGATTCGACGACTCTCTTCAACTAGACACAGGTAGGGATGAGCTTAGGCTTAAACTCATCCCCTTTAATGACTTAGCCCTTTAAAGACTCAGGTAGTCTGTCCTGCCGCACCAAATCCTCATACGTCTCACGGCGCAGAATCAAATCAGAGCGGCCCTCATTCACTAGCACAGCAGCAGGGCGAGGCACTCGATTGTAATTAGAAGCCATGCTGTGGTTGTATGCCCCAGTAGCCGGAACGACCACAATCTCGCCCGACTCTAGCGGCGGCAAACTTGCAGAATGAATGACCACATCGCCTGATTCACAGTGCTTTCCGGCAACGGTAACCGTTTCGCTTAGCGGCGCAGACATATTACTAGCGGCTAAAATCCGGTACTCCGACTGGTACGTAATCGGACGCGGATTATCAGACATGCCGCCATCGACAGCAATATAGGTACGAATGCCAGGCACCGTCTTTTGCCCCCCAACCGTGTACGCCGTCACACAGGCAGATCCAATCAGCGATCGCCCCGGCTCACACAAAATCTTTGGCAAGGGCAAGCCGCTCTTTTCACAAGCCGCCGCCAAGCTGGTACACACTGTTTTCGCCCACTCATCAATGCTCGGGGGATCATCTGCTTCGGTATAGCGAATACCCAAGCCGCCACCAATATCGATTTGAGAAATGGGCAGCCCATACTTATTAGCTTTCACAAACCAGTTCGCCATAACCTCCGGCAAATCTTGGTGAGGCTGCAATTCAAAAATCTGAGAACCGATGTGCGCATGGAGCCCCACACAATTCAACGACTCAGCCTTATTAGCAATAAATTCAAAAACGTCTTCAAGCTGATCGGGATCAAAGCCAAACTTACTATCGATGTGGCCAGTTTGAATGTACTCATGGGTATGACACTCAATGCCAGGGGTCAAGCGCAACAAAATAGTGGCCTTTTTCCCTGCATTACTGGCCAGCTGGTTCAACGTCTTAATCTCATGCCAGTTATCCACAACAATATGGGCACCGGCCTCTAACCCCAACGTTAGCTCTTCAGTGGATTTGTTATTGCCATGAAAATATAAATTCTCTGGTTTTGCGCCCGCATCTAGCGCCGTCTGCAGTTCTCCGCCCGAGACCACATCAATCGCAATGCCTTCTTGAGACGCGATCGCACATACCGCCAAACAGTTCCATGCCTTCGAGGCATACACAATCAAAGACTCACCTGGATAGTGCGTCTCAAAAGACTGCTTATACTGACGGCAAGCGGTACGCAGCGTACGCTCATCTAATATATATAGAGGAGAACCATACTCCTCTATCAAATCAACCACATCACAGCCACCTACCACCAGATGGTCTTTATCGTTAACCGTCGCACCTAGGGGCAAGATGCACTGATTCGGCGATACGTCGGGAGCCGGGTCGTTAAGCAGGTAGCGTAAGCTTGACGCCTGAACAGCGGAGCCTTGAGCACTGCTATCTTGAACAGAATTTTGAGCCGCAGGTGAGACAGTGGAGACCATAGATCCAAAAAGATAGAGTCAGAAAGAACGCAAACAAAAAACGTTAAACCCAAAAACCTAAACGCCTTAAACGGACAGCACGTTAAATAGACAAATTAGACTTCAGGTTAATTAGTGTACCGCTGGCACGCTAAGCGAAAGAGCACTTTTTAGAAAAACTAACCTTAAATCCCCACCGTCAAACCGCATTCGCACCAACGTTCTACAGGATCATCTACTTGCCTTTTCTCGCTTGCCTGCCCCTGATTGAGCCGGATATTCCAGCCGTACTGGCTCTCGATCAGCGATGCCTTGGTGGCCTCTGGACGCGCTCTGGCTACCAAAAAGAACTCGATAGCGATCACAGTGACTTGCTCGTTCTCCTCAGCGCCACCCATGCCTCAACCCTACACAAGCGGGCTGAAGCCACAGCCACTCATGCCCTCGAATCAAACACTCCAGCTCTTAAAAACGCCCAGATAGCAGCACACGATCCCAACGAACTCGATAGCAACGAACTCGATAGCAATAAACTCAACAGCCATTCAGCCATCTCGCTCCTCGGCATTGGCTGTCTCTGGGCCATTTTAGAAGAAGCCCACATCACAACCCTAGCCATTGAACCGGCTCAGCAGCGCCAAAAATTAGGCCAACTCCTCCTCAGTGAACTGCTGCTACACGGACATAAAAGAGGGCTGACGCGGGCCACCCTAGAAGTCAGAGTGTCTAACGAAAAGGCATTTGGACTGTATCAAGCCTTTGGCTTCAAAGAAGCAGGACAGCGCCGACGCTATTACTCAGATGGCGAAAATGCACGCGTACTTTGGCGCAGCGGACTACAAGAGAGCAACTTTGTGACTCTCATCGAACAAAAAAAAGAAGCTGCGATCGCCCAAATCGCACAATCCCAAACCGCACAATCCCAAATCGACCCATCCCAAACCGCACAATCCCAGCAGTCCTATCTCAGCCTGTAAACACTTCAATCAGAAATCAGGCCAGGCAATTCAAGTTAAGACCAGTCAAGTTAAGACCAGTCAAGGCAAGGCAATTTAGCACTTGGACAATTTTTCTCTGGCAATGCAAAGACCAATCCCTATCAACCAGCATTCGCCTCAAAGCGCCTTCAAACGTCTTTTAAATCACAACAAACACAGGAGAACCTACGGAATTCTCCAGTGAAATGACATCTGCTTATTCAGCGTTCTAACGACAGCTCAGCATAATTGAGTAGGTAAAAAAGTGCTTTTAAAAATTAACTTAAAGGCTGTTCTTTTTCTCCCGTTTTATGCAGTCAAAATAAACTGGTAGCGAAAGTAGCAAAACAACAGATTTTTCTTTCATGGCGCGCTAAAAAGGCTGTTGATCTCGCATTCTTCATTTGCCTAATATCCTTCTCACGGTTCGCTCATTTATTTTAGTGGTTCCAAGAAATGCGAAAACGCTACATGTAGCGTAAAGCTGGTTTATTTTTTCAGTTGACTGATTGGGCAATGATACAGAGACACAAAACCCATGGCTTCGTTTATTTGTCAA
>JBGCGG010000141.1:0-6390 GCA_045110585.1 Phormidesmis sp. | reverse complement strand
AGTCACTTGAGTAAGCAATTCAGACAACTAACTGGGGTGACACCCAAAGTTTACAGGTCGAGCTAGCTCCGGCTGAGACTTATTCGAATTCGCTATATCATCTTTTCTGAAACTAATAAATTTCTCAAAACCTATACCTTTTGGAACGGTACGAAAAGTGTGTCTCAAATGATGTTCCAAAATAGCGTTCTCAAAATCTCCAAAGCGTTATGAGACACGTCGTTAACATTAGGTGGCATGTTTAGCCGACCAACGCCGCCACGCGTTCTGAAAACGGGCGGTTACATCAGGAAGCACTCCTTCTTCGAGAGACAGGGAAGCGTACGGATCGAGCGATGCGAGTTCGCCCAGTAGGCCGAAGAAGGCCTCGAGTTCACTAGGACCCCAGTCAGGCCCCATTCGGTAGTCGAGAGCAAGCTGATCCGGAAACACGAAGATGCCCAGGTCGGGGATGGTAACGCTGCTAGACTGGATGCCACCGAAAACTACGTGAAACGCCTCTGCCTCCCCAGAAACAACAAGCGCGGCGGCATTGTAGACAGAGTCCAACGGGCGTTCTGCATCATAGGTCTTCGACCAGAAGTAGGGTTTCTCGCTGACAATTCGAGCGGCCCGTCCGCGAAGCAGAGCGTATCCAGAGACCGCAGCTGCGGAGTCCCGGTAGTCAATCCGAATTTCAGGAAGTGAGCCGTCGTCTGTGTCGAAGAGGTCGCGAAGTTCGTTCCAAAGCCATGGAGTCAAGTTCATGCCATCTAACTATTAATTCAACGTCAGATCTGCTGTACGACCACCTTAACCGGGATTTTAAACGTCAAAGTTGACAGATAACTACCCTATTCACAGAAGTTATCTGTCACTTTTGCTATGTAAGTCCATGAAAACAGGGTGTTATGCGTCCAGCAAGGTTAAGTTGTGCAGTGTACTACTGTACTTTAAATGACCCTTTTGATACATTCAGAAGCGAGAGCAAGAAAGGTGCTTTTTTGATGCTTTTTGTGTTTCAAAACTTGTTTTACTATCTATGTATCTATAGACAACTGCTATTGTGAGTTTTGAAACATAAAGGATGGATAAGTCATTGTTAGCACTACTGAATAAAGACTAGATCTACCGTTTGACACGCTGAAGAAGGCTGCTCTCAAGAAGATTCTTACCAATGAAAACATCAGCGGCAGCAGCTCAGAACAGCTCGGACTGAATGAGGTGCTAGACTACGCTCGCGGGGACTAACATGCTCTCCGTCTGGAAGCAAGATCGGCTTGAGTAATCGCTTGCAAGACTGCCAGATTCAGAAAATGGTGCTCAATTGACGAAGAGTTCTTGACGCGATTATCACGCTTTACTATGAGGAATAACGATTTTTGGCCGTGGCTACAGCGCTTAGCGGGAATTGCGAGCGGCGTCATTGGCTTTATGACGACTGTCGTCAGTTTTACCTTACTCGCTCAGGGAAATGCGAGCGTAGTAATTTGGTTATCTCTGGCGCTTGGCGTGCTCTTGGTTTGGTTGGCCTGTTTTCACTTTGCGCGATTTTGGCAACCAGAAAAGCAAGACAGGACCTCGGTGGGCATTCAACCTTCTCCCACATCCGAACAAGAAGCTGCTCATGCACGCAAAGCTAAGCAGCGTAGAACGGTTCGTTGGCTTGCCAGAGCAGGATTATGGGTGATACCGCTGCTGCTGTTGGCTGGTTACTTTGGCTGGGAGCATGTGCAGAGTTTACCTAGTAAAACAGTCACTATTTTGGTGGCCGATTTTGAAGGTCCAGACCCACAAAACTATCGTATTACGGAGACTATTCTTACCAAGCTGCGAGAATCGACGGCAGAATATTCCGACGTCAAAGTTATTGCGCTAAAAGAGACCATTACTGAGCAGTCAGGGAGCGAGCTTGCTATAGATGAAGGGGAAAAGCGAAAAGCAGCGATCGTAATTTGGGGTTGGTATGGCAAGACTACTGATACAGGACTCGTCAGTGTCAATTTCGAGGTGCTACAACGGCCTGAATCCCTGCCTGAATTTACTGAAACTACTAATGGCGCAGTACAGACTTTTGCCGTGGCAGAACTGGAAAGTTTCCAGCTACAGACTCGGCTATCCTCCGAGATGACCTATCTCACCCTGTTCACCCTTGGTGTGTCACGCTACGCTGCTGAAGACTGGGAAAACGCATTAACTCGCTTCGCGGCAGCTCTGCAAAGCCTGGAAACCGATACAGAACGTACTGATTCAGAAAGTCTTTACGCAAGTATCACCCACTTTTACAGAGGTATCGTTTTCCATCAACTCAAGCACTATGAGGACGCCATCGCTGCCTACGATGCCGCTTTGCAACTCCAACCAAACTTTCCTTTCAGCCTACAGGGTAAAGGTGACGCGCTATATGAATTAGCACGTTATGAAGAGGCAATCACCGCCTATGATGCGGCTTTGAGCCTCCAGCCAGATTCGGTCATTCTTTCTAACAGAGGTAATGCGCTGTCTAACGTGGGTCTATACGGAGAGGCTCTTGAATCCCTCAATGCCGCACTCAAACTCCAGCCGGACTCTTCTGACGCGCTCAACAATAAAGGCAATGTGCTGTTTCGCTTGGGACGTTACGAAGAGGCTCTTGCGACATATGATGTTGCTCTGAAATTGCAGCCAAATTCTCCTATCGTTCTTTATAACAAAGGTACTAATCTGAACAACTTATTCCGTTATGAAGAGGCTCTTGAATCTCTCAATGCCGCACTCAAACTTCAGCCAGATTTTTCCGAAGAAGTGCTCAGCAATAAAGGTTCCTCTTTGGCTGGCCTAGAGCGTTATGAAGAAGCGATTGCTGCCTACGATGCTGCCTTGGAACTTGAGCCAGAAAAGCCTAGAACTCACTACAACAAAGGCATCGCGCTAGCTGCTTTAGGACGTTATGAAGAGGCGATCGCTGCCTACGATACTACCTTGAAAATTGAGCCCAGCTTTCCTGCTGCTCTTCAGAATAAAGGGACTGTGCTAGCTAGATTAGGGCGCTATGAAGAGGCGATCACTGCCTATGATGCTGCTTTGCAACTTCAACCAAATATATATATAGCCCTAAACAACAAAGGGGAAGCACTGTCTAAACTAGAGCGCTATGAAGAGGCAATTATTGCTTACGATGACGCTTTACGACTACAACCAAATTATCTAAAAGCTCTTGATAATAAAGCTCACGCACTAAGAGCTTTGAAGCGTTATGAAGAAGCAATTTTGACTTATGATGCTGCTCTAAAAATACAGCCAGATTTTCCCCTTGCTCTCAACAATAAAGGTGATGCTCTGTATCATCTTGAGCGCTACGAAGAGGCTGTTGCGGCTTCTGATGAAGCTCTCAGGTTGCAACCTAATGAGGCTGAAATTTATTTCGATCTAGCTCGGTATCATGCGCTTTTGGACAACACTGAGACATCTTTACGCAATATTAAAAGATTTCTCGAACTAGATTTAGAAGGCGGACAGGAGGCCATTAGAAAATCTAGCGACTTTGACAACTTGCGTGACAACTCTGGCTTCCGAGAGCTGATGATGCGCAACTGATTTTGTCTACGCAGACAACTCTTACCACCAATGACTTAATTGTCATACAACTTAGTCATTGGTGAGATTAACTGTAACACCATCTAAGTAGCGATAAACGCTAGCCTTGGAGATGTTGTACTTTTTCATCAGTGTTTTGATAAGAGTTCCGTCTTGCCTCTCCAGTTGCAGTTCTACCTGTTCATCTTCTGTCAGATGCTTTCTTCTGCCTAGATGAATGCCGTTCGCCTTAGCGTTGCGAATGCCATCCATTTGCCGCTCAGCGCGAATTTCTGTCTCGAACTGTGCGATCGCACCGAGCATATTGAAGAGCAATCGGCCAGTCGCATCGCCTGTATCAATGCTTTGGTCAATCACCTTCAGGTTGACCTGTTTCTCCTGCAACTGCTCGGCCAGTTGGCAAAGATGGAGTGTAGAGCGAGCGAGCCGGTCTAATCGGGTCACAACCAGCGTGTCTCCCTCGCGTACATATTCAAGACAAGCCTTCAGCCGAAGCCGTTTATTGGAGGTACCCGTTTGCTTTTCCTTAAATAGTTTGTCGCAGTCCTTTAGCTTATCGAGCTGCACATCCAGACTTTGACCAACCGAGCTGACTCTGGCATAGCCAACGACCGACATAGTGATTCCTCAAATGTCTCATTATGCCTTAGAGCCTATGAGAAATCATTAATGAGACATAAATTGAGACATGATTTTTGATAGTCTCAAAAGGTCTAGGTTTTGAGACATAGGTGTTCTGACTGCTGCTGCTGCTGCTGAAAATCGAAGCTTACGGTCTATATTTTCCTTTTGAGATTCCGACCACGCAAGTTACTCAAAATAACTTTAGCAAACCTGAAAAAATAAGACAAAGGGAAATACTACCTATAACTACAGTAGATATCCACATGACTGTTCTAGATAGCGGTTTCCACGAGCGCCACGTACCATTTATTCCATAAGCTATGAGAAGTAAACATGCTCCTCCATTGCTAACAATTCCGACCCAGATGATTTCTGTTGGATAATCTCCATGCAATGTCGAAATTAGACCAAAAATATATCCAACCGTCAACGCGACATAGGCCATGCCAAGAAGACGAAAAAATATGACATTAATTGGTTTTGGAATCCCTGCTAAAGCGAATAATTCGCTTGAGAAAAATAAAAGTGGTACACACAACAGTAAGGTAAATAAAATTTTGACAACAAAAACTACTGGGAGAAAACCAAGTACCACTGTGTTTGCCTGTAGAAGAAAGGATAGCAACAAGACGGTCGGCTATAGCGATAAAATCTAGTTTATTTGCGACGAAGTAGATCTATTTGGACAGTACTTCTGAAGATTTCAATGCTCTTAAGTATCCAATAAATTGAGAAAGCCCATATACCTACCCATTCAACCCAAAGAACGATATCGTCCTCAATCAAGCTGTCTCCAGTAAGAAGCTTTACCAATAGAACCACGACAGGAGCTGCTGGCATTAACCATCTAGCCCATTGGAAAATTCTTGCCCAAAACCTTCTCTGACTACCATCCTCAATCAGTTCGACAGTCTTCAAGGCTGTGAAGAAGTTAACTGCTGTAATTGCTAAGAAAAATAGG
The DNA here is from genome assembly GCA_045110585.1 of Phormidesmis sp. Taxonomy (GTDB): domain Bacteria; phylum Cyanobacteriota; class Cyanobacteriia; order Phormidesmidales; family Phormidesmidaceae; genus Phormidesmis. The sequence continues at coordinate 1,250 of JBGCGG010000141.1, read as the reverse complement.
ATAGCCGAAGCTCCATGTATTGATATCGGTAATCCTAGTAATTGAGATGCTTGGAAACGTTGAAAACCGTCTAGATTACTACATGCATCTATGAATTGTTGCTCAGGCCAGTCAGTTGGAAAGAATGCAACACCTAATAGAAAAACACCTGCTAGGTTGAGTAGCCAGTTTTCTAGAGAATTAAAACCACCATAGAGAATTGAGCACGCACCAGTCACCGCTAGAATACCGACAAATAGGTCTCTATATACTCCGTCGTTAGCAGTGCAATCGAGACCGATAGATTCACTAATCCCACTAGCATGATAGTAAGCACTGAGAGAGTTTTGAGCTTCTAGAGGAGTAGAGAGCCACCACAGGCTAGTTAACCCTCCGAACACAAGTAATGGAGGCAGGATAAAACCCAACAAGCCCATAGTTCCTCGTAGGATTGTGTAGGTATACACAATCTGGTCAGTCAGTTTCCCAGGAGTCGGGATAGTGTTGCTTCGTTTGATGAATGTAGCTAGTGACCTGATAAGAGCTTTCATAGTTAAAGAGTATTTACTTAATCTTGCTTTATAGCCAATGCGTGATTTAAGCAGAATTTATACCGTAATCCTCTAATTCAACAGAATCACCTAATATTTGAGTTACATTTATTACCCTGGTAATGAAATAGATCCGAGAAAAACAGCATAGAGCCTATACTCTAATAAGGGCATTTCTGCGAAAGTGGCTCCTATTGGATTACCGGATTAATATATGCTGACGAACTAAGGTAACTTCACTCTCTCAAACCAAAATAGCTAAACTGTTAGCCGGTAAATAAGTACCGAAAACCTTCGTTTTTGGCACCTTGACTAAACCTTGTTTGGCTTTCGCTCAGAGGGTGGGTAGCCTTTGAGAAAGACTGAGAAAGGTAGAGTAGAGCGCCCCTTCTAGCAATATGCTCAATTCCTCTGTATAGCTAGCCTTCATCTCAGTAGGCAGACTGCTGACAAAGCGAAAAATGTAATCGTTGACGGCTTCTGATTCAAAATACTCATCCTCTGTGTCGTATTTTGTGAGATACAAGTATCCATCCTCAAAAGCCTGATCAACAGTCTGAATGAGTTTCAAGAGCAGCCCGGCGTTGTTGCACCAATATGAGGTTACGGGAGCGGCGTGACACGGTAAGTTTTAAGTAACCACACAAAAAGCAAAACCGATGAGTCAACGCCGTCGCCGTAACTGGCCAAAGTATAACAAGGGATTGAAGGAAAGAGGCA
>JBGCGG010000140.1:0-52637 GCA_045110585.1 Phormidesmis sp. | reverse complement strand
AGGGCGTTGGCCCTTGTGAAAATAGCTCGATGCCAGGTTCTAATATTAGTGAAAAGTCTTCTTTCAAACAATAGTTGAAGGGAGACTTTTTATTACATCGTCAAGATTTAATGTTGGCGTAATTGGGCAAGCTGCTTGTTTAGCTCCTCTCTAAGTTGAATTGGGTACTTTATGTGAAAGCGGAGCTTTTGCATAAATAGGGACTTACTTAAATGGCTAGCACTGGACTGAACAAGTGGATTGTGAGTGGGAATTTAGCCGCTGATGCTGAAGTTAAAACGGTTGAGCTCAAAAATGGCGGTAAAGCGAATGTTGCTGAAGCGACGCTTTACGTTCGTGGTGTGCGGAATCGTGAGGAGTCATTCACGGTTGCTTTAAGTATTTGGGAGAAGTCGGTGGCTTGGCGGAAGCTTGCTTTTCTTAAGAAAGGATCTTTGATTATTTGTACGGGTAGTGTAGAGCCTAATCCTTTTATCTCAAAGGTGGATAACAGTCCAAAGGGTGGCCTTAAGATGACTGTTTTAGATGTTGATTTAGATATTGTTCGTAATTTTGATGATGAAGCTGATGGCGAGTCGAAGAAAGTGAATAGTGAGCTGGCGAGCGTTTCTTAGCTGTTTTGTGATTATTGAATGGCTTATTGTTTAATTCTGAATGAGGACTGGCTGTTTGACAGTTGGTCTTTTCTATTGGGTTGGAAGTCGATAGCTTGCGACTTGCCAAGGCTCTATTTCCATAGGTTGGTCAGTGGGAATAGAGCCTTCAACGATGTTTATACGTTGAGTATTGGTGTCTGTTAGTGACAGTCCAAGTGAGTTGGTTATATTAATTTGTGTAGGTTTCCCATATGCTTCATAGCAGCGTAGAACGAGATGTTGAGTGCTATCTTCTGTTGGTTTTAAGGTGGTGAGGATAAGATTTGGATTGTGGATTCGTAAAAAGCTTTGTTTAGCTTGATTTTGTTTGTTCGATGAGCTTGCGGGTTGTGGGTTGTGGGTGATGAGTGGAATGTTTAGTTCGCGGGCTCGATGAGGTAGGTGGGCGGATTGCCATTGACCTGCGTGTGGGTAGATCGCGTAGGTGAACTGTTGCCATCCTCTATCAGTGTTTGGATCAGGCCAGACGGGTGACTTTAGGAGAGAGAGTCTTAGGTGATTAGGACTGGCATCGAAGCCGTGTTTGCCTTGAGTGAGGATGCTGACACCGAAGGGTTCATTAGTTTGAGTTTTCGTGAGGTCAGCCCAGCGCAATGCGGGTACCTCCCACTGCGCTTTCTCTGCTGCGGTTGTTGGTTGAGTTGTTCTGGTGATAGCTCCGAAGGGGGTTTCGTAGGTCGTGTTTGGTGCTGAGAAGGCCAGTGGGAAATTTACTTTGAGTAGGACATGTGTTTCTTCCCACTTGATATTGTTTTTGATGATAAGAAATGGCGAGTGAGTGTCAAGAATGTAGTCTTGGGAGATAGTAGATTTCTGTGTTTTGTGAATAGTGCGTATGCATTGTCGAATGGGACCTATGTCTTGCCACTCTACGGAGATTAGTTCCGGTTTTTGCAGGGGACAGTTTTCATAGTCCGATGCGATATCCCAAGCATCCCAGTATCCGCTTTTATCACGGAACAGCTGTAGCTGATTGCCAGGATTACTGAGAATTTCTGTATTAGTAGTTTTTTCTATAAGGCTGGTAATTTCTCCTGTTGTTGAATTGATTGACACAGTAAGAAAGCTATTCTCAAGTTGATAGTTGGTAGGCTTTAAAATCTTATCTTTTGTTGTTGTACTTGGAGCTATCCAGTAACACGCATAGCCTAGCGCAGGGATGTCTTCCGCTAAGAAATATATGCTTCTGTTTGGTGTTTTGGCATTTGCTTGTTCATAAGCCACTTGATGAGGCGTGAGGGTTCTGTTGGCATTGTAGATTTCCCAATGCACGCTATCTGGACTGATGATTGAGGTGTCTAACGTAATGACAGCGTCTCTGGGCCAAGCCAGTGAGTTGAATATAAGCAGGGGTTTGACATCAGGATGCGGTGGAGTCGGTAGTTGGAGGGTAGAGGAGATTGCTCTTAAGCTGTGAGCTAATACTGTCTGACCTGTTTGCTTGACTTGTTCCCAACCTTTGTTCGCTTCAACAAATACTTCGGGAATAGATGTGCCAGGAAGGATATCGTGAAACTGATTGAAGAGAATGGTTTTCCATGCTTTTTCTAATGCGTTGCGAGGGTATGGTTGTTTTGTCAGGAGCTGAGCTATGGTTGCGAAGACTTCTGCTTGATAGAGGAGATCTTCGCAGGAGCGATTATTTTGTTTTTGTTTGTTTTGAGTGGTGTAACAGCCTCTGTGTAGCTCTAGGTAGAGTTCGCTATTCCAAACTGGCAGATGTGTTGTGGGTTGGTCTGGAGGGATAGATAGGCTGCTGATATAGTTTTCGGGAGTTGTAAAGGTGAGGTTAGGGAAGAAGGGAGACTTTTCCCATCGCTGAGATTTTTCAAGCATGTCGCGGGTGGGACCTCCTCCGTGATCGCCAAGACCTGGAAGCCAGAGTGTTTCTGTTTGCTGTGTGTTTGTTTCCCAGCTGGCCGCGTAGGTAGACATTTTGACAGGGTCTATATCTGTACCGATGGGCGGAAGCATCAGGCCAAGAATGCGGCTGCCGTCAGGGGATTGCCACCAGAACAGCTGGTGAGGGAATTCGGTGGTGTCGTTCCAAGAGAGTTTTAGCGTTGCAAAGGTTTCGATGCCACCTTGGACAAGTAGTTGGGGAAGCTGCCAGCAGAAGCCAAAGGAGTCGGGGAGCCAGGCAATTTTACTGATAGAACCGAATTTTTGTTGGCAGTAGCGTTGGCCGTAGAGAATATGACGGATGATCGCTTCTCCCCCGATGATATTAAGTTCGGGCTCAATCCATAGTCCTGCATCTATGCTCCAACTGCCTTCTACTACTTTTTTTTGAATTTGTTGAAATAGCTCAGGACGATTTTGTTCTATCCATTCAAAAAGGGCTGGGCTGGAGTGTGTATATGTGAGGTTTGGAAAGTCTGTTTGGAGGTTGAGTACAGACTGGAAGGTGCGTTCGGCAGCCTTCCATGTGTCTGCAATAGGCCATAGCCAAGCCATGTCTAGGTGTGCGTGGCCGACACATTGAATGGTTCTTTGTTGGAGTGTGGCAGAGAGTGGGCGAAGTTCGCGGCGTAGCTGACTTAAGGCTTGTTGGAAAGGGTGAATGGTTGCGGCGGGCATTTCTGTAGAAGACGAAAGCGTTTGCCAAAGTTCGGATGCGTCTTCTGTGGATGGTTGGGCGTTGAGACTTGACCAATCAAGTTGTGTGAGGGCGGTTTGAATTGTTGTTTGATGGTTGGGTTCTAGGGTGGCGAGGACGGTGAGTTCGTCGGCGATAAAGCTGGGTTCGGGGGTGGGCTGATTAGGGAGTTCGTAGATGAGTTGTGATCTTACTAACGCACCATTGTCATGCTTGGGGCTTACTAGCCTGATTGCGATGTGGAAAGTGTCTCGGGGGTTAACTTGTTGACTGAGGCAAATACGTGTGAAGCACTCGAACAAATCACCGGATTGAATAAGGGTGCCATCAACATAAATTTGGGCATCGTGTGCCCACCAAGTGAGGGCTAATCGGAGGGTTAGACCTGTGAGCGGATAACCATAGAAATTTGTGGGTACGGTGATTGTTTGCGTCAGCCAGCGAATTTGTAAGCCTTGATCCCACGCAATGTGGTGTCGATCATTCAGGGGGGCTATTTCCCAGGGATGGTCTGTGGAAGACTGAAAAACATCTGCGGCGGCGATATCTTGGTGGTGCCAGTGCCAATTAGATTGAATATCTTTGGTGTTGAGCTGACGTAGGTGATCGAGTTTGGTTTGTAGGGCTGGGGCGAGAGTGACCGCACTGTCAGAGGAGACCATGGCTTCCGGTAGAATTTGAGGAGGAGGGAGTTGGACTGCTACTGAAGGCAGTTCTTTAGCGAGCGATGATGGTATCTGGCCCGTATCAAAGTAAATTACTACGATTAGTGCTTGGTCAGTATCGCAAGGGGCTGGATCGGCATAGGCGAGCTGTCCGTCAGACACGAACATCTGTGATCACGGGGGCAGTGGTTGGAGGCGCTTGGGTGCTAGCGCCTATCCAAGGTTCGATAAGGATGTCGGGGCGTTTCAAACAGCGTTTGAAACGGTTGGCTAAGGCTCATGGGATAGGCCAGTTGATGCCTGCTTGGGTTGCAGAGACTGGAGAGGAAAATGCGATCGCTCAATTATTGGCGAGTTTGAATTATGAGCTATTGCCACCGCCGTTGACAGACTTACAGCTTGTTGAGGTACAACGCTCAAATTTATCACCACAGCGACTGTTACAGACGCTTGGTCTCTCTCAGGGCGTTGAGCAAGAGAAAAGAGATCGATTATCTGTTCTGCCATTACCTGGGTTGTCTGCGGGGTTGCGGCCTTGGAGAGGCTGGTTGGCTGGCTTAGCTCGTCGTTGGGAACGGATGGCGCTCCATCATGCTTGTCAAATTACAGGATTTGCGAGTGACTTAGAAACTCGCAAGCTAGTGCTAATTCTAGATCGTACGATTGTGTGGGATGGTTTATGTGACGCCCAGCAGCAGAAGATGAATCGGAAAATAGCTGCGCTTATGGTTGAAGGTGTTGCTCTTCAAAGAGCAGCAAATGCTAGCCAAGAAGATGGTGACAGTCATGTAGAAGGTTCGCTTCAGAGCTTAGATGTGCGTCATGCCCAGTATGAAATATCTCGACATAAAATATCTCAGTCCGAAATATCAGTATCTGATGAAAGGAATGCTAAAAAGTATGGTGTTTCGCAAGGGTTTCCTTTGTCTGGTGGATTAGCCCAGCTTGTACGTTCTTTTTGGGTTGATGTTTTGTGGGCAGTGGTGCGTTTGAGGCGTCGTAAGCCGTGGCGTTTGTCTGCTAGTCAGTGGCGTTTGTCGGGTGGTAATAAGTGGCTGCGAGGGCTGCAAGGTCCTTGGCGTGAACTATTTGGAACTCGTAAGATAATGCTTTCGCTGAACCACAGTCTTCAGAGCCGTAGCCTTGATGGGAAAAAGCAGATGCCTCTGTTGAATACGGCGTCTGCTGTAGAACATGACAGCATAGAGGCTGATGTGATTTCGGCTATTTACGTTGAGCATCCTTTAGAGCGGATCTTGAATTGGGTCGATAAAATTTTGTTTTGGTTAGAGCAGCAGTGGCAAGCTCTTTTGAAGAGGCTGCAACAAATGAGGCGGGGCTAATGCTTAAGTTTGATGCCTTAAGTTTGATGCAATCTTTCATGAGTACGAAAAAAGGGAAGCCAGTACGGCTTCCCTTTTTTCGTACTCATGAACGACTAACTAGGCCGCCTCATGGTGTTGACAAAATGGTTTATGCAAACCACTCCAACTTTGCCTCTTCTTTGGTGTTGGTGTTCCGTGATAGAGTTTGACGCTCAAAGTCCATGTGAATAGAGCGAGTTTGCTCGCCGTCTTTAGCAACAGCCACAATGGGATAGCGGATAACGCCATCTTGGAAAGACATTTGGAAGCGGAAAGTCCCATCAGGCTGAAGTTCGATTTCTTCGCCATCGATAGTGACGGTTGCATCAGGCTCTGTCGCACCGTAAACGATGAGTTCTGCATCAGCAACTAGCCAGAACTTGCGGGGCTTGGCCGGAGGCGCAGAGGCAAAGAGACCGGCACCGGACATATTGATTCCGGAGGCTGTCGGCAATGCCCAAAGGCCAGCACCCGATGGGAAGACAAAGGAACTGACGGCTTGCTCGGGCACTTGGTGCATGGAACCAAACAGAGAACCTGCAACACGCTGAGCTTCTGCAGATTGAGCTAATGCCGACATTTTGCCGTACAAGCCATTCTGTTCGCCTGGCGCACCCGTTGTGCCGTCTGCGGCACTCGCTTTTTGGCTTGGAGGAACGAGCTTGGCAAAGGTGCGGCCACGCAAGTCTTGGTTCCAATCAACGGTGATGAACTTATCTTCGATCCAATCGGAAGGATAGACAGGTGGGATGCGCATGGAGGCGGAGCGGGCAAGAACCAGCCAACGGCCATCATCACAGATGTAGCCAATCTCGACGTTGTAGTCGCGATCGCTGACGGGAATTGGCAAATACCATTCGCGAGCGACTTCACCACACTCATATTGCTGCAGGCTGTGGGGGCTTTGAGTGCTGATGTCAATGTCAGTCACATCGTAGAACCGCAAAGCTAAGCGGTTGCCACCTTGGTTACGCAACTCCTGCTTATGCTCGTTAGGAACATCCCAATATGCATAAGCCCATTGGGGGTCTCTAGGGAGCAGCACAATTCGACTCTCGCCATAGCCGTCAGGCAATTCGTTCAACGTATCATCTACAGTTGCCAACACATCACGACTTGGCTTTTCAGAGGGAGTAGCGGTAGTGCTAGTCACCGCAACAGCAGTACTGGTTGCAACAGGCGTGGAAGTTCCGTTTTGAGGCTGAGCGGAGGTGTTGAACTTGGCTGCTTCTACTTGCATTTGACCGTCTAAAGAATTGGCTGGAGATTGCTGAAGAATAGTGTGTGTAGAGGATTCTGTTTGAGTCGTTGGAATGTGGCCTGCCGCGATTTTCTTTTGCTTAATAGCTGCGACAAGCTCGACCTTCCGCATGCGGCTGTAGCGTGAGACTTCGTACTCGCTGGCTACTCGGCGGAGCTGACGAAGTGTCATCTCCTCTAGCGGGATGTCCGGCAATTGCTGTGACATGGTTTGGTTGTTCTCCTCACGAAAAGATGGGGCAACGAACCCTAATGACGCAACGGTTCGGGATCGCGTCCTGGGGATCAATATATTCATAGTATGACAAAAATAGCAGGCGGGATCAACCTGATCCCGTGACTTCTGTCGTTTTTTTGACGAAACAACGCTAAACAAAGCCTTTGGGGATCATGTATGTCATGCTTTCATAACATATATGATGTGTTTGGACATAGTGTGAGCTGGCGGCTGATAATGAGAGCGATGAAGCGAGAGGATGACTGTGGATAGCGACGGGGCGAGTAAAGGACGGGGTGGCCGTATTGTCGGTAGAATTTTGCCTGCGGCGGTTCGGTTGTGGTTGCGATCTCAAGCAGAACAGATTGATGGTTTATCGATAGAGATATTGGGGCGTGATCGAGATATCCTGTCTGGCTATCTTCCTGGTGTGGCGCTGGTTGCAGGGCAGGCTGTGTATCAGGGCATCCATATTGGGGCGCTGAATTTATCGGCAGCCGATATTCGCATTAATGTTGGTCAGGTGGTGCGCGGGAAGCCGCTGCGTTTATTGAAGGCGTTTCCCGTTTTGGGTGAGATTGTGCTGACAGAGGAAGATGTGAATGCCTCTTTGGTCTCGTCTCTGTTGGCTCAAGGGATGAATGATTTTTGGCGATCGCTGATTCAACAGCCCACTATCGCTTCCTCCGTTGAAGCTCAATATGGCCCGCTGCCTTTAAGCCCAGATGTCGTTGTGGACGCTGCTCAAGTAAAGTTGAAAGGTGATCGATTAGGCCTGCGCTTTTATCCTCAGGTAGCGGATGAACGGGCTGAGCAGCCTGTTATTTTAGGAGCCGGGCTGACAGCGGTGAATGGCAATTGTCTTCAGCTACTGAATCCTCGATGGATGGAAGATTTAGCAGATGTCGCACTTTTGGACAAAGGGACTGCGATTGAGACGCTCAATAATTTTCAGTGGGATCTAGGCTCTGATATAGAAATAGAGCATTTGCGACTCTACGCAGGGAAAATAGCCTTCAAAGGACAGATTATGGTTAATCCTTAAGGCTGTGAATTGCGATGAAATTGATTTCCCTAAAGTTGATTTCCATGAACCAGCGCAGGTGAAGAGGACGCGCTAGGTTCAACGTTACTGTGCTCGGCGTGCAGTTAGTAGCGGCCAATGAGCGGTACTAGGTATTGAATGAAATAGAAAATGAGGGGGCCTGTAAACACATAGCTATCGGTTCTATCTAGCATGCCGCCATGGCCTGGGATTAAAGTCCCAGAATCTTTGACGCCTGCATCTCGCTTCATGAGCGATTCAGTGAGGTCGCCTAACAAACTAGAGATGCCAATAATGGTGCCAAGTGCTGCGCCTGTGAGCCACCAAATCGGCCAATGCAGAGCCCATGCCCCCACAATGCCTACGCTTGCACTGGCACCCATTCCAAAGATTGCCCCTTCTACCGTCTTTTTAGGGCTGATGCTGGATAGTGGTGTGCGGCCAAACGTTTTGCCAAAGAAGTATGCGCCGATATCTGCGCCCCAAATGCAGGCGAATCCAATGAAGGTGAAGGTAAGACCTGCTGGCAGCATGGCCCAGCTTAGGCTGGTGGGCCAAAACCCTTCCAGTGGTAGCGTTGCGGTTCCACTGGAACCCAGATCCCGTAGGCGAATCCAGAAAGTAGGTAAGTAGCCGCCATAAAAGAGGGCCAAGATGGAGGCAGCGACATCTGCAATTGTGGCAAACTTAGGCTGAAAAAGAAGATAGAAGCAGATGCAGGTACCTGCTAGGGCAAGGATGGCATCAGCGACGGGGGGAGAAATGTGTGCGGTGACGAGTAGCACTTGGCTCACAATGAGCGTTGTTTTTGCGGCAGGATTGATCCCCTTAGCTCTAACTAAGTTAAAGACTTCGAGCTGGCCAAGGTAGACAATGATGCCAAACCCAATTGTGAAGTACCACCCTCCTAAAACGATTAGGCTGAGGGCGATGGCGATCGCGACAATTCCACTGGCAATGCGAACCCACGGCATAAAGGTATTCACTCTGGGGTTGAACAGGGGTTGATAAAACACTACAGCAAAGTTTGCCTTCCAGGTATTGCCTTGTGATGAGGCGACCCCTATAAACGCCCTACGAAACGGGTGATGTTTATGTTTGGCAGGCCATTGACGATAGGCTTAGGGGTTTAGATGCGAGGGGCAGGAATTGTGAGTACCTGGCAACGATGTGCAGAAAGCGGCTTACGCTAAAGCTTAACGTTTTGGGGTGAATAATGTTTTGAGATAGTAAAACGGACTTACGAAGCTGCCTAGGTAAAAATCCATCTCACAGGCAGCTACTAAATCGGTTTCGATTTGACTGCGGTATTTAAGCCAGTGTAAAACGACTCGTCTGAGATTACTGAGCGTGAGTTTCAGCCAGACGAAGGGGCGCTGCCATCTGTCTGCATTGATCATTCTGAGCGGGCAAATGCACAGGCCGCAACCCCAGCTCAAAGATTTAAGGTAGCTGCGTTCCAGCCGCGATTTGGGAATTTGGTGTGCGACATGCATATCTGGTGCGTACCAAATTTCCCAACCGGCCTTATGCATTCTGAGCAGGGGCTCGTAGTCATCACCCTGCACCATAGATCCATTCGCGCGGCCGCCTAGTTGCGGGGTGGTTAAGACGTTCTCATGCCAGGCCTGAGCATTGACAACCCAGGCCGCAGACGGTGGCAAGCTCAAATTGTCAGGATCGTAGCGGTGAGGCTGAGAACCTCGCTCTCGAAGGGCTAGAAAGGATTTTATCCGGTTAAAGTTATCCGGTGGCTCTACTTCAAACTCTCCGTGAATTTGGCCGCCATAAGCACCCACTGAGGGATGTTGAGTTGCAAAGCTAAACGCATTCGCAACCCAGTCGGCGGTTGGGATGACGTCGTCGTCTAGGAAGCCTACCCATTGGCTGGTGGCGACTTCCATGGCTTTAACACGGGCAAAGGCTGCGCCCTGCCTTGGTTCAAAAGCATATTGAATAGTGGGAGTTTGCCCGACTGAGTTGGCTGCATAGCGTTGGGCAATTTCTGCGGTCTCATCTTGACTGTTGTTGTCGATGATGAGGATAGTCCATGACAGGTTTTGAACGTCGGTTTGCGTGCTTAATCTTTCGATGAGGGCAGGTAGCCGTTGTGCGCCGTTGTATGTGGGAATAGCGACTGTAAAGTCCACAGCGTTCTCCTTGTTGGGTTTCCCTGTGAGGGGTTTCATCCTAGGTTTCCTTCTGGCAGTCATTTTCTTCTGACTGTGATTTCCTAAGGCGACACTTTGGGGGTTACTAGCAGCACATACGAGTTGTGGCCATATTCGAATTGCTGTTCGATGTTGTAAGTCTCTGAGACAACGTCTGCAAAGAATTCCTCAACCTTTCGGCCTTTTTCAATGACTAACCAAGCCCGCTCGTAAGTGGATGGAAACTCGCTGAGCCATTGCCGCATAGTTTCAGGAGAGTCTACGTCACGCCCAGAGTTAGAAAAGATATCTGCGTTGCCATCGTAGTAATGATCCAATGCCATATCGCGAGGATAGCTCCAGAAGAGCGCGTCACCAGGCTGCTCGTTAGCTTCAATGGTTTCTAGGTTGAAACGATAGTCTCCTCTGTTTTGAATCGTGTAGTAGTGTCCTAGAGCTACGCCAATACCCAGTACGTATGTGAGGGTCGTCACAATGGCGGCTGTTTTCCAATGCTTCCAGAGGCGGGCAAATCCTGCTGCTGTCAGGATAAAGAGATAAGGGCTGACAAAGAGAACGTATCGCGGTTCCCATATGCGAGCGGATAGGAGCGAGAACGCAATAATGGGGATGAGTGGCAAGATAAACCAAGCGCATGTCCAAGGAAGTGCCGCAGCTCTGCGTTTGTATAGCAGACCTGCACCGACTAAGCCTGCAATGAGCAGGGTGAAGAGTCGATAGAAGTTATGAGCGACAGGTCCCAAGTTCGTGACGAAGGGCAAAACCATCCAAAATTTAAGCGGATAGACCAAGTTGTTGAGGCCCGGTGCGGCGGCGAAGTCAGCGCGTTCAGCGGCATAGTCGGATGAGGGATCGAGGACGCCGAGCAGTGTGAAGACAATGGGCGACCACAGCAACAAAATGGATATGAATGCGGCTGTGAAGCGGAGCAGTTCTTTGGGTTGTCGGCGGAACCGGAACAGCACCAGCAGTGCGTCTGGAATCAGGAGGGTAAGGTTGAGCGGGACGGTGAGGATGGCTAAAAGCCTGAAGACCAACCACCCTATGATGGTTTTTCGGCTCGGGGAGTGGGGGCGGATGGAGAGTTCAGTGGGTGCGGTTTGAGCGACTTCTTCGGTTTGACCCAGCAGTGCATGGGCTAGAAAAAGTGTGCCTGCTAAGCCGAGACACAAACTGAGCGCATACATCCTCACTTCTTGGGTGTGGTTCACAAACAGAGGAGAAGTCGCTAAGAGTGCCGCAGCGATTAGCCCTTCTGTTTCTCCTGCGAGACGACGACCGAGACGATAGATGAGAAAGACGGCGACTAAAGCGGCAATGACAGAGAGCGATCGCAGCCAAACATCATGGGTGCTAACGCCCATCCAAAAATGCAGGATGAAATAGTAGAGAGGCCGTACGGTACTCGCGGCGTAGACACCCGCGAGACTATCGTATGAGGCATCGCGAACGCTGAACAATTCATCGACCCATAGCCCTTCGTGGCCTAATCGAAATGTGAAGACGGCTGTTGCCGCTAGCAAAATGAGTGCAATGGGGTGGGTTTGAAAGAAGGTGGTGATGCTTTTGCCTATGGTGTTAGGCGTGTCGTTTTTAGGCGACTGACTGGTGAGTGTCATAGGAACGGGTTTCTACAAGATCTAGGATTGAGACGGGGCGATGTTGTGATGCTGGGGCTATGATCACTAGATTTGTTATGCGGGCAACAAGTGCGAGCACTTATGAGGTTTGAGTTTAGTGAGGTTTGAGTTTAGTGAGGCTTGAGTTAGTTATGAGCGCGCTTTGGCTTTTCTAGGCCCCCTACTCGCTCGCGAACGCGATAAATAGGCTTGTCTTGAGACTCGTGGTAAGTGCGCATGAGCAATTCTGCGAGGAGACCAAAGCAAAAGAGCTGCACACCTGCGAGGAAGAACAGGACGGCTAGGAGGGGCAAGAGACTCTCACCGATGCCCTGACTGAGGATGATTCTGACGAATGCTAGGTAGGCAGCGAGCACAATACCTGCGCTAGTGGAAATCATGCCTAAGCTGCCAAAAACATGCATTGGGCGGGTTAGAAAGGTTTTGAAGAAGGCTACGGTGAGTAAATCCATCACGACGCGGAAGGTTCTGCCCAGGCCATATTTGCTTTGGCCGTGCTGACGGGCGTGGTGCCGGACGGGAACTTCAGTGACGCGGGCACCTTCGATGAATGCAAGGGCAGGCAGGAATCGGTGCAGCTCGCCGTATAGCTTCATGTCTGCAACGAGTTCAGCGCGGTAGGCCTTAAGAGAACAACCGTAGTCGCGAATTTTGACCCCGGTTACTTTGCCGATGATGAGGTTGGCAATTTTTGAAGGGAGTAGACGGGTGAGTGCAGCATCTTGGCGTTTTCTGCGCCAGCCGCTGACGAGATCGTAGCCTTCGTTGAGCTTGGCGACGAGGGGCAGAATGTCTGCAGGATCATTTTGAAGATCGCCGTCTAAGGTGACGATGGTGTGGCCAGTGGCGTGCTCGAAGCCTGCTGCCATGGCGGCTGTTTGTCCATAGTTGCGGCGCAAGATGATCGCTCGCAGGTTGGGGTGACGGTAGGATAGCTGCTTGAGAAGGAGGGTAGAGCCATCTGTGGATCCATCGTCTACGCAGATAATTTCATAAGGTTCGGCATAGTCTGAGACACCTTGTTCAATACGTTCAACCAGATGGGGTAAGGTTTCTACTTCATTAAAAATAGGAACAACAATAGAGAGCGTGATCGCTTGGTTGCTGTGAGGGATGCGATCGCCGTCAGAAAACTCATACTGGGGCGGACGAACGTCAAGTTGCTTTGAGGGCGAGATTTCGCTTAGTTGGGTGCCGGCTCCCTGGGTCGCAATTTGAGTGCCGATGTTAGTTGTTGAAATAGAAGATGCCACAAGCTGAATTCCTGGTTTAAAGAGGGTTGGCTGAAAGGTGAATCGGCTCTGGGCCAAACCGGAGTAATAAATCGGGTGCTCTGATCTGTGTGCGGTTGTTGCGATCAGGGACTGGCTCAGAATCGAGTCTGTAATGTGAATGTTTGCCAGCGTGGGTATTTCAAATAGATAAGGGCTGAACCGTAAATCCCACAGCCTTGATGAGGCAATGATTTAAGTTTACTGAGTAAACATACTGAACCGATATTAATTCCAGATACCCGTAGATCCATGTAGTTTACGGATAACTTTATTCACTCTTTATTGAAGGCTTGGGTTATTTGTCGGTCGATGCAACGAGTTTTGGCAGATACACGCACTTCGGAAGGGGGCGTGTTGTGTTTCAATTTTGGGTATGAAGAAGCTTTTAAGTGTTTTAGATCTGTCTTACCTTTATTCGTTTTTGGGAGAGGCCACATTAGGTCTAACGCTGCTGTTTTATATTTTGTTGGCACGGGTGTTAGGGCCGGAAGCGTACGAAATCTTTGCGAGCGCAGCGGCCTTAGGGGCCATCTTGTCTTTATTTATTAGTTTGGGTTTTCCCGATTTGCTCACCCGTGAGGTGGCCTTAGATCCTGAAAATGGGCCAAAATCCACGGTGCATTTTTTGGCCGTAGAAGCAGTGGGGGCGTTAGTGGTACTTGCGCTGCTGTGGCCAATTTCGAGGGTGCTGCGGATTGAAGGCGACAGTTTAGTTATTTTTTACTTTGTGATGCTGGCGGAGATGAGCCGCAGTGTTTTGCTGACGCTGCGTGGTTTGCTCAAAGGCAGCGGTCAGTTTAGGCGTGAGATGAAGCTGGTGACCGTTGAGCGGTGTGTGGTGGTGGCCTGCTCTGTTGTGGTTTTGTGGCTGACGCAAAGTTTGTTTTGGGTGGTGCTGACCTTTGCGCTGTCTCGCTTCCTTTATGTTCTGGGCTTTTTTCGATATTTAAGTAGACGATTTGATTTGCGATCGCCGCTGAGTGTTCAGCGCTCGGTATCTGCTTTTAAATTGGCCATGCCGCTGGCGCTGTCGGGCGTGCTTTGGATTGTCTTTTATCAAGCTGATATTTTGATGATTAAGGCCATTTCGGCGGAGGGGCAAGCCGGTTTCTATAGTGCTTCTTACCGAATTATGGAGGTGTTTAGTGCACTGTATCGCGTCATTTTTTATGTGTCGTTCACGCGGTTTAGCCGCTCTTTTATGGAAGAGACGCAGCAGTTGGGGGCTAAGGCTAAGGGACAGATGACGCGGCAGATTTATAAAACGACGCTGCTATTGACGCTGGGCATTTTACCGATTGTGCTGATAGCAGGCTTGTTTCAGGTGACGTTGGTGACGCGCCTGTATGGAGAGACTTTTTTGCCTTCGGTGCGATCGCTCGCTATTCTCCTGCCTAGCATTTCAATTTTTATTTTTGGAGAGTTGGCTCGCTATGTCATTTTGGCGATGAAGCAGGATCGTTATCTGCCGCCGCTGCTGGGCAGTGCTGTTGTGCTGAATATTATTGTGAATTTGTTGTTGATTCCTCAGTTTGGGGCGGTAGGCGCTGCGATCGCAACTTTAGTGAGTGAGCTAGCGCTGACTTTAGTGTGCTTGCAGGTGCTGATTAAGATGGGCTATCAGCGTGTCGGTTGGACAGTTTCTGCGATCGCGCTAGTGGGTTTATTTGTGACGGCGGTGCCTTCCTTGATGCTGAGTGGTAATGCGCCAAATGGATTATGGGTGTTAGGCATTGTGGGTGCTGGGGCGATCGCAGTGTTAATTACGCCCCAACATTTTTTGAAGGGCTTACCTCAAAGCTAGAAAAGCCCGCTGTGGAGCTAACCAGCCCGGCGCACATCTGAAAATAGCTAAAAAGCCCAGCGCATAAAAGGTACGCCGGGCTTTGCTTTAAGTTGATGCGTTGGAACGACCTTGTACCACTTAGCGGTACAGAGAGCGTTAGGCCGAATATAGCTGAGATTGAGGAATAATCTCTTTTGCTTGCGACGCGCTCGACCACATCAGCTGAGCCACAGCCCCTTCCGTATTTTCGTAATAGTCCAGGCGAATATCATACTTTTGCCCTGCTACCAGATTGATAGCGCCACTGTATTCAGTCGGTGCTTGGTCTCTAAAGCCATCAATGAGTAGCTGACCATTCACCCAAAGCCGAACGCCATCATCACTGGTGGTATAGAACGTATATCTTTCAGTGAAAAGAGATTCTACTTCGCCCACCCACCGAACGGAAAATGTATCTGCGCCGATAGCACTATTGGGCGACCCTTGGCCCCAGTCAAAGTTGACTGTAGCATCTACCCTAGAAAGCACTTGGTCAGTGAAATTGATGTTGTTGTAGTACTGAGCTAACAGACCATTCCCACTGTTACGACTACTCGAGTCGGTCTGCTGGCTCGTTTGTGGGGGCGCTGTCACCGCTGCTGCAGGGGCAGACGTTATGCTGTCGCTATAAAGCTGAGATTGAGGAATGATTTCTTTGTTTTGGGAGGCACTGGACCAAGCGAGTTGAGCGACAGCCCCCTCACCATTTTCATAGTAGTCCATGCGAATGTCATACTTTTGGCCAGCTTCTAAGCGGAGGGTTCTGCTGCTGTACTCAGTCGGTGCTTGGTCTCTAAAGCCATCGATGATGAGTTGACCATTCAGCCAGAGCCGAACGCCGTCATCAGTGGTGGTGTAGAACGTGTAGTCCTCGGTAAAGCGAGGCTCCACTTCGCCCACCCAACGAACAGAGAAGGTATCTGCGCCGATGGCACTGTTGGGTGAGCCTTGGCCCCAGTCAAAGTTGACCGTTGCATCTACGCCAGAAACCACTGGGTCAGTGAAGTTAATGTTGTTGTAATACTGAACAAATAGCCCATCACCTGTGCCGTTAGGCCCAGATTGTCCATTATTGCCCTCACTGTTAGATCCCGGTGCTTGGTGTGTTTCGGGAGGGTTATCTACAACGATAGGTGCCGCCATGCTGTAGAGCTGAGATTGAGGAATAATTTCTTTGCCTTGAGAGGCACTCGACCATGCGAGCTGAGCAACTGCTCCTTCCGTATTTTCGTAGTAGTCCATGCGAATGTCATACTTTTGGCCAGCTTCTAACTGGATGCTGCCACTGTACTCAGTCGGTGCTTGGTCTCTAAAGCCATCGATGAGCAGCTGACCATTTACCCAGAGCCGAACGCCATCATCAGTGGTGGTGTAAAAGGTGTATCTTTCACTGAAACGAGGTTCTACTTCTCCCACCCAGCGAGCTGAGAACGTATCTGCGCCGATGGCACTATTGGGGGAGCCTTGTCCCCAGTCAAAGTTGACTGTTGCATCTACGCCAGAAACTACTGGGTCAGTGAAGTTAATGTTGTTGTAATACTGAACAAACAGTCCATCACCTGTGCCGTTAGGGCCGGGCTGTCCGGTCCCACCACCAGAGTTATCGCCACCACCGTCGTTATTTCCATTGCCAGAGTCGCTGTAGAGCTGAGACTGAGGAATCACTTCTCGGCGCTGAGATGCACTAGACCAGGACAGTTCTGCGAGCGCACCGAACTGATTTTCGTAGTAGTCCATGCGAATGTCGTACTTTTGGCCAGCTTCCAACGTAATTTTGCCGCTATATACCGTTGGTGCTTGGTCGATAAAGCCATCTACTAAGAGTTCACCGTTGACCCAAAGTCGAACGCCGTCATCGGTACTGGTATAGAACGTGTATTCTTCACTGAATCGTGGTTCTACTTGACCTGTCCAGCGAACAGAGAACGTATCTGCGCCGATGGCGTTATTGGGTGAGCCTGTGCCCCAGTCAAAGTCAACAATGGCATCTACACCAGAGGTGGCGAGCTGGGTGAAATCTATGTTGTTGTAGTACTGCGCAAATAAGCCATCCCCATTGCCATTAGGGCCAGTGGGTTGATTGTCGAAACGACTGTATTGATGGTCGCTGTTGAATAGTGCTGTTAATGCGTCGTACCAACGGTTAGCCATTTTAATCTCACCCCCTTGGTCAGGGTGAAGACCATCGTATGTGTCGTCAGTGGCGCTAAATCCGGTGCGCTGATCGACTAGGATGATCGGCGATTCAGCCGTATTTCTGGCATTAACAATAGAGGGAATAGCATTGCCGAGTGCTTCAATTTGTTGGCCGCCACGGCTATCAACGCTGGGCGTGATTTGTGCTAGGAGAACAGCAACATTGGGGTTGATGGTTCGAAGTGTGTCGATAATGTCGATAATGTCGTCGATGGTGCTGTCGACCGATTGCCCCTGAATCATGTCGTTGCTACCTAGGTGCAGCAAAACGATATCGGGTTGTGCAGAGGTTGCCCAGCTGCCAATATTGGCGGCTATTTGGTCTGCTCTGAAACCACCATAAGCTTCGTTATCATCGTCAAAATCTGTTTTGGCATTCGGCCCGATTTGACCTTGACTGCCGACGAAATCGACTTTGTTATAGCCGTTGGCAATGAGCTGTTGCCACAGCGGGCGACGGTAGCTGTCGTATTCGCCGCCTGCGCGGGTGATGGAGTCGCCGAGGGGCAAAATCCGAACGGTATCGAGTTCATCGAAGGTGGCTAAGGTCCCTTCGTAGGCACTGACTGCGCTGCTTAGAGAGGCATCTGCTTCAATGGTGCCTGTGGTGAATTCCAGATCCCAATCGCCGCCCAAAATTTGGCTACCGGTTAGATCGGTAGAGGCTGCAACATCTGCGCCGATGACTTGAGACAGTTGGGTGACGAAGGTCTCCCCGTGTTCGCCTGCTGCAACATCACAGCCGTAGAGCAAAACGTCGGCTTCGTCTGTTAGGGCATTATCCCAGCTGGAGAGAGCCTGCTGGTAGTCAGCTAACGATTGGGCATCGAGGGTTACATTGCCAAGCTGCAGCTGGCCAGAATCACCGTGGGTGATAATGTGCAGGCCCGTGAGTTCGTCGTACTGAGACAGCGTTTCTGTGATTTGCTCGATGCCATTACGAGATGAGTCTAAGAAGACGACTTCACCTGCGATGACGTTATCAGCAATCTGCTGATAATCATCAATGCCAGTATCTATAAAAGTAAGTTGGGTGCTATCAGCGCCTGAGCCCACGCCATCGAAAGATGAGGATTGAGCGTAGCCGAGGCCGTCTTCGCTGGTATCTACAAGGGCTGTAGAGGAGGCACCTTCGAAGGGGGCGGTGCCTGATAAAGAATCTATATTAGATGTGCTCAACATAGGATGATGCCTACTTTTTACCTGTGTCTTTATGGGATGTGAGAAGAAAGCAGGCGCTGAGATTAATCGATGCGTATGGACTGCAAAGAAAAGGGCGCTATGAAACTGCTTGACGGTTGTTATGTAACGGCTGTTTGACGGTTTTTTAGGTGGTCATGTCTTAGCTGTTTAGGCTTACAGACAAGATTGAATTGCGGTTGATTAACGTATGGACTGCTCAGGTAGATAAATACAACGCCCTGAATAGAATCATTCTAGGAAGAAGAACAAGGGGAAGCTGTCTGGTTCCTGAAAAATACTGAGTAGGTCACAAAAATATTACATATAAGCGCTGTGTGAGGCAGTATCTTTACATAGAGAAAGGTAATCTGCCTGGTGATGCTGTGAACTCGTGTTGATGTGGATGCTGATTGAACCCCGATACCTTGAACGTTATGTAAAACATTGGTCTGCAAAATAAAGCTGCAAACTTTACGCTCATGTCAGATCTAAGTAAAAACGCTTATGTGAGTCAATAATGTGACTTGTTCTTGTTTGTTTCTTCATTAATCTCTGATACAAGGTAATTAAACCGTAATTCCTGGCTTGAACTAGCAACCTTTTCTTTATGGTTTTGTAATTTAGCAGCTTTTTTTTGATCAATAATTGTGCTATCGAGTGACCTTCGTGGAGATGTTAAGTCAAGTAGAATGGCTGCTTAGATTCAGCCTTTTTCTTGTTAAGAAAATATTGATTTTCTAATTGGTTGAATGGAATATTAAGGGGGCCGCAACGACCCTTTTGTTTGATTGCTGCTTGCTGCTACTCGTCAACTTGTTGAGTGTCTTAATTGCAATTACAAAAAAAATGACATGCACAAAAGCTGTGAGTCCTTGTATTAGGAAATTATTTCCTAATACAAGGACTCACAGCCCATGCTGTAAAAGATTTTTGCGGCGCACAGAATGTGGCTTGTGGAATACGCCTGTGAGGTTGCTTGTTTCAACGGATTCTTGCGGCCTTGCGACTGCCTAAGCCGTCGCGAGCTCTGTGTAGATGCGGCTAAGTTGACCCGCAGAGTGTGCGATGTCGTATTGCTGACAAATTTCACCGCCCTTTTTTCCCATGGCTTGAGCTTGATCCGGGTTTTGGAGAAGGTAGATGAGTTTTTCCGCTAGGGGAGCGGCAGTTTCTTTTGGGACGACAAAGCCGGTTTTACCTTCTTGGATAACATTGCCCATGAGCCCAACGGGTGTGCCGATGACGGGTTTGCTAATGTTCATTGCCTCAAAAAGGGTGATGGGGCCACCTTCCCAAAGGGAGGGAATGGCGACGATATCGGAAAGGGCTAATAGTGCGGGTACGTCTTTACGGAGGCCGGTGAAGGTGACTTGTTGGTCGATGCCTTGTTCTTTGGCAAAGGTTTCTAGCATGGCTCGATCTGGCCCTTCGCCAACGATTAAAAAGCGAGTGTTGGGGCGTGCTTTAAGAACGGAGACTGCGGCCTGTAGTAGGTAGAGCTGTCCTTTTTGTGTGTCTAAACGGCCTACATTGCAGACGACAGATTCTTCTGAGGGGATGGCGAGTGCCTGACGGGTTTGTTCGACTTGCTCAGGTGCCGGAGCCTGGAATTTGTCGAGGGGGAGGCCGTAGAAAAATGTGTGGGCAGGGGTGAGCTTGCGGCGCTCGACCATAAAGTCGTAGACGGGCTTAGAAATAGCGATCGCAGTTGTGGTTAACGGCGCAAGTACCGTATCTGCAATGGTTTGGTACAGCGGCTGATCGTCAATTACTGTATGTTCGTGAACGATATTAGGAACGCCGGTAAACAGGCTCGCAATGCGTCCAAAGTTCGTTGCCCCATAGCCATGTAGATGAATGATATCTGGCTTTTCTCGCTTGATGAGGCTAATGAGCGCTGGGATAGTGGTGGGGTCGAATTTGCTTTTATCTATAAAGTGCACAGGGGTGCCTTGCTGCCTGAAAACATCGCCAGCGGGTTCTGGCGATCGCAAACTGCACAGACTAAATCGAAACTTGTTTGGATCAAACGCTGGAATCCACCACTCTAAAGCCTTCGCAACGCCGTGAACGCCTGAACCGGATACGCTGAGTTTGTCGATGATGTGCATGACATGAATCGGCGTTTGCTCGGTCGTTGGAGACGTCACTACGTTCTGTTCCTCTACTGCGTTCTTTTCCTTTAGCGGCTCATGGGCAGGTTGGGCAGAGGCGCTAGCTGGCTGACTGGCTGAAGTGTTCATGGATGTTACCTGTGAAGACGTTACCTAGAAAGAGTGGTGCGAGAAACGGTGGTGCGAGAAAGAGTGATGTGAAAAGAGTGGTGCACTAGAAACAGGCGCAATCTCGCTGGATATGATGAGGCATCATGGGTAAATGGGTGAACCTATGGCTGAGGTTCACTGGTTCTAACGCGGCTAACTTTGGCCGGGATGCCCAGTGCAATGCCGAAAGCTTCGACAGGCTTTGTGACCACCGCACCTGCGCCAATGATGGCGTCATTTTGAACATGAACACCATCTAAAATTTTCACATCAGCGCCAATCCAACAGTTATCGGCAATGGTGATGCCCCGAATCACTTGCCCCTGGGCAATGATCGGTACATCGGTACGCGTAATTTCATGATCGCCGCCGCCAATGACGTAGGAGTAAGGCGCAAATAAAACATTCTTGCCGATGTCTACGGTTTTGCCTGATTGGATAAAGCAGTTCATGGCAATGTTGGTGTTATCGCCGATGGACACATCTCCGTTTTTGCAGCTAATGACGGTGTTGCGGCCAATCATCACATCATTACCGATGGTGATGCCTTGATTGCTGTTGCCTTTGGCATCCAGAACGGCGTAGTCGTCAATGATGACGTTGTCGCCGATGTGAATTTTGTGCGGGTGGCGGATCGTGATGGATTTACCAAAGATGACATTGCGACCGACGCTGCCAAACAATGACTTATAGAGCTTTTTGCGAAGCACTAGGCCTACTGCTCCTGGCAAAGGCCCGACTAGGGTTGTGAGAAATTCGTATTTGATCAGGGTGGCGATGCTGGATGAACCAATTGCAAGGTCTTGGTATTTGGCCAGCGCTGATTTTTTTTCATCTGTGAGCGCGGCTTGTAGCGCTGTTTTTTCAGTGCCCTCCTCTTTTTCTCGAACAATAGTCTCGGGGGGGATGCCGTCGGGGGCAGGCGTAGATTGATTCATGCTTTTATCGTGCGATCGCGCTTAATGTCTCTTTGAGTTCTCTTGAATTTCTCTTTCTGTTTTCTGATGCGTTGGTTTATGCCTCTAAATAGCCTTCTTGCTTATACCAATCTGCCGTTTTGTGGATGGTGTCTTGCAAAGAATATTGGGGTTCGTATCCCAATACGTCTTTGACTTTTTGGATGGAAAAAGCGCGGTTGTTTTGGAAAAAACTAACCCGTCGTCTGTGCAAAGGTGGTTCGATGCCAAAAGGCGCGCAGACTTTTTCACAGAGGGTAGCGGCAGCAAGTACAGGGGCCATCGGTAAGCGTAAGCTGGGCGGCTTGACGGCTAGCTCGTCTGCGATGAGCTGACATAAGTCGTTGAGGGGAAGGTATTTATCGCCGCCGATGATGAAGGTTTCTCCGATGGCTTTTTCATTGTTGAGGCACATCATGAAGCCGCGTACAACGTCGTCAATGTAGGCCGGGTGAAAAAGTACTTCGCCTTTGCCAACGATAAAGAACTTGCCTTGCTGAATCATCTTGAATAGCTTGAGCATTCTTAAGTCGCCAGGGCCAAATAGGGAAATGGGCCGAATGACTGTGATGGGTAGGCCGGTTTCTTGATGGAATTCCCAGACTTTTTGCTCGGCGATGAGTTTGGTTTCTTGGTAGAGGTCGGTTGGGTTGAACGTAGTCTCTTCGTTGGCTGGAATTTCAAGGACGGTGCCGTGGACGCCGATGGTGCTGCAATGGATGAGGTGCTTAACGCCGTGCTTTTTCGCGGCTTTAAGCAAATTTATGGTGCCGTCTACATTGGTGGCATAGGCAACTTTTTCATCAGAGCCTCCTTGGCGGAAGTTGGAGACGACGTGGATTACGTTATCTACGCCAGCTACGGCTTTATCAACAGCTTCGGGGTCGCGGATGTCTCCCCAGATGATGTCTTTTCCTTCATCTTCCGATGTTTTGTGGTGAGGGCGGGCAAGAATGCGTACTTGTTTGCCTTCTGCTTGGAGTTGGGAGACAAGATGGCTGCCTAAAAAGCCTTTTCCGCCGGTGACTAAAACTGTTTCCACAGGGATGTTCCTTTTTGCTAGTTAATGAATGGTCGTCGGTGCGATGGATGTGCCAGAGCCGGGTAGGATGCTGGCTACTAAACTCTCATGGCGATTTGATTGCGTAAGAAGGGGAGTGGTTTTTCGAGTGCGCCGTAGGGCTGCCAGTGAGTGTCAGGCTCAAGGAGGAGGGCTTTGAGCTGTTGGGCTGGGGCGGACTGGCTGAGGGGGCCTGACAAGGTGAGTCCAAAGCTGCCGGGGCGCTGGGCTTCTGATGCAATGGGTAAGGGGTCTGTGCCGGGGAGAATGGCTTTGCCCTGTTGTTCGATGGTGGAAAAGTGGGGTGGTCGTTTCCAGAACTGAGGGCGGTTGCTGTTATCACCGAGGAAAAATGTGGGGGAATTTGAGCTGGCTAGGCGTTGTGCGATGAGCTTGCCTCGGTTGCCGAGCCATTTGCCAACACCCCAAGGCAATACGGGGAGGCCGCCGCTGTTGTGGATAGCGGTGAGGGTTTCCGTAAGCGATCGCCCTTCCTCAAACTTAGCCTCTGTCATCAGGGCCAACACTTCCAGCTTTTCTGCTGTAATCACTTGCCGACCAGCCATAATAATCAGCTCATGTCCCTGTGCGTTTTTAGCGAATAAAGAACAAGGTTCTGCCGTGGGAGAAAATGTCCAATCACCTTGCTTAAAAGTTGTTTCTGATGTTTCTTTTAGGTTTGCTGTGAGCGTGCCGAACCAGTTGTCTTTTGCTGTTTCTGTGAGTAAGAGAACACCCGAGAAGTTGGGTGTGTTGCTTTGCTTGTGAAAGTTGTTCCAAGCAGCCTGTAAAAGTGTGTCCGTATCGAAGCAGTCGTAGATGTGAACGTGGGCATCTACGAGAATGGTGGCTTCGGTGGTTTGTGTGCTGGGGATAGATACAGTCATTTTTCTATAGGTTGATTTCTATAGGATGGGCGAGTGGGGAAGACTTTTAGGATGCTGATGAGAACAATGGAATAGAGGGTTTCTATGGTGATAAATATGAGGTGACTGTTGTCCCAAAGGCCGCGTGAGTGATGGACGCCAGGAAAGAGAGAAAAGGGCGCTCGCAAGTAGCGATCGCTCAAAGGCCAGAGAAACTTCATGCCAGGGCCGCCTACGGTGACGCTATCTAGGCATAGATGGGTGAGATAGAGGCTGAAGGTGAATGTAAATAGTGTTTTGTAGCTGAGTGATTTGTGTTTTCCAGATTGTCCTATTTTTTTGAATAAGGCTTGAGCCATCACACTCAAGAGAAAGCTAAGTAGAAATCCGATGAAAAGACTGTGGGTTGGCCCTCTATGAAAACGCTGTTGGGTGATGAGCTGAGGCAGAAAGTCTAAATCTGGAAGGATAGAGACAACGATTGCGTAAATGGCTAAAGGACTGAGCAGGGGATAAAGTCCTCTCAGTGATCTTTTTAATGGGCTTTTGGGGCCTTTTAATGGGCCTTTCGATGAGCTGTGTTTGAGGTTGTTTCTACTTTTTAACCTGTTTGAAAAGATGTGTGTGAGGGCGTAGCCCGTGACGGCATGGGCGATGGGAGAAGGCATGGTTGGGTATGGATAGAGATGACACCTGATGGATGATGGAGAAAAGCGATGCAAGGAAACGGGTCAGAACCTGTTAGAACGTGTCAGGTCAGAACGTCTCAGGCAAGCTATGGGCTGACGGCTGTTGCATAGCGGGTTTGAGTCAGTGGTTCTGGGGGTGGCGATGAAGGCTTTTGGGGGAAGCTTCTCGCAGTGAACTGCTGTTCAACCGTCTCTACTTCTGCGGTTCGCTGGCTGAGCGACCACCCTAGATGATCGCTCATAATATTGGCGCAGTGTTGCAGAACATCTGCCCCAGGATGCCCGGCAGCTCCTAGCTCTGTGCGGCGGAAAATCACATCGCTAAGGGTCTGTGCCATGGTGTTATCTAAGCTGTACTTGACTTCGGCTGCGATCGCTTTCAAATTCTTTTCCCGATCATCTGTGCTGCCGTCTACCCCAGGCTCCATACATGCCAGCACATCTGTGTAAGCAGAGCCATAGTTGTAAACCAGGCGCGTGACGGTATCAGCAGGTAACTGGCTAGTTTGGATGGCATTGGCTAAAAAGGTGTCGAACTGTTCTATGTCGCCACCGTGTATGGGTGTTTTGTCAGAGGTTGAGGTTTCGGGCATTTGCTGGCGACGGTTAAAGACCCAATCTATGGCTCGTCTGGCCAGATCTCTCGCCGTTGTGTATTTAACGCCTTTAATAGAGAGCAGTCCTTGGAGGCCATCGGCTTTGTGATCTATTAGCTGAAAGCGCTTCGTCAGCTTCATGTCGCCAGTTTCACTGCTTTGCCCATCGCTGGGCAGCAAGCCAGAATGCACCCATTCCACATCGTCAGGGGTGAGCTGGAAGGTGGGATACGCGCGGTTGATTTGGTCGAGGAAGTTGGCGACTTCATCGCTGGTGGCGGTGGGTGGTTTGGTGCCTTCATTGTCTGGGCCGTACCAAGTGCCTACTAGCGATTTGCCGCGCCAGGGCGCGATAAAGAATAGCCGACTACCCGGTGCACGGCCAGTGATGCCAACTGCATAAGGGTTCTTCGTATCGAATAGTGGGCGGGTGACTAGGTTCATCGCCTTGGCGAGGGGCCGCTTGTGCGTTGTGGTGGGTTGTCCAGTTGCCGTGGCAATGAGCTGATCAATCCAAGGGCCGCTGGCATTGATGATGGTGTTCGCTTGAATGGTAAAGGTGTCAGGCTGTGCTGATTGGTTCTGTGCTGATTGTTGCTGTGCTGATTGTTGCTGTGCTGATGGATGCCGCTGATCTTGTACGGTTGCGCCAACGACTTTGCTGTCTTTGGTGTGGACAGCGGTCACTTTCAGGTAGTTAGCGATTTGAGCACCTTGCTCAGCAGCGGATTGGATGAAGGCGAGTACGAGTTGCTCAGAGTTGTGCATTTGAGCATCGTGGAAGCAGGCTGCACCTGTCAGTCCTTTCGATTCAAGATCAGGCAGTTGTGCTAAGCAGTCGGTTTTGGAGAGGAGTTTGCCGGTAGGGATGTGCTTTTGAGGGTCGGATAGGGGGCGGTTGCGATCGCCACTAATTACATCATTCATTTTCAGCGCTACGGTCATGGCTTCTTTGCCCTTGATGCCATGACCATAAGTTGGTACTAGGACGGGCATAGGATGAACGAGATGCGGTGCGATTCGCATCAGGGTTTGGCGTTCTTTAATAGATTGACGCATCCGTTGCAAATCTGCTGTTTGCAAATAGCGCAGACCGCCATGAATGACTTTGAGGCTATTGGCGCTTGTGCCGCTGGCAAAGTCGGATTGCTCGACGAGGGCAACGGATAGGCCCCGTAAGGTCGCTTCCCACGCGACGCAAGCTCCGTGAATGCCGCCGCCGATGACGAGTACGTCGAATGTTTGATTGGCTAGGGCAGCGAGGTTTCTGCGCATGGATTTGATGCTTCCTGATGGTGGTATGGAGAGTAGGGCTGTGAGATAGAAATTAGGTGAGACAGGGATTGGGCGAGACGAGGATTAGGCGATCGCACGTGGAGCTGAACTGATGGATAAATCATTTTCTACCCAGTCGTATAGCGCGGTGAGCTTTCGAGAAAATGCCTCATATGTGTGCTCTTTAGCGATGTATGCCTGTGCGGCTTTGCCCAGTGCTGCTCTCTCAGTTGGATGCTCGATGAGGTGAAGCATGGCTGTAGAGAAAGCTTGCGTTTCTGGTTTGGCGACGACTGAAATGGGTGTGGTGACGGCGGCGCCTTTAAGCACCTGATTATGGGTGGGTAAGTCGGTGGCGAGCAAGGCTTTCCCACTGTCTAGGTAGGAGTACAGCTTCATGGGGGTGTTAGTGCCTTGGGTGCGCGGCGACACCACAATATCGGCTTGGGCCAGATAGTGCTTGAGCTGATCAATCGGACGGGGGCCGATGAGATGAACGTATGGTTCAATTTCAAGCGATTGAGCTTGCTGCTGATACTTGGCAATGTCGCTTTCTGCGCCCCCGATGATGACCAAATGGGGAACAGATGGAGACTCAGACTGATGACTAGATTGGTGTTGCAGCGCTTGAGCAAAACTAGCGAGCAGAAGGTCAATGCCTTGGTAGCTGGCTAGGTTTCCTACGTACATCATCAGCGCGCCCGCAATGTTGAATTGCGCTTTGAGCGGCTCGGTAGCGTTTTGACTGTGCGAATTATTCAGCAGTGAAATATCTGGAACGATCGCGACCTTGTTGGGCCGGTAGGGCTGAATTTCATCGGAGAGGGCTTGGCAAACGGCGAGGACGGCTTTTGCTTGTCGCACAGCAAGCTTTTCACAGGCTCGGAGTGGCTGGCCAATACGATTCAGAAAGGCGTATTTATCGGTGAGCTGCCCCACTAGAGAGGAGTCCATGTCATAGACATAGGGAATGCCGTATAGCTTTTTGATCAAGATGGCTATGAAGACGGCTTCTTCGCCTGCATGGATTAAATCGTACGGTTCACCATTGGCGTGGCTTTGCTGAACCATGCGCAGCGCTTGGATGAGCATGAACCCGTCGCAGATAATTTTTTTGACAGAGAAGCCGGGACGCATGCCTTGTAACCAGCGTTTGGCGGGCTGGAACGTGGGCGTGCGATGGAGGGTGACGTTGTTGTATTGGCGATCGCTACCTTCTGGAAAGGTGAGCAAATCAACCTTTTCTCCGCGACTGGACAGCACCCTGAGTACGAGGTCTGCTGCGATCGGGGTGCCTCGCTCTTGATAGAACGGATGGGGTGCCAACATAAGAACTTTCATACGAGCCTGACCTGTGTTAGCCGTAAATCTACTGAGTTATTTGACCCATTCATAAGCGATTTCTCTGAGGAGGCGGTTACAAAAGCCGCTGGATTTATCCAATGTTTATCCTCAGCACTTATTGATTAAGTTCTGTTGGATAAGGGCCAATAAGTGTTATTGACTACAGCGGTTGGGGCCTTGCCATCTGATAGCCTTGGGCGTACTGAATGCCTTGCTGCTGCACAGCCTGTAGCAACGCTTCGGATTCAATGCCGGTTGCGATCGCCTCTGTTGCACCGTCACGAATTAGTGGCTTGATATGTGACCAAGCATGGATGATTTGTGAGCTAGGTGACTGGTCAGCAAAGAGCCGCGCAGACTCTAGCTTGATGTAGTCGATGGTGAGATTTTGGAGTAAAGCTGTGATTTCTCGACCAGCGGTTACGTCGTTTAAGGCCACCCGGTCTAAGGTCACCCGGCAGCCAATGTGGTGCAGTGCCTCAATGAGATTGCGGGTGGCTGCGGGGTTGGCAACTGCAATATTTGAGGCAATCTCAAAGCAGAACCAGCCAGTTGGTAAATTAAACGCTGTAATTTTTTCGGTGATAAAGGCTGCTAATTTTGGATCTCGTACACTGTCTGCCGATAGATTGATGGCATAAAGCGGGGGGTGGCTGTGGGCCTCATCGGTTTGTGGCACGTGAGCTGTGCTGCTTAGCAAGTTGCGAATCACCCATCGATCTAGGGTGCGCATAAGCTGATATCGCTGCGCGGTGGGCAGAAACTGGTGGGGCAGAACGCAATCGTTTTCTGCGGTGCGTAAACGGAGCAAGAGTTCTTTTTGAGTGGGTTGCGTAGACTGCTGAGAGTTGCCAACGCTGCTGCCAACGTTCATGACAGGTTGCTGATATAACCTGAAGCGATCTTGCTCGAAGGCTTGGGTAAGGTGGGCGAGCCACTGAGTGCGATCGCTGTGCTGACGGTCTTCGCGGTCTTGCACCGCATCTTCGTAGACCTTTTTTAATAAAAAGAAGGGACTGACAACAGTGCTTTTGAGTAAGGTGCGATGGCAGTTTTCCGGGGTGCTGAGCTGCTGGCGTCTGCCGTAGCGTAGTCGGTGAAAGGCCAGCTTACGGATGTCGTTAGCGATGTAGGCAGGAATGGCCACCGGGCGCTTCCAGCTTTCAATCCCTAGCAAGCGGATGTGGAAACGGCTTAGCCCCACGCAGCGAAATAAGGTAACGAGATAGTCTTTTCGCAAACGACCGTCAGGAATGTCGTGGTGCACCACCATTTCTGGGTTGTACCAGATGTCATAGCCTGCTTTTTGGATGTGGAGCAGCGCTTCTAAATCTTCGCTGGCAAGGCCAGCTTCTTTTCCTTTGTTATTTAAAAACAGGCGCGGCGGAACGGCGGATAGCCAGGCTGCTTTGCGAACGATGAGGCCCGCTGCCGGGGGCAGAATTTTGTTTGCTGGTTTGTAGAGATGGGCCTGATCGCCGCGTTCGATGATGGCGAGAAAGCACTTGATGTTTTCTAATTCTTGGGGGAGCTCGCTTTCAAACTTGCCATGAATTTGGGAGCCAAATGCGCCTGCTTCCGGATGGGTTTGTGCGAAGGCGATCGCCTTCGCTAGCCAGTCGTCAGCTGGCAAATTATCGTCATCTAAAAAAGCGATGAGTTTGCCTTGGGCCGATTCGACAGCGTGTTGGCGAGCAAAGGCAGCGCCTTGTTCAGCCGCGAACCGATAGTGCAAGGGCACATGTGCGGGCCAGTTTGTTTGCCAAGCTGCCTGATACTGATGAACGACAGTGGCCGTATCGTCAGTGCTGCCATTGTCACAAACGATAATGTCCCAACAAACATTGTTTAGGTGGGTTTGCGCGCGTAGCCTATCCAAAACCATTGGGAGCCGCGCTGCACCGTTATAGGTAGGGATAACGACTGTTAAATCAACCACTGACTGAGATGGGCCTGACTGGGATGAGCTTGACTGGGATGAGCTTGACTGCGACAGGTGATGTGGCGGTGCAGAGGAGACGGGCACGCTGTCTATGTTCAGCAGATCAGCTCCATCGCGCAAAGTTCTGGGGGAAGGGCGATCAAACTCGTTTTGGAGGGTAGAGGCTGGATTCTCGCTAGGCGAAGACTCCGGCGAGGGGCATAGGGTGCTGGCGAGGTGTCGCTTTTCTGAGCTACTGATTTCAGGGCTACTGAGCTGTTCAGGATGTGGCATGGTGAAACCCAGGAATGCTCTTGGGTAGATGAACCTTGATAGGAAAAGATGCGTACGTATCTTTCAGACGGTGCGTCAGTTAAATGCTGAGGTACATGCGTGTAAATACGGCATATGTCATTTCAGCACGCAGTATTTTTGACGACCAATAGTTTGTCCGGATCTTTAAGCAGTCTTTACTGATGCGGTGTGCATACTCTGCGCGATAGAGATGGAGAAAATCGGAGGGCTTCAGCTCAAATACGCTGCAAAGTCGCTCTCTATAGCCGCGCATTGCGTTTTCCGGGTTTTAACCTTATTCATAAGTATATCTACGCAACTTGATTTGACACTGTTTATTTATACAGCGTGCGTTGCTTTCTTTGCGTACGCTTTATGAGAAATCTGCGTAGCGCTACTGAATGAGCACTGTTAGTGGCTCGCACAACAGACTGAGTGTTTGTGCGGACGTGCTGGAGTGCTTACAGCGCTGTTGTTATTCCAGTTTGTCGCCGCTGATGATGAAGATGGGATCGACGGAGGCGAAAACTTGACGATTGCCTCGGGTGACGAGCCGATTAACGGCTGGTTGGGCGACTTCAATGTTGCGCATGTGGAGCTGATCAAAGGTGTCGGATGCGGTGTAAAGCGCTTTGAGATTGGGCGCTGTGACAACGATACGGCCATTGAGCGCGAGCTTTTCCCAAGCGGTTTGGAGTGTAGATTTTAGCGGTGCGCCTTCAATTAAAATGCAGTTCGGCTTGCCCTTAAGGCGCTCTAGGCACTCAGGGGCGCTGCCCGAAATGACATCTACATTGCTTACTTCGAAGCGATCGCAGTTTTTTTGAATCAGCCCGGCGACTTCTTCATCTCGTTCTACGGCGGTGACTTTTCCTGCTGGGCACAGCAATGCGGCTTCAATAGTTACCGTTCCGGTGCCTGCGCCAATGTCCCACAGGTGGGCATCGGGCTTTAGCCGTAAATAACCCATCACCAGCATTCGCACGTCTCGTTTGGTTAAAGGGATGCCCGGTAGCTGCTCAAAGAGTCGGTCGGGAATGCCGGGTGTCGCGTAGGGCCAAAGTGCGGACATGTTCAGGCGGGAGTGGGATGTGTGTGAATGGTATCAGGTTGGATGCAGAGGGTGTTCTTTAACCTGAACCGCAGGACTAATTGGGATTTGCAACCGTCAAAATAGTTTGTAGCGTAGCGTCCTGACAGCCTGTGATCATGGCCCCGGCGTTGAGCAAGCTTTGCAACTGTGTGAGGGCGGTCTCCGTAATCATTTCTCCTGGTAGCAGCACAGGAATCCCTGGGGGATAGGGGCAGATGGTTTCAGCGCAAATCTGACCGATGGCCAGGTCTGCAAGTGTTGGCTGGTGGGTGGCATAGAATGCCTGGCGAGGGGACAGAGAGGATTGGGCGATCGCGGGTGTAAGGGTGGCCGGTTCGCTGTGAAGGGTGGCCGGTTTGTTGGGAGAGGGCGTGGTTATGTTTGTCTGTGGTGGGACGTCGCATAGCGCTTGAAATCCTTTGATGAGCTGATGAATATCGCTGGGGGTATTGCCCAGCGAGAGAATGAACGTCAGGGTATGCAGTGAGGGGAGCTCTGCGGTGACGCCGAACTGCTCGTGGAGGATGTCGTCTGCGCTAAAGCCAGTGAGGCCGAGGCTAGAGACCTGGACGGTAAGGCGGGTGTGATCGTGATTGTCTTGGTGGAGCTGGAGCACCTTTAGTTTTGAGAGCTTGCTCAGCGCTGTGTAGGCCGTATTTGCTAGCTCTAGTGTTCTGGACATTAAAGCAGTGCCTGCCGTTGCCATTTGATGTCGTGCGGCATCTAAGCTGCCCAATAGGAGGTAGCTGGGGCTAGTGGATTGGGTGAGCTGTAGGCACCGGCTCATTTTGTTTCTATCGATGCGATTGCCCTGCACATGGAGCATGGCGGCCTGTGTGAAGGCGCTGAGGACTTTGTGGGCTGACTGCACTGCAATGTCAGCACCGGCTGAGAGTGCAGAAGGCGGGAGCTGGGGATGAAATGCAAAGTGCGCCCCGTGGGCCTCATCGACGATGAGGGGGATGTTGTGGCTGTGGGTGAGCTTCGCGATCGCGCCTAAGTCTGAGCAAATTCCTTGGTAGGTGGGCGATACGATTAAAACGGCTTTGGCATCAGGATGTGCGCTGATAGCTGCTGCGATCGCTGCGGGCGTGATCGTTGTAGGGATGTCCCAATCGGCGTTGTATTGAGGGTGCAGGTATATGGGCGTTGCGCCCGAGAGAATGAGGCCAGCGATCGCTGATGAATGTACGTTACGCGGCAGGATGATTTTGTCTTGGGGGCCACAGGTTGCCAATATGGCGGCTTGGATGCCACAGGTAGAGCCATTGGCAAGGAACCACGTTTGCTCAGCGCCAAACGCTTCGGCGGCTAGGGCTTGCGCTTTTAAGATGACGCCTTCGGGTGCGAAGAGATTATCCAGCTCTGGAAGTTCGGGCAAATCGGCGCGGAAAATATCTGTGCCAAAGAGGGCTTTATGACGATTAGAGATGCCTTGGCCGCGCTTATGGCCAGGTGTGTAGAAAGCTGCGTTAGCTCGATGGGCGCAGGTTTTCAGCGCGTCTACTAAGGGCGTTTGAGACTGATCGAGCGGCATATGGAAAGGGTTTGGCTGGTGACGATGGCCGTTAGAGGTAATGAGGCTAGCTGTGATTCGGCCAGATGTGATTCGGCCAGATATGATTCGGCCTGGGCTGAATGAAACAGCTAGTGCGGATCACAGCGAACTTCAATCATGAAGCCATCGGGATCGTAGAAGTAAATACCTCGGCCAGTGGGACGAACAACAGGGCCATTGAAGGGGATGCCTAACTGGGTAAGGCGGGCCATTGCTTCGTCCATTTGATGCGGATCGATGTCGAAGGCGAGATGGTCAGCGCGGGTAAAGGTTGTTTCCGGATCGGCCGCAGGTGGGTTGCAATCCGGTGTCCAAAAAAGATCGAGGATTGTGCCATCGGGGGTTTTAAAGTTGGTGACTTTGCCCTCTGCAACGAGCTTGATTAGCGTGGCCGGCACTTCCGCTCCGGTTAGCTTATGTAGCCCCAACACAGTGCCGTAAAAATGACAGGCGGCTTCCATACTTTTGACGTTCAGAGCAATGTGATGAACGCTACGCAGCATGCCTGGTGCCAGGCCAGAAATTGTATTTTCTAGGGATGTTTTGGTCTGTTCGGCTGGGCCGGGAAGAGTATGAGTAACGGGTTCTGTTTCTAAGCTCATATTTAGATAGTGTTGAGTATCTGGCGTTGAGTATCTAGTGTTAAGTACCTACAGCATACCGATAAAAAATTAGGCCGATCCAAAGTAATGCGGCGCTGCGTATATGACTAAACAGCTCTCGACTCAGTATTTATTAGTGAAAGGAACCGCAGGCTTAGGCAACCGCCTGCTAGCACTCGTAACCGCACTGCTGTACGCCCGGTTAAGCGATCGCACCGTATCGGTGGACTGGCGCGATGCAGAATACAGCAGTGATGGTGAAAATGTCTTTTTTGATTTGTTCGATTTAGTCGATATTCCGCATACTCGCGAGATTCCAACTGAAGGATCGGTATATCCGTTGCTGTGGAAATCTGCTTTGCATCGCTCCATTGAGTCGGTGCTAGCCGATGACCATGCGCTGGTAGGTGTGATGGGGCAGAGCGTCTTCAAAAAGTACGCGTACGATGTGGAGACGCTGGATTATGACGAAGATATTTTGATTGCTACGGGCTACACCGACGAGATTGATCGGATGCGCGGGCTGCTGCAAGCTCAGTTACAACCCGAGTGGAACGGCGAACTTAATTTTGAGACGGCTTCTAAAGGTGACATTTTTGAGCAGGTGTACCATCGGCATTTGAGGCTAGCGCCTGCGGTGCAGCAAAGGTTTGAGGCGTTTAGGGCAGAACACTTTGCCGATAAAAAAGTCATTGGCATTCATATCAGAATGTCCGATAAATCGATTAGCTACCCTTGGTATAAGCAGGCGCTGGCTGACTATGTTGCCCATTGCCCTGATGCCTGCATTTTTTTGGCGACGGACAATCGGGATGTGGAGGCGGAGCTGAACGAGCTATACCCGAATGTGGTGACGCTAGAGAAATGGTTGCCTGAGGCTGGGGTGAAGGTTCATGGCAATACGGACTGCCCTGATTTGAAGGAACATGCGATTACTGCCTTATTAGATGTGGCGCTGTTGGCGAGCTGCGATTATTTGATTTATTCACGTACAACCTCATTCGGCTTAATTGCCAGCTTCATGACGCAGATTCCGCTGGAAAATCAGTTTGATATTCAGATTTACTACGACCAAATGCGAAAAGGTCTGAAGTACAAAGTGCTTGAGTTCAACAATAAGGTGAAGCATAAGTGGCGCTATTGGGTGAGCCTGCTGAAGCTAAAAGAGATTATTTAGCCGCCGTCATGAGTCACCGTTGATGAGTCGCCGTTGATGAGTCGCCGTTGATGAGCACCGATTAGCTGTTGAGTAGTCTCGGCGTCGCCGCTGAGTAGCTGTAGATTATTGGGGGAAAGGCAGGCCGAACAGGCAGGTGCGCTAAAGCTTATGAGAAAAGTTGATACGAGAGCAGCGATCGCACTCATGACGGTTGATAGGTGAGATCGGGATTTTTAGTAATAATAAAGAAATAAATCTGTACAACGCTGCTATGAAAAGTCTATTTCTAGATCGTTTGAAAAGCCCTGAACGCCCAGTACTTGTGTTTGACGGTGCGATGGGAACGTCCTTGCAGTCGCAGGAGCTAACGGCAGAAGACTTTGGTGGTGCGGAGTACGAGGGTTGTAACGAGTATTTGGTAGAGACCAAGCCCGAAGCGGTGGAGAAGGTGCATCGCAGCTTTTTGGAAGCGGGCGCGGATGTGATTGAAACCGATACGTTTGGCGGTACGTGTTTGGTATTGGCTGAATATGATTTGAGCGATCGCGCCTACGAACTCAACAAAAAAGCCGCTCAAATTGCCCGCAAAGCCGCAGATGATTTTTCAACACCTGAAAAACCGCGCTTCGTTGCAGGCTCCATTGGCCCCGGTACCAAACTCCCAACGTTAGGGCACGTCGAATTCGATACGCTGCACGATGCCTACCTAGAGCAGATTGAGGGCCTCATGGATGGCGGGGTCGATCTGATTTTGATTGAAACCTGCCAGGACGTCTTACAAATTAAGGCGGCGCTGACAGCGGTGGAAGAAGTGTTTGCCGCGAAAGCAACGCGCTTGCCGCTGATGGTTTCGGTCACTGTCGAGCAAATGGGCACTATGCTTGTCGGCTCTGAAATTAGCGCTGCGCTTACCATTCTGGAGCCTTACCCCATCGACATTATGGGGCTGAACTGCGCGACCGGCCCCACCGAAATGAAGGAGCACATCAAGTATCTGTCAGAAAATTCACCCTTCATTGTTTCTTGTATTCCTAACGCAGGTTTACCTGAGAATGTGGGCGGTCAGGCACACTACCGGCTCACGCCCACTGAGCTGCGGATGCAGCTCATGCACTTCGTTGAAGATTTAGGGGTGCAGGTGATTGGCGGCTGCTGCGGGACGCGCACCGATCACATTGCTCAGCTGGCTGAGCTATCTCAAGACTTGACCCCGAAGGAGAGAATGGTGGGCGAGCGGAGTCAGCTGCCGCCCTACGGCGAATTGCCTTACGTGCCGTCGGCGGCCTCTATTTATAGCCCGCAGCCTTACGAGCAGGACAACTCTTTCCTGATTGTGGGCGAGCGCCTAAATGCCAGCGGCTCCAAGAAGTGCCGCGAAATGCTCAACGCAGAAGATTGGGATGGACTAGTCGCGTTGGCTAAGTCTCAGGTGAAAGAAGGGGCGCACGTTTTAGATGTGAACGTGGACTATGTGGGCCGTGATGGCGAGCGCGACATGAAGGAGCTGGTGTCGCGCTTGGTAACGAACATCACCCTCCCGCTGATGCTGGACTCCACTGAGTGGGAGAAAATGGAAGCGGGCCTGAAGGTTGCAGGCGGTAAATGTATTTTGAACTCCACGAACTACGAAGATGGCGATGAGCGCTTCTTTAAGGTGCTGGAGATTGCTAAGCGCTATGGTGCGGGCGTGGTGATTGGCACCATTGATGAAGATGGTATGGCCCGCACGGCCCAGAAGAAGTTTGAAATTGCCCAGCGGGCGTATCGGGACGCGGTGGAATACGGCTTTCCGCCGTATGAGCTGTTTTTTGACACGCTGGTGCTCCCCATTTCAACCGGTATTGAAGAAGACCGGGTGAACGCGAAGGAAACGATTTCAGCGATTCGACTCATTCGTGAGAACCTGCCTGGCTGTCACATTATGCTGGGCGTTTCTAATGCATCATTTGGCCTCACCCCTGCGACCCGTGTGGTCCTGAACTCGGTCTTTTTGAACGAGGCGATGAAGGTGGGAATGGATGGCGCGATTGTGAGTGCCAGCAAGATTTTGCCCCTGGCCAAGATTGAAGAAGACCATCAAAAGGTGTGCTTAGACCTCATCTATGACCGCCGCGAATTTGATGGTGATGTGTGCACTTATGATCCTTTAGGCAAGCTCACTGAGCTATTTGCAGGCAAAAGCTCTAAGCAGCTTAGAACGAGCTTAGACGAAGATTTGCCCCTAGAAGAGCGGCTGAAGCGTCACATTATTGATGGCGAGCGCATTGGGCTAGATGACCAGCTTGCAAAAGCCATGGAGCAATATCCGCCGCTGGAGATTGTGAATACCTTTTTGCTGGATGGCATGAAGGTGGTGGGTGAGCTGTTTGGTTCTGGCCAAATGCAGCTGCCGTTCGTATTGCAGTCGGCGCAGACCATGAAAGCGGCAGTGGCTTACCTGGAGCCATTCATGGATAAATCGGAAGCGGATGATAGTGGCAAGGGCACCGTTGTCATTGCGACGGTGAAGGGCGATGTGCATGACATTGGTAAAAACCTGGTCGATATCATTTTGTCTAACAACGGCTACAAGGTTGTGAACATTGGCATTAAGCAGCCGGTGGATAACATTATTGCGGCGTATCAGGAGCACAATGCGGACTGCATTGCCATGAGCGGCCTACTGGTGAAATCGACGGCGTTTATGAAGGACAATCTACAGGCGTTTAATGAGCATGGCATTGATGTGCCGGTGATTTTAGGGGGTGCGGCGCTAACGCCTAAGTTTGTGCACGGCGACTGCCAGGATGTGTATAACGGGCAGGTGATTTACGGTAAGGATGCCTTTGCGGATCTGCACTTTATGGACGCGCTGATGCCGGCCAAAAAGGCCGATGAGTGGGATAACCTCAAAGGCTTTGCAGACGAGCATCCGATGAGCAAGGCCACGCAGGCTGCGAAGGTGGCTGTGAATAATGCCCCTGCCAAAGAAAAAACGGACGAGCCGAAAGAAGTAGATACGCGCCGCTCGGACGATGTTGCGATCGCGATCGCTCGGCCTCAGCCTCCCTTTTGGGGGCCAAAAGTGCTGGAGTCATCTGATATTCCCACCGAAGAACTCTTTGGATACTTGGATATGCAGGCGCTCGTGGCGGGCCAGTGGCAGTTCCGTAAGCCAAAGGGGCAGGCGCGTGAGGAGTACGATGCCTTCTTAGCGGAGAAGGTTCAGCCGATTTTGACAGAGTGGAAGCAACGGATTCTGGATGAAAATCTGCTGGATCCTAAGCTGGTGTATGGCTATTTCCCAGTGCTTGCAGAAGGCAACACGCTGTATGTGTACGACTGGAAAGCAGCGCAGAAAGGAGAGCCGTCTGAACCCATTACGTCTTTTGAGTTTCCCCGTCAGCGCTCCATGCGCCGGTTGTGTATTTCAGATTTCTTCTTACCAAAAGATCAGGCAAAGCCGGGCGAGTACGATGTCTTTCCGATGCAGGCGGTGACCATGGGTGAGGTGGCGACGGAGTTTGCTGCCAAGCTATTCGCAGCGGATAACTACACCGATTACCTGTACTACCACGGCCTTGCGGTGCAGATGGCGGAGGCGCTGGCTGAGTGGACGCATGCGAAGGTACGTGTGGAGCTGGGCTATGGCGAGCAGGAGCCTGAGGGCATTCGCGACATTTTGGCGCAGCGGTATCAAGGGTCTCGCTATAGCTTTGGCTATCCGGCTTGCCCGAATATGGCGGATCAGCCCAAGCAGCTCGACCTGCTGGGTGTGGAGCAAATTGGCATGTATATGGATGAGAGCGAACAGCTTTATCCAGAGCAGTCTACAACTGCGATCGTGGCTTATCACGAAGCGGCTAAGTACTTTAGTGCGTAGATTACAGTGTGCAAATTACAGTGCGTAAATTACAGTGCGCAGATAACTGTTATGCAGATAACAGTTATGCAGATGGCCTCTGCGCAAAGGTGAAGTGCCGATAACTGAACGCAGTCATCCGCTGATTACAAGAGGCCGCTGATTGAAATAGAGCCGTAGCGCTTACCAACCGGCTTCGGCTTGGGTGAGGACGTATTGAGCGATCGCGCCAATTTCTGCTTCACTCAATCGATCTGCATAGGCTGGCATCGCACCTTTGCCCTGGCTTACCAAATCCGCAATGTTTTCGGCGCTATCGTAGCCATATCTCGATAGCGCTTTTTGCTTGAGGTTTTTGCCTCGGCGGATGATGTTGCCGCCGTTGGCGTGGCAGGCAGCGCAGTTAGCGCTGAATAGGCTTTCAGCGGTGGCAGAGGGCGCTGATTCGGGGAGGGGACTTGCGATCGCCCAACCACTTACCCCAAACGTTGTTACCCCAAACGTGGCAAACCCCACAAGACATACCAGCACGATAGAAATGATTCGTCTATAACCCCTTATGGGCCAGTGTTTCGATAGGATTTCAGCCATGATTATCCGGGCTTGCCGTGAGGAGGTGCTCATCATGTGTGGTAATTTGTTAAGGATCATAATTAATTAATATTTAGCAACATTTCGTTTTGTAAATTGCTGTAGGCCGTTTGTATTCGGCCTCATTTAACATTACCGCCTACTTAAGAAAAACCTTTGTCTGCACAGTTTCTCCTTGGTGTTTTCGTTCCAACTGAGGCGCTAGCTCAGTCTTTGCAGCAGCAGCTCTCTCAGAAGAGTTTTGCGGTGAATTGGAGCCAATCGGCTGCTGAATTCACCGACTGGATAATTAGTAATCGACATCTGATAGATTGCTTAATTCTTCAGGCTTCGACAGAAGCCGTTGCGATCTTTGAAAAGCTAAAGCGGCAGGACATTTTGTTGCCTGCCCTCACCGTAGGGGGCGCTATGGATGCTGTCCGTTCCTACCATTCAGCGGTTGCTGTTCTAGAGCCGTCATCATTAGATGACGACGTAGACATCGCGATTCGCCGCGCCGTGGAACAGTACTTGCAGCTACCGACAACTGCTGATAGAACGTCAGCGGAAAGTGGCTCAGATAAGCGTTCCTTCGTGCTGAGCTTGCAGCAGCAAAGGTTAACCCAAAAGCTAACTGAACGACTAGGCTATGTTGGCGTGTACTACAAGCGCAATCAGAGAAACTTTCTGCGAAATATGACCGCTTCTGAGCGGCAGGCGTTCTTAGATAAGCTCAGGCAGGATTACCGCCTGATTATTTTGAACTATTTCACAGATGGCACTGAGATTAACCAGCAAATTGATGATTTTGTAAACGTTGCTTTCTTTGCGGACATGTCTGTTCCTAAAATCGTTGAGATACACATGGAACTCATTGATGATTTTTCGAAGCAGCTTCAGTTAGAAGGACGCAATGATGACATTTTGGCTGATTATCGTCTGACGCTGATTGATGTGATTGCGCATCTGTGTGAAATGTACCGTCGCTCCTTGCCTAAGGAAGCGGATGCTTAAGCACCATTGCTTTGGCCCCGTTTTCATCAATATTTTTTTAACAAGCTGTACTTAGAAGCTCTTACTACGCCCTGTTCTTAGAACACATCATTGCAATCCTATGAGCGCCTCTAAAAAAACGTACATCTTGAAACTATATGTTGCTGGAAATACGTCTAGCTCTATCCACGCTCTCAGAACCCTCAACACCATTCTGGAGGAGGAGTTTCAAGGGGTGTACGTGCTGAAGGTAATAGATGTGTTGAAAAATCCTCAGCTGGCCGAAGAAGATAAAATTTTGGCTACGCCGACACTGGCTAAAACACTGCCGCCACCAGTACGCAAAATCATTGGTGATCTTTCAGATCGTGAAAAGGTTTTGATTGGCCTCGATCTTCTCTATGATGACATTCAAGACAACACCATGTTTAGCTGAAGTCCTTAGCTGAGTTGGTGTCTAAGTGATAATACTTACTTTTTTGTTGAGTGCTTTTTTTAGATAACTTTTTCACCTTTTAATAAACCCTTTTTCCAATCCTGCTATGAGTTCCTCATCTTCATCTCCTGATAGCAAAATGCTAACCCGTTCAAAGGGCGTCCAAAAAATTCGCACCATGATTGAGGGATTCGATGACATCAGCCATGGTGGGCTGCCGGTCGGACGCTCTACATTAGTCAGTGGTACCTCCGGTACTGGTAAAACGCTGCTAGCTGTGCAATTTCTTTATCATGGTTTAGTGCATTTTGATGAGCCTGGGGTGTTTGTCACCTTTGAAGAGTCACCGGCTGACATCATTATGAATGCCTACAGCTTTGGTTGGGATTTGCAGGCTCTCATCGATAGCGGCAAGCTGTTTATTTTAGATGCGTGCCCTGACCCCGAAGGGCAGGAGATTGTCGGTGATTTTGATCTATCGGCTTTGATTGAGCGGATTCAGTACGCGATTCGGAAGTACAACGCGAAGCGGGTGTCGATTGATTCGGTGACGGCTATTTTTCAGCAGTACGATGCGGCTGAAGTGGTACGCCGAGAAATATTTCGGCTGTTGGCTCGCCTGAAGCAAATGGGTGCGACAACGCTGATTACAACAGAGCGGATAGAAGAGTACGGGCCGGTGGCTCGTTTTG
Source organism: Phormidesmis sp. (assembly GCA_045110585.1). Lineage (GTDB taxonomy): Bacteria > Cyanobacteriota > Cyanobacteriia > Phormidesmidales > Phormidesmidaceae > Phormidesmis. The sequence goes on along the minus strand of JBGCGG010000140.1, from coordinate 12,334 downwards.
GGGTAGAGGAATTTGTTTCGGACAATGTCGTGATTGTGCGCAATGCCTTAGAAGGGGAGCGCAGACGCCGAACGTTGGAGATTTTGAAGCTGCGCGGGACGACTCATATGAAAGGGGAGTATCCGTTTACGATTACGAATGATGGCGTGAATATCTTCCCGCTGGGGGCCATGCGTTTGACTCAGCGCTCTTCTAATGTGCGAGTGTCTTCGGGTGTGGAGACGCTGGATGAAATGTGCGGGGGCGGCTTCTTCCGCGATTCGATTATTTTAGCGACGGGTGCGACGGGTACCGGTAAAACGCTACTGGTGAGTAACTTTTTGGCGAATGCCTGTGAAAATGGTGAGCGCTCTATTTTGTTTGCGTATGAGGAATCCAGGTCGCAGCTATCGCGTAACGCGTCATCTTGGGGCATTGATTTTGAAAAGCTAGAGCGAGAAGGGCTGCTTAAAATTATTTGCGCTTACCCCGAGTCGGCGGGCTTAGAAGACCACTTGCAAATTATTAAGTCGCAAATTGCTGAGTTTAAGCCATCCAGAATTGCGATCGATTCGCTGTCAGCGCTGGATCGGGGCGTGAGTAATAACGCGTTCAGGCAGTTTGTGATTGGGGTGACGGGATATGCCAAGCAGGAAGAGATCACCGGCTTTTTCACCAATACGACTGATCGATTTATGGGGTCGCATTCTATTACGGACTCCCATATCTCTACGATTACCGACACGATTTTGATGCTGCAATACGTTGAGATTCGCGGCGAAATGTCTCGGGCGATCAATGTGTTTAAGATGCGCGGCTCCTGGCATGACAGTTCTATTCGTGAGTACACTATTACTGAAGAAGGGCCACAGATTAAAGCGTCGTTCCGTAACTTGGAAGGCATTATCAGTGGCTCACCTAGAAGAGTCGTGACCACTGAAAAGAATGAACTGTCCCGGATTGTGCAAGGTGTCCGTAGTGACGACGATGACTAATCGATTTGACTAACAACAGATGCCGAAAGTTAACTGATAACCCGTGCGAGGTAATCAGTTAAGCGCTGTGCTCTGACCGTTAAGCGCTGTGCTCTGACCGTTAAGGGCTGTCAGCATTGGCGCTGGTTATTGGCTTGGTGATGAAAAGAAACGAACATGGAGGGATTCGAACCCCCGACCCTCAGAACCGGAATCTGATGCTCTATCCAACTGAGCTACATGTCCAATTAAATGAATGGTTGCCCTATTCACGTACCAGATTCTAGCACCTCTCTAGAAAAAGCGGCGAAGAGAAGCGGATGGAGTTACTGTCTGTAACCAAATCCTCATTTTCCTTCGGTGAATGATTTAATATGACTTTCTGTCACTTTGGTCACCGTTTTGGGCCAGCGCTACTCGCTCCAAACGGTGACCAAAGTGATAGGGCACACTTTTCGGGAGTCTGCTTTGTGACAAGGCAGGGCTAAATGGATGAAGCGTAGACGGATATTGGGATACGGTGCGGCGGCAACGGGTGCTTCTGCGATCGCGGCATGTGCGCCTCAGCAAGGTGGCGGTGCGGTGAGTGGCGATTTGCCCCGTGTGCAGTGGCGCATGGCAACGAGCTGGCCCCAGTCTTTGGATACGATTTATGGCGGGGCGCAGACAATCTGCGATCGCGTTTCTGCGTTAACCAATGGCCGCTTCACGATTGATCCGTTTGCTGCCGGTGAAATTGTTCCTGGTTTGCAAGTTTTAGATGCGGTGCAAGCGGGCACGGTGGAATGCGGCCACAGCGCTAGCTATTACTATGTGGGCAAAAACGAGGCGCTTGCGTTTGGTACGGCGGTGCCCTTTGGCCTGAACGCTCAGCAGCAAAACGCATGGTACTACCACGGCGGTGGCCTGGAGACCATGCATAAGCTATACGCTGACTTTGGTGCCATCAGCTTCCCGGCAGGCAACACGGGTGTGCAGATGGGCGGCTGGTTCAAAAATAATATTCAATCGGTGAATGATTTAAAGGGATTGAAGATGCGAATCCCTGGCTTGGGCGGTAAGGTGATGGCCGAGCTAGGCGTGAATGTGCAGGTGCTGCCCGGCGGCGAGATTTTTTTGGCGTTAGATCGGGGTGCGATTGATGCGGCAGAATTTGTTGGTCCTTATGACGATGAGAAGCTGGGCTTGCAAAACGCGGCTGATTTCTACTTTTATCCTGGATGGTGGGAGCCGGGTGCGACGCTAGATGCCACGGTGAACTTGGATGCGTGGAATAGTTTGCCGGAAGAGTATCAAGAGGTGTTCAAAACTGCGACGTATGAATCGAACATTAATATGTTGGCGAAGTACGATGCGCTGAATGGTGAGGCTTTGAAAACGCTGGTAGACGGCGGGACTCAGCTAGTGCCGTATAGTGACGATATTTTGAAAGCGGCGGCGGATGCCTCTACAGCGCTGTTGGAAGATAGTGCGAGTAAAGATGCCACTTTTAAAGAAGTGTATGAAAGCTGGAAACAGTTCCGAACTCAGATTCAAAGTTGGAACCAGGTGAATGAGCTGAGCTTTGCTCGCTTTACGAATCAGTAGGCGTTTATCTGTTGTGGCGATCTGTTGTTGCAGCGGTTTTGTGAGCTGCTTGGAGCGCTTTAATGGCGTGATTTTTTTGTAGATTGTGGCGATTACAGCTAACGGAGGTTACAGATCGCGGCGGTTACAGATAAAAGTCGTCTGCGGAGATGGGTTCGTTGGTGTAGGCTGGTTCGGGACTGGTGAGCTGAGAATAGGAGGGGATGGTTGTTGTTTCGCTGTCGCTGTCAGGGGCGCTGATGGTGAGCATGTTGAGGATGCTGTCGCCGCCTGTGGTGAGAATGCCTGCTTGGAGAGTGTCCCAAATGGGGGTGACGGTGAGCAACAGCTTGTTGCCTTTGGCGGTGACGGTAAGTAACTGAGTGCGGCTGTCTTTACCAGGAGAAACTTTGAGCCAGCCTTTGCCCACCATGCGATCTATGGTGCGGCTAACGGTAGATTTTTCCATGCCGAGGGCTTGTCCGAGCTGCCCGGGGCGGATTTGTTGTTCGCTGATGATGACGGCCAGAATATTGAGCTGATTGACGGTGAGACCGTGGGGCCGGAGGGCTTCGTCATACAGGCGGGTGACGGTGCGGTTGACCTGACGCAGGCGGCGAGCGACGCATTCTTGCGACATTTGCTGGGCGATTTCTGTGGCTTGTTGCTTTAAGCTTGTGCTCGTTTTGGTGTCCGAGATGGTCGAAACCATTGTAATTACTGAGTTAAAAGGCTCTTGGAAATTTGTTTTTGACGCTTGCGGTTGAATATACAACTAAAGGGTTTGTTTGACCAGTTGGTTTGAGGGGTTATGAGAATAATTCTTTGAATTGTTTTAACTTTTAGGGCATGAATGAGAGATGTCTTAACATCAGTTAATATAGTTGGGTGAAGAAAAATACAGCCCGCTCTTGGCGGATGGGAAGCCGGTGGAAAATATTGTCTTTATTGGTGGCGTGATTGCGCTGGCGGCTGCGATACAGAGTTTGGCTGGGTTTGGGTTTGCGCTAGTAGCGATCGCGCTGCTCCCTTTCTTTTTAGAGCTTCAGCTTGCCATTCCCCTGGTGCTGCTGATGTGTTTGCTTAACAGCATGGGGCTGTGGCTGTATTACTGGGATGATTTTGAGTGGAAAGCGATCGCGCCATTGGTGCTTTCTGCGTTGGTGGCTATCCCGGTTGGCCTAGTGGGTTTGCATTACGTTCCAGAGGCGATCGCGCTGAAGGCATTGGGTGCCTTTGTGGTTTTGTATGTGGCGTACGACGCGCTTCAGCTATTTACGCCTATTGCCACCATGCCCGCGCTAGATTCGCCGCGATGGGCGTATTTATTTGGGGGTATTTCAGGCTTTTTGACGGGTGCTTTCACCACAGGTGGCCCGCCGCTGGTGATGTATGCCAACTCTAAAGAATGGAGCCCTGAGCAGTTTAAGGGCAACTTACCCGGCGTGTACGTTGTGGCATTGGCCTTTGCGCTGATGGGGCACTACTTTGAGGGGCATTTGACCCTGGAGCTGTGGAAGATGGCTTTGTATATTACGCCAATGTTTGCGGCTGGTATGGGCGTGGGTATTTTGCTGGCTCAGAAAATTGATGCGGTGAGCTTTAAGCGAATTGTACTGTCGCTGTTGGGTGTGATTGGGTTGGAGTTAATTTGGTAGTTGGAGCTGATTCGGTAGTTGGGGCTGAGGTTCTCTTGTCTGTGGGCTAATTTTATTGGCTAGGCTAGTTTTATTGGCTCACAGAAGGTAGCCAGCTCACAAGCTGCGGAAACACAATAATTGCCACCAGTACGAGCAGTTGCAAAATAATAAAAGGAATGACGCCACGGTAGATGTTGCCAGTGGCGATTTCTTTTGGGGCAACGCCGCGCAAGTAAAACAAGGCGAAGCCAAAGGGTGGGGTGAGAAATGAGGTTTGCATGTTTGCGCCAATGATGACGCCATACCACACCAAATCGATGCCGAGCTGCTGAGCGATGGGGGCAAACAAGGGCACCACAATGAAGGCGATTTCAAAGAAGTCGATGAAAAAGCCGAGCAGGAAGATGGTGACCATGCTGACGATTAAAAAGCCGATGTCGCCGCCAGGAAGATTAGTGAGGGCTTGGGAAATGAAGCGATCGCCTCTTAACCCGCGAAACACCAAGCTAAATGCAGTAGACCCCAGCAAAATAAAAATCACCATGCTGGTGGTGCGCAACGTTTGATCGCACACGTCTCTGAGGCCGCTGAGTTTTAGCTGGCCTTTGATGGCGGCGAGTATCATGGCACCGAAGCAACCGAGGGCACCTGCTTCGGTGGGGGTGGCTACGCCAAAGAAAATGCTGCCGAGCACGAGCAAGATGAGGGCGAGCGGCGGCACCATAACTTTGAAAATTTTGGTGGCTAAGACGCGGCCACGAATATTGATGAGTTCTGCGGGTAGGGCAGGCGCGAGGTCTGGGCGGATGAGTGCGATCGCGAGCACATGCACCACAAAGGCACCGGCCATCATCAGGCCCGGAATGACAGAGCCTAAAAACAAATCTCCAACAGAAATGCCGAGCTGATCTGCCAGGACAACCAGCACAATGCTGGGCGGAATAATTTGGCCTAGCGTGCCAGAAGCTGCAATCACACCCGTGGCCAAGTCTTTGTTGTAGCCATAGCGCAGCATGGTGGGTAAAGAGATAAGGCCCATGGTGACGACGGTAGCTGCAACCACGCCAGTGGTGGCCGCGAGCAGTGCGCCCACAACAACAACCGCGACCGCTAAGCCGCCCCGAATGCGGCCAAATAAGCTGCCCATCGTTTCTAATAAATCTTCAGCGATGCCAGATTTTTCTAGCATTGCCCCCATGAAAATAAAGTAGGGAATGGCCAGCAGCGTGAAGTTGTTCATGATGCCGAAAATTCTTTGCGGCATAGCCGTGAGAAAAATCGGGTCGAATACGCCGAGGGCGATGCCGATGAGGCCAAAGAGAATGGCAACGCCGCCGAGGGCAAAGGCGACTGGGTAGCCGAGAGAGAGCAGAACGAGTGCGCCTGCAAACATGGCAGGGCCGAGGAAATCGGTAATCATGCGTTCTCTCCTGGGGCTGGATTTTCTGTTGTTGTTTCTGTTTCTGTTGCGGGTGGAAGCTGACCTGTGATGATGGCCCAGTTTTTAATCGCATCGGAAATGCCTTGCAGAATGAGGAGCGCAAAGCTGACGATGATCATGCTTTTGATGGGGTAGCGGATGAGGCCACCAGGGTCGGGGGAGGTTTCGCGGATGGCCCAGGATTGGACCACGGCTCCCCAGGAGAAGTAAATGACGAGGGCGCAGAAGGGCAACAGAAAAACGAGGGTGCCGAAGAGATCGGCCATTGCCTTGCGGCGGCGGTTCCAGCGGGCGTAGAACACATCTACACGAACGTGGTCATTGTGTTGGAGGGTGTAGGCTGCGCCGAGAAGAAAGACAAGATCGAACAGATACCATTGGGTTTCGATGAGCGCGTTGGAACTGAGGTTTTGGCCAATGGCGTTGCCGAGGTAGCGGCCTAGTACGTTCCAGACGCCGACGCCAATCATGATGAGTACTATCCAGTAGGCGAGTTTGCCGATGGCGTTAGTGAAGCGGTCTATTTTGCGGGCGATGGGTAGGAGTGACGTTACCCAGGTGGATTGGCGAGTGCGCACGGCGTTGTACCCAGACAGTTTCGGAGATTACGTAAGGGTTATCTTACCGTGAGTCGGAATTGTGAGTCGGAATTGTGCGTGCGCGTTTGATGAGGGTTTTTATTGCTCGGGTTTGATGAGCAGCATGCCCATGACTTCGGCTTTTTGGGTGGGGTCGGTGGTGGTGATTTCGATGTTGAGTTCGCCGTCGCTGAGGGTGACGGGGTAGGGGCCAAAGCGTGCCCAGTGTTTGTAGGGGAGGTTGCCCATTTCGGTTTCGACGGTTTCGCCTTCGAGGGTGATGCGCATGGTGCGCTGGGGGCCGCGCTGGTTTTCCATGAACCAGAAGTACATGTCGTAGGTTGCGCCGTACATGACCTGATCGATTTTGAGGGTGCTGGTTTGGGCGATGGAGGTGTTGAGCATGGAGTGGAGGCTGGCGTCGGGCTTGGGGTTGGGGCTGAGGTCGGTGGCGAGGTTTTGTACGCCGCGCAGCATGAGGCCGTTGCCTTTGCCGTCGCTTTGGGAGGTCCACCGGAAGCCGTTGATTTCGATGCCGCCTTCGCCGTTGAAGTTGGTGCCGCGTACGAGGACGCCTGAGATGGGCGGGAGGGGATGGGCGGTGGGGGTGGTGCAGGCGGTGAGGGGTAGGGCGGCTAGGAGTAGTAAGGGCGTGAGTTTCATTGCCGTTTCTGTTTCTATTTCGGGGGCGTTAGAAGGGTTTCAGATTGGCATGGTCGGGGAGGTTGTGTGAATGATAGCGTGCGTGACATCAGGCGTTCTTGAAAAGACTCTGTAAAGGCTGGAAACCGATGAAAATTGATGGTTTATAGTGTGTGCTTAAGCCTGCCGGAGTATGAGTGAGTGATCGACATAGTTGAAGTTGTATTGGTGGTGTTGATTGCTGCTGGTGTTGCTTTTTTGGGGAATCAGTTGGCGGAGGTGCCGGATTTTCCGAGGCGGAACTGGCTGGTGTTGCAGTCGCTGGTGTGGCTGACGGTTATTGATATTGTGTATCAGTGCTTAACGCTGGAAGAGGGCTTGGACGAAAGGTTTAAGATTCTGCTTTGGTGCGTGGGTGCGGTGGCTGCTGTGCTGTTGGTGCAGGATAGTTCGCGTTTGATTGCGGGGTGGCGGGGGGCTGCAAAAAAGCAGGGGCAAGGGAAAAAGGACGATGAGCCTGAGCTGGAAGGTGCTGATGAGCTGAGGCTGAAGCTACTTAAGGATGTGCGGCGGCAGGTGCGGCGGCGGCTGAAGTATGCGGTAGGTGAGCAGGCGCTGATTAATGTGGCGATGCAGCCGGATGGGACGGCGGTGGATGCGGTGGGCGATGAGCGGGAGGGGCAGGTGTTTTTGCTGCCGCAGGCGAAGCAGCAGGTAGAGAGCTTTCGTCGTGGTGAGTTTCGGGCGGTGCCGAGTGAAACGACGATTTTGGATACGTTTGAGGATGAGGATATTGATGGGCTGCTGTTGATTTTGGGTGCGCCGGGGATGGGAAAGACGACGGCGCTGCTGAAGTTGGCGGAGTCTTTGCTGGCGCGGGCGGAAGAGACGGGGGAGATTCCGTATATTTTTGAGCTATCGGCGTGGAGAGATCCGCAGCAGGAGATTGCGGATTGGCTGATGGCGCAGCTTAAGTTTGACTATGGCATTGATGAGAAGGTGAGCCGGGGCTGGATTTTAGCTGGCAAGCTGGTGCCGCTATTGGATGGGCTGGATGAGCTGCCGATGGCGGAGCAACGGGGGAAAACTTCGCAGCGGCTGTGTGTGGAGAAGATTAATGAGTTTGTGACTGCGAAGCTGGGGCAGCAGGTGGTGGTGTGCTGCCGGTATAAGGAATATGAGGCGGTGGCTAAGGCGAGCGGGGTGAAGCTAGATGCCCTTAACGGAGCGCTGCGGTTGCAGCCTTTGGGTGAGTCTCAAATTCAGCGATATTTTGAAGATATGCAGCGGTCTGAGATATGGGACGCTTTGCAAGATGAGGCGGGATTGGGGAAGTTGATGCAGCCGCCTGAGAGACAAAATGTTCGGGAAGATCATGACGTTGCGCCGATGAAGATTCCGCTGTTTGTGCAGATGTTGGCGGTGGCGTATGCGCCGGGGAAGCGGCTAGCGGATAAGGGTGAGTTGTTTGATGCGTATATTGAACGTCGATTGTGTTTGGATGTGCGGAAATGGGATCGGCGGCTGGCGCGGAAGAAGAGTGAAGGCGCAACAGAGTGGGCTTACGATAGCGTGGAGAAGGAGCCTGAACTCGCGTTGACAAAGCGGTATTTGAGTTGGCTGGCGCGGAAGCTGCAAGAAAATGATAGTACCAACAACTTTTTGATAGAACAGATGCAGCCGAGTTGGCTGGAAACAACAGTTCAGAAGTGGCAGTATCGTCTGATATTTGGTCTGATATTGGGTCTGATATTGGGTTTGATATTTGGTCTGATATTTGGTCTGATAGGTGGTCTGATATTGGGTCTGATAGTTGGTCTGATATTTGGTCTAGAGAATGTTGAAACTGTTGAAACTTTTCAGAAAATCTCTTTTTCGCGCGTCGCGCGAAAAAGAATGTTTAGAGAAATTAGGCATGGTCTGATATTGGGTTTGATAGTTGGTCTGATATTTGGTCTGATATTGGGTCTGATAGGTGGTCTGATATTTGGTCTGATATTTGGTCTGATAGGTGGTTTGAAGTCAGATTTCCAAGTAAGAGATACCCCTAACCAAGGAATGATTGCTTCAGCTAAAAACCTTCTACCAATTGCGATGATTAGTTATCCTGCTGGTGTTCTTTTATGTTTCCTTCCTTTGTTTTTCTCTGGGAGTGAAGTGACTTTTAGCGAAAGTTTAATTGTTGGTCCTGTAAATGCTTTGATAATCGGGTTTTCCTTGGGTGGTGGCTACGCTGTTATCCAACACGCCACCCTCCGCTACCTCCTCCACCGCCAAGGCCACATCCCCTGGAACTACGCTCGTTTCCTCCGCTACACCACCGAACGCCGCCTCACCCAACAAATCGGTGGACGCTTCCGCTTCATCCACCGCGAACTCCTCGATCACTTCGACGCAATGGATAGTAGTCAGCCACCCAAGCCAACGCAGCCCTAACCAATCCGACAGTATCGCTATCCTTTCATTCTGCGTCACTGCCTAGTCGTTACGCAGCACCTGCCATCAACTTTGCTCCACCGCAGAATTGTTCTGCACCACCTACCATTAATTCCGCTTCATTGTCAGGTCATTGCGCGTCGCCTCCCATCCATTTTGTTGCACTGCCAAGTCGCTGTGCGTCGCTTCCCATCAATTCCACTTGCGCTAAAAAAAGGCTTGTGCTGTTATAGCTCCGTTCTCTTAATTACTCAGCCGCTTCCGCATTACTCAACCGCTCACGCTGCCCAATCCGAAAGCTCTGAACCGCGCTGTCAACTTCCACCACTTCATCCTGCCGCACCTGCAGCGTGCTGTACCGAATCTCTACCGCATTCGCCATCGGCGCAACCGCGCCCAGTGCGCTCGCTGCCAAAACAACAGATACAAGAATTGTACGTGTCATAACCAGACTCCTTTCAATCGCTATAAAGTCACAAGCTCAAAAGCAATGAACTTGTTTCATTGAGGCCATCATGCCAAGTGCAAGCGTCGTCCGGCTTAGCCCGCCTTAAAAGGTATCTGAGGCCAGTCTAGTGCTCGTCGCAGCCTGCACACAGTGCCTATTAATTTCTTTCTCAGCCAGTACTTGAAAAAAGCCAGTCAAAAAAAGATCAGCTTACCTGCATACCCATCAGCCGCGCTCCCTATGTATGGATAGGAGGCCATTCCGAAGCCTCCAGTTCTAACTCATCAGGCAGTAGTGACATGACTCTTCAGGTACCCGCATCAAAGAAATCATTCGTGAAAAAGTGTGCAGTTGGCGCAGCATTGACCCTGCCTCTTTTGTTAGGCAGTATGCAGCCCGCCCAAAGCAGTAGCCCCATTCATGTATTTGGCGATCGCCATGCCGGTGGCCCCAACGCCAACGTCCCCAGAATCAACGGCGACAGCCGCCGCATTTTATCCGCCTGTATAGATGGCTGGGCCGATAGCACACGCTGTTCATCCTCAGCTAATGCCCACATTGCCAACAAATTCTGTCAGGACAGAGGCTACGCAGGGCATGCAGGTTTTCAAGTTCGCCGCAATGCCCGCAGACGGCATGACGCGTATGTCTTGAACACGAATATTTCGCGGTATGTGGCTAGAGTGGCCACTGGCCATCCTTTGTTCTTTACAGAAATTGCCTGTGGGCGGCACTAACATGTCAGTCTTGGCATGCCAAAACTGAAACGTTGCAGTTGAAACGCTGAAGTTTCAATCGAAGCTGCCATCTCTTATATTCAGCGTTTCAACAACTAGAGGAGCAGGCGGTGCCGCTATTTAACCTGCCGTGACACTAGCGAATCGAAGATAATCGGTTCTCCTTCTTTACTCGCTTGCACTTGAGTGTAGTGAACCCGATCTATGCGGCGACCTTTGGGAAACTCATCGGTGGGTGCCTCGTATAAGGCAATCACGCCGCTGCGGTTGCCTAACACAACAGGCGAAACGGGCTGCACACGGACGGCTTCGCCAGGGAGAAGCGTGCGTTTTTCGGTGGGGAGTGCGTCAGAGAGTGAGAGGCTGGATTGGACGCGATCGCTCAAAGACCACCCACTCAAATCCACCGCTTCTGTAGACAAATTAATAATCGAAATCCACTCATTTTTGCGCTCATCACCCACCGCATTCACCATTGCCGCCGCAATAAACACCGGCACTTCCTGCTCTGCCGCGTATTCTCTTAGCTCATCCATTCCTACCATTTCATTAGGCGTATCCACCGGGATGCGCTCCGGCGTTTCTGGAATATTCAGCTCGTCTTCTACTTCCGGATTCTCGTTATAAATCAGCGGATTTTTCTCATAGATTTTGTCATCAAAATCTAGCCCCGTCAGCGCTTCAATTTCAGAAATGGTGACCTGATAGCGCTGATAGTTAAACATTCTTTTGCCGTTTTTATCTTGCAGCGCATCTCTATCTTGAAACATCAAAAAAGCGCGTACATCTAGCTCTTTTGTTTTTTTACTGATAAAACAAAGCACCTTGAAAAAGGCAGATGGCGTTTCGGCAGGTTGCCGCCCTGATGGGCTAATCATGCGGCCAAACTCACCATAAATCGGCCCTGTAAATTCAGTTATTTTGCCATCGTCATCTAGGGTTAGCCCTTTTACCCAGTCTTCTAGGGCCAGCCATTCATCTTGGTTAAAGTTTGCGTGCTGGAGCGTTGCGTTGGGATAAAAGAACGTCGCGTCAGAAGCCTGTTTCGCTTCGCGGGCCGTATTTCCCCAAGAGACCACGCCTCTTCTTGCCAAGTGGCCCCTGTCCCAAGGGTTAGAACGATAGTAGTCATTATCTAGCTGAAACTCACCGCCAATGCGAGTATCTATATCCCAGCCTTTTTTACGGCGAGAACTTTTGATTAAGGATTGATTGATATTGAGCGCCGTGTAAATAGGCGATCGGCGTTCACGATTCATCGCGATCGTAAAGTGAATGTAGTCTGCATAAATGCCTTCTCGTAGTTCGGGTTTGTTGAGTACGTTGCCAATCAACGTAGGAGAGAACGCAGGCAGAGGCAATGTAATACCGTTTCCTAAAAAATTGGGATCGTAACCGTTCATAATATTTGCTTCCAAGGGCGGCCCTTTGGCTGGGCCTTGATGTAAATGCACCTACAGGCTCCATTAGCACCCATCAGCTTTTGGAGCGCTGTACGTAGCTGTATTTACATAAGTACCCAAGGTTAAAGTGAGGATAAGTACGTCTCCGTAGTCAAATACCGATTTTCTTTTGAATGAAAAAAAGCTTGCAAATAAAAAAAGAGAGACCAGCCAATGTGTTGCTGAGTCTCTCTTTTTTTATTTGACCAAAATTATTTAACAGTCAGACATGATGAGACTGTACTATCTAGCACCTGCCATTGCGGGTGTTTTCACGTTAGCTTTTTGCATTTCTGCAAGGATGGCAGACACATTCGCTTTCGCATCACCAAAGAGCATTTGCGCATTGTCTTTATAGAACAAAGGATTGTCTACGCCTGCGTAACCAACAGAAAGGCTGCGCTTCATGACAACAACATTCGCTGCGTTCCACACTTCCAATACGGGCATG
>JBGCGG010000139.1:0-42023 GCA_045110585.1 Phormidesmis sp. | reverse complement strand
AGGGCGCGGCTGCACGGGAAGCCAAACTTTGCCTGGACGCGATCGCTTGCAATCGTCAACGACTCCCGCGACTTTTCCACAAACTCAGTAATGGTGTAAGTAGCACCCGGTTCAAAATACTTTTGCACCACCAAAGAAGGAGAGTAGCAAGTTTCTTGTTTGCCGTCGGGCCATTGAATTTTGAAGTTAATTTCAGGCATGGGATTCAAGAAGACGCGATTTGCTGATAGAGGTCAAGGTGCATTTTGGCAGATTTTTGCCAGCGGTAGTCGTCTAGGATGGGCTGGCTATTTTCAATTAGAGAATTGGCTATCTGAGGATCGAGCATTTTCAGCATGGTCGCTGCGATGTCTGCTGGGCTGTGCGGATTAACTAAGCAGGCAGATTTTGGAGATAAAAACTCTGTAAAGGGTGCTTGATTAGCTGTTAACACAGGGCATTTAGACGCGATCGCTTCCAATACAACCAAACCCCATCCCTCCTGAATAGACGGAAACACAAACGCATCCGCCAGGCGATATAAAACAGAGAGCACGTCATCAGAGACTACACCTGTCAAAATCAAGCATTTGTGCAGGTCATACTGCGTCACCAATGCCATAAACTCATCTCGATACGGCTGATAATCGAACAACGTCGCTCCACCCGCAATCACAAGCTGTGCGTCCGGCTGCTGTAATTGCACCTGCCGGAATGCCTTTAACAAATTAATTGAGTTTTTACGGGGTTCAATGCCGCCCACGGTTAAATATACGGGCACATTTACACGAATGCCATACTGTTGAGCGATCGCGCCCTCCTGACCATCCGGCTGAGCAGAAAAGCGATCGCTCACCCCATTAATCACCCGATGCGCAGTAATGCCATAGTCTTCCTGAAGCGTTTGCTGCCACTGATGGCTGACGCAAAGGCAGCGATCGCTCTGCCGAATCGATTTATTTTGGCACTCAATCAAATACGGGCTTTTAAAATTTTCAATGTGATGAACAGTGCGCGCAAAGTGCGCAATTCTGCCCCGCTGTTTGAGCATGGCAAGGGCGTTGGCACTCAAACAATCCTGCGCATGATAAACGTCATAGCCTAAATCACCTTGCTCAAACAGCTGCTCAAAAAAATCAACAAACTCTCTTATTCTCTGCTTTACTAGCGCATCGGTGCCACCGTCGCAAGGCCGCGCCGGTACCGCACAGGTTTTAAAACTCACCTCACGATGAAACCCTTTACCATCTTTATCCAGCGCAAAAACACAAGGCTCGTGGCCTAACTCATTTAGCGCCTGGCCAAGCTCTAGGGTATGGATAACGCTGCCTCTCGGTTTTGTCGAATAGGTCAAGAGCGCTATTTTCACTCGCTGAGACCTCTTTGTTGAGAGCCAGCTTGTTGAGAGCCAGTCTGTTGAGAACCAGCTTGTTGAGAACCAGCTTGTTGAGAACCTGTCTGGTGAGAGCCATTAAACCCCGTGAGCGAATGTGTGAGATTCCAAAAGAGCTGTTGTTGCTGATTGAGCTGAAACCAGACGTCAGCCCCTGGAATTACCTCTCCAACGACGGTGCAGGTTAGGCCGTGAGGTACAAACAAACGCTCTATTTCAGTTATGTTCTTTTTGGGCGCACTCAAAAGAAAGCCATAGCTAGGAAAACTGGTAAGCCACTTTGTCCAGCTTGTATCGCTGGGTTTTGGCACCCGATCTAAATTGAGTACAGCCCCACAGCCAGATGCTTCACAAAGCATAAGGAGCGTTCCGGCTAGGCCGCCCATGCTGATATCTTTACCGGCGGTGCAGAGCTTTTTGTTAGCGAGGGTGGGTAAAAGTTTGAGCTGTTTTCTTAGGATGGCCGGGTCTGTTTTGGTGGCGGCGTTCCAAAAGGTGTAGTCGCCATAATAGTCACCTTCCATATTCATGACCATGATCAGCGCGTCGCCTGGCTGCGCGTCAAAGCTGGTGATCAGCGCCTGTGATTTTCCTAGTACGGCAACGGCCAGTCCATCGTAGCTGCTGTGGCAATTGGTGTGCCCGCCCACAATGGGGATGCCGTAAGCATTTGCTGCCGCCTGCATGCCTGCCCAAAGCGGCTCACTCTTTTCAAGTGTTTGGCTCCAAAGGGTATCGACAATGGCGATCGCTTCGCCTCCCATGGCGGCAATATCTGATAAGTTCACCATTACCGCACACCATCCGGCAAACCAAGGATCTTGCAAGACAAACTGTGGCCAAATGCCCTCTGCGGCGAATAATAGATAGCCCTGTTGATCACTGCCTTGTTGATTGCTGCCCTCACCTTGCGGAATGGCTGCGCAGTCATCTCCTAGCCGAATTTTTGCGCCATCTATGCCCGTTACATACTGACCAATGCTACGCGCCGCCGTTTGAATATCTTGCTTATGCAAAATGCTGACTGAATTGCGCAGCGCGGTAATGAGGATGGTGAGTGTTGTTTGAGAGATCACACTGCTTTCAGGATTTTTTTCAAGCGCGTGGAGGATCGCCTTAGCCATTACGCTGCTTTCAAAATTGGAAGTGCGGGGCGAGGCTGATCGGTGGCCGGATAAAAGTCTAAATCGGCCTGCATGAGATGATGGGGGCGCTCTAAGATGGTGATTTCTTCAAGGCTGTCCCAGTGGAGGCGCGTGAAGAAGCGGACATTTTGTTGTTGGACAGTGGCGAGAAAGCGATCGCATCCCCAAGTATTTGCTGTGGTCACCGCTTTTTGAATCAGCCCTTTGCCAATGCGGCCAACCCTCCGAAAGTCCGGATGAACGCCGAGGCGTCCGCCGTACCATAGACGATTGTCTTCTTCGTAGATGCGCACGACCCCTACAACCCGGTTCGGTTGGTTCTCTTGGTGACAAATGGCCACAATGGGATAGGCGTGAGCATCGAGATTATCGCGGTCATGTTGTTCAAATAGACCTTGTTCTTCGCAGAAAATTTGCTTGCGCAAGGTGAAATAATCGGCAATGTCAGCGGGTGAAAGGGCGAGTTGGAAACTGTAGGTTTTCTTAGGCATGATAAGGAAGAGAAATTAATTTTCGTAGCCAGATAGCGCTGAACATGCGCCACACTTGGCGCAGCCTGCTTTCATCTCGCTAGATAATAGGTGGGCTTTTTTAAGCTGTTTGCCAATGGCCTGATAGACCTCAGACATAAACTCGCTGCTGGGCGGCGGTGTGTTGGCTAATGGCGTGCCGACGATGGGCACGAAAGGCACCACGAAGGGATACACACCCATGTCGATGAGCTGGTGACTAATCTCGATGAGGGTTTCTTTGCGATCGCCTAATCCCGCTAACAAATAAGTACTCACCTGCCCGCGGCCAAACACCTCAACAGCAGCTTTAAATGCTTCAAAGTAGTAGCTAACCGGGACTTTGGCTTTTCCCGGCATAATGCGCGATCGCACGTCTGGATCTGCCGCTTCCAAATGCATGCCCACGCTATCCACCCCAGCCGCTTTCATTTTTTCGAACCACGCAAAGTCATTCGGTGGCTCGCACTGGGCCTGAATGGGCAACGTCACCCGTGCCCGAATCGCTTGCGCACATTCGGTTAAATATGCGGCACCGCGATCGGTTGTATTCGGCGTGCCCGTTGTCATAATCATGTGCTCTACGCCATCTAGGCGTACGGCGGCTTCGGCGACTTCGGCAAGCTGCTCGGGGGTCTTTCTGGCAATGGTGCGGCCAGCGGCTAAAGATTCTTCAATCGCGCAGAATTGACAGGCTGTTTTGCGGTTGTCGTAGCGAATGCAGGTTTGGCGTACGGTGGTGGCGAGCACGTTGTTGCTATGTAGCAGCGCGATGTGCGAATACGGAATGCCGTCGGCGGTTTTGAGGCCGTAAAACTTGGGCTGACGGGGAAAGTCAAGCGGGCTGATGACTTGGTTATCTTTGGTGAGATAGAGCTTGCCAGTGGGACTGTTGGCGTCAATGCCGTAGGGCGATCGCGCAGCGCCATCGGTGTAGACAGGCACCATGACGGTGGTATCGCCGATAGTCACAGCTTTGTGATCGGAAGGGCCTGCGCCGCCTTTCCGTCCGGATGCGCCTTGAGTGGACTGTGCGGAAAGATTAAGACCCTTGGTTTGCAGGTCGGTGATGAGCTGCTGGGTATCGGTGGGATTAACCGTGAGGAGATTAGGCATGGGAAGGGAGCGGCGGCGCTGGAGGGATAGGAGAATTGGGCAGGGGGGGGAGAGGCGCGGTAATCGGGTTGGCAGCGTTGGCGGTGCGGTTTAACTCAGCGCCTGTGGCGTGATTGTCGTTTTCACTTAAGCTCAATGGCTTTAATGGCTTTAATGGCTGAGTTGCATGGGCATCGCCCGCATTTGTCACAGCATAGGGTGCATTTTTGACTTGGAGCTGTAGGAGATCGGGGCGGGCGTAGTGGCCTACGGCGTCCATCATGCGTTTGCGTTTGGTAATTAAGGAGAAATCGAGGGTGGCGATCGCCATACCTTCGCCTTCTCTAATGGGCTCGCACAGATGTGAGCCTTCAGGATTAACAATGGCTGTGTAGCACCCGCCGCTCAGCACCTTTTGCATGCTTTCTGTTGGGGCGATTTCTGCCACCTGCTCTGGCGTCAGCCAGCCTGTAGAATTCACTACAAAACAGCCAGATTCCAGCGCATGGTGGCGCATGGTCACTTCCGTTTGTTGTCCAAAAATGTCGCCCACCATAGAGCCTGGAAACTGGCCACAATGAATTTGTTCATGGGCGGCCATTAGGCTGTAGCGAGCGAGGGGATTGTAATGCTCCCAGCAGGCCAATGCGCCAACTCGGCCCACAGCCGTTTCGCACACCTGCAAACCCGAGCCATCCCCTTGCCCCCAAATCATACGCTCATGATACGTGGGGGTAATTTTGCGGCGCTTGAGTACACACGCTCCGTCCGCATCAAACATCAGCTGCGTGTTATAAAGCGAACCTTTATCGCGCTCGTTCACACCCAAAACAACAACCATCTGATGCAATTTCGCCGCCTGAGAAACTGCCTCCGTGACTGGCCCTGGTATCTCAACGGCTTCCTCATAGAGCAACATATGCTCTTTGCCCATCAGTACGGGCGGTAGCACAAAAGAGAAGTAAGGATAATAGGGGACAAAAGTCTCAGGAAAGACAATGAGCTCTACCCCTTCTTTAGCGGCATCTTCAATGGCCTTTAGCACTTTTTCCATCGTGCCCGACTGACTGTGCAGCACAGGAGAAATCTGCACAGCCGCCGCCTTAACGGTACGTGAGTAGTCCATGGTTGTTGTTTGGTTATGATGGGGCTGAACGCGGTGGCGGCTTCATGCATTTAGAGATCGCCACTCACGCAGGATTACATCGTCCAAGTGTCTAAAATGAAGGCGCCTTCTTTGCGGTGCATCAGCACAATATCCATGACATCCAAGGGATTAATGGGTGTAATGCCGGGAATTAAAGAAGGTTCACCGTGGCCGTACAGCGCTTGTAAGGCAAAGCGACAGGCATACACTTTGCCGCCATCTTCAATAATTTTCACCAAACGGTTGTTCATGGCCATGTGCCCAGGAAAAGCCTCATCTCCTATTTTGGGAAATCCTCGCTGTACGCCGAGGGTTACGCCAGGGCCGTACAGCAATACAGAGGTGTCGAAGCCTTTGCTCATAAGGCGGCTAACCTGCAACAAATTGACTAAGCCAATGGAGCCTTCAAAAGCAACGGTATGAAAGGTGACCAGGGCTTTTTCACCTGGTTCAGCTTGAACATCAGGAAATACTTTTTCTTCGTAATCAACAAAAAAGTCACCACTCTGATGGGCTGGAGTTGTTACAGCAGGCATTTCAATTTCTCTCAATGGTTTATTTTGTCACTTTGGTTGCGGTGCATTGCTGGCACAAACCGCCATATAACAACGGCCAAAGCAACTCGCGGTAGGTCAATGCATTTGCCTATCGCGATGTCTGAATTCAAGCCTAAAAGGTCTACGAAGTTTCTCTAGTATCTGTTGTTACAAAAACAAAATGCCTGATCGTTGAGACAGTAAGATTCATATAGGAGAGAATTTATTTCATAAAAAAGAATTCAAAAAGCATCGTTACGCGTCATGGAAATGATGGTTTGGTTAGCGTCTGATAATGCTGTAATACCTATTAATAGGTGCTTTTAGCGGCTAGCTTACCTGCCCTGTCTTTTTGTGCAGGTCAAGGTTGCCATCGTGGCCCTGTCCATACAGCGAGACTTATTCATTCCGTAACAACTGCTACAAGGAACCTGCTGTGCCCTTGTCTATGGTTGAGTTATAAGTTAGGTCGGCTTCATAAAACTGTTGATAATTCAGATTGTCTGCATTGCTCCCAGCTCCCGAATTTGGGAAAGCGTTGCTGGTTCAGAATGCTGATTGTTTTGCTAGCGCGCGCTTGGATGCCTTGTTTTGACCCCGAGAGATGGGACAGAGGACTTTGGCGTTCTGTTGCTAATTGACGACAGCTAATTGACTACAACTAATGGACTGTAGCTAATTGAACTGATCTGCTTGACACTTTAGATGCTTCTGTTAGGTACTTACTATGGCCTTAGAGTCGTCCCGTACTCATTTTCCAGTCATTATTGTCGGTGGTGGTCAGGCCGGGCTATCGGTGAGCTACTGCCTACAGCAAAAAGGCATTGAGCATATTATTTTTGAAAAGTATCAGGTTGCTCATTCCTGGGAGAGTAAGCGCTGGGATTCTTTTTGCTTGGTAACCCCTAATTGGCAGTGTACACTGCCAGGCTATGCCTATCCTGGCGATGACCCTGCGGGATTTATGCAGCGAGATGAGATTGTGCAGTACGTGCGAGACTATGCGCAGTCTTTTTTGCCGAACCTAAGAGAAGGGGTGGCTGTCCATAAAATAGAAGAGGGGGTGAGCGATACGGGCAAACGTCTTTTTGAGGTGACTACTTCAGCAGGGGCGTACATGGCTGGGCAGGTAGTGATTGCGACTGGAGGCTATCACCAGCCTAAAATTCCGCCAATGAGCGATCGCCTTCCACACTCTCTTTTACAGCTTCACTCCTCCGAGTACAAAAATCCTCATAGCCTTCCCGATGGTGGTGTTTTGGTGGTTGGGACAGGCCAATCGGGCTGTCAGATTGCTGAAGATTTGCATTTGGCAGGTAAGCAGGTGCACCTATGTGTGGGCGGTGCGCCGCGATCGCCCCGTGAGTATCGGGGTAAAGATGTGGTGGCGTGGCTAGATGAGCTGGGCTATTACGATATGCCGATTGATGAGCATCCGCAAAAAGAGAAGGTGCGAACCAAAACGAATCACTACGTGACTGGGCGAGGGGGCGGGCGCGAAATTGATTTGAGACAGTTTGCGACTGAGGGGATGAGGCTGTATGGCCGGTTGGACGAGGTTGGAGACGCAACGATTGCATTTAAAGATGATTTGGCGCAGAACTTAGACTACGCCGATAGTGTGGCGGAAAGTATTAAGGGCACGATTGATCAGTACATTGAAAAGAACCGTATCGATGCGCCGGTGGAGCCTGCGTATGCGCCAGTGTGGGCACCGGAAGATGGGGTGCGATCGCTTAATCTTGACGCTGAAAATATTCAGACCATTATTTGGGCGACGGGCTATCACATGAACTTTAGCTGGATAGCGGTTTCAGCTTTTGATGACAACGGCTATCCCACTCATCAGCGCGGGGTGACGACCGTTGATGGGCTTTATTTTATTGGATTGCCGTGGCTATATACCTGGGGGTCGGGCAGATTTTCTGGCATTGCCAGAGATGCTGCGTATTTGTCTGAACAGATTTCTGAGCAGATTGCTGAGAATGTTGATATGCATCCTACCCTAGAGACGGGACTGCCTATAGCCAGCCCTGCTTAGTGGCCACAAAGACCGCGTGCGTTCTGGTTTTTACGTCTAATTTGGCGAGGGTGTTTTTAGTATGAAATTTGACGGTGCGTTCGCTAATGAACAGATGCTCGGAGATCTCACGATCGCGAAACCCGATGGCTAACAGCTCAAGTACCTGTTGCTCTCGCTCTGATAACGGTGATGGCGCGCGAACGTTCAGTTCGAAATCATGCTCTTTGTGCGCACTGTTTTGAGGGAGCTGCCAGCGCACTTCCACCACCGTCTTTTTGTCATCTTCCTGGTATTGAACCGTGCCCCCAAGCTGCTGCGTGGCTGTTTGCAGAGTAGAAAATATTTGATCAGCGCCTTTTACGGTTTCATTTACGGCTCCTTCTATGGCTCCGTCTACGATTCCTTCTACGGTTGCCGAAAGTATCGCTTCTAAAACAACGATATTCGCATCATAAACAAGCCGACAATAGTGACAAGGGCGATCGCTCAGATACTCAGAGATTTGGATTAAAAGCTGATATACAGGGCGTGATAAAGGTCGTTCTACCCCAAGTAAACTCAGCTTCTGCTGCCCTAACCGTGCCGCTAGCTGTTCAGAAAGCGTACTGTTTTGCGCTGCCTTTTCGAATGCAGTTTTTGCATTTAGCTGCTGCGTTTTAAACTCACTGTACTTGAGCGCACTGGCCAATGCCCCCGATACTGAAAGGCTCAACATTTGCAACACTTCTAAAAACTCAGGTGCCATTGCCGTATGGCTAAAAATAGCCAACACGCCAATAGCCTGTTGTTCTGCCATTAAAGGGAGTCCGGCAAATCCTTTAATGTTGTTTTCAATCGCCCAGGTTCTATCTTTTACCCAGGTCTCATCTGGTAGAGAATTACTTAAAAAAGGAATGCAGTGCTGAGCAATTTTACCGACTTTAAACGCGCCCATCGGCACCTGTGCAAAAGAACCATCTAACCGGGTATACAGCCCTGAAGAAGCGACTAGCTTTAAGTGTGTGCGATCTGGTTCTACTAGCCAAATGCGAGCAAAGGCATAGTCAAATTGGTCAATGAGTCCTTCTGTGACGTAGCGAGCGATGTCATCTGCTTCCAAACACCCCGTGAAGCGATTGATTAGCTCTCCGCACCGCTTAAGATCAAACAAAAGCCGAGACACATCCAAATGTGAGCGGGATGCAAGATTGGGCACAAGGAGCAAAGGGTATTTGCAAAATAAATGACTTACCTTTAATCAAATCCTAGATTTTAGGTAGCCGCTGTAGTGATGGTTACCGTCAGTTCGTACCGTGAACTTCTAAGCTCAGACGCTCCTCCTCCCCTACACTAGAGTCTGCGTCCTTTCTGGCACCTGACGCTTATGCCTCAAGCATTGCCTCAACAAGCTATGTCTCCATATCCAAGGCAATGCTTTTCATACAGCAATGGCGCGCTGCGACAGGGCCGGTTCGCACTCCCATGCCCCTAACTAATCTCAATTCAACTCCACCAGAGGTAACCCCACCATCCAAAGCTCATCCAGTAGCCTACTCAGCAACATCTCTCTTATTGCCGGAACCACCATTGGCGCAGGCATTTTAGCTTTGCCCGCTGCCACCTTGCCCGTTGGTTTATGGCCGTCCACTGTTTTAATGGTGGCCGTGTGGCTATATATGGCTGTATCCGGATTACTGATTGCAGAAGCTAATCTGTATGTTCGGCAGCAAAAAGACCAAGAAGAGGCCGGACTGCTCGCAACGATCGCATATTTGTTAGGCAAAGGCGGTGCGATCGCTGCTGGCATCCTTTATATATTTATGCACTACGCTCTTTTAGTGGCCTACACCGCACGCGGCGGTGACATTCTTGCAATGGCGGCCAGAAACCTTGCATGGTTGCCGCTGCCAACAGTGCCGCTTTGGTGGGGGCATGTGTGGTTTGCTGCTTTGCTAGCTGGCCTGTTGTACTTTGGCAGCGAGACCTTTGTTGCTCAGTTTAATAGTGTGTTGTTAGGCGGTGTGATAGCCGCCTTTATGGGGTTGGTGGGGTTGACGGTCGGCGGGCTAGAAGGCGGCTGGATTGATCGATCTTTTCATCTTCCTATGATGCCTGTGGCTGTTTCGTGGCAGGCTTTAGGCACCGTTGTTCCAGTCATGCTTGTCGCTTTTGTTTTTCACAATGTTGTGCCCGTGGTTGCCAAACGTTTAGAAGGGAACAAGCCTAAAATCTGTCAGGCTATTTTGTGGGGATCTTTCATTCCATTGCTGATGTTTTTGGTCTGGAACGCGGTCATTTTAATCAGCGTGGGAGAAGCCGCTGGTGATCCGATAGAACTGTTGCGGCAAGGGGCGAATAGTCCTCGCATTGGCCTAGCGATTTCTGTGTTCTCGGAGCTGGCCGTGGCGACGTCTTTTATTGGGTTTGTGTATGGGCTGATGGGCTTTTTAGAAGATGTTTTGCCGCCGGGCGTTAGCCAGAACAATGGGGCTAAATTTGCGCTGGTATTTTTGCCGCCGATAGTCTTTTCTGTGCTGAGCCCTACTGTTTTTTTTGATGCAATTGAGGTGGCAGGTGCGTTTGGTGTTTCTTTATTGTTTGGGGTGCTTCCGGCGGTGATGGTGTGGAAGCTGCGATACGTTGTGTGTGAGGCGGCGTTAGTGCCGGAGACGCTGGTGCCGGAGACGCTGGTGCCGGGAAAGAAGGTAATGCTGGTTGCGATCGCGAGCTTGGCAGCGATGGTCTTTAGTGAACAGGCCGTGCAGTTATTGGCGCTGTAGATTTTGGCCGTGCAGTTGTTGGCGCTGTGAATTTTAGCGCTGTGAATCTAAGTGGCGAGCTACTTTCTAATTGATAAGCTGTTGGTATTTGCGGATGGCCTCTTCTAGCTGCATTTGGCGGTGAGTCTGAGGATTGTTTGGGCGGATGGTTTCAATGCGATCGCGTCCCTCATCTTTAGCCCGATACAGTGCCTGATCTACCTTTTGTAACAGATGATCCGGATGCTCCAGGGTATACAGGTTGCTGGTATCGGGAATGGTGCCTACGCCAATAGAAACGGTGGCGCTAAAGTGACGGCCTTCAAATTCGAGGGTGGTGTTTTTGAAGGCGCGGCGAATTCTGTCGGCTCGGTTACAGGCTTCTTCTAAGGGCATATCGGGCATGGCCACCACAAACTCTTCTCCCCCATACCGGCAGGCAATATCACTTTCGCGGATTTGTTGTTGGACGGTTTGGGCAAAGACCCGCAGCGCATGGTCGCCTGCAAGGTGACCGTAGGTATCGTTAATGCGTTTGAAATGATCGATATCTAGCAAAATGATGGAAAGAGGCTGACCCGAGCGCTTCGCTTTGGCGAATTCTGCTGGAATGGTTTCTTCAAAGTAGCGGCGGTTAAAGAGCTGGGTAAGGCCGTCTCGTATGGCTTGTTCTTCGAGTTGGTCTCGGAGGATTTGGTTTTCAGTTAGCTGACGTGTGAGTTCTGCATTGGCTTGTTTAATTTGGATCTGATCTTGTTGCTGCTGGGTAATATCACGCAGAATAATGACTTTGCCAGTGGCGTATTGCTGGCGGTTATGTAGCTGGGTAATACGAACTTCTAAATAGTAGGGAATATGGGCTTTTTCTACGATGGCGGTGGTGCCGCCTGCGAGGCTGCGGCAGTGATTGGCAAGTTCGGGCCAGTGGCTGAGAGCGGTTTCAATGGATTGGCCGATCACTGACTCGCCGAGTATAGAAGCAGAATGCTCTATCGCAGTGCTATGGCGATGAGCTGTGGCTTCAAGAAGGGGTTTGGTATCAACAGGGTGCTTGGTATCAACAGGGTGTTTAGTATCAACAGAGTGCTTGGTATCAACAAGGTGTTTGGCCTCAACAACGCACTGTTTTGCCGCCCGATTCATATCGATAATGCGGCCTGCATTATCAATCACCATCACCCCTTCACTCATTTCTTCGATGATGGTGTCTCGGGCAATGGGCACAAGGTCGAAGAGGCGATCGCGAAACAGGCTGGTGAAGTAAATCACCCCTGTGAACAAAAAGCTCATGGGCAACAGATTAATGCCAGAGGGGAGCAGGCCAAAAATGTAAATGCTGCCTGCTGTGAGCGGCGGTACAGAACTGGCGATTACAACCAATGCTTGTTTGCGATATAAGTTCGAGGAGCGGAGGGCGCCTCTGGCCACCAACAGAGAGCCGGTGATGACATAGATGTAAAAGCAAATGGCAATCCAGTAGAAGCCGATGCCGTGTTGAAAAATAAGGCGATTTTTGTCGGGGTAGGACGTAAAGGATTGCCAGACAAGATTGTGCCAATGGTTGGTAAGCACCAGCAGAATATTGAATACGGGGATGGCCCAAACAAGTACGCGCCGGTGATGGCGAAGCCAGTTAATGCGTCCGGTAAAGTTCAGGGTAAAGGTGAGATAGCAGGCGATGACGCTGTTGGAAGCGAAATATTCGCAGGTGGCCCAGAATATGCTGGGGCGCAAGTTGAAGGTTGATGCGCTAAAGGCAGCGGTAACGGCATAAACGGCGATCGCCACCATTAGCCCCGTAAAGGGTTTGGTGGCCGGGGCAACGTCTCTGCGCGTCCAGGCGGTTAGGGCTACACAGCCAGAGATAATAGCGGTGAGACACAAAATGGCAATGTAAGGGTTCTCACGGAGAAACATGGCAACAAAAATCGCTTTAAATTCGCCGGTTAAGGCGTCACCCCAGAATTCCCAGAACCGCTGTTTGGTTGAGTCTCATCGTCGAGAGTACGTGTATTTATCAGGTTTTAGATAGCTTTTTAGAAGCTATTGATCGCTTTTATCCGTACCCCTTCGTCGTATTTCATAAACCAAACAGCGCCGTTGCCAATCATTGCGCCTTGGTAGTTCACAAACAAATCGTCATAGCTGGCTGTTTTCATGGCTGTCAGTACGCTATCGGTAACGACTTGATCAAAGTCTGTCAGAAATTCTGCGGGTGATTCATATTCTTTTTGAGGTTCGCCCGTGTCGTAAGTGGTGAATGGGTAGTGGATAAGGTTTGCGATCGCTTCTTTATTTCCTTGGGTCGCGGCAACGCTCATCGCGTTTAAAAAATCTTCTGCTTCTTGCAGATCTTCTATTCCGGCCAGCTCTAACCGTGCGGTGGCCTCTGCTTGCGCTGGTGAAAGTTGTGTTTCGGCAGGGGCAGATTCCTCTCGGGCAGATTCTTCACGGGCAGATTCTTCACGGGCGGATTCGGTTAGTGAAGCGTCACTCGAAGAAGGTGTATCTGTTTCAACTGTTTCAGCTGGTTTGGATTCTGTTACCACAGAAGAGGGGGCTGAAGGCTGATTGCACCCGACCAGCAGCATGGCACCTGCTAATCCAACCCACCATCTCATCGAAAGACTATGTTTCATAGATTCCTCGCGATCGCGTTTACTAATAACACTGTTCATAACAGATGTAGCCATGCCTACACACATATCTATATATATGCCTACACAACTGTACCGAGAGTCGTTTCTTCAGACTGGTGAAGCACCATTTCTTGGTGGTGCAGTGTCGTCATTGCCACCTCCCACGGAAATGTAAACGATTGGAAAGACTCCGGTGAGATTTTATCGACATCCAAATCCACCACCACCTGCTGCAAAATAGAAAACAAATCCTGGCGCAATCGCTGCAACTCTTCAACCGTTGTTGCTTTTTCTACCTGTTTAATTAGGGCCAATATTTCTAAGTTGTAGTCGTCTGCGCGGTTCTTTTGCCGCCCAATTAGCCACAGCCTAAATTGCCATACCCCTGAGAACATTAAAAGGCTTAAAGACATCAAAAATCCCATCGTCTCCGCATATTCCACAAAGAAAGGTGGATTGTCTTGTGTGTAGTAAGCTTTTGCCCCTGGATGCAAAGGAAACCCTAGATTCTGACTGGCTTCGGGGGATTGAATGCTCGCTGCTCGAGGATTCACCGTAATTAGCTCATTGCGATGTTCATAGAGTACGGCCGTCATAGCTTTGACAATCTCATCATCCACATTCTCATTGGCAACCATTAGGGCGCTCACTGAAATGACGGGCAGATTCTGCGGCGGCACCGGTTGCTTGCCATCGTAGGTGCCTTGGGGAATGGTGGTGGATTGTAAGTAGGGCTGTGTGAGTTTTAGCGCCCCGATTCTCTCAATGGGGACTAACTCGAACTGTGAGGTTTTCAGTAACTCTCCCACCGCTGGATTCCCCAATCCAATAATTCTAAATAGTGCATCTACTTCACCTGTCAGTAAGGCTTCATGCGCTTGGGTCGAAGGCATCGGCTCTACCGTAAAGTCTTTCTCTGAGAGGCCATAGTGCTTGGCGAGAGGCCAAAATAATTCGTAAGAGCCACTACCGGTGGGCATTAGGGCGATTCGATTGCCCTGTAAGTCGGACACATTGTCGATGTTGGCTGATTTGTTGGCGATTAGGTGAAACAGCTCTGGATAGAGCTGGGCAACGGCTTTGACGGCGGGTAACACGGGGGTGTTACTTTGCACGAGTGCCATGTCGGCCTCACCGGTTTGGACGCTCTCCATGTTCTGACGAGAGCCTGCGGCTTCAATGATGTCGATTTGAATATCGGGGTGATGGCGTTCAATGACTTGGGCGATCGCTTCTCCAAAGGCATAGTATTCACCTGTCTTTCCGCCTGTTGCTAAGCGCACCACATATGTTTGAGACTGCGCTTTCAGCATGAGCATGCCAAAGCCAACTGCTGCTGCTACACTCAGTCCCACAAGCGCCCAGGGCAACAATCCTTCAGTCTGTGCAATTCCTTTTACTTTGGTTGCCATCCAGCCCATCAATGACCCCGAGTTTATTGACCGCCGATCTAATTTATCCCCCTATGTTCCGTGAGCGATCTATTGCACCATATCTTGTGACCTCGTTGTCTTTCTATGCCTCGTGGCCTCGTTATTTCTCGATCTTCCGCGATTTATTTATTTATCTCCCCTCGTTCCATGACTTATTTATTGCTCCACGTTCCGTGGAAGCCTAACGGTACGATGGCTGGGAGTGCCAACCGGCACACGGGATCTTCTAAATTTCGCGCATCAAGAATCCAAATCTCGCTTCTATTATCCACAGCGTTATACACCACATTTAGCAGCCAACCTTGCTCAGGATTGTTGTGATTAGCGACATGCAACGGCTCGCTGCCATAGCAGCCTTCATCCAGTGAAAATGATGTCAGTTCTCCTTTTCCATAGTCAAACCGGCCAATCTCACTAAACCAATCCTGCCCTGTTTTTTCACCTTGTTTGTGCATCAGCACATACGTATGTTGCCAAGGTTGTCCCACCTGAGACGTTGGCACTTGTGGAAACTCACAGTCTCGCTCTACTACGCACTCACTGCTGAGCACCGCTCCAGTTTTCGGGTTTAATCTCAACTGCCACAGCCGACCATAAGACTCTGATTTCACCTGTCCTGTGGGTACCTCACGCAGCACCTCATTAATCGTCGTAAAATCATCAAACCGCGTAAAGTCTAGTCGTACATTGCCATTTTCCTCCACGCAGCCATTGCCAAAATGCCACTGGAACCAAGGCTCTACTCGGTTCTCAGAGACTATGTCTAAGCTTTCTCTATTAACCACAATGATTCGAGTAGCCTGTTCTGGCTGCCATCGTAAAGCATCCGCATAGCACTTTTGGTTTAGCAGCAGCGGTAACATATCTACGCTGACGGGCGAAACTAAGAACACAAGATAAGGCCCCGCCATGACGAAGCTATGGACGAGCGGTACTGTTTTTAGGGGAATCTTGGTTTGCCGAATTAAGCGAGCATTCGCATCGCACCGATAAATTGATAAATTACACATCGGATCGACCCCAATGCTATAAATCTCTCCGCTGATAGGATCTTTTAATGGGTGGGCGGAAAAGGGTTGCGCGGGCTTTAACCATCCTAAAGATGCTTTTCCAAATGTCTCTAAAGTGTTTAAATCTAAGCTGTGCGGATTGCCCGCTTCCCACAGTGCCAGCAGCTTATCTTCTAAGGCAAGCACCGATGTGTTCGCTGCGTTTTTAATACTTTTCCCTGTCATTAAGCCTGCGATATGTGACCACACAGGCCCCGGAAACCGTCGCCCATAGTTGCCATACAAAAATGCATTCGCGGCTTTCTCTCGTAAATACCCTTCTGTTTTCACATATCGATACGTTCCAGTCGCAACCGACGCACTAAAATTCACTCGCAAAATGGCACCATCGCCATCAAACCAATGCCCTACCGCCTCTTGCCCCCATTGCAACCGTCCGGTGCCATTTTGATAGAAAGTGCCGCTGAGTTTTTCTGGAACTTGGCCCGAAATTACGGTGAGTTCACTGGGGCCAAACTCCACGGCGGGAGAGGCTAAGGCCCCGTGCCAAGGCTGGGGCACGTCGGTGGGCGTAGTGGTTGATTGAGCGATCGCAGGGGTAGACATATTCATAAAGAGTAGTGCCATTACCGATAGCTTACTGCTCTTTAACGGCGTTCTTCGAAAGGGTTTTTCCAAAGACTGCCTTCGAAGACGTTAATGTGATTGCGGTTTATTCTGTTGGCAGAATTACGGTGAAAGCGGTTTCTCCCTTGGGCGTCGTGTCGAGCTTGAGTTCGCCTTTGTGTGCTCTTACGATTTCTCTTGATAGGCTTAGTCCTAAGCCAAAGCCCTCTCTTTTTCGATTGCGAGAAACGTCGCCCCGGTAAAACCGATCAAAAACGCGATCGCTCTCTTCAGGCAAAATCCCTTTACTAGAGGCATTGGCTACTGTGACTTGTACGCTACTGACCTGTTTTCTTCCCGTAATTGATATCCACCGATTTTCGGCACCTTCTGGCAAGTTGTACTTGATGGCATTATCAATCAAGTTTTGAATGACTTGGGTGAGCAAATCGCGATCGCCCTTTACGATTAAATCTCCTTCAATGTTTATTTGCACTGGCAAATCAGGGGCTAACAGCTCTACATCCTCCACCATTACATTCAACGTTTCTTTCAAATCCACCCGATCTTGCCGTACGCTCATTTGTCCCGCATCCGCTAAAGACAACAGCAGCAGCTTGCGCACAATCGTGCTCAGCCGAGAGACTTCATCCATCAGTTTGCTTAAGCTTTGCTGCAACGTTGAACCGGGTTCGGCCTGCTGCATTGCTAACTCTAGCTCTCCGCGCAAAATAGCCAGTGGTGTTTTGAGTTCGTGCGCTGCATCTCCACTAAAACGAGAAGACTGCTTAAAGCTGCGCTCCAATCGCGTCAGCATTTGATTAAAGACATTGATCAGTTCAACAAACTCTACATCAGCGCTACCCACAGGGACCTGTTGGTCTAGTCCGGTTGCTGTGACTTGGGTAATGACGTTGGTGAGCTTGTTGACGGGCTTAAGGGCGCTACCGGCCAATATCCACGCGCCGCCTGCGATCGCGAAGAGCGTGCTGGGAATAGCTACCAAAAAGATATTGCGAATGGTGGCCATGTCTTGATCAATCGTTTGAAGACTGACGGCGATCGCGCCTCTTCCTGCCTCCGAATTCACAATGCCAATCCGCCAGCTTCCGGTTGCCGTATTGCGCGTAGAAACCTGCTTAACCGGTAACACTCTGGCGGTTTCTGTCTCGGAAGGTTCACTCTCTTCAATATTTTGAGAGACCGCCGTCAGTAACGTCCCTAGATCCAAGGCCACATCGCCCAGCTGCGCATCACTCACAGAATAGTGCAGCGTTCTGCCTTGCGCATCCACTGCCAGCAGCGTAATCGGGGTTTCTATCTGCGTCTCTAGCTCACGCGGTAACTCTTGTCCAAAGCTCTGCCACCACTCCGGTTCTTGAACTCTGATCATCTGTCGAAGCTGACTATCCAACTTCGCATCCAAGCTACTCACCTTCGCCACATAAATTAGCCGCCAAGCGACCAAGCCAAATCCCACCAGCGCGGCTCCCGCTAAGGCGACTGACAACAACGCAATTCTCAGACGAAACGAAGCTAATTTCATAAGATTGTTGTTGAATCAGGCTCAACTGTTACGGCGTTTCTGCTTGGCGGAAGCGGTAGCCAACGCCGCGTACGCTTTCTATCCAGCGGCTTTGACCTTTAATATCGATTTTTTTGCGCAGGCGCTGAATGCACACGTCCACCACGTTAGTGCTGGGGTTAAAGTCATAACCCCACACGTGTTCTAGCATTTGGGTGCGGGTAAATACGCGTCCGGGCGATCGCATCAAATACTCCAACAAATTAAACTCACGGGTGGTTAACTCCACCGTTTGCGAGGCTTCACCCACCTGGCAAATCACCGTGCGCGTAATCCTATCTAGCTTAAATGGGCCAACAGTTACTAGGTTTTGCCCTTCCCCGGCGCTGCGGCGCACCACGGCCTGCATTCTGGCCACCAATTCTTCTACAAAAAAGGGCTTGGCGATATAGTCATCTGCGCCCAGGTTTAGCCCTTGTAAGCGATCGTCGAGTTCATTGCGAGCGGTGAGCAAAATTACAGGGGTGTTGCGTCCCATTTGTCGCAAATGTTTAAGGATAAAGAGGCCGTCTTTTCCCGGCATCATGATGTCTAACAAGATGACGTCGTATTCGTTTTCAATCGCTTTTTCGTAAGCGCGATCGCCATGGTCACAGTAGTCCACCACAAACCCTTGCTCTTTTAAGCCCACCTGCACAAAGCTTGCAATCTTCGGCTCATCTTCAACAAATAGAACGTTCATGCCTACTCACCTCTCCCTTTTTTCCGCTCATTGCTGAATCCTAAAAAGGCACTCCACAAAACAGCGACACACACAACATCACTACCACACCTCTCTAATTCGCAATATTACGGAAGTGTAACTAAAGCATGGGAGAAATGTTAACTTTCTATTTCTTTAATTCAGAACGTAGGCATTGGCCCTGCTCAATTGCGTTGCTACTCATCTGGTGTGTAAGCACTTTTGTGCTGGTGCTCCGGACTCTAAAGGCAAAAGGCAAAGGCAACTTTAGAAGCAAAGGCAGTTTTAGAAGCAGGACGAGCCATGACCCTACGTAAGCTGTTAACTACAAAAACACTATGCGTTTTATCGCGTTTAACAAATCCATCCGCCAATCTACTCGCAAGTTTGTCGGCTTTTCTGCCGCACTCATGATTCTTCCCATCGCGGTTGCTTGCGGTGCCAACACCACAACAGATGCAAGTGAATCTGATCTCACTTCCGAGGTTCCCGGTGAGGTTTCTGGTGAGGTTTCTGGTGAGATTCCCGGTGAGATTTCTGGTGACGTCACCACTGGTGAGCTAGATGGCCGTGAAGCGCCTATTGGGGGGACTGGTGAGTCCATTGTGGATGTCGCCGCGTCTAACGGCTCCTTCAATACCCTGACGGCAGCTGTACAAGCAGCTGGCTTGGAAGAAACGTTGGATGCAGATGGCCCCTACACCGTGTTTGCGCCCACTGATGCGGCCTTTGCAGCGCTGCCAGTCGAAGTGGTTGAAAAGCTCGCCAAGCCTGAAAACCAAGCTGCGTTACAAGAGATCTTGGCTTATCACGTGCTTGAGGGGGCAGTGGCCGCTGAAGACATCGAACCCGGCATGCTGAGTACGATTAAGGGTGAAAGTCTTGAAGTCGGTGTAGATGCTGCGGGTGTAACCGTTAATGGCTCGGCTAATGTTGTTCAGCCGGATGTTGTTGCAGGCAATGGTGTCATCCATGTGGTCGATACGGTTCTGCTTCCGCCTACCTTCGATGCCGCAACCTTGCTTTAAGGTTATCTGGTCTATTTCTCTGGTCTATATGCGCTCAGCGCTTTAATCTCTGGCGGTTAAGCGGTTAATGTAGAGCTTTCTCCTCACCCCTAACGGGCTTAACTGCCACTATGCCCCCTTCACACGTCTCATCACTGTGAAGGGGGCATAGTTTGTCTACATCGTGAGCAAATATCGGCTATCTGTGAGCAGATAGGCATAGTCAGATTGTTCTAAGCCTTTACACAACTCGTCATAGTTGGTCACAATGTCTTCTAATTTCTGATGCACTAGCTTCAGTGGGTTACCTACGGGCTTAATCTCTGGGATTTCTAGGAAGCTAGAAAGTCTTGCTGCTGTCACTTCATAGCTATTAGGATCCATCAAATCCTCTTCATACACTAGGCTCAGATGAGGCACATCATTTAAAATCGCGTTGGCTTCTACTCGCTGATTATCCAGATACTGTAGGCAGTCAATTAGCTCACCTACATTGACGGTGAAGCGCCCAGTTCTGGCAATGGATTCGGGCGTATCAAAGCGGAAATTGATGCTGTAGGTTCTAAGCGTGGCCAGGGCATGCCTTAACGCATCTCTTCGATGCAAATAAATCACCCGGCATCTGCCCCGATGCAAATCTTGCAGAAACTGATTTGGGTTTGCCATGCGCTGTACTTGCCGAAGCTGCTCTACCGTTGCGCTAAAGCCGTATACATCGCTATTGCACTGTCGTACCCGCTGATATACGTTCATTCGCGGAAACCTCACCGCCCGACTCAAGATGTCTTCCTGAAATGTAATCATCTTGTGAGCGTAAAACCATTCGGATAGATGCATTCCTCCGCTTTGGCCAATATCAAACACCATAAAGCTAGGTTTATGGGGGCGTGATCCCATCACACTTTGAACCGTTGCGATCCAGCTCCCCGCAAGTTTTTGTTGCGGTAACGTTCCTTTTTTCTTTTGCCTATCCAATGCTCTGTCGCCCTCTTTGCTGTCGCCTGCTTACGGCCTGTGAAAAATCACCACTGTTCATCCTCATAATTACTTAGATCAACCTATGGATGAGAAGAGCTGTCAGCAACGCTTCAGCCAAAAAATATACCGCCAAGGACTATGTGAGCGATCCGTAAAATTGCTTAGCAAGGTGATTGCGCTATGGAACTTTTGACGAAAACGGTTTGTCAGCAAAGGGTTCTAAAGGGTGTTTTTGCACCGCATTTTCAGCAGGTATTTCAAAAAGACTTGATATCAAGACGCACCTCCCCTATTTAATAGAGAAGGGCACATCATTCGCCTGAACAGTGCCTCACTACTCTTTAACTATTCCCGGCTGGCCTATGACTAATCTGCTACGCACACCTCTGTACGATTTATGCTTGCAGCAAAAGGCCAGAATGACCGGGTTCTCGGGGTGGGAGATGCCCGTGCAGTTTAGCGGTATTCGCCAAGAGCACGAAGCCGTACGCACCACAGCTGGCATGTTCGATATCTCTCATATGGGTAAGTTCTTGCTGGAAGGCCCCGATGTAATTGCTCAGCTGCAAACGCTTGTGCCCACTAACCTCGCTAAGCTCATCGAAGGGAAAGCGCAATACACCGTGTTGCTCAATGAGCAGGGCGGTATCATTGATGATCTCATTATTTATCATCAGGGCGAAGCAGGGGAAGGCGAAACAGCGGACAAGCCAGCAGCCCAGCAGCGTATTACTTTGATTGTGAATGCGGGAACGACGGCTAAAGATCGAGACTGGCTACAAAGTCATTTGCCTGACACGATCAAATTTACAGATCTTTCTCAAGACCAAGCGCTGATTGCTGTGCAAGGGCCAGAAGCCACTGCGAAGCTACAGTCACTATGTGCTGAACAAGATATTCAGTCGCTGCCTCGCTATAACCATCTCAGTGGCACGCTGCTGGGCTATCCTGCTTTTTTTGCGCGCACGGGCTATACCGGCGAAGATGGTTTTGAAGTGATGGTGCCGGTGGATGGCGCTGCTGATATTTGGCAGGCGCTTTTAGAAATAGACGTTGTGCCTTGTGGGTTAGGGGCCAGAGATACGCTCAGGCTCGAAGCGGCGATGGCTCTGTACGGTCAAGATATTAGTGATAAAACGACGCCGTTGGAAGCGGGGCTAAGTTGGCTGGTGCACTTAGATAAAACCGAAGATTTTATTGGGCGTTCGGTGCTGGAAAAACAAAAGGCGGCGGGCGTATCTCGTAAGCTGGTAGGGCTGACATTGGAAGGTCGTAACATTGCCCGGCACGATTATCCTGTGATGAATGGGGCCGAGACGGTGGGTGTGATTACGAGCGGTACGCTGTCGCCTACGCTGGGATATCCGGTGGCTTTAGGTTATGTTGCTCCAGAGCTGGCTAAGGTTGGCCAAACTGTGGACGTTGCTATTCGTAACAAAATTTTCCCGGCAACGGTTGTGAAGCGCCCGTTCTATAAGCGTTAAGTAAACGCTGAGCAAATGCTGATTGATGGTTGGTGTCAGCGATCATCTCAGCTTTGGTTGGGCACTGATTTGGACATCAATTTAGGCTTTGAGGAGTGCTGAATTGATGCAAGATTATGGAATAATCTCTACTGAATTCGAGGAAATACTATGGCGTTTGATTATCCCGAAGATTTGCAATATATGGATACCCATGAGTACGCTCGTGTGGATGAGGAAGAGAAAATCGTAACGATAGGGATTACGGCGTTTGCAGTCGATCAAATGGGCGACGTTGTATTTTTGGAGCTGCCGGATATTGGGGATGCGGTAGAGCAAGGTGAGAATTTTGGCACGATTGAGTCGGTGAAGGCGGTAGAGGATTTGAAGTCGCCTATTAATGGTGCCGTGCTTGAACGCAATGATGCGTTGATTGAATCTCCGGAGGATATTGCGAACGATCCGTACGGCGAAGCTTGGTTGATTAAGGTGCGCGCTGAAGATTTGTCTGAGCTGGATGAGGCAATGTCTGCTGATGAATATGCGGAGCAAGTCGAGGGTGAAGCGTAGGCTACGTAGGATTTGAATAGGTAGGATTTGAATAGCCGTCGCTTACGCTCAAGCTGTTGTCTCAGGTGCTGTCATCTTAAGCTGCAATCTATTGACGTTATAGATGCAGCGCCTGTTGATTTTTTAATAGATGGTTTGGAGCAGTGCGTGCTCGCATCAATCCTTATTGCTGTAACCCTTGTGAATAGACCGATATAGGCGTGTGAGCACTGGCTCACACGCCTATATTTTTTGGGGTAATGAGCGGATGCGATCGCTAAACGGTAGCCTTTGTAATCACGCGCGGGTAGCTTTTTGTTACACAATACTAAAGACTAACGCCGTACGAAGACCAAAGTGCTATGTCCTACGATCAGACCGCTCAATCGTCCGAAGCTTTCGCTGTTGATGCGACCAGCGCTGTTGCCGCTGTCCGTGCCCGTCCGAGCAGCGCCTGGACAGAGCAGCTTGCTGCCGACCGTTTTGAGCAGCGTCACCTTGGCCCTACAGAACAAGATGTGAAGCAAATGCTGACAGTGCTTGGCTTCGAGGGTGTGGAAGCGCTGATCTCAGCGGCTGTGCCGGCAGGCATTCGTTCTCAAAAGCCATTAGCGGTCGAAGACGCTTTGGGTGAGACCGAGGCGCTGCAAAAGATTGCGGACATCGCTAGTCAGAATCAGGTCTATCGCAGCTACATCGGTCTGGGCTATGCAAACTGCGTAACGCCACCAGTAATTCAGCGCAACATTTTGGAAAATCCGGGCTGGTACACGCAGTACACGCCGTATCAGCCCGAAATTTCTCAGGGCCGGTTAGAGGCGCTGCTGAACTATCAGACGATGGTGACTGATTTAACCGGGTTGGAGATTGCGAATTCTTCCTTGTTAGATGAGGGAACCGCTGCCGCTGAAGCGATGAGTATGAGCTTTGGCGTGTGTAAGAACAAAGATGCGAAAAAAGCGAAGAAGTTTTGGGTGTCGTCGGCTTGTCATCCGCAAACGATTGAGGTGATTAAGACCCGAGCGAATCCTCTCAACATTGATGTTGTGATTGGGGATCACGCTGCTGCCGATTTCTCAGTAGGTGACCCTTACTTTGGCGCACTGCTTCAGTATCCTGCTACGGATGGCGCGATTTTTGACTACACGGCCTTTATTGAAAGTGCTCATGCTGCTGGCACGATTGTGACGGTTGCGGCCGATTTGCTCAGCTTAACGCTGCTCACACCGCCTGGTGAATTTGGTGCAGATATTGCCGTGGGCAATACCCAAAGATTAGGCGTTCCCCTAGGTTATGGTGGCCCTCATGCTGCTTACTTCGCAACGAAGGAAGCCTATGCGCGTAAGCTGCCGGGGCGTCTGGTGGGGTTATCTAAAGATAGTAAAGGTGCGCCCGCGCTGCGCTTGGCGTTGCAAACTCGAGAACAGCACATTCGTCGCGATTCTGCGACGAGCAACATCTGTACGGCGCAGGTATTGCTGGCGATTATTGCCAGTACCTATGCGGTTTATCACGGCCCTGAGGGCTTGAAGGGCATTGCGAGTCGCATTCATACGCTGACTACTGCGCTAGCGGATGGCCTAAAAAAGCTAGGGTACAAGATGGGATCTGCGCCTGTGTTCGATACGCTTACAGTGGAAACAGGCGATCGCACCAAAGACATTCTCGCCCGTGCGACAGAACAACAAATCAACCTGCGCATTGATCTCGAACAAGCCGGTAAGCCTCAAACTTTGGGCATTAGCCTAGATGAAACAACCGGCGTGGAACAAATCAGCGAACTGCTAGAGATTTTTGCAGGCGATAAAACCGCGCCCACCATAGAATCGCTTTGCCCTGAGCCTTTGCCCAAAGCGTTCAGCCGCACGTCTGACTATCTCACGAACCCAGTCTTCAACCGCTATCACAGCGAAACTGAGCTGCTGCGCTATCTCTACAGCTTACAAAAGAAAGATCTTTCTTTGGCAGATGCCATGATCCCGCTTGGCTCTTGCACCATGAAGCTGAACGCGACGGCTGAAATGGTGCCCATTACTTGGCCTGAGTTTGGTCAAATTCATCCCTTTGCACCTCTTTCTCAAACCAAGGGCTATCAAACGCTATTTACTCAGCTAGAAGCATGGCTGTCTGATATCACCGGCTTTGCAGGGGTTTCTTTGCAGCCCAATGCTGGCTCCCAAGGCGAGTACACCGGCCTTCTGGTGATTCATCAATATCATGAATCTCGCGGTGACACCCATCGCAATATCTGCCTGATTCCTCAGTCGGCCCACGGTACCAACCCGGCTAGTGCCGTGATGGCTGGGATGAAAGTTGTTGCCGTTAAATGCGACAACGACGGCAACATTGATGTGGCTGATTTAGCCGCCAAGGCTGAAAAGCACAGTGCGAACCTTGCTGCGCTGATGGTGACCTATCCATCTACCCACGGCGTGTTTGAAGAGAGCATCAAAAAAGTGTGTGAGATTATTCATACCCACGGCGGACAGGTGTATATGGATGGCGCGAATATGAACGCGCAGGTGGGCCTGTGTAGTCCTGGTGATATTGGCGCAGATGTGTGTCATTTGAACTTACACAAGACTTTTTGCATTCCGCATGGTGGCGGTGGTCCGGGGGTCGGTCCGATTGGTGTGGCTAAGCATTTGGTTCCGTTTTTGCCCGGTCATACGCTTGTGCCCACCGGCGGCGATCAAGCTATTGGTGCGGTTTCGGCTGCGCCTTGGGGCAGTGCCAGCATTTTGCCAATCTCTTGGATGTACATTCAAATGATGGGGCCAGCAGGGCTGAAAAAAGCGAGTGAACTCTCGATTTTGAGTGCAAATTATATTGCGAAGCGATTGGAAGGGCACTACGACATTCTCTATAAAGGTACGAGTGGCTTAGTGGCGCACGAGTGCATTGTGGATTTGCGTGGGTTTAAAAAGTCGGCCCATGTGAATGTGGATGATGTGGCGAAGCGGTTAATTGACTACGGCTTCCATCCGCCTACGATGTCTTGGCCTGTGGCTGGCACGATTATGGTGGAGCCAACAGAGAGTGAGTCACTTGCTGAGCTAGATCGGTTCTGTGATGCGATGATTGCGATTCGCGCAGAGATTGAACAGATTGAATCAGGTGCGGTGGAATCGCAAGAGAGTCCCTTGTTGCATGCTCCGCATACCAC
Organism: Phormidesmis sp.; assembly: GCA_045110585.1. Lineage (GTDB taxonomy): Bacteria > Cyanobacteriota > Cyanobacteriia > Phormidesmidales > Phormidesmidaceae > Phormidesmis. Next base: position 16,340 of record JBGCGG010000139.1, on the reverse strand, counting down.
GGCTGATTTGGTGGATGAGTGGAACCGAGGCTATTCTCGTGAGGCGGCTGTATTCCCTACGGAGTGGACACGGGCGCGTAAGTTCTGGCCGAGTGTGAACCGAATTGATCAGGCGTATGGCGATCGCAATCTCATTTGCACGTGCCCGTCTATGGACGAATTTGAAGAAGATTAAACGCTGATCAAACTGTTCTTCGCTAAGTCACTTGCGTACTCTGGTCTTTGCTAGCTAGTGGCTGCTCTCAAACAGGACGTTTCGAATCTTATCGAAGCGTCCTGTTTCGTCGTGTTTTCCGTACATTTTGTTCAACCGTCCCCCTGTCGGTATATTCTGCATTGAGATGCATACCGTTCTTTTTTATGACTCTCCCCGCTCAGGACACATGGCAAACTCCCCCTGAGCCAATTGCGGCGATGCTCGATACCCCGCAGCTGCCGGATGTGGGCTTCTCTCCCAATGCAAAATGGATTGTGGAGTTTAGCCAAGCGGGATTGCCTCCGATTGAAGAATTGACGGTGCCGGTTGTTGCTCTCGCCGGACTCCAAATCAATCCTAATACTTGGGGCCCAGCCAAAGCTGGTTACTATGTTTCACTCTCGGTTCGTCGTGCTCAGGGCGTCTCAGAGGGGGAACCCACTCACCCCATTACAGGTTTGCCTGCGGGCGCTCGGATTCGAGACTTAAGCTGGTCGGATGATAGCCGCTACCTCGCATTTACTCACACACAACTTTCTGATACTGACGATGCTAAAAGCGGCATCAGTCTGTGGATTCTTGATATTGAATCGGCCAAGGCTATCCCGCTCACGGGCCCCATTGTGAACGCGACTTGTGCCAGTCCGTTTCATTGGCTGCCAGATAACACCCTGGTTTGCAAAGTCCGCACCGATGCGGGGCCACCGCCCGCCAAATCTCCGCTTCCCATCGGCCCGATTATTGAGCAAAGCCTCGGGCGCACGGCACCTGCGCGCACCTACACTAACTTGCTACAAAGCCCCCACGACGAAGTTCTGTTGGAGTATTATCTCTCCTCTCAGATCGTAAAAATAGAGCTGTCTGGAAAACAAACGCCTGTTACTCAATCGGGCTTGTTTAAAGGTTTTGCGCCGTCTCCCGATGGCAACTGGCTGAAAGTGATTTCAACTCACCGTCCCTTTTCTTATCAGGTGCCCCTCACTCGATTTCCCAAGCGCACCGATATCTTAAATCTGAATGGAGAGATTGTTTATACCCTGGCTGATCTGCCGTTGGCAGAAGAAATCTCTATCAATTTTGATTCTGTGCGAGACGGCAAACGAGCTTCTGGCTGGCGCGCAGATAAACCCGCTACGCTTTATTGGATTGAAGCCTTAGATGGCGGTGATGCTCGGGTTGAGAGCGACTATCGAGATAGTTTGTTCACGCTGGATGCGCCTTTTACTGCCGTGCCTAACTCTCTGTGGAAAACAACCCTACGCTACAACAGCATTGAGTGGGGCAATGGCAGCACCGCCATTGCCTACGAAGCGATGTACAACACGCGTCAGCTTCGGACTTGGTGGCTCTCTCCTGAGCATCCCCAACGTGACCCTCACCTTATTGAGGAACGCAACTTTCAAGATGCGTACAGCAATCCTGGAGAGCCGGTAACGCACCTCGGTGCGTATGGGTGGCACGTTTTGCAGCTCTCTAAATCAGGTGATATTTATCTCAATGGACGAGGGGCCTCGCCTCAAGGGGTGTATCCTTTCCTCGATAAATTGAATCTCTCCACTGGAGAAAAAGAAAGATTATGGCAGGCTGGAGAGGTCGGCTTTTCTCGCGTGAGAAGGCTGTTAGATGCTGACGCGGAGCAGCTTATTATTGCCAAAGAAAATAAGTCTGAGCCAAGCAACTATTGGTTACATGATCGGAAAGAAGGCACAGAGAAACTACTGACTAATTTCAAAGATCCGCTGCCTTGGTACGAGCACATTCACAAAGAAATTGTGCGCTATAACCGCGCTGATGGCTTAGAGCTTTCCGGCACTTTGTACTTGCCGCCAGGTCATGATCCGCAGCGCGATGGCCCGTTACCTACCATCCTGTGGGTTTATCCAGAAGAACACAAAAGCCGTGCTACGGCCAGTCAAGTCACCCGAGCTGAAAATACGTTTGGCCGGCCCCAGCGCACCTCAGTGATGTTTCTGCTTACCCAGGGCTATGCGGTACTGTCTGGCCCTACCATGCCTATCATCGGAGAAGGTGACACTGAACCTAACGATACTTATTTGGAGCAGCTCGTGGATAGTGCTAAAGCTGCTGTTGATTATCTGATTGAGCGTGGGGTGAGCCAAAAGGAGAAGCTAGCCATTGGCGGGCATTCGTATGGTGCGTTTACGACTGCGAATCTGTTGGCCCACACACAGCTTTTCGCCGCAGGCATTGCACGTAGCGGTGCGTATAATCGTAGCCTTACGCCGTTTGGTTTCCAGGGCGAGCAGCGCAATTTTTGGGATGCAACAGAGACTTACATGAAAATGTCTCCTTTTACCCATGCTGACAAAATTAAGTATCCGCTACTGCTGATTCACGGCGCTGCGGATAATAATTCGGGGACGTATCCGATTCAGAGCGATCGCCTCTACGAAGCCATCAAAGGACTCGGTGGCACCGTCCGCTACGTTAGCCTCCCCTTCGAAGAACACGGCTACCGTTCCCGTGAAGCAGTCGGTCATGTTCTGTGGGAAATGGTGCAGTGGCTGGACACGTATGTGAAAGGTAAACAATGAGAACCAGTGCTCGGTCTATTCGTGTTATTTGAAAGCAGTCTTATCTTGGGGCTTTGACCCAGCCTGCTGCGATTGCTTGCTGCTCTGAACAGAACCATCGTTCACCATGTTCAATCTGAATATTTGTGGTTTCATAGTTTTCCATTCCAGGAAGGTGATACAGCTTTCTGTCTGAGTTGATAGAGATATTGCCTTTGATAACGCACTTGTTGTTTGGTGGAATGCGTCCTTTGAGACTGATTGGGCTAGCTTGAGCGATCGCACTAAAGCCAACAACACTTAATCCAATCAATTTGATAGCGACGGGTAACCCTCGATTTTTAGACATGCCAGACAGGTTCAATTCGTTTAACAAAGATCAGCAGTGCGTCAACTGCTATGCTCATGCTTAAAGATGTCATATGCTTTGTGCACAAGTGTTCCGTAGCTTTAACGAGAAAATTTAAACTAATAGTGTTTAGTTTTGGTGTGAGGATCCGACTGCCTGTTCAATGGTCTCAAATCCTTGGCTGTCTAACTTTCTCAAGAGTCCTTGCAAAATGACTTTAGCCATTGTTGGCCCCTCATATGCCCAGCCTGTGTAGGTTTGCAGCAACGAAGCACCTGCTGTAATTTTGGCCCAAGCATCATCGGCAGTGAAAATGCCGCCAACCCCGATAATAGGCAACGTTCCTTGAGTTTGTTCGTAAATTAAGCGAATCACTTCGGTGGAACGCTGGGTAACGGGTGCGCCGCTGATGCCACCGGCTTCTTCGGTAACAGATTTGCCAGTGGCGGCGATGGTGCGAGTGGTGAGCGCATCGCGGCTGATGGTGGTGTTAGTAGCGATGATGCCGGAGAGGTTGCAATCTTGAGCGAGCTGCACAATCTCGTGAATGTCTTCGGTGGCGAGATCGGGGGAGATTTTGACCAGGAGGGGTTTACTTTCTGTATTTGCGGTTTGGAGGGTTTGGAGGATGGGGGCGAGCTGTTCTTTGGCTTGAAGCGATCGCAACCCTGGCGTATTCGGAGAAGACACATTCACTACAAAATAGCTGCCCTGCGTTTTCAATAGCTCAAAGCTTTGCCGGTAATCTTCAGCGGCCTCTTCTAAGGGTGTAATTTTAGACTTTCCTAAATTAATGCCAATCGGCATAGGATAGTTCCCTTCTGGCCAGAGGTCTCTTAATCTTTGAGAGAGAGCCGCTGCGCCTTGGTTGTTGAAGCCCATCCGATTCAGTGCAGCATTATCGGCAGGTAAGCGAAACATTCTGGGTTTAGGATTACCGGGCTGTGAGTGAAACGTAACTGTTCCTAATTCGGCAAAACCAAAGCCCAGCAGGGGCCAAGCGCGAGCAGCCGTACCATCTTTATCGAAGCCTGCGGCGAGGCCAAATGGGTTAGCAAAGGAAAGATTCCAAAGCGATTGAGACAGCCGAGAATCGCGCACTTCGCATAGGCTAGACATGGCAGCTTGGGAGGCAAGGCGGGTGGGCTGATGAAACAGTGCGCCTTGGGTAGGTTCTGTTGCCATCCAGGCGAGTGTGTTGAGCGTGTGGCGATGGACGGTTTCAGGATCGGCTTTTAACACATTGAAAAGAAAAGGACGAAGGCCCGATTTATAGAGCTGTTGCAAAAGAATTCTCCTGAAAACGTGCGGGTAAACAAATCATTTGGGTAAAAAAATCATCAAGCGCAGCGGAATTTACCCAAAAAAGCACTATAGCAACCTGTCAATCTTCACAGTAGACACTTCTTATATTGCCCTCACGTATTTTTCGTTGTGCGAGCTATTGATCACGGGAACTCTACGGTTATCAAGCGTCTACAAATGTCTTGCTGGCCTCCGTACTTTTTCGGGCGGATCGCCCCAAACAGCCTCCATACTTTGCTCAACCCGCCTTCCGTCTTACATACGCTTCACACATGGTAAAGCCCTCACCCCAATCTTCAGCGCCCACCCGTGATCGCCGCTCCCATCAAGGGCGTAGTGGCAGCAATAGCCCTGACAGACGTGCTGCTAGAGATTTGACTAAACAAGATTTGAGCCAAGTGCTGCCCGCCATTTGGGAAGCAGAAACGCTTGAAGAGGCTATTCAAGAGGCGCTTGCGGCGCTTCGAGCTGAGTTTGGCTACACCTTACTTTGGGTGGGTTTATATGATCGGATTAATCATAAGCTGACTACTCGTGGTGTCATGACCAATGGCCCACGTCGGTTTTCTCATACAACTTTGTCTCTACAGCCAGGTGGCTTATTAGAACAGGTCATTATTCAAAAGCAGCCCATGGTTGTGGCAGATGTTCGAGAAGAATCACGGGCTGGCGTTTGGGAGCGCATTGCAAAAACCTTTGAGCAGCAAGGCACTGTTATTCTCCCGATTCAGCGTAAAGGCATTTGCTTTGGTCTGATGATTTTGGGATCTCGGCGTTGGGGCGTAGAGCCTGGCATTTTAGAGAATTCCACATTGCTGGCTATTAATAATGCGCTGGCAGAAGCGATTCATCAAAATGATTTGGAAGAGCGGCGACAGCAAACAAAACAGCCCGCGAAGCCGCTGTTGAAGTTGTTGGCGTCATTGAGTGCGCTGCCTTCTTTAGATGCCCGCTTAGAGGCAGTGGCCAAAGAGACTCAGAATTTTATGGGGGCACCCATTAGTGTTTATTGGCTGGAGCCTAGGGGCCGTCACTTTTGGTGTCGGATCGGTAAGTTTCGAGGTAAAACCAGCGGTACGCTACCGGTCAGTGATGTTCAAGGGCTGTACAGCGTTTTGTGCGGGGGTGACGTATTGATTCTAGGTGAAGCGGAAGGTTCACTGAAGGCCAGTATGGCCAGTCGCCTGATGCAGCATCTCAATATTCAATCAGTGATTGCTGCGCCGATTATTTACCAAGATGAGCTGCAAGGGTTCATGGTGATAGAAGGGAATAGCCCTCGGATGTGGAGTGAGCCTGAGAAGGACTATGCCAAAGGCATATCCCAGCTGTTGGGGCTGGCGATGCCTACGTCTGAAATGGATGAGGCGCTGAGTCGGGCAAAATCTGACCATCTCTTTAGCGCTGGGGTGACCCGCAGTATTCATAGCGACAGAGATTGGCAGCATGTGTTGGGGCTGTGCGTTGAGCAGTTGGCTGCTCGCATTGGCACCGAACAGCTGATTGTGCTGAGTGCGAACCTTGAACTCGGTGGCTTTGACCAGTGCTATCGAACCGGGGTGGGCATGGGCCGAGGCGAGCATTGGCTACCGCTTGATTCAGTAGATGAGCAGATGCTGAAGCGAGCCCATTCGCCTGTGAGTGTGGAAAGCTTAGAAAATGAGCTGAAGTTTGCGCCTTGGCAGCCTCAGATTCAGGCGCTGAAGGCGAAATCTTTGCTGGTGAGCAATACCTCTCCTGGTCACACGCCAGAGGGGGTTGTGATTATTACAGATAAAACTGAACGACGCTGGAGCCAGGCTGAGCGTCAGCTGGTGCAGTCTTTGAGTAATCAGATTGGATTGATTTTGCACCAGTGGCAGCTGCAACGCCAAACTGATCAGCAGGTGCATTTACATGAGAGTTTTCAGTGGGGGATGCGTAGCCTGCAGCGGTTGAGTGAGCTTAAGGCGTTGGATAGTTCAGCGACTCGGCATATTTCTCAGATTTTACATGCACCGTTGGTGGCGGTGGTGGCTTGGGAGAACGGGCAGGCCTTTGCCAAGGTCGTGAATTCAGTGGCGCAGAATAATCAGTTCAGCGTAGATACAGACCGGCAGATTTCGGTGGAAACGGATGCGGTGCTGAACTGGGCGATTTCTACTGAAAGTTTACTGACGCTGCGCCTAGAGGATTTGCCTAATGATGGCCATCAGTGGATTAATGGGCCAGCGGGCGCGTCTTTGCTGGTGATGGCCTTGCGCACTGCGCCTGAGCACGAACCTAATGCGGTGGTGATTTTGCTGGATAAAGCGAGTCGGCAATGGTCTGATTCACAAACCAGCCTGCTCGCAGTGATTGTGAATCAGCTGGCTTGGTGTCGTCGTCATACTAAGCTGATGGGCACTATGCTAAGCCAGCAACAACAGCTCACTCAGTTGAACTGGTATAAGCAGCATCAGATTGAAGATCTTAGCCGGGGGTTCTCTGATTGTTTGCAGCAGATTAATTTGTTGCCGTCTGCGGTGGATGCCAAGCAGCAAATGCTGATGCAAAAGATGGATACGTTGGCGCAAAGGCTGAACTATGTGACGACGCATGAACGCTGGTGTATGAGAACTGAGCGTAAGCACACGACGTTGATTAGTGTGTTGAAGCGGGCGATGGCGCGGGCGAATGGATTGATTCAGGAGCGTCAGCTATGGACGAAGGTGCACTGTGAGAGCAACCTGACGGTGGCTGGAGATATTACAAAAATTGAATTTGTGCTGTATGAGCTGGTAACAGAAGCTTGTGACCGGTCTCCGGTGGGCGATCGCATTGATGTTTGGTGTCGGCCGATTGATGAGCACTGGTTAGAAGTTGCCATTACTGACATTGGCCATGTGGATCCGCAGGTGATGCAGGAGCTAGCGCAAGGCCGACCCACTGACTTACTGTCGCCTTCGACGCTGCATCAGCCTCAAAATAGTCATCTTTGGGTGTGCCAATCGCTGATGCAGTCGCTGGGCGGTGAGTTTACGTTATCGCTGATGGAAGATGGGCGGACGCTCAGCCGGGTGATGTTGCCGACTGGGAAATAGCGCTGTTCATGACTGCGTAATCAACTGCGTAGTCAATAGACTGCGTAGATTCTGCATTATTGGGTAGGGCGTTGAGGATAGCTAACGGATACAATTTGTCCTGATGCCTCGATTGTCTACCTTTTTTTGTTGCGCTTATGCCTGCTCCTGCCTATGCCTGGATAGATAAGTCTTTGCGTACTTTAATTAAGGCCAACTGGTATCGCAGTGTAAAAGCGATCGAGGGCGCTGCTGGGCCGATGGTGACGGTCGATGGGCGGCCGATGGTGAACTTTGCCAGTAATGATTATTTGGGGTTGGCGGGCGATTCTCGCCTGGTTGCACAGGCTGTTGCCGCAACGCAAACGTTGGGAACAGGTGCAACGGGGTCTCGGTTGCTGAGTGGTCATCGTCAGCTGCATAGAGAATTGGAAGGGACGATCGCTCAGCTTAAAGGCACCGAAGATGCGATCGCATTTAGTAGCGGCTACCTGGCCAATATCGGCACGATTGCGGCATTAGTCGGCGATCGCGATCTCATCCTTACCGATGAATATAACCATTCCAGCCTCAGAAATGGGGCAGCCCTTAGCGGCGCAACCGTCTTAACCTACCGCCACAGCGATATCAATGATTTGACTGAGCAGATCATTGAACATAGAGCCGCCTATAGACGTTGCCTGATCCTGACGGATGGTGTTTTCGGGATGGATGGGGATGTGTGTAAGCTGCCGCAAATTTTAGATGTGGCGGATGGGCATGAGGCGATGGTGATGGTGGATGAAGCGCATAGCGCTGGGGTGTTGGGGGCAACGGGGGCAGGCTGCGCCGAGCATTTTGGCCTTACCCATCGGGCTTTTATTCAGATGGGGACGCTGAGTAAAGCCTTTGCTAGTTTGGGTGGCTACGTTGCCGGTAGCACCAAGCTCATTGATTTTTTGCGCAACCGAGCGCCGAGCTGGATTTACACCACTGGGCTATCTCCAGCGGATACGGCGGCGGCGCTAGGGGCTATTCAATTGCTGCAAAAAGAACCCGAGCGGTTGAAGCAGTTACACGAAAATGCCCAGTCTTTAGCGCGGCAGTTAGATGAACTTTTGGCAACGTTGCCTAGCCGCTTAGCATTGAAACGATTGCCCACCGATTCGGCGATTATTTGTTTACAGGTTAAAGATGCCGCAACTGTTCTTAACCTCGGGCAGCTGATGAGCGCAGAAGGTATTTTTACTTCTGCGGTGCGCCCGCCAACGGTGCCGATGAGTCGGTTGCGCATGAGCGTGATGGCAACTCATACGCCAGAACATATCAATAGGCTTATGGAAGGATTAGCGCGATCGTTTAAAATTATGAGCGAAACCACTTAGCCCCTTTTTCAACTGTTATGGCAGATGTAAACTGCGCCGTAGACTGCAAAGACGGCTGTGTCCTCGGCGACCAGTGCCCCCACAAAGACGAGCAAAAGAAAGCTTCCGCATTTATTGAAAGCACGCCGCTATCAACCATGATTGAAATTGCCGATGAGGCTGTGCGCCGCAAGCGAGAAGAGCGTGCTAAGGAAGGGCCAAAATGGGTCTTTCCGGAAGATGGTATTAATCCGAATGCGTAACTAGCCTGAATGCGTGATGAGCCGCCGCCTATGCATCATTCATCTGAATGCATAGGCGGCTCTATAGAGGGCTGCATTGATAAGTGCGTAGATGCTGCTGAGGACTGGAGAACGGTGATTTCTTCTTGAGGAATGCCAATTTCAATGCCCTTTTGGTCGAAGGCGTATTTGATCCGCTGCCTGAGTTCACGGGCAACGGCCCACTGCTTCAGAGGCTGCGTTTTGAGCCACAGGCGTAAGGTGATGCCTTTGTAGTCTAGGTTTTCTACGCCGAGCACTTCGGGTGGCTCTAGGATGAAGCGTTGCCAGTCGGCGGCTTGAGATAGCTCGGTGGCAATTTCTTTGAGGAGCGTTAGCACGTCCGCTAAATTATTTTGATGGGCAATGGTAACGGAAAGATCGACCTGCGCCCAGTCCATTGAGAGGTTTTGAACGGTGCTGATTTGGCTGTTGGGAATGGTGATCAGCCGCCCTTCTGAGTCGCGCAGCTGAGTAATGCGCAGATTCAGCGATTCCACCATGCCTGAGACCTCGCCGGTTGAAATGACATCACCCACCCCAAACTGATCTTCAAACAGAATCAAAAAGCCGTTGATGATGTCTTTGATGAGGCTTTGCGCCGCCAGAGACACGGCGACACCCGCAATTCCGGCCCCTGCTAGTAACGGCCCGATTTCAATGCCCGCTGTGGCCAGCATGAACATGATGCCGACCCCTGAAAGCATGGAGCCAGCGACGCCTTTGGCGACTTGGGAGAAGGTGGAAAACCGGAGGCTGAGCCGTTGTGATTGTTCGGGTGCCCACTGCGCGCCTTCTTGCAAGGCAAAGACGCTTTTTTCAATCAGGACGCTGCTTAGTCTTACGGCGATGTAAGTGATGCCTGCGATCGCTAAAATCCGAGCTGGAATTTTGATCCAGGCCAGCAACAGCGTGGCTAGCCATCGGCTTTGTGGAAATAGATTGAGTACCAAAAACAGGCTGGTGAGCCACAGGACGATTTGCGCTATCCACAGTAAGTTTCTGAAGGCTTCATTGAGTTTGCGCTTTTGCCGATTGTCTAGTCGCGCTTTTATCTGCTCAAAGACGGTTTCGAAAACATCGTCAGCCGCAACCTTAATGGCTGGAAACGCATCGGTGCGGGCGCGACTTTTGCGCTTGATTTCAGAGCGATCGCTCATTAGTCGGCTTTGTCGTCGCTGTATCCTTTTTTGTAGCTGTCGAATGAAGATTTGGGCGATCGCTGCTGCGCCTAAAAGTGTGAACGCTATTTCGCACTGACGACGAAAGGCGGTGGGCGATCGCTCTTCTACGTAGCGCTCAAATGCTCGTACCAATCGACCTCTAAACACATCAGCTAGATCGTTCGGGGTGGCGTATCCGCTGAATTGCGCATCGAGTGTGGTCACTGTGAGTAAAGGCTGGGGGCCAACGAAGATGACGGGCAGAGTACTGGGTTCGTCTACTTCGACAGACACCTCGGGTAAGGGCGTTGAACGATCACGGGGGAGCTGCCTGGCTATTTCGTTCAGCCGCGTTTGGATTTCTTGCGCTCTGACCTCTGTGGGGGGCTGTCCGGTTGCACGTTCATCATCTAAAGCCGGTGCACTGAGAAAAAAGAGCTGCCGCCCATCTAAATAGATTGGGGCCAGGTCTGGCATTTCTGTTGTGGCCGTTAAAGGCACCGGCAAAAGCCGATTAATTTCAAAAAAATCTGAGGATAGAGCGGGCAGCTCAGCTGAGGGTGGTGTGGGCTGCTCGCTTTGTGCCGCAGCGGGCGCTTTTAATGGCCCGCCCAACAGTCCGCCTAACAGTCCGCTTAATAGCGCGGCTATTAAAAGCCCTAACAGTGCGTTTCGCCCAAAAGTCTGTAAGCGCTTTGTCATAGTGAGGCAACCTGAACCAAAATTATCTAGCGTGTACCGAGCCTGTTTTTAAAGCAAGGTTTTTAGCTTGGAAGCCGACCCTTGGCCAAGTGACGTCATTTGAGCTGAATGACTGGAGGCAGCGGTGGATGGCTGTATCGTACTAGCCTATACAGAATAGAACGACGACTATCAGGGACACCCTATCAGCTGTGACCAATCCCATCCAACCCAATTCGACCTCATCTAATTCAGGCCCAGCCCAGCCCAGCCCAGCCCAGCCCAGCCTAGCCCAGCCAGTTCAGGCGAGCACGGCTGATGCTCAAGGGGTGCCTAAAGATGCGCTGATGATGCAACGCTGCTGTGAGCTAGCTGCCAAAGCTGCAGGCCAGACGGCACCGAACCCTCTCGTCGGTTCTGTCATTACTCAAAATGGCGACATTGTGGGCGAGGGGTACCATCCTAAGGCAGGCGAACCCCATGCCGAAGTTTTTGCGCTCCGAGATGCCGGTGCAAAGGCGGAGGGCGGCACACTATATGTGAACTTAGAACCTTGCAACCACCAGGGCAGAACGCCCCCTTGTAGCGAAGCCGTGATTCGCGCCGGACTTCGCCGGGTCGTGATTGGGATGGAAGATCCGAACCCAAAGGCAGCGGGTGGTATTGAAAAACTGAGAGCTGCGGGCATTGAGGTGACGGTGGGGGTTGAAGGCGATCGCTGCCGTCACCTCAATGAAGCCTTTATTCACCGGGTGACTCACCAAAGACCCTTTGGCATTTTGAAATACGCCATGACCCTAGACGGTAAGATTGCTTCTACCACAGGGCACAGCGCTTGGATCAGTGGTCCCCAGTCTCGCCAGCAGGTGCATCAGCTTCGCAGCCGATGTGATGCGGTGATTGTTGGCGGCAATACGGTTCGAAAAGATAATCCTAACCTCACCAGCCACGGCCAAAGTGACCACAATCCTTTGCGCGTGGTGATGAGCCGTCAGCTGGATTTACCCACCAAGGCTAATTTGTGGGATACCCGTGAGATTCAGACCTTAGTCGTGACGCAATCTGATGCCGATGCCTCTGTTAAAGCTGCTTTAGAACGGCAAGGGGTGGAGGTGCTTAGCTTGCCATTGCTAACCCCTGATGCGGCGATGGCTGCGCTGCATGAACGCGGCTGTATGGTGGTGCTGTGGGAATGTGGGGGGACACTGGCGGCGAAGGCGATCGCAGCGGGTGCGGTTCAAAAGGTCTGGGCATTCATTGCGCCTAAAATTATTGGTGGTGCGATCGCCCCTTCTCCCATTGGAGATCTGGGGCTAACTGAAATGACCAAGGCGAAGGCACTGTCCCAAGTCACCCTAACGACTGTGGGCGAAGACATCCTTCTCAAAGGCTATTTGTAAAGCCATCTGCAAATGTGTCCAAGTGAGTGGTGCTGCCAGATTAGTGGTGCTGCCTGAGACACTGCCTAAAAAGCGCTCTTTCCAAAAGCCCTTTCCGTAAGCGCCCTTTTCAAAATGTGCCCTTACGGAAAAGCCCCCGTATCAAACTTTGATACGGGGGCTTTTTAATTGCGAGAATGCAGGTTTGACGGAAATGATTAGGCAGAGCGCTTAGAAAACGTGCTCTCCAAACGATGACGATAAGCAATCATATCCACCTGCTCACGAAAGCTTTCATGGCCTGAAAACCCTTCTAATCGCTGAATAATTTGACCATTCTCAATGTAAAGGAGGGTAGGCAGCGTTTTGAGTTGGAAACGATTTGCCAGCTTAAAATTTTCGTCTGCATTAATATCTAAAATACGCAGCTGCGTAGGCCATGTGGCCTTATAACTATCTAAAATTGGCGATATTAGCCGACATATGCCACACCAGGGTGCTCGAAAATGAACAAAGGTAGGGGCCGAAGAGGATAGAACTTCCTGATTAAAATTTTCCTCGGTAACCGACATCATTGTCATAGTTTGGGGCTCTTTTATGTTAATAGAGTTGATGTTTTATGTTTAAAGGGCTGCATTCCGGTAAATCATGACGCCAGCGCATTGTTACGTGAATTCATCACCCAACTAACACAGGCTAACTAACATAGGGAATGCCTTTGGTAGCAACGCCTTTGGCGTGTTTTGCAAGCTGATTATACCGAGCTTCTTATGCTTCTTATAGTTACATTTTATATGCTTTTCTAAGAAATCCATACAAAATTCTTTCGTCAAAGACATTTCCTTCGGTGTTTTGCTCATGCATTAACCATTTATTAGCTGTTCATCAGCTGCCAAATATATCCCAATCCAATCGCCGCTCCTGCGCCGATAGTGGTGTTAATAATATTCACCAAATCATGGGTTAACCAACTCAGTTTTTCCTCTATAGTTGCGCCGATTAGACTTTCAACGGTCGTTGCAATGAAAGCAGCGATCGCACAAATCCCAACCCCTAATAAGGAAATTAATCCTAAGCTCCAAGCGACCAGTGCTAGCGCAACAGACCCCACAATGCCTGCGAGGGTTCCTTCTAAGCTCACCGCCCCTTCTGTGCCTCTAGGTACGGGCTGCAAGGTTGTAATCAAGAATGTTCTTTGTCCGTACGCTTTGCCAATTTCAGTGGCTGTCGTATCTGAGAGTTTGGTACTTAAAGATGCGACAAAGCCAAGGGCTAACAAAGGTGGCCATATCGCTAATCCAGTCTTTACGCCAGCCGTATTCTCTAAGGATATCCACTGAATCAGTACCAAGGTCAGTGCACAGATTGTCCCTGTGAGTGCGGATCCCCACACGTTTCCAGGGCCGCGTACCCCGCCCCGCGCTTCCGCAATGCCGTAAGCCTCTTTTTCTGCCATTCCTACTTTGGTCACTGCCGAGCCGACAAAGAAGTAGAACAACACCGTGGCATAGCCCTGCCACCCTAAGGCTCCCCATACGATAACGCCGAGTAGCCAAGCATTGGCATACCCTGCTGGGGTGAGTAATTTTTTGGGCAGTGCAAAAGCTACGCCAATCAGGACGGTATTAATGGCAACTGCAACCAGCCACGGGTTGTTTATGAAGGATGAGAAGGACATAGGTGAAGATAGTTTTAAAAGAGAAAGGGACAGTCCCCTATAGAAGAACTGTCCCACATTCATTCGATACTTCTCAATAGTTCAATTTGGAGTACAGGCAGAGTGCCGTTTGGCATTTAGTCTCTGGCTGCATGAGCCTGTATGAAGTCGGCTGATTGCACTATTTATAATAGAAGTGTTTTGATTTCAGTGCCTTAGGGCTAATGTCCTAGCTGCAATAAATAGTGATTGCATAGGACTTTAGCCCAATAAACTCAACTCAGCGCTGCAGTCTGAATCACTACAGTTTAGTGACGCTTTCTGACTGAGAATAGCGACCATTTCTGCCCCGATACCAAGTGCCATCTCTGGCACCTGCCGACAATATGTTGGAGATGCGGTTGCGTGCTTTGAGGTAAGAGGTTCGTGGCATGTCTTCGCGGAAGATCGCGGTCATGACATCAGCGATGGTAAAGACTTCTGAGGGTTGTGACCTCAAGATACTGCTGACGGCTTCTGGTAAAGCACTGTCTTTATAGTCGCTTTGCACATACTTTTGCCAGTTGGCTGCGCGACCGTCTTTTTTCTTTCGCCCAGGTTTTTTGGCTGCTTTAGCTTTTTTCGCCGTTGTCTTCTCTGGTGCGCTAGCTTTGCTGGCTGTTGTTTTCGCTGTTGCGGTTTTTTTGCGTCCGGGTGGACGCCCGACTCGACGACCCGTACTTGTTGATTTGGGTGTCGCTTTAGACGTTGCTTTAGAGGCTGACTTGCTGGTTGTGCTGGATTCATCAGCATCGAACATGTCAATGACCGTACGTAGGCCATCTCTCTGCTCTCGAATTCTGCCAAGCTCAGCTTCTAAGCTTTCAACTTGTTGAGAAAGATCGTCTTCAACAGCGACGAGCTGGGAAAGGACGGGATCACTCATCTTCTAAAGTTCCTCATTTTCAAACATGCTTAGCCGTTCGTTGAACGGGTTTGATCGCTTCTCTCGCGTTGAAACCCATTTTCAACAGACTACTGCGATACTACTTCGTGAGTGTAGCGTTTTTTGGAGACCGTTGTTCACGCTCCTCAACAATCTCGTAACGAAACTCTTGCATCTGTACTTTGGTCGGTGTGAGTAGTGCCATTTTACTAACACTGATTGTCGCTTTTAAGATGAGTAGCTTCTGAAACATACGATGCTTGAAATACCTAACTCACCAAAACTTATCCCTACCGGAATACAATCGTTTTTTGCTGATGCAGCATCACCCGCTCTTCTACGTGGTAGCGCAATCCCCTTGCTAACACTGTTTTCTCAATATCTTTTCCATATCTAACCAGATCTTCCGGAGAATCCGAGTGATCGATACGTAGAACATCTTGATCAATAATGGGGCCGCAGTCGAGATCTTCGGTGACGTAATGACAGGTCGCACCGATGAGTTTGACCCCTCGGCTGTAGGCTTGATGATAGGGCTTGGCCCCAATAAAAGAAGGCAGAAAAGAGTGGTGAATGTTGATGATGCGTCCAGGTAAGCGATCACACATTTGAGCTGGCAAAATTTGCATATACCGTGCCAACACCATCACATCGCCGTTAGCAGCTTCAAAATGAGACATCATTTCTTGGCACGCTGTTAGCTTATTCTCGGGGGTTACTGGGACATGGTAATAAGGAATTCCGTGCCACTCTACGAGTCCGCGAAACAAGTCATGGTTAGAGATTACACCGGCTATTTCTATCTCTAATTCTTGGCTTTGCCACCGCGAGAGTAAATCATATAGACAGTGTCCGCTTTTTGAGACCAAAATGACAACGCGTTTCCTTTGAGCGGAATCGCGAATGCTCCAATCCATTTCAAACTGCTCGGCAACGGGCAAAAAACGCTGACGGAGTTCCTCTATTCCAAAAGTGAGAGAGTCCGCCAGAATCTCCTGGCGCATGAAAAAGCGCTGACCGCTTCTTTCTGAGTGGTGCTGCGCTTCGCTGATCCAACCGTTATTGGTGGCGATAAGATGGCTGACTGCGGCGACCACGCCTACTCGATCCGGACAGGAGAGGGTAAGAATGTATCGCTGGGAAGAAGCTTGGGAAGAAGCCATTGAACCTGCTATTGAACGTCAAGGAACACAGTGAGTGCACTTTATGATCTCAGTGAGTGCACTTTCAATCAATGTTGCTGGTTAACGCTGAGTAAGGATTGTTGCTGGGTTGATTCTGATGGAGACTGAGTAGGGCTTACGCAGCACTCATCAATAGATTCATCAATAAATCTATTGATGAATCGTAACTACTCAGGCTTAAATCTTTCAGTTGATTGAAATCGCTTTAAAGGTTTACAGGCTAAGGTGTCGTGAGTTCTGTTCAGGCAGTTTTAGATTGGTAAAACGAACGCCAAAATTCAATATCAGTGAAGCAGAAATCA
>JBGCGG010000138.1:0-25710 GCA_045110585.1 Phormidesmis sp. | reverse complement strand
AAGGTGCAGTGTCTTGTGCTAAATCGCATGATTCAGGTCGCTAAGCCGGATAGCTATGTCGGTTAAACCAAGGTATAGCCCTCAACTGGAGGCAAGGCAGGAATCATACTGTCCCTTTAATATTGTTGCAACAACGCCATTCTTGACAGCCAATATCAGCAATATGGCCCTTAACGTTTCCACTAGGATCTACGGCAAAAATCGCTGTTTTATCGGGCAACACATAAAAGACTAATCGCGCTAACGAAGGCGTATTTATGTTTAGTTGTTCTTCAACACCCGCATCTATGAACGATGATCGCGCTGTCGATAAATCCATCTCTAAACCCAAAGGATTAGGTTCCACAGAAATGCCCGTAGCCCGTTGTTCAATATTACCAAGAGCATCTTCAAAGACATCATCAAAAGGAATTCTTTCCATAGGAATACCAGCGGCTCGTTGTTCTATTACAACAGGCTCTTTTCCTACTATGCCAGTATCCAAAAGCCGCTCATTAGGCATCACAACACCATCCTCGCGAGTGCGATCGCCCACATCTTGGTCAGCGTATCTGCTCGCACGTCTACGCCGATTACGGCCACCCATCAAATCGGCTAAGGCACGGCCTCGGGATTTTTCGACAATCGCTAAGGCCGCACTAAAGTCCGGATTCTCTTGAGTTTGCGCCAGCGCTAGATGTGCAATCAGCAGCTGATCGAATACATCTTTAACACTACCTAGAAAAGTCACTTTCCCTTCATCAGTTTGAAGTTGACCTTGTCTTTTCTCAATGAGGGTAAGGCTAGCTTCAAAAGACGCAATGGCGGCTACTAAATCTCCTTGCCCATATTGGCAACAGCCCACCCCCCAATAAGCATGCCACAGGGTTTCTTCATCATGGTTTGATTTAGCACATTGAAGCGCCTCTTGATACAGAGGCGCAGCAGCAGAGAAATTGTCTTGTTCAAGATACAAGCGGCCAAACCCTGCCAGCGTACGCGCCAGCCCTTGAATATCTTTAGCCTGCCTGTAAAGAACAATGGCTTTGTTGTAGAACTTGATAGCTCGGAGATGTTGATTGAGATCGCGGGCAATCCCTCCCAATAATGCTAAAGCCCGTCGCTGCTCTAATATATCTAACTGTGATTCAGTTCCTGATTGTGATTCAGGCCCCGACTGTGATTCAAACAGTATCAGCGCATCAGTCAGCTCGGCTTCAGCCAGCTCTAGTTTGTCCTGCCGTCGATAAATTTCGCCAATGTTCGATTTGGCATAGGCTTTCAGAAACGGCTGAGCGTCTATTTGCTTACAGGCCAGCACCTCGCGATAGGCATTGAGTGCTGGCATTTCCTGAGACTGCCGAAAATAGGCGTTACCGACACTTAGCCACAGCTTAATTTCCAACGCTGAATCATTCTCCGCGGCAGCTAAGTTCTCTGCTGCTTGTGCACTATACAAATCTGGAATTGGCTCAGGACTAGCCTGAAAGCCTTTTCCCACACGGCTGAGCCGAGCAATCATTTGCTCAACGTCATCAGAGGACTCGTTGGAGAGAGCCTGCAATGCCGATTCGTAGGCAATGACAGCCTGCTGTATGTCACCTTGGCGTTCAAGTGTTTTCCCCCGATAGTCCAATAGCACCGCCATCAGCTGAGGCCGTTTAAGCTTATGAGTCAGCTTAAGTGCCTGGCCATAAGCCGCTAACGCACTGCTATAGCGACGGTCTGCAATTGCTTGTTGGGCTTGCTGAGTTAATGTAACGATTTCTTCGTAGGGCGTCATCATTGATGCATAGGGATTGCTCTCCGTAACTTTAAACATAAGGTGGGAGGCGTTTCCTTTGTGGTAAGCTGCCACACTTTTTTAACAGAAATGAAAAACTAGGTTCTCATTGAGACTCAGTACCTTTTTAGATAAAGTCAGCTTAAAGCAAGACTCCACATAGTCCTGCTATGCGCTCATTCAAGACCTATTCAATAGTGTTGATCAGTCGCTTTTACTCATACGGAGAAAGGAGAAAAGGGCACTCTACAAGCATCCCTTCTTCAAAGCGCTGCCAAGTATTTTTGCTTAGCAGAACATCACTGTGAACAGCATCCGTATGAGTCAGCTATCTTCAACAGAAACACTCACAAAAGTATCTTTAGTACTGTTGCCTTTACTGAGCATCAGTATTCCTACGATGAGTGCTTCTGCCCAGGTAATTTCGGCAGAAGAAGGAAGCCAGACAGTTATTACCACGGTAGGCGATCGCATTGATATCACCGGCGGTCAAACATCAGCAGATAACTCAAATCTTTTCCAAAGCTTTGAGCAGTTTGACCTAGAAGCGCAACAAACCGCTAACTTCATCACCGCCCCAACCATTCAAAATGTCATCGGCACAGTCGATAGCTCTACCGCCTCTACTATCAACGGCACCCTACAAGTCAGCGGTAGCGACGCAAACCTTTATCTGATGAACCCAGCAGGGATACTTATTGGCCCAGAGGCACACCTCAATCTTCCAGGTAGCTTTACGGCTACAACCGCAACAGGCATCAGCTTTGAGGAAGGGGGATTAGTCTCAGTAGACCATACAGACTACAACGCTCTGAATGGGAAAATTACAACGCTACAATTTCAAGAGAATCAACCTGGATCTGTCGTCCATATAGGAGATTTGACGGTTCAACAAGGTGAATCTATCAATTTAATTGGGGGTAGTGTTGTCAATACAGGCAGCTTAACTGCACCCGAAGGCACCATCACCCTAGCTGCCGTAGACAGCAACAGCATAGTAAGACTTCAGCAAGGACAACAGCTTTTATCTTTCGAAGTAGAGGCGCTTGAAGTAAACAATCGTCGCCTATCGAGAGAACAGAGCGCACTCCAGCCGACTAGTATTAGCGAAATGCTGACGGGCGGAAATCTCTCTAGCGCAACAAAAATTGTGACAAACCCAGACGGCTCGGTTCAGTTGCTAGGACAGCAAGAGCGCACGACGGAAGCTGGAGGGCGTGCGATCACCTCTGGCACACTTTCCACAGCAGGCAATATAGGCGGAAATATTAATGTACTGGGCGATCGCGTAATACTCAACAACGCTGAGCTAAATGCTTCTGGGAGTTCTCAAGGCGGCTTAATTAGAATCGGTGGAGACTACAAAGGCAATGGCACCGTTTACAGCGCTATTCAAACCAACATTGATCAAACCTCTACACTAACGGCAGATGCCTTAGATAACGGTGACGGTGGTCAAGTCATTGCTTGGTCTGATGAACTTACCTCATTTTCCGGTCATATTAGTGCTCGAGGTGGTTTACAAGGCGGCAATGGAGGATTTTCAGAAGTTTCTGGGAAAACAGAATTAGCATTTAATGGCATCGCAGATTTAAGCGCTCCACGAGGGGAATTCGGGACACTTTTATTAGATCCAGAAAATTGGATCATCACGGACAGTATCTTTCCACCTTCAAATACTGCAACTACTAGCTACATTAGTGCATTAGCACTCACAGGTCAGTCAGAATTTTCTGATGTTGTTTTAGAAGCCACAAATAACATCACCGTAGAAGACCTAGATAACTTCTCACTATTGTTCCGGCGTGGTAGTTCTGTCAGCCTAATTGCTGATTCTGACAATAGCGGCGTGGGCGCATTTACCATGCTAGATCCAAATGATCCATTGATCGTAGAGCAAGGAGATCTCACCATATCTGGCGCTGGTATTACGGTGGGAAGAATCGAAAGTAATAGAATAGGCAATCTATCCGGTGGTTTCTTTAGTCCCATTATTGATGATGATGTCCAAGGTGGGAACGTAACCCTCACGAGCAGTCAAAGTGTCGTTGTCAATAGCATCAATACCGGAGTAGTTTTAGATCCTACTGAACTAGTCAACTTAGACAGAGAAAACTATGCCGACTACGGCGGAGATATCACCATCACAGCAGCTAGTGGTGATATTACAATCAACAACTTTATTCTAACATCATTCATCAGCCCGTTAGATTTTGCTGGAGAGGGAGGAGACATTACACTAACAGCCAATGGAAACATTCAAACAGGGCTATTACAAAGCACATCAGTCACAGATGGAGAGAATGCAAGTCAAGCAGGTGATATCGCTATCAGTTCTCTTGCGGGGAATGTCCTGATTGAGGAGCTTATCAATGCCCAATCCACTGCCATTAATAATGCAGGCAATGGTGGCGATATTAGCATCCAAGCCAACAATGGCAGCATTACAACTAATGTTATTTCTACAGCATCTGAAGCAGAATTAGATTCAGCCAACAATGGAGGTGCCAACGCAGGCGCTGCAGGAGATATCTCACTCACTTCCCGAGACAATCTTTCAACCAAAGATTTAAAGGCATTTTCCCAAGCCGAAGCCAATGCTGGGAATGGTGGTGACATCACGTTAGTAACAAACAACGGAAATATTTCAACATCAGCGCTTACCTCCATTTCTAATGCGCTTTCCACAGGCACAAGTAGCAATGGCGGAGACATCTCTCTTACAGCATCTGGAAACATTGAGGTTTCAGATGTTCAAGCATCTTCTGTTTCTAGAAGCGATACAGGTAATGGAGGCGATATCTTTATAGAGTCGTCAAATGGCGAGATTCTAGTTGATGATATTAGGAGTGAATCCATAGCTACTACCAACAATTCAGGTAACGGAGGAAATATTGAGCTTAACGCCAACGGTAAAATTGACATCGACAATGATGTTGTAACTTCTTCTATAGCAGGCGGGAATACCTCTGGACAAAGCGGAACAATTCAGATTACTGGGAATGGAGTTATTGTTGAAGAACTCCGCTCATTATCAGCAGCCAGCATAAATGCAGGAGACGCTGGATTGATTGATGTAAATGGCCAGAGAGTCATTAGAATTAGCAGTGGTATTGATGCTAGTAGTATTGGCGGTGGAAATAGCGCAGATATTCAATTAACAGGAAATGGTATTTCCTTTGGAGGAGGGGACAATAGCATTGTTGGTAATACTGTGCTGTTAGAACCTGCCAGCATCGATCAAAAGATTGGGATAGGGTTTGATAGTGGATTATCAGGTTCTTTAGATGTTGTAATTTCAGACCTCGACGCCATTTCTAACAGCGTCAGCAACATCATTATTGGTCGCACAGATGGCACAGGTGAGATCATTTTAAATGATGCAGCATTCATCAGTGAGGGAAATCCCAGAGCGCCTATTCAAATTGTCGGCGGGGGGCAACTCAACGGGCCCAACACAGATACCAGAATTCACTTAACTGGAGCCGGTGAAGGCTATTTCCAAGATGAAGATATAGCTTTTTCAAACATAGAGAGCTTGATTGGTGGTGACCAAAACGATACCTTTTTGCCAGAGTTAGGCGTTGCTATTGAAGCTTTCAATAGTATAGATGGTGGGGGTGGTTTCAATCTAATCACTTATTCAGGATGGGCAGGAGCACCTGTCACCCTAGATCTAAGCGCGTTTATAATTGACAACATTCAAACTCTTATCGGCTCTGGAAATGGCAGCACTCTGATTGGCGACGATAGCGGACAAGATTGGATTATTGATGGCAGTAACAGCGGCTCAGTTAATGAGCTCGTCTTTGAGTCATTTAATAACTTAGCAGGTGGAATCGGTGATGATACCTTTAGCTTCATAAACAATGGTAACCTTTCTGGCACTATTGGTGGCGCAGGCGGACAAGATTCTCTCGATTACGCTGCTTTTAATGGGCCTATCAATATTGACATAGCCAATAGCTCAGCATCTGCACTCAGCTCTTTTAGCAGCATTGAGAACTTCACTGGTTCCTCGAATAACAACGACGTACTGCTAGGCAGCAATAACGATGAGACCTTTGAATTAACAAGTAACAGTAGCGGAAACATCAATAATCTGCTCAGTAGTCCTTCCACCTTTAATGGCATTGAGATTATCGATGGACAAGGTGGAAACAACACCATCTCCATTGAGAATCTAGCACCTACCACTAACAGCAACTGGATTATTGATGGAAGCGACAGTGGCTCTATAAATAGCATTGACTTCAACAACTTTTCTAATCTTGTTGGCAATGCACTAGATGACACTTTCAACTTCACTAACAGTAGCTCCCTTTCTGGCACCATCGACGGCGCGGGAGGCAGCAATTCAATTAACTACGCTGCTTTCACGAATTCTGTCGTCATTGATCTAGAAACAAACTCAGCTTCTGGAGTAGCTGGATTCAGTGAAATTTCAACCCTCATTGGCAGCACCAATAACGATACATTAAGAGGCTCTAACCTCAACGAAACTTTCTTCATAAGTGGTCTCAACTCAGGCAATATTGATGGTGCTATTAATTTCTCCAGCTTTGAATTATTAGATGCCCAAGCAGGCAGTCAAGATACACTTAACTTTTCTAATTACACCACTCCTGTTGAAGTTAATTTAGCCACTGCTACCGCTACCGACATCGACAATTTAATAAACTTTGAATCTTTTGTCGGCGGTTCTAGTAGCAATGACACCTTCTTCGCTGATAACAATAACAACCTTTTACAGCTCACCGCCAATAGCAGTGGCTCTATTGATGGCAATATTAACTTCAATAGCTTCGAGGCTTTTGATGGCCAAGCCGGGCAGAACACACTTAGCGTAAGCTTACTAACCACACTCAATTCCTTTGACATTGATGGCGATAATAGTGGCTCTATTAATGGTCAATCCTTCAACAACTTTGCCAATCTCATAGGCAGCGCCCAAAACGATAGCTTCAATTTCATCAATGACGGGAACCTCTCTGGCACTATAGATGGCGAAAATGGTCAAGATACTCTCAACTACTCTACATTCAATAATGCTGTTGCTGTTGATATCACCACATTAAATAGCATTGAGACCCTAGTGGGCAGTTCCAATAACGACATCTTAATTGGTTCCAACTTCAACGATACCTTCTCCATTAATGACAATAATGCTGGCATTGTTAATAGCACTCTTTCATTCTCTAGCTTTGAATCGATAGATGGGAGGGACGGCAATGAGACCTTCAGCTTCATTAACAATGGGAACCTCTCTGGCACAGTCGCAGGCGCAAGCGGCCAAGATACGCTCGACTACGCTGCCGCGACTAATGCCGTCTCAATTGATATCACCACATTAAATAGCATTGAGACACTCATTGGTAGCACTAATGACGACACCTTAATCGGATCTAATTTCAACGATACCTTCTCAATTGATAGAAACAATGCTGGCACAGTCAATGGATCGCTTAACTTCGCTGGATTTGAATCCATAGATGCGCAAAACGGTGATGATACCTTCAGCTTCATCAATAACGGTAGCGTGACAGGCACAGTCAAAGGCGCTAATGGTCAAGATACGCTTAACTATGCTGCCGCCACCAATGCTGTCACTATTGATATCACCACACTGGATAGCATTGAAACCTTGGTGGGTAGTGCTAATAACGACACCTTAATTGGTTCTAACAATTCAGATACCTTCTCAATTGATAGAAACAATGCTGGCAATGTCAATGGCTCACTCAATTTCTCTAGTTTCGAATCGCTAAACGGGCAAGACGGAGATGATACCTTTAGATTCATCAATAACGGTAGCGTGATGGGCACAGTCGAAGGTGGAAATGGCCAAGATACTCTCAACTACGCTGCCGCTGCCAATGCTGTTGTGGTTGACATCAACACATTAAATAGTATTGAAACACTTATTGGCAGCAGTAGTAACGATACCTTAGTGGGATCTAATTCTAACGATACCTTCTCAATTGATAGAAACAATGCTGGCATAGTCAATGGATCACTCAATTTCTCTAGTTTTGAATCGCTAGACGGACAAAACGGTGATGATACCTTTAGATTCATCAACAACGGAAATCTCTCTGGCGCGGTTGAAGGATCACTAGGCAACGATACCCTCAATTATTCGAGTGCTAGCAGCCCTATCTCTGTTGACCTTTACAACAACTCAATATCTAGCCTCAACTTTTCTAATATTGAAAATGTTGCCGGGTCTACCAATCCGACTGATGACTATATCAGAGGTTCTCAAGGCAATGATACGTTTGAGATAACAGGTGAGAACAGTGGAACAATCAGCACGCCAAATATTGAAATATCTTTTTCTGAAATTGAAATTTTAGATGGAGGAAATGGAGAAAATATTTTCAAGCTCAATAATTCTAGACCCAATACGAGTCTAAACATTAGAGGTGGCAGCAATTTAGATCAGTCCAACAATATAATTACTAATAACTTCACTAACACGACCTGGGAGCTATATAGCGTCAACAATGGCAGAATTCAACAGAATGGAAATACTATTGCTGAATTTCGCGATATTCAGAACTTAGTAAATGCAAGCCCCATAGTCGGAGAACAGCGTGTTGAGTTCACTTCACCAATTTCTCAAATCACAAACTCTTTAGATAGTGGAAGTAGTGATCTTATCTTAATCGGCAACGATATCAACATTGGTAAAGCGATCGCACCTAATAACATTCGTAACGGCAGTATCTCTGGGAGTGGTACGCTAACCATTAGACCCGCTAACAACGACTTTGGAATTGAGCTAGGTGGGTTGGATAGCCAAGATCCAACCAAAGTAAATATTACAGATGGAGAATTAGCGGCAATTCAGGATGGTTTTATCAACATTTTAGTGGGAGGAGCTGAACAAACAGGTGATATCACGCTGGGCGGTGACGCTGAGTTTAGAAGTGAGATTACACTACAATCGCAAGGAAACATTGACACGACAGGTGGGGAGCTAAGAGGAAATACAACAGACTCTAACATTACTATTGAAACCAATGAAAGCCTCAATGCAGGCAATATTTCAACGAAGGGAAGCAATGTTAATTTAACAGCACAAGAAGATATTTCGGTTGCGGCCCTTTCCACAGCCGGTAGTGTTAATGGTCAAGGCATCTTTATAAGCAGTGGTAACGGAAGTGTCACTATTGCCAATAGTGTAGAAAGTCTTGGCACTGAAGTTGGCAATGACATCAACATCACAGCCCAAACAGATGTCAACATAGGTGGTGACATTGTCACATCAGGAGGCGATCGCAGTGGTGACCTCAACATCACAGCCAGCAATGGGGCACTAACCACAGGCAATATTATTACAGCTAACGGAAACAGCTCGGGCAGTATGCGAAGTGCTGGCAGTGTCCTTTTAGACAGTGCTAGTGATATTCAAGTCGGTTTTATTAACGCTCGTGGCAGTGGAATCAACACAGAAGACACTACGGTTAATATTACGACACCAACTAACTTTATCGCTCAAACAGCCCTTGAAGACACAGAAGCTAGCGTATCTACAACAGGAACTCAAAATGGCAGTATTACTATTGAATATGGAGATCCTGCGGCGAATGCGATCGCATTCACAGTTCAAAACAATAGCGGCAACGGCACAAGTGGAGGCATAGCAACGCCTCTAACAGAGTTGACAATAGGAGAATTCACAGGTAGCTACACACAAGAAAATATCTCTCTTATTAACCGAGGCATCGCTCCTATTGAACCGCCCGTCGCGCCAGCGGAGCCTGGTATTGAATCGCTCCCCAACCCACCAACCTCACCTAGCATTAAAGCAGTACTCGCTCAAACTGAAACATTCACCAGAATAGGCTCTGGTGATGCTCCACTAATACTTCCGAATACCAGTGAGAACACATCAGCAGAGCGCCAGGAATTAGAAAATATCTTCAAGACACTAGAAACTTCAAACGGAAATGCTTTCGAGTCATACCTATCATCCTCTGGCCAGCAGATTGAAGCTCCGGTTAGAACACTGTATGAAGTACAAGAGAAACTAAGTGAAGTAGAGCGATCAACAGAGGCTCAGCCAGCTATCATTTATGCTTATTTCGTTCCAATTAGTCCATCTGTTGAGTTGCTTCAAGGCAATCAAAATGAGTCGACTAATCCTGAAGAGACATCAGCTAGCAGTCCGTTAGGAAATCGGTCTAATCAACCAGAAGATCAACTAGAAATTATGTTGATTACGGCTAATAGTGAACCACAGCGATTTCGTCAGTGGGGCATTACAAGAGAACAGGTTGAACAGACCACCCAAAACCTTAGGAAACAAGTTACAAGACAGTTTTCAACGGCTAAGCAATATCTCCCACCGGCCCAACAGCTTTACGATTGGATTGTGGGGCCTGCCAAAGAGCACTTAGAAGAAAACAATATCAATAGCTTAGGGTTTGTAATGGATGAAGGGTTACGGACGCTACCTATTGCCACGCTGCACGATGGTGACCAATACCTGATCGAGAATTATAGTTTAGGACTCCTCCCAACCATTAGCTTAACCAACTTTGACAATACTAACGTTGATCGCAATGACTTCGAAACTGCACAGGTGTTAGCGATGGGTGCATCAGAATTTACAGATTTACCTCCTTTGCCTGCTGTAGAAGAAGAAGTAAATGTAATCACAGATACCCTTCTGGAAGGCGACGCGTTTCTAAACGAAGACTTTGTGAGAGAAAACTTGCAAAGCCAGCTTCAGGAAAAGGATTATGAGATTTTACATTTGGCAACCCATGCGTCTTTCACGTCTAGTAATCTTGAAGAGTCTTACATCCAGCTTTGGAATGAAAAGCTGTCTTTAGACGAGATACAAGAAATTGGACTCAATCAACACATGTTGGATCTGATCATTTTGAGCGCCTGCAATACAGCACTTGGCGATCCAGCCTCTGAATATGGATTCGCTGGATTCGCTGTCAACTCAGGAGCAACGACAGCAGTGGCAAGCATATGGCCTGTCAGCGACGAGGGGACGCTAGGATTTATGAACGAATTCTACAGTGAATTGCATCGTACAGCACTTCGATCTGAGGCTGTCAGACAAGCTCAATTAACCTTAATGAGAGGAAACATAGGTATTAATGAGGGTACGATATACGGCCCCAACGCTGAAACAATTGCCCACATTCCCGAGCTTTCAGAAAGCGGCCAGTGGGACTTTTCGCATCCCTTTTATTGGTCAGCATTTACCGCTATTGGCAACCCATGGTAGCTCGACGCTATTTCTTGAAGAAATGAGCAAATTACCTACGACCAATTAAATTGATCAGTAATTGGGAAAGCACTTCAATAAACATCGAGAGCTCTCTCAATGGTGGAGAATTGCAACTCTCGGTTACTCAATTACTTTTTGCTGAGCCATAGTCTTACGGTTTATTTTGTGCTGGTTTATTTTGTGCTTAAAATGTTACTAAAATCAGCGCTCTTTAAACCACATCTACAACGGCACCTCATCCTTTATCCCATCAAGATCACGTTGTCTATCACATGAATAATGCCGTTACTCGCTTCAATATCAGCAGCTAGTACAGTGGCATTTTTAACCTCAAAATTGTCACCTATTCGCACCGGAATAGGTGAGCCTTCCAAAGATTCAAGGCTACCAGATTCGACGAGGTCCGCTTGTTTTAAGGCACCTACCACCACGTGATATTTCAAGATACGTGCCAGCTGAGGAGGGTTTTCAACAAGGGTCTGCACAGTGCCTGGCGGCAGCTTAGCAAAAGCATCATCGGTAGGGGCAAAAACTGTAAACGGCCCTGGCGATTGAAGGGCTTCAACCAGACTTGCAGCTTGTACAGCAGCAACCAGCGTGCTAAAGCCGTCCGTTTCAACAGCAATATCTACGATTGTTTTCATGAATCTTCTCCTTAATCACAAGACAGTGCAATGGCATACAGAACAACAAACACCCTATCTATATGACTGCTTTTGAATATCTTTAAGTCGAGCCTCAGGACGCATTAACCGATCCATTTGTGCTTCAAAAAAGGCTCGGTTTGCTTGCAAGTGTTCAGGATTTGTGTCATCCAGAGGATACAAAAGAGCTGTTCTCAAAGCTTGAATCACCGCTGAGGTAACGTTGTACATTGAGCGCTGAAAGGTAATGCCCAACTGAATCAGAACATCATCTCTGCCCCGAGAATTTTGATCGTAATAGTCACAGAGGTAGGAGGGCAAAAAGTGCATCATGTCCTGCATGAGCAATGTGGGTGGGATACCTGCACTCCCGACAGGAAAAACATCGGCATAGAGAATGCCATAGTGAAAGTCTTTTTGCTCTCGGGGTACCTGTCCCGCTTGGGCATTGTATGACTTGGTGCCACGGAAAGGTGAGGTACGATAGAAAACAGCTTCCACGTAAGGCAATGCGGCTTCATATAGCCAGGTAAACCCAGCTGATTTAGGAATGATTTCAAGGCACTCCCCATCGATATAAACGTGGTGATAAATCGGACGGCCAGAAACTGCGAAAATGCCATTGACCAAGAAGTCCATTGCCTCAGGAACGTTGGCAAAGCCGCCTTCATCATAAATATCTGACATCTCGAAGAAGACAGGTGCCATCACCTCCCAAAACAGACCCAAGTTAGCGTAATAGGAAAGCTCTCGGACTTTCTCTAAAAACATGTCAGGAAAAAGCTTATAAAGCCCCATCATGACTGGATTACGCTTAAAGTAAGCCCTAATAGCTTTATCGGCTGCCGCTTTATAGGTATCAGTGTATAAATACTCGTTGAAACGAGGATTGATGTCTTTATGCCAAAACATTGATCGCATGCAGGCCTCGGCAAATTCCATATTGACGCGCCCGTGCCAAAGGTGATGCATAATTTTTGGCAACTTCCGGCCCGCTTCACCTTTTTCGATGAAGTCCATCAGCTCATGATGCACGTTGGCTTCCCCTCGCCAGATTCGCGGTGAACCGCTAGTCCCTGCATAGGCATTGGGGCGCTGCAAGTACTCTTTTGAGATGAAGTATTTAAAGAACGGGAGCGGTTCTAGGAATACTTGCTCTGCAATGTAAAGCAAATCTCGCCAGTAAAAATCCATCGGGACTGCATAGGCCTTGTAGATACCGATGATTTGCATCAGATTTTCAGGCGTATCGGGCAGCATAGACCCACCTGCTTCTAGCCGATGAACGATATCAGCCAAAGGGTGGGTTGAGGGCGGAAGGATGGGTTTGGTGAGAGTGGCTGTCATGGGTTGGCAAGGAAGTGGAAAAGAAAAGGAAGGGCAAAGAGGAGTGGAGTTTTCTTAAAAAGCGAAACAGGCGCAGTGTAAGCCAGGTGCAGTGTAGAGAAGACTTAACGTAAGAAAAGCACAGTTCAGACAGCGCCCACCCAAGTCATTCAGCGTTATTTGGCAGAAATCACAGGTGGCAATATTGCGATCGCAGATTGATCAACAGCCGCAGCTTCAGTCTTAATCGTCGGAATAATAATCCGCACAGCAGTAGGCTCACCCCAGCGCAGCAGCCAGCCAGGCTGTAGTCCTAAGATGACAATCACCGCAGCTAAAAC
This sequence comes from Phormidesmis sp., assembly GCA_045110585.1. Lineage (GTDB taxonomy): Bacteria > Cyanobacteriota > Cyanobacteriia > Phormidesmidales > Phormidesmidaceae > Phormidesmis. Next base: position 12,381 of record JBGCGG010000138.1, on the reverse strand, counting down.
ATAGGCTGGCATTTTTTCATTTAGCGTCACCTTGGGGAAATAACGCTCATTATCTAGGCGACCAAAGCAAGTGCGATTGAGCAAAATGACAAAGTACACAGCCGTCAAACCCGTTCCGACAACGCAGAAAAGGGTAGCCACTGGGAACTGACGAAAACTACCCTGGAAGACAACAAATTCTGCCGCAAAGTTAATCAAACCCGGAATACCTGCACTTGCCATTCCCCCCATCACAAGCAAGGCGCTGACCACGGGTAATCCTCGAATCGGATTCATTAGACCATTGAGCGCAGAGAGTTCGCGAGTGCCCACCTTTTCTTCAATGATGCCGACCAGTACGAACAGAATAGCCAAAATAATACCGTGGGATGCCATCTGAGCAATACTGCCAGACAAACTCAGGGTGTTACCCGCTGCTGCGCCTAAAAGAATAAAGCCCATGTGACCGATGGAACTGTAGGCCACCATGCGCTTAATGTCTTGTTGGGCGAGTGCGACCAAAGCGCCATAACCCACTGTAATTGCACCCCATATAGCTAGCCCAGGTGCCAAGATATGCCAACCTTCAGGTAATAGACCAAAGCCAAATCGCAACAGACCATAAGTACCTAACTTAGCCAATACACCACCGAGTAAAATCGCCACCGGAGTGGAGGCTTCCACATAGGCATCGGGCAACCAGGTATGTAGCGGAATCAGAGGAATTTTGATGCAAAAACCAAACAGGATTGGCAGCAGCAATAAGACCTGAGATGAAGCTGGCAAGTCAATTCTAGTAAGTGTATCGTAGTCAAAGTTAGCGGCCCCGCTTAACCAGACAAGCCCTAACGCGCCCGCTAAAATCAACGCCCCAGATAGCGCTGTGTAAAGCAAAAATTTAGTTGCAGCGTAGCCACGTTTTTCACCACCCCAAATCGAAATCAGCAGGTATAGCGGCACCAGTTCGACTTCGAAGAAGAAAAAGAACAACAGGAAGTTTTGCGCCAAAAAAGCTCCTGAAACTGCGCTATTGACGGTTAGCATCAGCGCATAAAAGAGTTTGGGGCGCTCGACATTCTTAGAGGTTGCATAGATAGCAATCCAGCTTAAGAACGTATTGAGTCCTACCATTAACAGGCCCAGGCCATCCAAACCCAAGGCATAATTAAGCCCTAAAGCAGGTATCCAGGTGAGGTGCTCTGTAAACTGGAAGCCCAAATTGACCATGTCGTATTGGATGAACAACCAGATTGTCAACAATAGCGATAGCCCTGAAACCGATAAAGCTCCAAGTCGAACCTGCTTTTCAGGTAATACAAATAACAGCGCGGCGCCGATAAGCGGCAACCAAATTAGCAAGCTCAGCATGATGAGTTCCTGTTATATTCCTCGTCTTAAATGGGATTGTTTTAATGGAATGTTTTTGCTGGAGTGATCACCCATGCACTGGCGTTATACAGGGAAGTTAGCCAAGCTCATGAACACACCTAGAATGACGACAAAGGCGGCAATCGTGAGGGCATAGAACTGTGGGCGACCCGTATTGTTGTATTTCAAGGTCTCACCACTAGCTACTGAGACAAGGCCCACTAAATTTACAAAGCCATCTACGACGTAGCGATCTAGCCAGTCACCGAGCTTGGCAAGTGTCGCGATCGCCAGCACAACCGTATTTTTGTAAATCTTGGGGGTGTAAAAGTCATAAGCCAGGAGTTCAACGAACCAACTTGGCAGAATCTTTTCAGGGCTTTCGTGCGATCGCAAACCATATAAAACGAACCCAATCACGCCGCCTAGCAAGCTAGACAACAGCAGCAGTATGCCCATGGCTCCGACAGCGCCGATATGAAGCAAAGCCATAGAATGCAGAATGATAGGTGCATGCAGTGCCATAGCTGCCAATGCCATCATCGGAAGCATCACAGACCAAATAGGCTCGGGCGCACAGGCCGTCATCATCTGTGTCGGCCCTAAAAAGATGAGACCAAACATCCGCATCAAACTAAAAGCCGTCACTGCATTTGTAATGAGCAGCACACCTACCAGCCCATAGTCACCTGCGTACCACAATCCATCTAAAAGAGTACGAATTGACCAAAAGCTACCCAACGGAGGAAGTCCGACTAGAGCGCAAGCACCAATTACATAAGAAATTCCGGTGATTGGACGGCGAGACCACAATCCACCCAGCTGAGTTAAATCTTGGGTAATGCAGGTAAGAATAATCGAGCCCGTACTGGCCACAATAGCGGCCATGGCCACCCCGAGAGTCAACAGCAAAAAGTATGCTGCACCGACCTGCTGCGCGCCCACAGCAATAAACACTAGCCCCAAGTACGAACTAGAAAGATAAGACAACACTCGTTTGATATCTACTTGAGCGGCTGAAATAAGCGCCGCACCAATTGCGGTAAGCCCACCAAGCACAATTGCTACCTGCTGTCCCACCGGCGATAACGCCAGTACAGGCGTCAGCTTAATCAGCACCCAAGCGCCCACAGAAACCACTACAGAGTTCCGTAAAATCGTGCTGGGTAGCGGGCCTTCCATCGCTTCGTCCAACCATAGGTGCAAAGGAAACTGGGCACATTTGCCCATTGGCCCAACCACCAGTGCCAATCCTAGTAGTGTTGACGTCATAGGCGATAGCTCCGCTGACTGCGCCCAAACCGCCAACTCATTGAAGTTCCACGTACCCGCCAAGGGATACAGCGCAATGACCGCCATCAGCAAAATCAAGTCCCCTATGCGCTTGGTCAAAAACGCATCTCGGGCCCCAGTAACCACCATTGACTGGTTAAACCAAAAGCCCACCAGCAGATAAGTGCCCAGCGTCAGAATCTCTAGCAGAACATAGCTAAACAGTAGCGAGTCGGTGGTTACCAGCAGCACCATTCCGCCCACAAACAAAGCCAGTAGGCCAAAAAAGCGGGCCCATCCCCAGTCCATTTCGAGGTAGCCAATCGAATAAAGCTGCACCAGCAGGTTTAACGCAAGAATCAGCGTAGTGGCCCCTAAGGTCAAACCTGAAAAGGTAAAGGGCACCTCTATGGCTAGCCCAGCCACCTGAAACCACAGGAAATGCCAATGAATTGCGGGTTGCCCCCACAGATAACACAGCGCCACAACCGCATGGATGAACGCAACCAGTGTCGCCAAAACGTTGACATACCCGGCTGGACGAGGCCCCGTTCTCTTAATAAATGCTGGTGACCAAGGTATGCTTAAAAGCACTCCCATTAGAGGGTATAGCGGGATCAGCCAGCCCGTTTCGAGCCAGATGTTACCCATGATGACTACCTCCCAAAAACCTGCGCAAAAAACTTAGCTCTTAACAACTTGGCCCCCAAAAACTTTGGGGCCAAAGCTCATTCGGTGAACAATGATTCAACCTATTTAGCTAAAGCTATCAAAATAGGAATAGTCATTGCAAAAAGTCTATTCCTATCCCAAGTCTATAGCCTCTCGCGAACAAAAACTAGCTTTTTGAGTAGATTATTTTTGTTCCAGGGATCAGGTCAAGTTCAACTAAATCAATGGAATGCGCCCACAAATGCGAAGCCTTACTAACGGGGCTAGCGTTTTGAGTCTCAGCGAGGACTTTGCTAAAACGACAGGCCAATAAGGGTAACTAACAATGGCAATTAACGGCGGTTATTGATGGAGATTGACAAGCGTAATTAACGGCGAAGCTTACGAAAACGAGAACTGGATAGTCGAGTCTTTGAGTTATCTAAGTCAATGCCCGTCGAGTAGCGCTCACTTGATTTCAATAGCCTGCTTTACCGGCCCGCTTTACCGGCCCGTTTTACCGGCAACTGTAGCTTGTGCTTTTGATGTCACCATTTGGCACGGGCATGAATAGATTAGAATCTATAGTTTTTCAACATTGCGTTAGCATAATCCAATATAACAGAGAAATGTAACGCTTATTCTCCTGCATCAACTGATGTCTCTTATTTTATGTGACATTTGGTATTAGCTGCCGTAACATTCAGGTTTTAACACTGGGACTTCAGGTTTTATGAATCAAAAGAAGGGAGCCAGTGTGACTAGCCAAGGAACCATCGCTGCTGTTGCAAACGCGGAAAGAGCCATCGCCAAACCAGAAAAAGCACCCATTTCTGTGCTCTCTTGAAGCGCGTGGGCCGTTCCAATACCATGTGCCGCAACGCCCATCGCAATGCCTTTGGTAGCTGCGGAAGTAACGCCCATTTGTTTGAAGAGTTTGTTGCCGATAGTGGCACCCAAGATGCCAGTTGTGACCACCAAGGCTGCGGTGAGTGAAGGCAGTCCACCGATTTGCTCAGAAATGCCCATAGCCACCGGGGCGGTGACAGACTTAGGGGCTAAGGAAAGCTGGGTTTGAGCGCTAGCGCCGAGGAGACGAGCGAGCAGAACAGTGCTGATAGCGCTAACGGTGACGCCTGCAAAGAGAGAAATCGCCACGGGCAACCATAGCTGCTTGAGCTTAGAGAACTGCTGGTGCAGAGGAATGGCCAGTGCCACCGTTGCAGGCCCTAATAAAAAGTGAATGTATTGTCCGCCTTCAAAATAAGTTTCGTAGGGTGTGTTAGTGAGCAGCAGCACGATAATGAGTCCGGCAACGGCAACAACAACCGGATTCAACAGTGGATTGTAGCGAGCCAACACATATAGCCGATGGGCCAAGCTATAGGCTAGTAGGGTAATTACAAGTCCGAGTAAGGGGGACGCAGAGAGATAAACCCAAATCGCGGCCAAATCTGTTGTATCCATTTCTGTTGCATCCCTCTTGGTGGCACTGTGTTGAAGCGGTTAGTGAATTCCCTTTTGGGAATGAGCATAGCCTACTCATTCAGCAGGTGTACAACATTATGTGCTTTGGCTTTAGTTGATCTGTGTTTGACTGAATCTGCCTTTAGTTCATCTATCTTTTGGGGTCTGATAATTTTCTCTGAAAACAATTTTTGTGGGGCTATGTTCTATGATTTTTTTTCGCTGAGAGAATGCGAATGCTTGCTTGCATTGCGATCGCTGTTACAGCCATAGTCATCACCGTACTGAGTATCAAGGACAAGCTAATAGGCAACCATTCCTGAGCAATCCGGTTGAAATGCACCATAATGCCAACTCCAGCCGGCACAAAAAGTAAGGACAAATGACTCAGCAACGCATTGCTGACATAGGATACAGACGTAGGCGCTTTCCCCTTAATTTGTAGGGTTATAAACAGCATCAGCATGCCAATAACAGGCCCTGGCACAGGCACCTTCAGCAGCAAAACACTCACTTCACCGGCTAGCTCATACAGCAATAACAGCGTCAGCCCATTGACAAAGTCCACAGTCTCTTCCCCTTCAGGTGCCCATAGTAGATGTCACCAGATGCTCACACATATTGAAAATTAGTCGGTTCTGTAGCTTGCAATACACTTTATAAGCCTGTAGAAGTGAAGTAAGGATAAAAATTTCTACTGTAAGAACCCTTATTAATCATTTATAAAATATAACTTCTGACCTAAGTTACCCCCAACAGCCTAGAAAAAGAGCCGCTTAAACTATGACAACCCTATCTAATGCTCAGCACATCGCTCTCTACAACCAGCATTCTTTAGACAGTGTCGATTGGCAACTGATTTGTCGGCTAGCAAACGTTGAAAAGGGGTCGGAGAAACAAGCGCATCAGCTAGCATCGCTTAGCCTTGAACAATTTTTTGGTCTAGCGGTTCACACTTTTATTTCCACAGAGAATTACGCCGTCCGTAAGCAGTTAGCCCAGCTGCTGCCTAAGTTTGGCGCTCGCGCTGTTCTCTCTCTTTTAAAGATTCTGTTTCACTGCAAGTCTGAGTTTTCTTCAGCTAGCATCATCAACGCCCATGAACTGAGCGTCCTCGCGCAAAGCAGCCTAGCTCAGATAGAACCCGCTGCATTTGTTGTAGGCTTAGAAAGCGTGCTCTCAGACAAGAATGCTGTAGCATTGATGCCGCTTGTGATGGACACCCTGGTGAGCGCTATTCGCAAGGATGATGGCACTATCCTCACCTTGTTACCTCGTTTGCTCTCGGCTGACGGCTGGAAACAAATCAAAACAAACCTTCTCAACCTTCCAACATTTTCCGCTATTCAGGCCAACGTTCAGACACAGCAGCGTAGAGATGCCCTGACCCAAGCAATGATGAACGCGAATGTAGGAATCACTAACGACTGCTTGAGCTATTTGTCTTGCAGTTTGGTGGATGCTCCTTCTGTCTAGATCAGGCGGTCTAATTTAGATGATCTGATTTAGATATCTGTGTAAATCAGATCATCTAAATTAGACATCTGTGTAAATCGAAATAAGACGAAAACTCGTCAGTCCTTTGTGGTGTGTCCGGTAAGGGCAAAAAACACATCGTCTAGGCTAGGGCGACGGAGGGAAATATCGGCTAGGGGAATGTTTTCAGCTTCTAGCCGCAGCACAATTTCAGTGAGGGTCTTGGCACCATTGGGAGCAGCGATCGCCATTGGCCCATTCTCTCCCATCTCTCCAACCGTCATCTCTCCAATATCTGCCAACAATGCCCTCACCTTAGTCGCATCGTCTAAATTTGCCAGACTAATCTCGCAAAATTTTCCACCTACCTTATCTTTCAGCTCATCGGCAGTGCCTTCTGCAATCACCTGCCCATGATCAATCACAATAATCTGATCGGCCAAAGCATCGGCTTCTTCTAAATATTGCGTGGTGAGAATAATGGTGATGCCCTGCGCTTTAAGATCTTGTACAACAGCCCACAGCTGCTGCCGGCTGCGCGGATCTAAGCCTGTTGTTGGCTCATCTAAAAACAATACCAGCGGCAGCACCACAATGCTGGCAGCCAAATCTAACCGGCGGCGCATGCCCCCCGAGAATGTTTTAACCTGTCGGTTAGCGGCCTCTGCTAGCTCAAATTGCGCTAACAGTGCATCTGCGCGTTGCTTGGCAGCGGCCCCTGAAAGCCGCAGCAGTCGGCCAAATAAAATTAAATTTTCTCTGGCGGTTAAGGCTTCATCTACCGCTGCAAATTGCCCTGTTAAGCTAATGAGTGCGCGGACAGCTTCAGGCTGCTGAGTAACGCTATAGCCTGCAATGGTGGCGGTGCCGCTGTCAGGGGTTAGCAGCGTCGTTAGGCAGTTAATGGCTGTGGTTTTGCCTGCCCCATTTGGACCGAGAACGCCTAGTACGGTTCCTCGTGCAACCGAAAAACTAAGACCACGTAGCACAGGTGTCACACCAAAGCGCTTGGTTAAATTTTGCACGTTTACGATATCAGCGGTCATCAGGGTGAATCCTTATGGGTGAGGCAAAGCAAGGTAAGTCGGATAGATAAATCAGAATAAGTAAATCAGAAGAGATAGGTCACGTCAGTAGCGGCTGAATGTTGGCGAAAGAACCGAAGAAACCAAAGTGCGATCGCTTCAGCCAGCAGCGAATCGTTCATAAATACGATTGGCATGCGGTTTGAATGCGGTTTTGAGAATGAATAGTTGCCTGACAAATAGGTACTTAAGGATGTTTTCTCATCGAATATACGGAAAAGGGGATGTTCATTTTGGTGTTTTATCCTTCGGTCTTAGCGCCGATTCATTTCTTATGAAGTGCTAGCTACGCTGGTATTGAAAATAATTTCAGTTTTTCAAAAAAATCGCATTCTCTGATACAGCTCTACCGCTCTAAATAAAATATTTAAGAGATATTATGACGCGTCCACTTTACGACTGGTATCAACAGCAACTCGCTAGGCTAGCGTATCACCGTGGATGCGCCCATGCTCGCCAAACTGTTCATCCGCAGGCGATCGCATCTTTTACGCAAGCTATCGACTGTAACTATGCGCACAAAAGCGAAGCGCTCGTCAATCGGGGCATGAGTTACATTGCCATTAACGAACACGAAAAAGCGATCGCAGATTTTGAAACCGTTATCAGCGCTGCTGCCGCGACCCATCAAGCGCCGCCTTTGGCCTTAGCACAAGCCCATCACTACCGAGGTTTGCTGCGTCAAAAATCAGGCAATGAAGCTGGTGCTTTAGTGGACTGGTCTATTGCGATCGCTTATCAGCCCACCTACCCTGCCCCCTACTACCAGCGGGCCCTCATTCACCTTAGCCAAGGCAATTACGCTCAAGCTCTGAGTGACCTAGATATCGTCATTGCCAACGATCCGGCCTTCACTCCGGCGTACCTCCAAAGAGGCAATCTGCGGCACCAGCTAAAAGATATTCCTGGCGCAGTAACCGACTGGGAAATTGCAGTCTGTAATGACTTCACCCTTGAAGAAGCTAAAACAAAGCTGGCGAGTGTCCATCAAGCCGCTTACGATGCCAAGCTAACGAACGTACTTCAAGCGCCCCTTGCAGAAAAAGGGCTCACTGCCGAAGTCACTCACACAGGCAGTGAGCTGAACATTCATATCCACCGTCAGCTCGGCACCGGCGTAAACTATTACACCCTGCCTGATCTGATTCGAGAATATCTCTCACCACTCCACCTTTCAGAGGTTAAAAAGTTTCAGCTGATTGGTCACCTAGAAGAGGTAAATCGACCGGAATGGAACCAATCTTATGAGCTGTATAAGGGGCAACCTTGTCCGCCTAGCAATTGGCAAACCGCCTTCTCTGCATTGGTCGTGTTTCCGCCGTTTGGGATACCTGCGTTTATTCAAGCGGCCCAAGTAAAACGGTTCTACAATCGTGGAGAATATTTAGAAGCGCTCAGTGCGTCTAAATCTGTAAAAGGACTGTGTGTTGCAGGCAGTGTGGCCCTTGGCGTTTTCACGCTATTGCCTCTCAGCTATGCGGCCTATGACTCGATGCAGGCAGAACCCACGTTTCAAGTAGCCAAAGAAGCGCAATTAGAAGAAAACGAGAAGCGCGTTCAACCTTACCAAAAAGTATTCAACAACACTGAATCAAACTAGAAAAATAGCCTCTACAACAGGCGCTCTTACGATAACAATGGAAAGAACAACGGTATAAAAAGAACAACCATCAGGGGATGGAAGGCTCCGGCAACGATAGCAACACATCTAAAAAGACAAACACTGCACGGGGCAACACCGCCTTCTCTAAAATAGCCACCCCTACAACACGTTCCAAGGGTTCTGGCAAAGGATACAGACGCACCTCCGGCGGCACTGGCTCAGCTTCTAAGCGCGTCAGCACCGCCGCCCCTAAGCCTTTTTTCACCATGCTCATTAGCGTAGAATCTTCTCGAACTTCGTAATCTATTGGAAAAACATGGCCAAAACGGGTGAGATGTTCTTGAACTAAAGTATTGTGCTGCGCGGAGCGGGTGTTGGCGATGCGCGGATATTGAAACAATTCGTCCCACGCTAATCCTGACTCTGTGGAAGGTTCTGTTGTCACAGAGTCAGTGTTGTTTTTTGCTGTTTTGACGTCTGTTTTGACGTCTGTTTCAATGGGCGGTAACAGCGCCACAAAATCTTCTCGAAACAGCTCCCAAGACTGAAACTCTTCTGGGGCGGGCAGCAGCGTAAAGCCAATATCCACTTCGCCTTCTCGCAAAACCCTTTCCACATCCGAATATCGATCATATTCAGCAATTTCCACCGTCAAATGCGGATGAACCTGGCGAAACTGAGAGATCACGCCCGGTAAAATATGAGTCGCGACCGTACGCACCGCAGCCAGCCTTACCTTTCCAGACTGAAAGTCTTTAGCCTGGGCAGCCGTTTGCTGAATCTCTTTTAGCTGATTTAAAACGTTGCGAGCCTGCTGATAAATCTGGTTGCCAATGGGGGTAAGCACTGCGCCCGAACGGTTGCGCAACAGCAAAACAACGCCCAAATCTGATTCTAAAGTAGCGATCGCATGACTCACCGTAGACTGAGCCACCCCTAAATGCAGGCCCGCCGCACTAAAGCCACCTTCTTCTGCAACCGCCACCAGTGCGGTAAGCTGCGAAATTTTTAAAGGCTTATGAGTATCTTTTGGCATAACCACTGAAAAGATAGGGCTGCTGATTACAGTAGAGCCGATAGTGGTCACAGCTTACCATCGATGCCATCGATACCTGGCATGGCAGGCATGCTTTGCCGTTCTCAAATGAACGTCTTACAGTAAACGCCATACATTGAACGCGACACCCCTCAATTGGCTGCGATCGCTTCCACCCGCTCCTAATCGCTTGCAATCACTTGATCAAACAGCCATGACACCAAACCACAACAACCTGGATTTAATAGCGGTTTTACTGCTTTCCTTTGTGCTGTTAATTATCAGCGCACTGCAAGGTATTTATGCAGCCTACCCTCTGCTTTTATCACTCATTCTGTTTATGTTTGTCCTACAAAAAAGAGGGTTTGCCTTCATCCATCTAGTCAAGATGGCGTATGCTGGAGCGCGCCAAGCACTGCCTGTTATTTATGTTTTATTGTTGATTGGCATACTAACGGCTGTGTGGATGGCAGCAGGCACAGTACCTGCATTGGTGTATTACGGTACTCGTCTTATCTCACCTCACTTTTTCTTGCTTTGGGCCTTTGTACTCACTAGCCTAGTATCTACGCTGATGGGCACATCGTTTGGCACCGTTAGTACGTTGGGTATTGCCCTAATGGTGATGGCCCGTGCCAGCAACCTCCCCGAAAATCCTGTGGCTGGCGCAATTATTGCTGGCGCATTTGTGGGCGATCGCTGCTCTCCGCTTTCTTCTAGTGCGCACCTAGTGGCCACCGTCACGCACACAAACTTGTATCGCAATTTGCGAAACATGCTTATTAGCGGATTCTGGCCGCTGGTCTGTTCTTTTATTTTTTACACCGCGCTTTCGCGATCGTTCCCCACCGCACAACTCTCCAACAGCATCATAGTGGCACTACCTGAAGCGTTTAATCTCTCACCCATAGTGTTGCTACCTGCTGTGATCGTATTGCTTTTGGCAATATTACAGGTAGAAGTGAAGCTGGCGATGTTAGTCAGTATTGGACTAAGCATCGCGATCGCCCATCACCTCCAAAACTATTCTCTCCTCAAAATTTTTCAATTTTCCCTATCTGGCTTTCAGCTCGATCACCCCTCCGAACTAAAAGCTATTCTGCTTGGAGGCGGACTGTTACCCATGGCAAAAGCCACTTTTGTAGTGAGTATCTCTACTGCTTTTGCAGGCATATTTTCAGCCAGTAACACACTTAAGTTTATGGATAACTGGCTCACCCGCATCCGCACCCAACGCCAGCTCAAGCAAGCCACAGCCCTCGTCTCCATATTCACCAATCTGTTTGGCTGTACGCAAACCATTGCCATTCTGCTCACCCAAAACATCATGGCTCCGCACTATCAAAAGCACTATAAAACAGGAGCCGCCAATTCACAGCTAGCGCTCACCCTAGAAAATACAGCCGTTGTTATCGCCCCGCTCATTCCCTGGAATATTGCCTGCTTGATTCCGGCGGCCATTCTCACCGTCGGCCCCGGCTTCATTCCCTACGCCGCGTATTTATTACTCCTACCACTATCTACATGTTTCACCCAAAAGTCTGTCCTACAGCAGATGGCCTAAGGCAATGGCATCCATAATACTGTTGCTATAGAAACCTAACACTTCTCATGCCTGACGCCTGGACAAAAACTCAAGCCAAAACCCAAGCTGAAATGACAGCTCAGAAGACCCAAACCAGCTTAAACAATTCGTTCAACGAAGCCATGAACACCGCTGAGCAACTGGGCGGCCTCATCTCAGCCGTTGGCACACAAATTTTTAACAAAGTCTCTGCATCAGCGTGGAAAACAACAGAAGAAGTCAGCGAAGCGGCAACTGAGTCTACACAGACCGTTGTTGAGCAAACCACAGAGACCGTCGGCAATACGCTCCACCCCATTGCTGAAAATCCAGCCACAGACTTTATTGCCAAACTCCCTGGACTCACATGGCTAACCCATGCGCTTGGCAAGGTTGATAAGGCAAAGGTTGAAACTGAGGTGAACCAGCTAAAGGCAAAGCACCCGAATGAATCAGCAGAGGATTTGGCCCACCGTGTAATTGTAGAAACCACCCTAAAAGCAGGTGGTATTGGACTTGCAACCAACATTATTCCGCCGATAGCCCTCGGTTTATTTGCGGTAGATTTAGCCGCGATCGCGACCCTCCAATCTGAAATGCTCTACCGAATAGCCGTTATCTACGGCTTCGATGCCCACAGTCCAGCGAGAAAAGGTGAAGCCTCTACCGTCTTTGCCCTTTCTATAGGGGCGTCTACCGCCGTCAAAACAGGTCTAAGCACCATAGAACTAATTCCCATTGTCGGCGCAGCCGTCGGTGCCAGCAGCAACGCAGGCATTCTCTATAGCTTTGGAATTGCGGCTTCTCAGTTTTATAAAACAAAGCGTGAAAAGCAAACTCAAGAGACTTCAGAATGACTAGCTTTGAGTGAGATTAGCTT
>JBGCGG010000137.1:0-23578 GCA_045110585.1 Phormidesmis sp. | reverse complement strand
TCCATCTATTTAGTGCAGCGCTCAGCCATACTTCTGGCCTTGGTAGCGATCCGCCTCCCGCCACGCCGACCGCCACGCCTCCCGCCACGCCGAACGCCACGCCGACCGCCACGCCTCCCGCCCCGCCGAACGCCACGCCTCCCGCCACGCCGACCGCCACGCCTCCCGCCACGCCTCCCGCCACGCCTTCCGCCACGCCGAACGCCACGCCGAACGCCACGCCTTCCGCCACGCCGACCGCCACGCCTCCCGCCACGCCTAACGCCACGCCGAACGCCACGCCTCCCGCCACGCCTTCCGCCACGCCTCCCGCCACGCCTCCCGCCACGCCTAACGCCACGCCGAACGCCACGCCGAACATGTCTACCGGAATGCCTAAGAAATTGAGAACGTAAGCAGCAACAGTCGGTATCAGTACAGTTGTTACTAAACCCTGTACCCAAAAGTTTCGCTGTACGGGAGAGCTTCGCCACCACTGCCGCCGCTCTGCCCAGCTCTTACAGTCGCTTAGTTCTTTATTTTCCCCCGCTTTCTTTTGTGCAAAGACTTCGACATACCATGTCAGCGCCTGCGGAAAAAAGAACACCCAATATAAAAGCTGAAGGTAATCCAGAGGATTCCAAAGCGCAAGCGGGTTACGTCGCTTAGGCGCAAGGTTTAACGTTGGGACGGTCTGTGGCTTCATAACAGCCGCCTCTGCACGTTAGCGTAATGCTCATGGCACAGCTTCATAACCTCCTTAGGTTTTCCTTGGCTGGCCTGAATGATTTTTAGGGTGTCTTCTTCTAAAAAAGATATAGACGTTGTCTGAAGTCGAGCTGCAATGAATTCACGAATGATGGCTTCAGTCCAGACGGCTAGCGATTTTTCTCGGAAAATGCCGGATAAAGGCGACGTCATGTTTTCATGACTACTGTCTACAAATAGCCTGTCCAAAGGTTTAGATGCTGCGATTACTAATCTTAAGGAAGCATGCTGACCTTCAGCCAGGCTGCGTAGTTGTCCTTTTATTTGATTCGTGAAGTCATCCTGAGTCATTTTTTCTATTTCATCAAGAATCAAGAGAAGGCGTTTTGTTTCTAGTTCGCGCCTGAGTTTATAGCCCTTACAGACGGGAATACCCGCGTTATCGCAAAGTGCGTAGTAGAAATCCTCTTCGTCGGTGACATTTCCCAAATTAAGATAGACAGGCTTACGGGAAGTATTCAACATTTGTTCTGCAGATGCTTCAACTGCCTTGAGCAAAGAAGATTTCCCGCTTTCTCGTGCGCCAATCAAAGCAACGCTACTTCCACCATTCAACGTATCAAAAATCCACTTCAACGTTTCCGTTTGTCCAAAAAACTGATCCGGTGAATCAATCCGTCCGCTTACTGGAACAAAAGGATTAGGCTCAAGTAGATCATTGGCAGCCGAAGAGATGGCATAAACTGGATTTTCTTGTTTTTGCTCTGCCAGAAATAGTAACCGCTCGACGCCTTCAGAAACTTCTTTTAGATTGGCATCTACATCATCTATTTTTCTGTCAATTTGAGAGAGAAGTCGCACTTCAAAAAAAGTACGTAGCTCAGAGTCTTGGCTCAAACATCGAATGAATAGACCGAATGCTCGATCAAGCAATCCGCTTTTTTGCTGATTCAACTTCTCCAAGTAGAGAGGGATTGCATTCCCTGGAGAAGCCGAGTCGGTGACTAATTGCGCAGCAGCCAACGTTATACTCTGGCCTTTCGTCTCCGACATCATCAGCCCGTCCAAATCCCTAACGGATATGTGCGGGAACTCGAAATCTTTGGATTCAGCTAATTTCAGTCCGCTTTTAAGGTTTGCTAGCTGACTATTTAACCAATTGGCATGTGACTGAGTAGTTTCAGAATAAACTGGCCGCCCTCTCCAACGCTGCGAGGATTGGCTCTCAAGCTCCTCTTGGCATTCCACACAAATCTCAATCTGCGCCTGAAGATAAGACTGATACAAGGCTTTTTTCAGCGCTACGCTATCAATCGTTGCATCTTGGCCTTTTATTCTATCAATGAGTTGCTGGCACCCTTTTGTCACCAGGACATCTGCCTGGTTGCCAACGATTCCTTGAGCCGCGACAGCAACTAGGGCCTCAGGCGCAGTGTCACTGGCAAGTCCTCCAATGGTTAATGCCAATAACCCCACTAAAACCAAAGTCGCGCTCCCTACGAATCAAGTGTGCTTGATTTAACGATAACCTACACCGTATAGCTTTGGGATTGCTGATATTGAACGATAAGCGGTAGCATTTAGCACCTATCATTCATTAGTGGCCATGTAACTTAGGTTCGCTAGCTTAGTGCCACTGCACTAGCTCACTAAGAATGAAGCAATAAGACAACATCACCGCATCCATTTCTTTGGCCTGCAAATGGAGCAAGCTCGACATGGTTTTTAGATTGTTTCTGATGCGATAGTGAATTTCTTGCAGAAGTGATTCCTTCTCTTTTTGCGATATTTCCATTTTGCGCTTAGCTCGCTGCTGCTGAATCACAGCTTTTAGGCTGCGCATCCGCTGCCGAATTAACACCCAGTGGATAGGCTTTACCACATAGTCAGTGGCACCGGCTGCAAACACTCGCTGGATAGATAAGGCATCATCTATGCTAATGATCATTAGTACAGGGAGGCGATCGCACCCCGCCAGCCGTCTCAATGCCGTGCAGCAACTCAATCCGTCTTGTGCTGGCATGGCGGCATCTAATAAAACAATGTCTGGCTGATGCTCCTGAAAGCACGCTAAGCACTCATGACCACTGCGGGCCTCTATGACCTGGAATCCCTCTTTTTGCACGGCCACGCGCAGCAACAGCCGGGTCGCAGATTCACCCGCTGCGATGAGCGCTGAGAGATGAGAGGATGAAAGCTGGGATGGTGAGAGACAAGATGCACTTTGGTTGGCTGGCAGTGGATTTGGGGTAGGTGCCGAGAGCGCTTCTCTGCCAATTATTTGAGCCATATTCGTGACCGTATTTTAGATGTTTGTTGAAGCAAGTTTATTTTTTATGCTGTTGGTAGTCTCTTTTTTCACCTAAATGTAAATAGGCGCTATTTTTCTGTAGAAACAACCTGATTCTTGTCAGCTTATAGCCTGGATTCTCAGCGCCTGACAAGTCTGCCGTCTTTACGCTTTACACCCGCCCGAGAAGAGATTTGCCTTTGTCAATAGCATTAGAAAATCTGTTTTTCCATGCCTTTAAAGCCTCCATCGTCAGCCTTTTGGGGAAAGCGTCTTCCATCATATTTTTTGGCAAGATGGGTTCGAGATGTGGGCTACGAATCGAACCTATCTTGCTAAATAGATTTAAGAGAGAAGTTTTTTAGTCTGGTTTCTCTTTTAGTCCGGTTTCTTTTTTAGTGCGCGGGCGTTAGGGTGAGGGCTGTTGAGATGTTGTTTTCGTGTGGATCTCTTTTACCATGACTGTTCTGAATTAACACTTTTGAGAAAGGGTGACAGCTACAGCATTAATTGCTAAGAGCCGATGAGGTGCTGTAGCCTTTGTTGCTTTGGTCGCATGGTTTTGGCCGCATGATTTTGGTCGCATGGTTTTGGTCGGCTGAAAGCAAAGCAAAATAATGACCAAAGTGACTAGCAAAGTGCAGATGCATTCGTACTTTGTGAGATGAAGAAGTGATATGGAAAAATGAAAAGTACGAGAGGCCACACACAAAAATAAAAGTAAGAAACTCTCTGCGAGGCAATGGCGGAGACGGAAGCAACCAAACGCGTTAATCGCTGACAGGCAAGTATTTCCTGGAGACGGAATTATTTCTCTTTATGTGTGGCCTATTTAGAAGATGCCCTGATGTCCTTATCATAGAACATCTATTTTCGATACTTTATTTTTGCGATCGCAAGTCTGCAACACCTAGCTAAGCAAGCGGCTAATTAAGCATCTTTGCTAAGCCGATTCACTGACCATTTGCTAAATGCTAAACGCGAGCGAGACGCAGGTTGTTTAGAGCGTGTTTTGAGGGGAGGTAGGCGGTCATTACTGACGGCCTCGGCCAAAGGTCAAATTGTTTAAGCTTTGGCCTGGTGGTAAGTCAATAAAGACTAGGTCGCCTTCTGCTAGTCCATCTAGTACTTGGATGCGATCGCCCACCTGAGACCCCAACACCACTGGCTTAAAGTCTGCCTTTCCATCTTCGGCAGGCACCAGCACGCCCGACTCACCCGCCTGGGTGATAATCGACACGGTGGGCACCACCAGAGCATCATCGAGCTGATCGCCTAAGAACGCGACGGTGGTATTCATGTTGGAGCGCAACGTATCGAGGCCCGTAACGAGGCGAATGCGAACCTGAAAAACCGTCACATTTTGTCGTTCAATGGCCTCAGGGGCAATGAGCTTAACCACGCCTTCAAAGGTTTCATCAGGGAATGAATCCGCCTGAATTTCGGTTTGTTGGCCCACCTTAATTTTGCCAATGTCGGCTTCGGGAACTTCGGCAATAACCTCTAGCCCGCTGGCGATCGCCACAATTGCTGTAGACGTTGCGGAAGTGACATCTGAAGCGGTTGCCGTCGGCGTTACAAAGGCCCCTTCTTCGGCAAAGCGCTGGGTCACAATCCCTGCAAACGGCGCTCGAATCGCAGTGTCTTCCATCTGCACTTCTATGACCTGCATTTGAGCGCGGGCACGGGCCAAACGAGCCTCAGCCTGGGCAATGTCTTCGGCGTCAGAACCATTTTGCTGATCGAGTAGGCGCATGTCCGCTTCTTCTATGCGGGCTAGGGCCTGATTTACGCCAGACGTGGCGCTGCGATTGTCGTTAATGGCGCGATCCAAATCGCTCCGGGCGATCGCCCCTTGCTCAAACAATTGCTGCGAGCGATCTAGCTCATCGGCAGCGAGGGCTTGGCGGGCACGGGCATCGGCCAGGGCGGCTTCTGAGATGGAAAGGGCGGCTTCGGCTTGGCCAATGTCTGTTTCTGATGCGCCATTGAGAGCGTCGTTGAGCTGGGCGCGGGCTTCAGCCACGCTGGCTTGGTTTTGGGCCATTTGTGCGGCAAGCTGGTCGCTATCCATAATGCCAATGACTAGGCCTGCGGCCACGCGATCTCCCTGTTCTACCAATAGCTGCTCTAACGTGCCAGCCGTTTTAGGACTTAAGTTAACTGTGCGTATCGGTTCTACGTTGCCGCTGGCCGTAATTCTTACCGTCAGTTCTTCTTCTGCCACGGGAACGGTGAGCGCTGCTAGGTCGTAACTGGGGCCACGACGGCTGGTGGAAAAGGCCACACCAACGGCTGCAACAATGCCCACCGTGCCTAGTGCTAACCAAGGTAAGGGACGATTCAGCTTAAGACGACCGGGAAAAGGCAGACGCATAGAGAGAAGTAGCCAGAAGAACGGGCTTGTGAAAATTAAGCGCACATTAAATTGTGCGAACGGGAAACCAGCCTTTCTAGGATAGTGATTTTCGCTGGCTTCGGGGCCAATGGCCTGTGCCACCTTGTGCTGAGCCATTGGCTTTGGCCTTGTTTAGGGAGGCTTTAGCGGTTTTTAGGCGCGTTGGTAAGTTGTGGCGCGTCAAGCCTGTCAGGAACTAATCAATTTTGTCGGCAGTCCAACTCACCAATGCCGACGCTATGCGACCTATGCAGATATCTACCTCCGCTCCCAATGTCACCGCTGCTGCTTCTACATTTAAAACAGACCAGACCGGTGAAACAGGCCAGACCGGCGATTTTCAGATCGGTTATGAGACGGCGGGCTTAGCGCTTCATCAGTTAGTAGAAGCGCAGGCTGCGCTCACGCCAGAGGCGATCGCAGTTGTGCATCACACGGGCGAAACGCTCACCTACGCTGCGCTCAACCAGCGGGCCAATCAGTTGGCGCATTATTTGGTGGGGCTGGGTGTAAAGGCTGAGCAGTTAATTGGGTTGAGTTTGACGCGATCGCCCAATATGCTCGTTGCGTTTTTGGGCGTGCTTAAAGCAGGTGCGGCCTATGTGCCGATTGATCCGAACTATCCCGAATCGCGCAGGCAATACATTTTAGACGACGCCAAGGTAGACATTACCCTGACTGAAAGCGCACTGCTGGAAGCTGTACTGCCAGAATCTGGGTCGCAGACAGGGTCAGAAAAAGGCCAGATGATTTGTTTGGATACGGCAGCAGAGACGCTCGCCGCGCAGCCCACAGAGAATTTGGATATTGCGATCGCCCCCAAACAGCTCGCCTACGTCATTTACACTTCAGGCTCCACGGGCAACCCCAAAGGCGTCATGGCCCATCACCTGGGCCTCGTAAACTACAGCCTTGCTCTGGCTGAAGCCACCGACTTAACGCATGGCGATCGCATGCTTCAGTTCTCCACCATGAGCTTCGACTTTATCGTTTCTGAGGTATATCCCACCCTCGCCGTGGGTGGCGCAGTGGTTTTGCGCTCCGATGATATGGTCACCTCCACTAAAGCCTTCCTGGATTTCATCACTGAAACAGAAGTCTCCGTTATTCAGTTCACCACCGCCTTCTGGCACGAACTCGTCAGCGGCATTGATCGCCTCGGCGTCAAGCTACCTTCCACCTTGCGTCTTGTTCTCTTTGGTGGCGAAAAAGCCTCCCTGGCCCTATGCAAGCAATGGGTAGAAAAAGTTGGCCCGTCTCCGCGCCTCTTTAACGCTTACGGCCCTACTGAAGCCACCGTTATCACCACGCTCTACGATGCCAACGCAGAGAACTACGACGGCTCGTTTGATTTGCCCATTGGCCGCGCCGTGCGCAACGCCCAAACCTATGTCCTGGATGAAAATTTGCAGCCTGTGGAACCCGGCGATGCTGGAGAACTGCACATCGGTGGGCCGGGCGTGACGCTCGGCTACATGAACCTGCCCGAGAAGACAGCCAAAGTCTTTATCGATAGCCCGTTTGAGAAAGGTGAAAAGCTCTACAAAACGGGCGACTTGGTGAAGATGGACGAAAGTGGTCTGATTGAGTTTGTGGGGCGGGTTGATTTTCAGGTTAAAATTCGGGGCTTTCGGATTGAGCTGGGAGAGATTGAGAGCTGCCTAGATCAATACGAGAAAATAGAATATCGGATTGTAATTGCCCGCGAAGATACCCCCGGCGATAAGCGGCTGGTGGCTTACGTGGTGATGAAAGACGGCGAAGATCTAGATCGCGCTGATTTAAAAGCCTTCATGCAAGCGCAGCTGCCTGCCTTCATGATGCCATCTGCCATTGTGGTGATGGATGAGCTACCTAAAAACGCCAACGGCAAAATTGACCGCAAAGCCTTACCGGCCCCTGCCCAAGCAGACACGCAGCGCACCCTCATTTCAGCCAGAACCCCCCTCGAAGAAAAGCTAGTGAGCCTCTGGCAGTCCGTACTCGGCATTGAGCCTGTCGGTATCACTGATGATTTCTTCGAGCTAGGCGGCAATTCTCTGCTTGTGATGCGCCTGTTTAGCGAGCTAGAAGCGTCTTTTGAACAGCGCTTACCGCTGGTTGAGATTTTTGCAGCCCCGACCATTGAAAAAATGGCCGAACGCCTGGCCGAAATTACGGCGAATGGTGCCACGGCTTACGCCACAGATGACGCTCTGGTGCCTTTAAGAACAGCAAAAGGCCCCGATGAGAAGCCGCCTTTGTTTTTAGTCCACGACGTGGAAGGCGATACTACGCTGTATCTGAACCTTGCAAGACAGCTTGAAAGCGGGGCAGGCAGCGTTGAAGGCGACGTTAAAGGCGGTGGCACAGAAAATGACCGTGCCATCTATGCCATCAAACCTCTGCGCATCTTTCGAGGCGAAAATGCGCCGCTGGCCCATACCCGCGTCCCCGAACTGGCCGCGCACTGCGCCGAGAATATTCGTCGCGTGCAGCCCCATGGCCCCTACCTCATCGGTGGCCTGTGTGCGGGCGGCGTAATTGCCTATGAAACGGCCTGCCAGCTAGAGCAAGCGGGTGAAACCGTGAAGCTAACGCTGATGGATGCTCCAGCCCCTGGCGCAGCGCAGAAGGAGGGGTTGGTGGCCAATCAGCGCATGGAGAACCTGAGCAATGTGTGGGCATCGCAAAAGAGTCCGCTAGAAATAGCAGGCAAACTGTGGCGCAAAGCCACCAACACGCTGCGCTACGAAATCACGGATAGAGCTGAACGCTTCGGTGCCTGCGCCAAAGCCCACACCTTCCAGTGGCTGCAAGATAATCAATGGCCCATCCCTCAAGTGCTACACAGTCTCTCCGCGAGAGATCTGGTTTTGTTCGCTTACCACACCTATCAGCCCGCTGAACAATCCTTCTCTGGCGATGTGTTGTTAATTCGTGCCACCCAAGGCGATGGCAGCAAAGCCGATACCGCCTACGTCCATGAATACGAAGACGATGTATTTGGCTGGGGGCCTTATGTCCAGCAATCCATCCAAGTTCGCAATGTGCCAGGCGGGCACTCCTCCATGCTCAATGCGACAAATGCGCCTGCTTTCGTCGCCGCGTTGGAGCCATTTATTGAAAGCGAATAGCCCGAACTCGTTTGTTCAATTCGCTTTTTCAACAAGTTTATCCGGCCAGTTTATCCAATCAAGCTTTCCATTAGTTCCCAGTTTCATTGATACCCATGATTACCACGCCAAAATCCCTCTCCACTAACTCTGTTTCAAGCTTCGACTATGCCACCCCGCGTATTAATTGGAGTGATGCTGACTATGCTGCCTTCGGTCGTAAAACCCAACTATTTGACCACGAGTACAATAAGCTGCCGCTCTTTGAAAAAGATAACCTGATCGCACTTCTTGACACGTATCCTCGTTCTTGCCTACAGGCTTTTACCATGGGCACGGATAAAACCCAGCGCGACGAGTGGAAGAGTGTAGATATCAATCCTGACAGCACAGGTGAAGACTTGTGGAATGCGGTTGAGAAAGGTCGCCTGTGGCTCAACATTATTTGTTTAGAGCAGCACAGCGAAGCTTTTGCTGAAATGGTGAAAGGCATGTACGCTCACCTCGATGAACGCTGCCCTCACCTGGGTGATTTGATTGCGAGCTACACCACCATGCTGATCTCCTCGCCTGGTGCGCAGGTTTACTATCACATGGATGAATCTCCCAATATGCTGTGGCACATCAGCGGCGAAAAGCGCCTTTGGGTGTATCCGGCAATGGATCTAAACTTTGTGCCTCAAGACTTTTTGGAAGAGATTTATACCGGCGAAATTTCTGAATTTTTACCGTATAAGTCTGAGTTTGACGATGCTGCGGAAAACTTTTTGCTGACCCCTGGCAAAGTGGTTTCTTGGCCCCACAATGCGCCCCACCGTATCGAAAACCTCACCATGAATGTATCGGTAACCACTAGCTTCCGTGCACCTGGTCAGCGTCGCCGCTCTCTGGTACAGCAAGCTAACCGCTACATCATGCGTAATTTAGGTGTAAAAAATCGCTCCATGCGAGAAGACGGTTTCGGATCTGCAACTAAGCAACTTGCGTACCGTGTTATCAACAAAGTGAAACCCTTTGAGCCGACCAAGCACCCACACGATGACTACATTACTGATTTACAAATAGATCCACGAGAGCCAAATGGCGTAAGGGTTTTAGATAAACCTGTTGTTGCTTCTTTCTCTAAAGATCGTAAGGATTAAACTGTTAGGATAAAAGCAGTTTGTTGAGCCTGTTTCAGTTAGCTATAGGATGATTGTCATCCTGGCTAACTGAGGCAGGTTTCATTGCTTTTAAGTGCTCCATTGTTGAGCGCTATGTTTTTGAATGTCATGTGTGGAAGCGCCATTTAGAGGCTGTCGTTTTATGGATGGGGGCGACAGCCTCTCGTTTAGTTGTCATCTAGTGCTGTGAGGGTTTGCTCATGGGTAAACACTGTGGCACCGCTGAGTTCTGCCAGGGTTTCTATCATTTGACTTGCCATGACAGCATGACAGCTGAAAAGCTGAATTTCTTGAACGTTCCAGCTTGTAACTTCACTAGCTCTCGCTGTGAGCTGTTGTGATGTAATGCCTTCTTTCCCAATTAATATTTTGCTTGGCCTACTGTGTGCCAAGACAATAAGGGATTCTGCTGTGATGTTGCCTTGGGCAAACAATGCCAAAATTTGGGTGATAAGTGCGATCGCATCTTGATGTCGTTCAATGACTAATACACTGCACTTGGGTGTAACATCAGCCATTAACTCATTTAGCTGTGGGAGTTCCGCATCTATCACGATGAGGTGATGTTTTTCCTGCGGAAGCGTGCTTATAAAATGTTTGAACGCATTAGGCTCAACGTTTGTGGTCATGATTATGTTGCTTAATGTGAGTGATTTTTAGGCACCTGTTTGATGAAAAAAAGTAGGCGATCGCTTTCTTTAAATGCGACCTAAAAAATGCACAAAACATCCGTTTCTGATACAGCTCATAACTTGAGCACTCATATCGTGAGCACTCATTACCTGGGTTTTATCTACTCGGGTAGATAAACTATCTTCCGTCTTGTGAGAAGTGGGCTTTATCAGAAACCGCTCTGTGTGAGGGGATACCTACAGATAAGCCAGGTATGTGACTGTCAGCACCTTACTGGCGGTAACATGACTGAAGCTTGGGAAAGTTTTGGGAAAGTTTTGGGAAACCGGTAAAAGCAGCGACAGAAATTAGGCAGATCTATGCCTTAAAATAGCAAAGTGCTTGTGTGGAAAGCGTCTGAGGTATTGACCTGAAGGCCCTTCCCGCTTAACCAAACGTGATGAACGTTCCATTTTTGGAAACTTTATTTTTATCCACATAAGCTCCTAAACAGTGCTGTGAGCTTCTAGGCAGTGCTAGGCTCTTTCTCGTTGGGTCAAGATCAGGGTGGTAAGCACCATTTAGTACTAAGCTTAGTGCGGAGAATTCCGAGGCGAATTTATGGTTGAGCCTTTAAAACTTGACCACGCCAACGCCTGTTTATGGCAGGGCACAGCAGCTATTTCCTTGACACCCAAAGCAATGGCCGTCGTTGAGTATTTGATGGCTCATGCAGGCTCCATTGCGACTAAAGAAGCCCTGCTGAAGAATGTATGGGCTAATGAAAACGTTAGTGAGTATGCCCTCACTTCTATTATTCGTGATTTGCGACGCTCCTTAGGAGACAGCACCAAACATCCCCGCTACATTCAAACGGTTCATCGGCGCGGCTATCGTTGGATTGGCAACGTTTCTGTGTCAGCAGAAACGTTGCCAACGCCAGATTTGTTAGATGCGATGCCTCTACTCGCAGACACGCCCCAACCGCCACTTATCGCAAAAAAAAATCCACTAAAAGCGTGCGCGCTGCCTGAGAATTTATCTACAAGTGCAGCGTCTTCCTTGCCAGAGTCAATGGCTAGGGAAAAGCAGACTCAGTTTTTTACAGGTCGCGCTCAAGAGCTAACCGCGCTAGAACATCATCTACAGTTTGCTGCTGCTGGAAAACGACAGGTTGTTTTCCTTACTGGAGAAGCGGGTATTGGTAAAACGACGCTGTTAGAAACATTTTTGGAGCACATAGAATCGCGAAAAGAGTGCTCTGTTACGTTGGGTCAGTGCATTGAAAAATATGGATCAGGAGAGGCTTATCGTCCTGTTTTAGAAGCTTTGATCCGCTTCTTCTTGACGACAAAAGGTGAAAGATTTATTAGCATTTTGGCGCAGTATGCACCCAGTTGGCTGGTGCAGATGCCATCTTTACTCTCTTCTGCACAGCTGCTCAGGCTTCAACAACAGAGTACGGTGCCCAAAAAACGATGGCTGAGAGAGCTGGCTGAAGCGCTGGAAGTTATCACCCATAGGCACCTGCTGGTGCTCGTACTCGAAGATTTGCACTGGAGCGATTCTGTAACCATAGAACTTTTAGACATGTTAGCTCGGCGGCAAGAGGCCGCTAAGCTATTGATTATTGCGAGCTACCGAGATTCTGAAGTGAATGGCTCCAACCACCCATTGAGGCAAACAAAGCAAGAGCTACAGCTACACAATCTTTGTCAAGAAATTGCCTTAGGCTACCTCACTCAACAAGAAGTTGAGACTTATTTGATTAATCGGTTTTCTAAACAGTTTTCATCTAATTTCCACTCATCTAATTTCCACTCATCTAATTCCCACTCATCTAATTCCTATTCATATGGCCCCCATTCGCAGCCTAGCGATAACTCAAAAGAAAGGGTGAGTGACGTAGCTGCCAAAATTTATCAGCGTACGGAAGGTTGTCCGTTATTTATGGTGAATGTGATAGATAGCTTGGTGGAAAAGTGCTGGAACCAACCTGATGAAGACTATCTCAACCTACCTAAGTTGTTATTAAATATTATTCCTGACAACTTAAAACAGCTTATCGATCTTCAATTTAACGCTCTCGATGAAGACAAACAAAAGATTCTGGAAGCTGCCAGTGTAGAAGGCGTTGAGTTTTTATCAGTGACCGTAGCGGCCAGCTTAAAAATGGAGAGCGAACAGGTGGAGCTATGCATTGATGATCTGGTGCAGCTCAATCATTTGGTTACCATTGACGATGTGGAAATATTGCCAGATGGCAGCCTTTCTACGCGCTATCGCTTTATCCATGCGCTCTATCAGGAAGGGCTTTATCAGCGCATTCCCCAAAATCGCCGTGTTCGGTTACACAGATCCATTGGCGCACGGCTAGAAACCATTTATGGTGACCAAGCTGACAACATTGCCTCTCAGTTGGCCCTGCATTTTGAGCAGGGTATGGACTATGTCAAAGCAATTGGGTACCGGCAGCAGTCGGGCGAAAATGCCCTGAGGCGCAGCGCCCATGCTGCCGCGATTGACCATTTTCATCAGGGATTAGCTTTGCTGACTAAGGTGCCCTGCGTGGCAGAGCGGGAAACCCTGGAGCTAAGTATACAATCCTTACTCGGTAGCGCTCTGATGGGCTTTGAAGGGCAGGCCGCGCCAGCGGTGGGGAAAGCCTACGCGCGCGCCCGAGCGCTGTGCCCTGAGACCAATCCTGAGCGGTTTTGCATTACGTTGGGCCTGTGGCGTCATACCTTTATTACAGGCAAGCTAGACCGCTCACTGGCGCTAGCACAGCAGTGTTTCGCCATTGCCCAACAAACCAACAGACCACTTTTACACGGTAATGCCCGCTACGCGTTGGCCGCTACGCTCATGTATCGAGGTGAGCTTGCCCAGGCCCTTGACCATGCTGATGCAGGTTTAGTGGCTTATCAAAACCTGCCTAAAAGTAGCGATGGCGCTTTACGACACTCTCAAGATCCGAGGGCGACGTTGATGGCTTACCGCGCTTGGATTTTGTTTTTTATGGGGTATTGGGATCAGGCCGTGAGCGGCATGAATGCACTGTTTGAGTTAGAGATTGTGCGATCGCATCCTCAGACCTCTGTCACGAGCCTCACCTATGCGGGCATTCTCTACCTTTACCTACGAGAGTATGACCTTGCCCAACAAAAGCTAGAAAAAGCTGTGAAACAGGCCCAATCGTGGCAAATGATCCAGTTTGTGACGATTGCTCAGTTTCTTTTAGACTGCACGCGACACTCCGCCGTAAGCGATTGTTCTTCTGAGCATACGGTTTCTCTAAATGGCGTTTCTAAGGCATTGACATTGCCAACGTCTCACAGACTCGCTGCCATGCAAAACAATTTAACCAAACGACGTGCGGCAGGCGCAGATCTTCATGCAACTGGTTATTTGAACCAGCTAGCCGCAGGCTATCTCAGCACTCATCAAGCTGAAACGAGCTTGGACATGCTCTCCCAGTCACAAGCCTTTGCAGAACAAAGTAAAGAACGGCTTTTTGAAGCAGATACTGCTCGACTCATGGGTGAATATTTTCTATTGCCGGGGAAACATCGCAGCCTGGAAAAAGCTGAAGCCCTGTTACAAAAATCCCTGACAATGGCCCAACGACAAAAGGCCATGGCCTTCGAGCTGAGAGCAGCCACAAGCCTTGCCCAACTATGGAAAGAACAGGGAAAAGTTTCTGAAGCTAAAGCTTTACTCAATCCTGTTTACAACAAATTTACCGAAGGGTTTGAATTTGCTGACTTAAAAAAAACTCGCCATTTTCTAAATCGTTAAGTGCTTATCTACCAGTTTCTAAATGCCTACCAGTCTCTAAGACGTTAATCTCCAACGATAGTGAACGGCCCTACAAACTCAAGCTTTTACAAGACTTTTGGCTTCACTGCCTGGCTTCCTGCATTTGGTTTCAGTTTCGGTAACCTTCTCACTTTGTGGTGAATCACTCGCATAGTCTATAGGAGTCCTTCTGAATCGACTGGGAAAATCCTTGCTATGAAAAGATATGCTTTCGTTTTAGCTGCTTTAGTTCTGTTGCCATCGGTGGGCATTGTGGCAACCTCTCAAGCTGCGATCGCTCAGCGAATTGTTCAAACTGAACCAGAGCGTACGCTCAACGTGACTGGGCGCGGTTTGGAAACTATCCCAACGACCTTAACCCGAGTGAGCCTGGGGGTACTGGTAGAAGCTAAAACGGCTGAAGCGGCGCAGCAAGAAGCAGCAGATCGCTCGGCAGCGGTTGTGGACTGGCTGCGATCGCAAAATGTAGAAAAATTAGCCACCGCTGGAATCTCTCTTTCTCCTCGATACGACAATCGCAGTAGCCGCAGCGTCATTATTGGCTACCAGGCTAAAAACACAGTGACTTTTAGAGTGCCGACTGAAGCCTCAGGCCGTGTTATGGACGAAGCGGTGCGCGTTGGTGCAACAGAAATAAATGGGGTCAGCTTTGTTGCCGATGATGATGCGATCGCCGCTGCTCGCCAACGCGCCCTAGAGTCCGCCACTCAAGATGCCAGACAGCAGGCTAATACTGTACTTTCCTCGCTGGGGCTTTCTCTCAAAGAAGTCATTAATATCACCATTGGCTCTGTCAGTGCCCCGCCCCCAAATGCCCCTTTAGTTCAACGTGCTGCTTTTGCTAGCGACTCTGCGACTACGCCTGTTGTTGGCCGGGAACAAACCATCAGCGCTCAGGTCACCTTACGTATCCGGTACTAATCAAAAAACCTTTCTGCAACTCAAGGAAATTTCCCATGCCCCAGCTCACTGGCCCACAAACAGGCATTCCCCAAAGCGACTTGTTTGTAGGTTCGTTGGATATTGTTGATCTCACCGCCGATACTGCCGACAGCGGCATATTGAGCGCTACTGTGAACGCGCTAGGCGGTGACGATACGATTGAAGGGCGCGTTAACTTCGCGCCTGTTGTGGGCGATCTGAACCTTAGCGCCACTGGCATTTCTCAATCTACTATTGACGCGGGTAGTGGTAATGACACCATCTCTGGCATGGGTACGGGCGCTGGCTTTTTTGAGGGCTTTAGTCTGCGCGGCCCTGAATATAGCGGCACAGGGATTGGCGTGGGGCTGTTTCAAGGATTTGTTCGGGGGCGCAGCGGCAATGATGTCATGACTTTTTCCGGGGTGGGCAAAGAAGGCCGCACCCTTGAAGGGACGGGCGTTTCTAATACCACTGTGGAAGGCAACACAGGCGCTGATCAAATATCGATTACGGGCACCGCCTCCGGGAATAACGTCAATGGGGTCTCTGGCACCGCCATTGGCAGTTTGAGTGCTACCGTCAGCGGCGGCTCGCAGCAAGATACGATTAGCATCCGGGCGACGGCCAATGTGGGCGGTTTTTCTGGCCCCTTTATTTCAACGGTGCAAGGTGTGGCCCAGAGCACGGTGCGCGGCGATGGCGACGACGACAGCATTTCGATTTCGGCTGCGGGCAGAGGCTCTGGCACTACAGTGGCTGCGGTGGCTCAGTCGCAGGTGCGAGGCGGCAGTGGCAACGACTCGCTCACCATCCTTAGCGACAGTATTTCGGTTGGCCCTCGCGGATCGTTGAACAGCACCGGTAGCGGCGTTGGCGTCGCTCAAGACTCTACGGTTCATGGCGGCAGCGGCAACGATGTGATTGCCATTTGTGATTGCCATTACTGCTCAAGGATCTGCGGCTAGCTTTACCAGCTACGCAGTCAGTGGCGGTACGGTAAAAGGCGGCAGCGGCACTGATGAAATTACACTCAACGCTTCAGGCGGTGGGTTTGGCCGAGTTACTGCGATCGCTGCCTTTAATGCAGATATCAATGCTGGTAACGACGATGACCGCATTGAACTGATTGCTTCCGGCAGCTCACAGACCGTGACGGCAGCGGGTGCCCAAGGCTCTACCATCAAAGGCGGCAACGGCAACGACACGATTTCTTTCCGCATTAGCGGCAATGCCCTAAATGGTCGAGAAAGTGCCGCCATCATCAGTTCTGAAGTGTACGGTAACGGCGGTAACGATACCATTACTGCAACGGTTGAGGCTGGCAGTTCAGGTAGTAGTTCTTTTGCCGATTACGACATTGTGGATGCGTTGGTATTTGGCGGCAGCGGCGACGATACCTTTGATGTGGGGATTGGCAATGGCACTCTACAAGGCAACTCGGGTACCGACACCGCCATTTTGGACTACTTCAACAATGACACGATGGATGTAACGGCCATTGCTGGCGGTGTGAGAATTACCGGTAGCCAAACCAGAAATGGAACGGAGGGGACGTGGAGCCAAGACATTGTGAGTACTGAAAACTACCAGGTGAACGGTGTGCTTTATACCGCCGAGAGTTTGGTCTCTACGTTCGCGTAAGTCTGGATCGGCTATTTCTCCGGAGGAAGCAAATAACCACGGTACAATTACGGTGTCTGGCGTCGGAGGTTTGCCGTGGTGTCTGTTCCTTTTTTCTCAATTGTCATCCCCACTTATAATCGACCCGAGCGGTTAGCCGCCTGCCTACAGTCTCTGTGTAATTTAGACTATGATCCTAGTCGCTTTGAAGTGGTGATCGTCGATGACGGTAGCCCCACCCCCATGGATGCCGTTGTTGCTCCTTTCCGCAGTTCCCTGGCGCTCACCCTATCCCGACAAGACAATGCAGGCCCCGCTGCTGCTCGCAACGCAGGCGCGCAGGCGGCCAAAGGTGAGTTTTTGGCCTTTACCGATGACGACTGTATGCCCAGCCCCGACTGGCTTAGCGGATTTGCGGCTGAGCTATCGCAAGTGCCCAATGCAATGGTTGGTGGGCGCAGCCTCAATGCCTTACCCAACAATCTCTACTCCACTGCGTCACAAGCGCTAATTGATTATCTCTACACTTACTACAGCGATCCGCGTAAGGAGATGTTTTTTGCGAGCAACAACATTGCTATGTCACGCGAGAACTATCTGCAAGTGGGTGGCTTTGATGTCTCTTTCCCGCTGGCCGCTGCTGAAGATAGAGAACTATGCGATCGCTGGCATCAATACAACCTCCCTATGCGCTACGCCGCCAACGTCACCATTCGCCATGCCCACCACCTTTCACTAAAATCCTTTTGGCGTCAGCACTTTGGCTACGGACGCGGCGCATTCTGCTTCCATCAGCTCCGGGCCGAACGCAACAGCGATCCCATTAAAGTAGAACCCGTCAAGTTTTACACAGACCTGCTCACGTATCCGCTCAGCCGCAAAGACGTAAAGTCTCCCTGGTTTGTCTCCATTCTGTTCTTTCTTTCGCAAGTGGCAACAACAACAGGATTTTTTTGGGAGCGCACTGTCCAAAAGAAAGCGGCTTAGCAGAAGTATTGATTGAATTATAGACGATGCAACCTAAAGGACTGGGTTTAGCTCGTTGGCAAACTGCTTGATAATTTGTAGGTGAGGTTTAGACAAATGATTGTCATGGCCGCCGCCTTCAATAATCACCAGTTCTATGCAGTTGGGCGCTGCTGCACATAGCCGCTCTCCCATATTGACTGAAATCTGAACATCTCTTGTTCCTGTCAGTACAAGAACAGGTTGCTCAACGGCGGCTATTTTGTCTATAGAGTCAAACCGCTGCGTTAGTAATAGCTCTATGGGCAATATTATGATGGAAATACAGCATGACAGGCGCATCGGCCTCGTCAGAAGGAATCCACCAGCCATGCATTTGTTCTATTCCTGTTGGCGTTGAAACTGGAATCCAAACGTCTTGATACGGCAAATCATACAAAGATGGTGTGTTTTCAAGCTGGCGGAAAGGAAAAAACATCAGCCTTTGTTGCTGAAAATAGAGTGCAGCGCAAACTGAGCAATATCCAATCGCAAAGCGTAGAATAAACGGCTTCCATCGTTTCATAAGCATCTGCGTGCTACCGACACAGTTTTACCCAATGGCTTGAATATAAAAGACACGGCAGATATTTCAAAATCTTTTACGCTGTGAGTAACCGCACATCAATTGTGCGTGAGGGCAGCTTTAACGGATGCTAATAGATTGCTCATGCATATTGCGCTGAATGGGTGGGGGCGGATCTAATAGTCCGGTTCGCTTTAAGATAATCGCTGCAAATATGCCCATCACAAGTCCGAGTGTGGCACCTATCGCCAATAGCCCTATGAGGGCGTTTCGTAATCGCTGTATGTCTTTTTTGATATGAGGCGAAGGGCCAGGGGGATTATCTGCCTTGTGAAGTGAATACAGCTCTATGCTGGCTTCTTTCTCGATATCGTTTGCATCGGGTAAAGGATTTTGCTGAGGATCGTGGAAGGGAGAATTTGTCACAAAAAATGGGGGTGGGTTGGGGTTGTCAGTCACTGACGTCAGCCGCTTTCACTATAGCTGTCCTGGCTGCTTGGCTGCTAGCCCTGCTAGGGTAGTCTTCACCTTTTTGTGAAGCGTTTGGAAAAGTATAGAGGTGCGCCAGTCAGCCGTCGCGTTCGCTATTTATCCCACTGTTTTTTCATCCGTTCGATGCGATCGCGCAAACTCTCATTCGTCAGCCGAGAACTCAACCGCTCCACCAACAGCGGAAATCCAAACGGCGACGGCCTTTTCACATCCATCCACACCAGCTCCAGCGCTTTCATTCGCTTCAGCGCTGCTGTCAGCCTTGGCTCCTCTAGCTGCGTTTCAATGACTTCTCTTTCTGCCTGCTCAAGCAACAGGTTATCTGGCTCGTATTTATTGAACACATCATAAATTAAAGAAGAACTAATCTGCACCTGATTGGCCGTCTTTTTAGACCTGGGATAACCCTTAAACACTAGCCCCGAAACCTGCGAGATGCCTCTAAATCGTCGCTGGGTTAGTTCAGAAATATTCAAACTTTCTCGAATTTCCGCGTACAGGTTCCGTGTGGAGAAAAAGCCTTCATCAAACAAATCTTGAAAGGGATAATCCTTCGCGGCTAGAATCTCAAACCCGTAATCATTTACCGACACCGTAAAGGTTGCCTTCTGCAACTGCGAAAATCGATATGCCCACAGAAAGCCCAGCCCCTCATGCACATTGCGCCCTTCAAACGGATACACATATAGATGTTGCCCTTCCCTTGTGCGGCAGCATTCCATCAAAAACTGCTCCGCTTCTGGCAAATGAGAGAGCCGATCCTGGGTTGCTAAAATAGGCATAATGCAGGCTACCTCCTCGCTTACGTTGCCTGCTTTTGCTTGGGTAATCTCTGCTCGAATGTACTTGCTGAGCTGATCTGAAATGGCCAAATAACTGCCGCTCCATGCTGGAATCACGCTAGATTTTTTCCTGGCATTTTTGACATACAGCGTCATGTCTTTAAGCTGAAAATACTCCAGCTGCCTGCCCGCAAAAAAGAACACATCTCCTTTTTTTAACCGAGACACAAAATTCTCTTCTACGGTGCCGATGCTTTTCCCTTTCGCATAGGCAATTTTTACCTGCTGATTGCCTGTAATCGTGCCAATGCTCATTTTGTGCATTCGCAAAATTTTGCCGTCTTCTACACGGTACGTGCCATCTTCTCCCAGCACAATTTTTTGATAGCGCGGATATGCTTTAAGGCACTTTCCGCCTTTTTCTAAAAAGTTCAACATCCAGTCAAATGCTTCTTTAGTTAGCGTTTGATAAGAGAATGTTTTTTGTATCGCTGCAAAAGTCTCCTCGGGGGCAAAGCCATCGCCACAGGCTAAGGTTACCAAATGCTGAAGCAACACATCGTAGGGTTTATTCAGCGTATGTCGAGATTCAATATCTCCTTTTTCTAAGCCACGCCGAAAGGCAGAAATTTCTAGCAGCTCTAGGGCATTCGTCGGTAAAAAGAACACTTCTGAGGTGCCTCCTGGCAAATGCGCTGAGCGGCCTGCCCGTTGCAGCAGTCGCGCTAAGTTTTTGGCGCTGCCAATTTGCACCACTCGTTCCACTGGCTGAAAGTCCACGCCTAAGTCTAATGATGAGGTGCACACCACCCACTTAATTTCACCTGCTTTAAGCCCTGCTTCAATGGTGAGGCGTGTTTTAAAGTCGATGGAGCCGTGGTGTAGTGCGATCGCGTGCTCGTGGTCAGGCATGGAAAAAGTGAGGGCCTGAAACCACTTTTCGGCTTGCGATCGCGTATTGGTAAAAATCAGCGTAGAGCGCTCAATATCTAGTGCCGCCACCAGTTCCTCAAACATCCGCAACCCCAAATGCCCTGCCCAAGGAAAGCTATCTACGGACGCGGGCAGCACACTTTTAATGACTGTCTTTCGCTTTATTTTGGACTGCACCACTACAGGCTCACTGCTTAGCCCCGTTGCCGCTTCAGCCGCCTCTTGCAAGTTCCCCAGCGTCGCTGAAATTGCCCACGTCTGCACGGTGGGATTTAGCTCTCGCAAACGAGACATACACAGCTCTGTCTGGGTGCCCCGTTTAGAGGCCATCAGCTCATGCCACTCATCCAAAATTACGCAGCGCAAGGTGCCAAATCGCTTGGCAGAATTTTTGTAAGAGAGCAGCACCGACAGCGACTCGGGCGTTGTAATCAAGATGTTCGGCATCTTTTTCGTTTGCCGAGTCTTTACCGAAGATTTGGTATCTCCTGTTCGAGACTCCACCGTAATCGGCCAGTTCATTTCTTCAATGGGCCGCTTAATGGAGGCCTCAATGTCACGCGATAGCGCCCGCAGCGGTGTGATGTATAGCAACTGTAGCCCGCTTAGTGGCTTGCCTGTTTTGTCACGCTCGGCCAGCATTTGTGCAATTGGCCCCATGACTGCGCCATAGGTTTTCCCCGAGCCAGTAGGCACTTGAATGATACCGCTTTTGCCTGTGAGATAGGCTTTCCAAGTCTTTTTTTGGAAGGCAATGGGCTGCCATTCTTGTTGGGAAAACCAATGGATAATCGGGGCAAGCAGAGTGGTTGTAGAAGGTTTGGCCACAGGTGAGAATAGGCAAGAGATGGGCGTTGCTTTATAGCCTAACGAATATAGCCGAATGAATATAGCCGAATGAATATAGCCGAATGAATATAGCCCAATGAAACTCTGAGGCTAATGGAACAAGGCGGCGGTTTTCAGTGACGGTTGAACGGCTATGCGGTTCATAACTTACGATTTGGCTTTGCCCGTACAGCGCTGGCTAAGTTCCATATCGATAACAACAACTACAACGCTGCGAGAGATTTGCTAGAGCCCTTGCAAGAACAAACACGTTTCCATGTTTCTGAATTTGACACGCTCATGGACGTGCGGGTGATGTTGGCGATGGCCCAACACAGCTATGGCGCGGCTAATACGTGGCTGAATCTGTGGGAGCAGCAAGCGCCAGAGTATCCTCGGGTAATGTTTTGGCGATCGCGCTTAGCCCTGACAGAAGGCTTTGATATCTGAGGTAGCCGTTCCTGCTAGTTAAACTCCTACTAGCTCAAAAATGGCCGCAGGTTATCCGCCATCTGTGTGCTCTGGGCATCGGCGGTAACAATCTCTATCTGGTTGGCGCTGATGGCCCCGAGGCCCAGGTCGGCGGCGCGGCGAATTTGCGTTTGGCTCCAAATAGAGCCTGTGGAGACTTCTCGGGTGGTGCCGAGCATGCGGAGGATGGCGATGCCAACCGCATCGATGGCAATGCGATCGCTACTGGCCAGCATTACCCCAGCCCGTACCCGTTCGCCTTGTTCCGGCCCGCCGTTAATAAAGGCGTCTACGCCGTCTATCAGATTCAGTGTGGGCCGGTACGCCCGGTTTACTTCGGCAATCATCAGTCGCTGATTGTTTGAGCGGTGCAGTTCACGCATGTAGTCGTGATTGTCTCCAGGGACGTAGCGGGCCACCATGCCAATGGTGTTTTTGAGAGAGAGGGTGAAGTGTCCGCCAAAGCGATGGGTTTTGAGGCAGCAGGCGTTGATGATGGCATCGGCATTGAGAACGGGTTTGGCTATAGCGAATCCTCTCGACCAGTGGGTGCCTGCCGCATCAAAATATTGCCAGTCTTCTCTGCCTAGCTCATCGAAGACCATGGGCGTGAAACCATAGCGCTCAGCGAGAGAAAAGACCTGCATTTGCTGCATGGCGCGGCGGGTTTCGGCCATGCCAGAGCGATCGCCTACCGTAATTTGGCTGGCACCGTCTGCTTGAATCTCTTGCACTAAAGCTTCAAGTACGGCGGGGTCGGTAGCTGCTGGGGCCGGGTCACCTGTGTTGTAGTTGGGTTTGATGAAAACGCGCTTGTTTTGAAAGCTGGGCGGCTGTAATAGCTCCAGCGCACGGCGTACGCCTGATGCACGATCTGTTGTGCTAACCAAAACAACTCTGTGAGGATTCAGTCCCTGTGCAGTGAGTGGTGCAGGCTGGGCCAATGCTGCGAGTGAAATGACCTCGCTGGACATGGGGGATGACACTAACGCACGAAAGGCGGCAGGGAGGAAGGCCGCGCCACTGAGCAAGCCTAATCG
Organism: Phormidesmis sp.; assembly: GCA_045110585.1. GTDB lineage: Bacteria > Cyanobacteriota > Cyanobacteriia > Phormidesmidales > Phormidesmidaceae > Phormidesmis. The sequence continues at coordinate 893 of JBGCGG010000137.1, read as the reverse complement.
CTTCAGCAGCTTGCGGCGAGAGGAGAGAAATTTTGACATAGTGAAAGGGCTGCTCAGAGCACCTGCAGATGATGGGCTTATTATGGCGATTGTGCCTGAGAATTTCCTGAATGGTGGAGCGATATCAGGCTCAAACTTAAGACAGGGAAGCTTTTACGGTGGTTTTCACTTTTACGGTGTTCTTAAAATGCTTGGGTAATCTGAGTCTGACTATGACTCCTGGATAGTGAGATGCGGTTTTCTCTGCGATTTTCTCTGCGGCTTAAGTTTGTGCTGGCAATTTTGCTATGCCTTGCAAGCACTATGTTGATTGCAAGGCATCGCTTGAACCAAGTAAAAGCCGAATATTTTGAGCAGGAGGTTCATAACCGGACTACCCTTGTCACTGAATTTGGCAAAGCGACTCAGGCATATGTGGCGGAGTAGCTAAAACCTGCAACGGCAGCAAAAACCGATGAACTGGTGCTGGAAGCGATGTCATCTTTTTATGCTACGCGCCGTGTATTTGATCAGTTCAATAAGGTACTACCTGAATACATTTACAAAGAGCCTACGCTCAATCCCTTGAATCCAGTTGATTTGGCGGATGAATTTGAGACGGATATTATTCGGCGATTGAAGCTGGATAAAACACTATCAGAACTATCGGGCTATCGCGATGAAGGCACGGAAAATGAGAAATTTTATATTGCTAAGCCAACAATTGTAACGGCGAGCTGTTTGACCTGTCATGGTAGGCCAGAAGATGCGCCGCCTAACCTGGATTATTCACGACCAGTTGCAGTACAAAAGAAAAAGAGCCTGAAACGCTTTAGAATCAGGCTCTGACAAAATTTATTGCATTCATTGTGCCATGACAGAGTGTTCAAGGGAACTGGGTTTAGATTTTTATC